>NZ_FNJI01000008.1 GCF_900104445.1 Desulforhopalus singaporensis | reverse complement strand
ACTGAGAGATACGGGGCTCTCAAGGAAGAAAGCGGCAATTGGTCCAGAATTGTGCGCATCTGGCTGTCGCAGGGAATGTTGTCCAGATGGTAGACTGAATGCAGATTATGCTCTTCCTCTCTACGCCTTTTGTCAAAAGCCAGAAGCGATGGGTCCTTGAGGTGGAACATGGCAAAGGCAGACATCACTGCATCAACAATGCTGATTTTTGTGTTCGCACCACGGTTGTCCGGGATGTTCTGGAAATCCCGCCGAATCACTGCAAGAAGAGAATCTGCGCTGAGGTGTTTTCTCACTTTTCTGCCAGATGCTACTGTCGGGGTTAAAGCTTTGCTCGTTTGGTATGCTGATACTTTCATCGCGTCTCCTATGTATGGGCTTGATATCACATAGAAAACGCGCGACACTTCTTTGTAGGTTTGTCAAGAAAAAAGTGTCATGCTAAAAAATATTTTTCACATTATTTCAATAGATTAAGTTCATACTTCATATTAAATGTTTACGAAAGATGATTTTGCTGAATGGCGCAATTTCAATGACTTATATTTACATCGGGAATAGCTGACACAAAAAGAGGTATGCACTTACTACTTCTCTTTTTATTTCCTATTTTATCAAAATTATTAGATGCAGTAGAATTTATCATAAAAAATAATCTGTTGCCATATGGCGTTCTACGATTACTAGTAAAGCTATACTCTGCTATTTATTATATGAAAGGTACATCTTTAAGAAACAAAAAATTATCAAAACAGAAAGTCTGTACATAGAATTAGCAAAAATATTGCTACTTACTTGACTTAACTTTATATACTAACGTAGGGCTGATGAATGACAAAAAATCTAATATTTTTGCAGGGAATTTATTTGCAATCGCTATTAGCAAACATTTTTTATTTTCTATCTCAACAGTCTCTCGGAAAGCAGAAGTGCAGATATTTTCAAATATCAACCCTGATTTTATTAACATTTTTTCCAACTCACCGAGTGACAATGGATTACAATCATAATTTTCTATCCTCTTGACAAGGTTCAGATAATTGTTCCTCAAGTTATGAGGCAACCAACTCAAAAAAATAATGTTATAATGCGGTTCAACCAACATCCACCGATTGGGAGTTGCTAAATAACCACTTCCCTCTTTTCTCAATACTCTATTAATCTCTTCTAAGTGATGCTGTTGATTCTTTAAATCGCCAACATGTTCAATAACATGATTTGATATTACAATGTCAAAAAATTCATCTTCAAATGGCAATTTTGTTCCTGTTACTTTTTGGAATTTAAAATTATTTTTAAAATCACATTGATCTACAACATCTACAGCAGTAACATCGAAATTCATCAATTGATGTGTAGAAAAATAATTTGCAATTCCTCCAGAACCAGTTCCAATCTCTAATATTTTCTTTTTTTTTAATGATGGTTGAAGGTTGAGAAGAGATTCAATTTTTTTTCCTTTCAATCTTCTAGAGTTACTATCAAAATTTACATATGGTTTGTGTTTATCCATTTTTAGTTAAAAAAACCACGTTTTTTATTGCAATGCATGAAGCATTTAATATTTTTTAAAAAAATCTTGTCATATTTAGTTACAATAACTTTCCACTCGTAATTTTCAACACAGAATTCTCTTGCTTTTTTTGCAATTTCCTGAAAATTATTGTTGTTTTTCAATACAAAGATAATCTTTTCGGATAATTTTTTTGAATTTCCTGCCACAACCAAAAACCCAGTTTCATTGTCGATGACAATATCCCCTACTCCTCCAATATCTGATGCGATAACAAGACATCCAGACATCGCCGCTTCAACAAAGGTAAGGCCAAATCCTTCGGTGTCTCCATTTTTATCTTTGATAGATGGTCCGATAAAAATATCTGCGGTGGCATAATATTTGGCTATTTCTCCATTAGAAACGGCTCCGACAAAATGAATTTTATCCTTCAGGCCTATAGATTCTGTTTGTCTTCGTAATTTATTCTCCAATTCCCCACTACCGACGATCAGTAATCTTGCGTCTGGTTCATATTTAAGGACATCGGGCATAGCATCAATCAGGTGTTTAACTCCTTTTTTCTCAGTTAATCTTCCGACAAAAAGTAATACAGGACCATTTATATTGTAACGTTTTAAGAGAGAAAGATCTTTTCTCTCGGATGTAAAAACTTGGCTATCTACCCCCATTGGAATGATATCTAATTTTTTATCAATACATATAGATTCAGAAACGGCATCGACAAGTGCCTGACTAACCACGGTCCCAGTATTAATTTTTTTTAAAGTAAAACGTTTGACCAAGTTAAAACCAGCCCCACTTAAGCCAAAGATATCTGCTCCGTGCGCTGTAGCAACAACCGGAACACCTGTTATAAGCTTAACTAAAACAGCAACAAATCCTTGAGGAATTATCCAGTGCGCATGAATCACATCTGGTTTGTTTTTAATTACCAGCTTCAACAATGAGAAGAATTGAGCAAAAAGAAAAAACGGAACCAAACCATAATAGAGTCTGTTACTTTTTAATGTGGGAAGAATTCCCGTGGAACCAGCTAATTTTTCATATCTGGTCCAAAAGTAACGAAATCGGTAAACACTTATGTTCTCCAGATTTTCCTTTCTAAGGGCACCCGGATAATGAGGTGTGTGTACGATAACATCAAACTTTTTGGTTAACCTTCTTGACAGTTCGTAAACAAAAGGAGGGTCGGTATCCTCCTTCCATCGTGGAAAGGTCGATGTTACGACCAGAAGTTTAGGCTTTTGTTTCCTAATCATGCTTGTGACTACTCACTTCGTTCATAACGCATCTGTGATATCTGCTCGGAAACAAGCCCCATCATGCCTATTATGAGCGAACTTGAGAAAAGAAGTGCCGACATGTTGGTAAAACGGCTCGAAACCATGAACGTGTAGAAATAGTAGAACAGTCCTATTACAAACAGGCTGAAACTCACTGGAAGGAACACTCTCAACGGCGAAAAAAGTGTAGCAACTTTGGATATTATCAGTAGAAAGCGAATCCCATCATGCACAAGCTTAATCTTGCTTTTTCCTTTTCTGGCAAGTGTTTCAATCGGCACATACTTGACTGTATAGCCGCTTCTGAGATAGGCCATGGTAAGTGTAGAAGGATAGGAAAATGTATTTGGCAGCAGATAGATAAACTGCTTAACAACATTTTTTTTTATCAAGCGAAACCCTGAGGTAAGGTCTTCCACCTGGAATTTTGTTACATAAGAAGCAAACCAGTTGTAAATTTTATTCGCCAGATCCCGGTGAAGACTTGTGTCTGATTTATTGTTCCTGGCCCCTACTACCATATCGTAGCGGTCTTTGTATTCAAGGAGTTTTGCTATATCTTCGGGTTTGTGCTGGCCGTCGGCATCCATCATTATTATATACTCGCCGCGGGCCATTCTCAGTCCGGTCTTGATGGCTGCACCGTTACCGATATTATACGGATGCGGCCAGACATTTGCTCCGGCGTCCATTGCCGCCTGCATTGTGTTGTCCGTTGACCCGTCGTCGATTACCAGGATTTCAAAATCGGGATAAAGTCCATGTATCTTTCTGATAGTCTCGCCGATTGCAAGTTCTTCATTATACGCCGGTAGTAGGATTGTCACCTCAACGCTGTTGTCGGCGGCCATTTTTTCTCCTGATAATATCTGTTGGGTTGCTTTATTTCTTGTTAGTTATTCTCAACCTGCATCACCAGTCCGCAAAGTTCATCGGCTATGGTATTGATCTCTTTTTCATCCCGGCCTTCAACCATAACCCTGATTACCGGTTCGGTTCCCGACGGGCGTACCAGGATACGGCCGTTGCTTCCAAGCTGGTTTTCAAACGTTGTTACCGCTTCAGAGAAACCGGGGATTGAATCAACAGCTATCTTTGACGATGTTTTTACGTTTTTCAGCACCTGGGGGAAACTCTCCATGACAGCAGCTATCTCGGAAAGCGGTTTTCTGCTCTTTTTCATTACCGAGAGCAACTGAAGCCCTGCCAGAATACCGTCGCCGGTGGTAATATGGTCGAGAAAAATGAGGTGTCCCGACTGTTCGCCGCCAAAAGAGTAGCCTTTTTTGCGCATGCATTCGACAACGTATCTGTCGCCTACAGCGGTGCGGACCATCTTGCCGCCCATCCGTTCCATTGCCAGTTCAAGCCCCATGTTGGACATCACGGTGGACACCAGGGTCTTTTTCTTCAACTTTCTTCTTTTAAGCAGCTCCTTGGCGCAGATCGCCATTATATGGTCGCCGTCGACAATCTCCCCCTTCTCGTCGCAGACGATCAGCCTATCGCCGTCGCCATCGAGCGCAAGCCCTATATCCGCCCCCGTCTCTCTCACCTTCGCGGCCATCTTTTCAGGATAGAGCGCACCGCACTCATGGTTTATGTTCTTCCCGTCGGGCGCAACACCCAGGGTCGTGACCTTTGCGCCCAGTTCGCTGAACACATGCGGTGCGACCCCGTATGTGGCGCCATTGGCGCAGTCGAGGACGATATGGAAGTCATCGAGAGTGAATTTTTTGGGAAATGTATTTTTCAAGAAGACAATATAGCGCCCCCTGGCATCGACGATCCTTGCCATCTTGCCCACTTCATCGGCAACCGGACGTAGGGCGGCCATTTTCTGGGAAAAGATCAGGTCTTCGATATCCGCTTCCACCTGGTCGGGAAGCTTGAAGCCGTCATTTGAAAATATCTTGATTCCGTTATCCTGGAACGGGTTGTGGGACGCGGAGATCACCACCCCTGCGTCGGCACGCATTGAGGTGGTGATAAATGCAATCCCCGGGGTAGGCATGGGCCCCAGCAGCAGAACGTCGACCCCCATGGAGCAGATACCTGCTGCGAGGGCGTTTTCAAACATATAGCAGGACTGCCTGGTATCCTTTCCTATGACGATTCTGTGGCCTTTGGGTTTGTCTTTTACGATGAACGCGATCGCCCTTCCCACCTGCATGGCGATCTCTATGGTCATGGGATAGCTGTTGGCAACACCCCGAATCCCGTCTGTACCAAATAACTTTCTCATTGCTCGATATATTTTTTTACCCGATCTCTTTTTATAACAATCACACCGCCAGAACCTGCGCTGTTGCTCTCTTCGCGTATCTGTTTGACAAGCTTTACCATTTCAACATCCGCTTTCCCGGAAGCGGAAAACTGTACGTGACCACTCTCCCCTTTTGGCCGCGATCCGGATTTTTCATTGGCGAGAAAAACCGTCTGCGGATTTACCTCGACAACTTCAACCGGAAAGCCAGCACTGGATTTGGCGGAAACAACGACTCTCAACCCATCGTACCCGGTTTGTCTTTCAGCGGTGACACTGATAAAATCGTTGGGGTCGGTTGTTTTCTTGAGCAGCAGGTCCGGCACCCTTGCAGTTACCTGTACGGTTGGCGGATCGACCACCACCGGCGCCCCGTCTATTGTCACATGAACCTTCAAGTCATCGTACACAATCGTCTGGGTTTCCAAGGCGATATGTAGTTCTGCCGTAACCGAAGTCTCACCGATCAGCTCCACGATCGCAGCATCAAGCTCAAGCGGCACCTGCAGTTGGCCAGACTGCTTGACCCCGGTCAGGTTGATCGCCTTGGTGTACAATTCGTCCACCTGCGAAAGAATGGTCTGGGGGCCGGTAATTGTTATTTCGGCGGGATCCGTTGTCAGCGATTTGATAAAGTAACCGTTTGCCACCTTGCCTACCGTCCTGGCGCTGACCGGAAAATGTTTCTGGATCAGCTTGTCAAGGGACAGGATGATGGAAGAGGGTTGAACCCGCTGCACCGTAACCCCGCGGGGGACCGGGACCTGTTCGTTTCTGGTCTCGATAACCATGGAACCGGGGGAGGCTGAGGAGAGGTCCACCTGCCTGGTCACGCCTTTTTCCGCCATCTCCATGATCTGGGTTCTCGGCCCGCTGACCGTGACCTCCATCTCTTTCTTGAACTGGTTGGATATCACCAGGTCCCGGGGCAGGTTTATTATCTCCAACGGAACCATGACGGTTTTATCAACCCGGTCCTCGCCGCCGACAAAATACCAGAGAACCACGGCAAGGAAAAGAGAGATGAACCTGAGCAGCCAGTCCCTGGAGAAGAGGGTAGCTAATACCTTAATGTCAAAAATAGAACTGAGTTTATCTTTCATTACTTGCTGATCCAGTTTCTCCAGTTTGATGCGCGGTTGTTCTGACCGATAAAAATTGCCCTCAGGTTGTTGGTAAGACTTATTTCATCCTCCACGGTGGTGAGCGCCCCGTGCCTGACTATGGATATTTCCTGGGTTTCTTCTGAAACGACCAGGACCACGGCATCGGTCTCTTCGCTCAGTCCGATCGCCGCCCGGTGCCTGGTTCCATATTTTTTGTTAATATACGGATTCTGCGTGAGAGGCAGAATACAGCCGGCATGGCTTATTTTCCCTTCACTGACGATCACCGCCCCGTCATGGAGCGGGGAGACCGGCATAAAAACGGAGATCAGCAACTCCTTGGTGAGATTTGCGTCAAGCTTGAACCCCGACTCGATAAAATCGCCGAGTCCGGTGTCCCTTTCCAGGACAACCAGCGCACCTATGCGCCTTTTTGCCAGATAGAAAAGGGTCCGGATAATTTCCTCCAGATCCTTTTCCAGGATATCATGCCCCTGGTGAAAAGGGGACTTTCCCACCCTGGTAAGCGCCCTTCTGATATCCTGCTGAAATACAATGATAACGATGATCAGGATGGAGCTGAGAAAAGTCTGGAAAATCCACTTCAAAGACGACAAATCGAGCACGGTAGCCATGAAATAGACTACGGTCAGGATACCGATACCGACAACCATCTGTACCGACCGGGTCCCTTTTATGATGGATATCAGCTGATAAATGACAAAAGCCACCACCAGGATATCAACAAGATCCTGCCAGCGAAAATAGCTGAAATTTTCTAACATGAACCGTTGATTAATGTAAAAGTTCTAAATATTTGCAATCAGTGGAATCGAACTGAGAACCTGCCAACCTCCAAAACTATAGCACAGCTTACCAGAGATTGAACAGTTATTACACTGGAATATATATTATTTTTGCATATTACGGAGTTTTTTCTTTTATGTTTAATATCTTCAATTTACATATCGGATTCGATGGGCTAAAAATATGCCCACAGTGATGGTGTTACACTTGTTGATTTTGTTGTCGTATCCCATTGTCATTTTCAGACTGATCTATAGATATGCCAGATCGTTTCGGACAAATCCCGATTCAACCGGAAGGGGCTGTATCACCAAAGCCCAAGGACCCCAGCGTGGCCAAGCCGCATGAAGATGCCGGCCCCAAGCCTGAGGTGGACAAGCCCCGCCGGAAGGCAAGAAAAAGAGTTTCACCTCGCCGGTTGTCCCCTGTGCTGCAGCTGAAAAAAAAACATTTTCTCTGGGGGCTGATTCCGCTTTCACTGGTACTGCTTTACAGCCTTATCGGATTTACCGGAGTGGCGTACTATTTTACGCATATTTTCCCGGAAAAATTCAAGGAGAGGACCGGCTACACCCTCACCCTCTCGGAGATACACTTCAATCCGTTCACTTTCAGGTTCTTAACAGGTCCGGTATCGATTCACCGCAACTACGCTGAGCCTGTCGTCTCGATCGGCTCGCTGGATTTAAAGCTCAAGCCGCTGCCGCTGCTGCGCAGGGACATGATCTGTTCCAGCGTGACCATAGACGCCCCCGTGGTAAACATTACGAGAAATTTGAACAGGACCTACAATATAGAGAATATTTTTCGTACCATCCCGGAGCGAAGCGACAAAGAGTCCGGAGACATGATGGGCTTTTCCGAACTGCCCTTCTATTTCTCCCTCAACAATATCGCTATTACCGGCGGTAAGGCGCAATTTACCGACATACCGGCAGGAAAAAAACATCTGGTTGAAAATATCGAGCTGAAGCTGCCGACCTTTTCCAACATCCCCTTTCAGGCGAAAAAATATATAAGACCATATTTTTCTGCCACCATTAACGGAAGTCCGGTGGAGCTCACCGGACACGCCCTGGCCGGATACGGCGAGGGAGGCAATCAGCCGACCCAGCTTTCAAGCGATATTAAAAAACTCGACCTGAGCAGCTACGTATCCTATCTTCCAATCGACCTGCCGCTTGAAATAAGCGGCGGTTTTGCCGACGGCAAGATAGATCTCTATTTTGATCCAAAGGAAGAAAAATCGAACAAACTCTCGCTCAAGCTTGACCTGAAGCTCACCGGGGTAAAGGCGCAAAACAAGGAAGAAACCATAAAGTTGGCCGTTCCTTCCATGACCGTCAACGGCACCTTCAACCCCACCACCAATGCGCTTACCCTGCACAAGCTCATCTACCAGAGCCCGAAGATAACCTCCAGGGACAGCTCATATCTTACATACCTCGACGCCCTGTTTCCCCATAAGGACAAATCAGAAGGGGAAAAAATCGATGTCAACGTGGAGGCAAATCCCTTTTCCCTGCGCCTCGAAAGCGTCAACCTGTTTGACGGCACCCTGGAATTTATCGATGGAGCCAGGGAAAAAACTGCAGCCGATACCTGGTTGAACCTGCAGTTCCAGGTGAAAAACTTCTTCTACTGTGAAAACCCGAAAACCGCCACTGCCGGCCAGGCCGATTTCCGCATTACCGGCGAGCATGGTGAAGACGGATCAATCCTCGCCTATGCAGGAACAATAGATCCGGAACAAACAGTCAGAGGCAAACTCAAGCTCCTCAACATTCCGGGCGGCGTGCTTTTCCATACACTGCTCAGCACCACAGGCAGGGAGTTCAAGGGACTGGCAAACCTTACCGGCAACCTTGAGATTAAAAGAGACAAGAAACAAGGTACCTTCAACCACCAACTGGCTGACGGCTACCTTTCAATTACCGATTTTATCGTCAAAGACGGGAAAAAGAATCTACTGACGGCGCCGCTCATAACTGCGGGCCCGATCCGGATGGAGGACCGGGAACTCTACCTGGGCAAGGTTGTCGCAAAAAACAGCACCACCAACTACACCATAGGCACCCGTCCCGGGGTATTAAAAAATCTTGCCGGCAAAGAGCTGAAATACAGCAGCATCAACTACACCGGCGACCTGATTCTCCACCCGCCGGCACAGCCTGACAGCGAGGTCATCTTCTCAGATTTCTCCCTTGAGACAACAGAGGTTGCCAACCCGGAAAAAAACCGGGAAAATATTATTATATCAGGAACCCTGGGAGCCATAGGCAAATATGAGGCAAAAGGTACCTTTTCCCTTAACCCGTTTTCGGCAAAACTTGACACCGAATTCAAAAAACTCCAGGGCCGCTCCACTCTCGCGCTTTTCTCGCAATCCGCTTTTTTTGACAAACTCTACACAAACTTCAGCGGTAAAGGATCCCTGACACTTCCCGGCGGCTCTTTTTCAGGTGATATCACCCTTCATAAGGGGTGGTACGAGCTCGCGAAAAACAACCCGATCCACTGGAACGAGCTGACTATAAACGGATTGAGCTACACAGATTCCCCTGCAAATCTGTCGATGGATCATATCCTGGCAAACGGTATTGACTACTCCTGGAAAATGAGAAAAACCAGTGGCGACCCCATAACAACAGCCGCCAGCGCCATCCGGGAAATGACAATGATGACATCCAGGGACAAAAAACAAGGTTTGCCGGCAGCTGTTGCTGTTGAAAAAATCGACGTAAAAGGGAGCACCCTCAAAATTGAGGATTCACGGATGACCCCGGTGTGGAGTGAAACCCTGTCCCGCCTTGAGGGAACGGTTGTAACCCCCGCTTCGGCAGGCGGAGAGAAAAGCAGCTCGTTTTCCTTTACCGGCCTACTTGATCAATCGTCTTTTGCGATGTCCGGCACGAGTTCGCTTTTTGCTCCAGCTGCCAAAACGTCCTACAGCTTCAAGATAAACGATTACCCTATGGCATCATTTCACCGGCAGCTGCAGGGAGCGGCGGGAATCGATACATCTTCCGGGCGGCTCTCCCTGGAGTGCTCCACCGAAGTCGACCGGGATGAAATCAGCGGCTCCGGCGAAATAACCTTTACCGACCTCTATCCGCAATCGGCCGCCACCAGTTCCGGCCTTGCCCTTGCGCTGCTGTCCGATCTAGACAACAAATTCACCGTGCCTTTCAGCTTTTCGGGCTCGGACAAAGACAGGAACACGGTTCTTTTTGAAGAGATATATGCCGCGGTCCAGACTCTGCTCATCAAGGCGGAACTTTCCCCCGTGCTTCTCGCCGGAGACGAGTTCAGCGAACTGCTCGACGCCGGCACTATACTGTTTGAACCGGGGGAATTCACCCTCACCAAGGATGATGTGAAGTTGCTTGGGCGCTACACGGAGCTGCTGAAAAAGCATCCATTTGTCGGTTTAACCCTGAGGGGGATCCCCAGTCAGGCGGACCGTCCGGCCATAGAGAGAAAACTGCAGCGAAGAGAAAGCCAAAGGGTCAGGGAGGCCAACGAAATACATCTGAAAAAGTATTTGCAGGAAAAAGAGCTCTTTGAATCCGGCCTTGGGTCAAAACAGAGCGAAACTGCCGAAACCGGGGATATAGTCGAAAAAGATATTCCGCAAAAAATCCTTTCCGGCTTCACCCCGGAAAAAGAGCGGAAAATCAACGTGGCCAATTCGATGTTGCTGGACATGGCTACAAAACGGGTTACAGTAGTAAGTGAGTATTTTGCTCCCCTGTCGTCCCTTGAATTCAAGCGTATACAGGTGGAGCTTCCGAAACAACCGGTAACAGAAAATGACGCCGGACCACCGGGGGTATCGATTACCCTGCGAGCGGTGGAACGGTGAATGAACCGTAAATATTGGTTCTGCACTATTTAAGTCAGATGCGGTAAGTGATGATAAGCAGCATGTTTTCCTTTTTCTCAGCGGCAACAGATCTGCCAGCTAATTGGTCCGAACTGCTCGCCACCATGGGGATCACGCCCCAGGAGCTTGAAACCGTGCAGACAGGCTCTTTTTTCGGCTGGCTTGCCCTGGTCTCCGCGGCAACCTTTGTCCTCAGTCTTCTTTTGATACCGTGGATGGTGGCAAGACTGCCAAGCACCTACTTCCTTGATTTTTCAAAGTCTCGTCGGCCAAAAGCCGGAAACGGTCTTTTCCTGATGCTGTTCGTGCTGAAAAACCTGGTGGGAATCGTACTTCTTGTTGCCGGCATAGCGATGCTTTTTCTTCCCGGCCAGGGCATCCTGACCATCCTGATAGCGCTCACCGTCCTCTCTTTTCCGGGAAAACAGCGCCTTATAGGCGCCATTATAGGCAGCGACAAGGTCCAGAAGAGCATGGACTGGATCAGGAAGAAAAAGGGCAAGACTCCCTTTCTGTGGCCGTAACCGCATAAACAGCCGATGGCCGCTGGTCATTTCCGTGCAAAGCCTCCTGCTGCACCGGACGCCGAATGGCGTTGGCCCATATATCCAGGGTTCACGCAACCCTTTTGTGTACCAGCCACACCAGAAACATCACCGGGATCCCCAGAACGGCGGTGAGCAGGAAGAATCCGCTGTAGCCAAGGCCGGACACCATAACCCCCGAATAGCCGCCGAAAAGTTTTGGCAACAGGGTCATCAGGGAGCTGAAGATGGCATATTGTGTGGCGGTAAAGGAGATATTGGTAAGGCTTGACAGGTAGGCGACAAACGCGGTTGTGGCGATTCCTGCCGAGATATTGTCGGCGCCGATCACCGCCGCCAGCATCATTACATCACTGCCCATCCCGGCAAGGGCCATGAACAGAAGGTTGGTCGCCGCCGAAAGCACCGCACCAAGAAAGAGGATCAGGTGCACCCCGTACCTCGCGCTCAGGGTTCCTCCAAGAAAACAGCCGACAAGGGTCATGGCGAAGCCGAAGGTTTTGGTCACCCCGCCGATAACGTTTTTGGAAAATCCCAGATCGATATAGAAGATATTTGAAACAACCCCGAAAACGATATCGGACAACCGGTAAAACCCGACCAGCATCAGGATGAGCAGCGCCGTCCTGGCACCGTACCTTTGAAAAAATTCGCGGATAGGATCAACATAGCTGCGGCTGGCCATTTCCATATCGACCAGCTTGCACCGCACCATCCCAAGCCCGGCACAGCAGCTGCACGCCGCTGCAAGCGAGAACCTGATCAGCTCCCTGAGAAAAGACCCCAGCACACTATCAAAAAACGACGCCTGGCCACCGCTGACGCCAATCCAGTCAAAGAGTGCTGAAGAGTTAAAAAAAGTCAGGCCAAAAGTTGTCATACAGAAGAGAAACAGTATAAAGAGCCTGAAATACTGGTCCGCCGAATAACTGTAGGAGGAGACCTTCCTGTTTTCACCGGGTTCGGCGATAACAAGGGTCGTTGCCACCCCTACGGTCATGATCGCTGCCATCGCCATATAGGTCCTGCTCCACGCACCATAGCTGTACATTTCGCTAGTCGTACCCAGATAATCAGCAAGAAACAGGGAGCCTGCACCGGCAACCAGCATTCCGGAGCGGTATCCGACAATATACATCGAGGCGAGCAGCGCCTGCATCGACTCCTCGGCGCATTCAATCCGGTAAGCGTCGATTACAATATCCTGCGTCGCCGAAGAAAAGCCGAGCATCACCGCAGCCAGCGCCATCACTGTGAGAAACTCTTCCCCTGAGACGGGGTTTATCGAACTCATCCACAAGATCGCACCAATAATCGACATCTGGGAGAGCAGCATCCATGACCTTCTCCTGCCCAGCAGCCTGGTAAGAACAGGAAGAGGCAGCAGGTCGACCAGCGGAGCCCACAGAAATTTAAAGGAATATCCCAGGGCAGCCCAGCTGAAAAACGTCACCGCCGACCGTTCAACCCCTGCTTCCGTGAGCCAGACAGAGAGTGTGGAGAAAATCAACAGCAGGGGTATCCCCGCGGCGAAGCCGAGAAACAGCAGCGCCACGGCCTTTGGCTGCAGCCAAGCCTTCATTGTCTGCCCCCAGCTGCGTTTTTCTTTTATGATCCGGCTCATTGTTGTCTTTTCCTTACAATAAGATTATGGTATTCCACCTGGGCGGCAACTGTAACCGCAACAGGGCAATAAATATAGCAAAGTGCCTGCAGGCGCTGTACATAATACATCAGACCCGAACTGTCCATAACCAGTTCAGATGAAAATGAATATTCGAATCCACAACACTCTATCAGGAAAAAAAGAACTTCTCCAACCCATCGAAGAGGGCCATGTAAAACTTTATGTATGCGGCATCACCTCTTACGATTACTGCCACATAGGCCACGCCAGATCTTCCCTCGCCTTTGACATGGTAGTGAGGTACCTGCGCTATCGCGGCCTGAAGGTTACGTTCGTCCGCAACTTCACTGACATAGACGACAAGATCATCGCCAGGGCAAATGAACAGGGAACCAGTGCCGAAGAGTTGGCGAACAGGTTCATCGAAGAGTTCTATACCGACATGGACGCGCTGGGAGTGGACCGACCCGATATCGAGCCCAAGGCAACCGAACACATCCCTGAGATGATCGCCCTTATTGAAGAACTCGTCCGGCAGGATAAAGCCTACCCCTCAGGGGGAGACGTCTATTATGTTGTCGACAGCTTCCCCGAGTACGGCAAGCTGTCAGGCAGGAATATCGAAGACATGAAAGCGGGAGCCCGCATCGCCGTTAACGAACAGAAAAGACACCCGATGGATTTTGTGCTGTGGAAAAGCTCCAAGCCGGGCGAACCCAAATGGGACAGCCCCTGGGGACCCGGCAGACCGGGATGGCATATCGAATGTTCGGCGATGAGTAAAAAATATCTTGGGGAAACCTTCGATATTCATGGCGGCGGCCAGGATCTCATTTTCCCGCACCATGAAAACGAAATCGCCCAGAGCGAAGGCGCAAACGGCAAAAAATTCGTCAACATGTGGATTCACCACGGCTTCGTCACCATACGCGATGAGAAGATGTCGAAATCGCTGGGCAACTTCCTCACCATTCGCGACATCCTCAACAACTATCACCCGGAGATCCTGAGGTTTTTTATTTTTTCCACCCACTACCGAAACCCTCTGGATTTCAGTGAATCGGCAATGCAGGATGCGACCAGCGGCCTTGAGAGACTCTACGAATGTGTCGCGGCCATCGATGAACTCAATGAACAGGACACCACGGACCATTCCCCTTCCATCCTGACGGACAAGGATGGTGCCAAGCTGGGGCAGCTTGAAAGCCGTTTCCAGCAGGCCATGGACAACGACTTCAATACCGCCCAGGCTCAGGGCGTCTTCTTCGACACCGTTAAAACCTTGAACCGCATCAGAAGGCAGCTTGGCGTTAGTCCGTCGTCATCTGATATAGCAACTCTTAAAAAGAGTGTTGCCACCCTCAGGAACCTGGCCGGGATCATGGGACTGCTCACAGAAGATGCGAAAACTTTCCTGGCAAAGAGGAAACAGGAAATGGTTGCCGCCTGCGATATCGACGTAGAGACCATCGAATCGCTTATTAACGAAAGAATCCAGTGCCGCAAGGAAAAAAACTGGGCGAGAAGCGACGAGATCAGGGACGAGCTTCTGGCAAAGAATATAGAACTCAAAGACGGCCCCGACGGAACGACTTGGGTTGTACGGACAACTTGAGATAAAATAGAGAAAGAGCAGGTTGGCAATCAACGCAGATCCATCACATGCAAACAACATTTCACGGGGGACACCATGAGACAACCAATCGTTGCGGGTCGGTTTTATCCCGGTTCGCCCCAAGCC
Organism: Desulforhopalus singaporensis; assembly: GCF_900104445.1. Lineage (GTDB taxonomy): Bacteria > Desulfobacterota > Desulfobulbia > Desulfobulbales > Desulfocapsaceae > Desulforhopalus_A > Desulforhopalus_A singaporensis. The sequence goes on along the minus strand of NZ_FNJI01000008.1, from coordinate 180,746 downwards.
CTTTCGCAAACCCTGCAGGACCTCTTTCCAACTGAAAAGCAGGAAAAAACAGCCGCCCGGGGGGTGGTTTCCCCCCATGCCGGGTATGTATTCTCAGGCGGGGTGGCGGCAAAAACACTGAGCATGATCGATATTCCCGAGACCGTGCTCGTCATCGGTCCGAACCACCACGGACGAGGTGCAGCCGTCGCCCTGTCCGGTGAAGACTGGAACATGGTGACAGGTATCGTGCCCAACGCCTCCGGACTGACTGCAGCGCTGAACTCCCACTGCGACCTGATACAGACAGACGAGCTGGCTCACCGCGACGAACACTCCCTGGAGGTGCAGCTGCCGTTTCTCCAGGCATTACAGAAGAACCTCACCTTCAGCGCCATGGTGGTCTCAAGGCTCTCTTACCAGCAGTGCACCGAGGTGGGTGAAGCGATCGCCCGTGCCATCACCGAATATGGCAAAAAAGTGTTAATCGTCGCATCTTCCGACATGAACCACTACGAATCACGAAGTGTCAGCCGGAAAAAAGATCAAAAAGCCCTCGATGCCATCATGGCACTTGACAGCGAAGAACTCTATCGCACCGTATTTGCCAACAGTATCTCCATGTGCGGGGTAATACCGGTGGTGATAACCATGGTGGCGACACGCATTCTCGGCACGGACAGGGCCACCCTGGTGGAATACACCGACTCGGGCGCCGTAAGCGGTGATACAGACCAGGTTGTGGGGTATGCCGGAATCATCATGCATTAAACCGGGTGGCGGTAGCCGTGGGTGAACTCAAGCTGCCTGATCTTCCGGTCAACACCGTCCTGCCCCGGCTAAAAGAGATACTGGGTTCTTGCTCAGCGGTGCTTTCGGCTCCGCCCGGCTCCGGCAAGACCACCGTAGTACCCCTGGCCCTTGCCGGTGAGGGGTGGCTTGACCGCAAAAAAATTCTTCTTCTGGAACCCAGGCGGTTGGCGGCGAGAATGGCCGCCGATCGGATGAGTTCGCTTTTAGGGGAACAGGTCGGCCAGAGCGTCGGCTATCATATCAGGTTCGAGCGTAAAGTCAGCAGCACTACCCGGATAGAGCTTGTTACCGAAGGAATCCTTACCCGCCGGCTCCAGCACGATCCGCTGCTCGAGGATGTCGGCCTGATCATCTTCGACGAGTTCCACGAACGGTCTATCCACGGCGATCTTGCCCTGGCCCTCTGTCTTGAAATCTGCGAGGTCAGAGAAGACCTCAGGCTGCTGGTGATGTCGGCCACCCTGGACGCTGAGCCGGTGGCGTCGCTTATGGGTGGAGTTCCGGTAATTTCGGCCAAGGGACAATCCTTCCCGGTGGAAGTAACATATCTTGCCCGTCCGGCAGCCTGTTCCATGATCGACTCGGTCTGCCATAACCTTTTAAGGGCGGTACAGACAACCGGCGGCGATATCCTCACGTTTCTGCCGGGCAATTACGAGATTCGCGCTGTTGAGAGAAGACTTCTTGACGATCCTCTTTTCAGCTCCATTTCGATTGCCCCCCTGATGAGCGGCCTCGGAAGAAAAGAGCAGGATTATGCGGTAAACCCCGACCCCGATGGCAAACGTAAAATCATCCTTGCAACTTCCATCGCCGAGACAAGTCTTACCATTGAAAACGTCGAGACCGTTATCGACTCCGGCTGGTCACGGCTGCCGGGCTTCGACCCCCGCACAGGGCTCAACAGCCTCCAGACGGTGAGGGTATCAAAGGCTGCGGCAGACCAGAGAAAAGGACGTGCCGGCCGTCTCGGTCCGGGCCGCTGTATGCGGCTATGGACGGAAAACGAACACCATAGTCTTCCCGCCTTTCATCCCCCCGAGATTATCACCGCAGACCTTGCCAGCCTCGCCCTGGAACTGTTCCGGTGGGGCAGCGGCGATCCAACAACCCTCAAGTGGCTTGATCCGCCGCGAAAAAGCCAGTACGATTCGGCGGTAAAGATGCTGCGCACCCTTGGGGCGATAGACGAAAAAGGCAGGATAACCGCGACCGGGAAAACCCTCTGCTCCCTTCCGGTACACCCCAGGCTCGGCAATATCCTGTTGCGGGCAAAGCAGATGAATATTGCCGGTCTGGGCTCAGATGTCTGCGCTCTTTTATCGGAAAATGATATTTTCAAAAGAGGACAGGCACCCTCTTCGGACATTCTTGAAAGACTTTTCCTGCTTGAGAAATGGCGCGACCAAAACTCCTTGTACATAACCCGATCCGGCGGCTCCCTGTCGGGTTGCAGGCGGGTTGCCAAAAGCTCCGCCCAGTTCCTCAGGATGCTGAAATGGTCACGGGGAAAATATGATCTTAACGAGCTTGCCGATCTTCTGATTCCCGGATTTGGTGACAGAATCGCGGCAAATAGAGGCAGCAACATGGGAAAATTCCTGCTTTCCTCTGGCCATGGCGGCTCTGTTGCGGTTGACGACCCGCTCTGCCAGGTGCCGTACCTGGTGGCACTGCAACTCAGCTCGGTAAAAGGAGAGGGCCGCATACATCTTGGCCTGGCCGTCACCAGGGATCAGCTGCTGCATCACGACGGCCTGATAACAAGAGAAGACCTTACCTGCTGGGACAGGCAGAAGCAGGATGTTGTCGCGACGTCCACCACCATGCTGGGAGAGATCACCCTTGCCCGCCAACCTCTTGAACAGATCGACCCCCAGCAGCTGCAAAACTGTCTGCTGGAGGGATTGGCCGAGCTCGGAGTCGGCTGTCTTCCCTGGAACAATAAAAGTCGTCAGCTCCAGGCCAGGATCACCCTTGCCCGCCACCTCCTGCCCGGGGAAAACTGGCCCAGGGTCGACGACACCGCCCTGTCTGCAGACTTTGACTGGCTCTCTTATTATCTTGCCGGGATCAGGAAAATTTCGCAGCTCAAGAGCCTTGATCTTTTCTCGATCCTCAAGGCACAGCTGAGCTGGCAGCAGCAGCAGAACCTGGAGACTCTTCTGCCGGGCTCAGTTGTGGTGCCAAGCGGTTCCAGAATATCCATCGACTATCTCCAGGATCCACCGGTGCTCTCCGTTCGTATTCAGGAGATGTTCAGTGCGACGAGCACCCCCACCGTGGGTGGCGGTGATATAGCCCTGGTTCTTCACCTGCTCTCGCCTGCAAACCGGCCGATCCAGGTAACCAGCGACCTTGCCGGTTTCTGGCAGCGGAGCTACCCCGAGGTGGTCAAGGAACTCAAGGGCAGATACCCGAAACATTTCTGGCCCAAAGATCCGGCTACGGCACAGGCCACGCGAAAAACCAAGAAGATGATGGACAGAGCCGGTAATAAGGAACGGTGATCCTCACATGCTGATTTTGTTATCATGCACGTTGTGTAATAATCAGTTGTGGAATAAAGTTGGTGTATGACGTATTAATCTACCAGTTACGGGGATGGCTTGACCGGTTATTCCCGACACACCGCCTCCGCTGCTCTCACGACGAACTGGCCTTCTTCATGCGGCGGAGGCGTTTATTGATAAAAGGAGTATAAGTAATGAACGACGCTAGAAACAACACCTCAAAAAACATCGAAAAATCAGATGTTTCCAATGAGACTATTTTAAAATTCGCTAAAGAGATCACGGTAAAATTTATCGAGGTAGGCAGGGTGACGCCGGCGACCTTTGCCCATACTTTTGACAACATTTACACGACAATCGCCAACAGTGTACGAAACCGATAAGTTATGATGAATCTTGACCCAGCCTATAATTACGCACCGGAAAACATACGCCACATTCACCTGATGGGGATCTGCGGCACCGGCATGGCAGCCCTTGCCGGCATGTTGAAGAGATCGGGATACCGGGTTACCGGAAGCGACAGCAACGTGTATCCGCCAATGTCCGATTTTCTGGCGGACCAGAAAATAGAGATCGAAAACGGCTATCGCCCGGAAAACCTCAATCCACCACCCGATCTGGTGATCGTCGGCAACGTTATCACCAGAAAAAACCCGGAGGCGGTCGCACTCTCACAAACCGATATCCGCTACCTCTCCTTCCCCCAGGCGCTGTCTCATTTTTTTATCAGCTTACGCACGTCGCTGGTTATTGCCGGGACCCACGGGAAAACGACGACATGTTCGCTGCTCGCCAGCAGCCTTTATCACGCCGGGCTTGATCCCACCTTCATGATAGGTGGAATCGTATCCGAATTCGGCACCAATTTCAGGCTGGGCGAAGGGAGCTATTTTGTTGCCGAAGGTGATGAGTACGACACCGCTTTTTTTGACAAACAATCCAAGTTCCTGCACTATCGCCCCCAGGTTGCGGTCATCACCTCCATCGAGTTCGACCATGCCGACATCTTTGCCGATCTTGACGCCATCAAGCGCTCCTTTGCCAAATTTGTCTCCCTTATTCCCGAAGACGGCCTGCTGATTGCCAACTTTGATGATGAAAACGTCAGGGAAATTGCGGCAAAAGCGCGCTGCCGGGTTGAAAGTTACGGCCTGGGCCAGTCCTGCAGCTGGACCTTTAAAAACCAGCAGACATCAAGCGGTAGTTCCAGTTTTGAGATTTTTCACAACAGCCAGTTGTGGGGGAAGATGGAGCTGGCAATGGCAGGGACGCACAACTGCCTTAACGCTCTGGCCGTCTGTATCGTCATGGATCACCTGGGGGTATCCGTCAATGCAATGACGAAAGGACTGGCTCGGTTCAAGGGGGCCAAAAGACGCCAGGAGGTGCGCGGTGTGGTTGACGACATCACTGTCATCGATGATTTTGCCCACCATCCCACCGCGGTAAAGGAAACCCTCGCATCCCTTAAACAGAGCTATACCGGAAAACGGCTGGTGACGGTCTTTGAACCGAGAACCAACTCATCGAGAAGGTCGGTGTTTCAAAACGACTACGTCAGTTCTTTCGATGCGGCGGACATGGTCATCCTGCGCGAACCTATTCCGATAGAGGGACTGCCTGAAGATGAGCTTTTTTCTTCGTCAAAACTGGCGCAGGATCTTACCCGGGATCGCAAGGTCATGGCTTTTTCCTTTGACACTACCGAAAAAATCCTGGAGTTACTGCAGGACGTGCTCAGGCCAGGGGACGTGGTGGCGATTCTGTCCAACGGAGGATTCGACAATATCCACAACAGGCTGCTGGAACAGCTGCGCAACATGACGACAGTGTCTTTTGCCAAATAAAATAACAGGAGAGGCTCCGGGGAGAAGCAGTCCGCTGCACCCCTGACACTGTTCCCGGAGCCCGCTTTATAAATCAGTATAAGTTTACCAATTGTCTGTTTCCGCTCCCCGGATAAACCAAAGGGAAATCCCGTTTAATCTAGGCGAGCAACGAGTCAACCGCCGCCCTGAGTTCTGCAGCCAGTTGACCGCAATCGCTTTCAGTATCAACTTCCTTGCCGATTTTCTCCAGAACGAACGCTTTTTTTGCGTTCTCTTCCAGGCCGAGGTTGAGAAAAGCGCCTTTTATTTTATGGCCCGCTTCACCCAACCGTTTGTAATCATTATTTTTCAGGGCTTCCTCCACATCATCCATATGTGAACAAAGGGTTTCCAGAAAACGCGGCAACATCTCTGCGATCTGGGATTCGGTAAGATGATACTGACTCGCCAGGTGCTGCCTTATCTGCTCTACGCTCATGTTGCTTTCACCATAAAAGGCAGCCAGGCCGCCTTTTTATTAAATATCCATTTTTTACAGGAGTTGCGCTGTCTCATCGCTAAATGTCACGTGCCAGCCGTGAACCTACGTGTTATGCTGTAGTAATTATAGCAAATCAATAACCAAGAATTAAGCCATAACTGCATTCACTTGACTGACACCGAACTTACCCCCCTGGCCCAAGCCGTAAACGAGGTCATCAACAGACATAACCTGGCCGCACCCGACCACCGCATGGTCATTGGTGTGTCGGGCGGTTCCGACTCCGTAGGCCTTCTTCACCTGATGGCAGAGATTTTTTCTGCTGCGCAGCTTGTCGCTGTCTATGTCGACCACGGACTGCGCCCGGGGGAGATTGATGAGGAAAAACGGGCGATTGCTAAAATCTGCGCCGCGCTTGGCGTCACCATCCGGTGTGTGACGGTAGCGGTAAACGAACTCGCCGAAGAGGAACACCGGTCAATAGAGGAATCCGCACGTATTTTGCGATACCGGGCACTGGAAGGGATCCGCAAAGAGGAACAAGCACATCATATAGCCGTAGGCCACACCGCCGACGACCAGGTAGAAGAATTTTTCATCCGCCTTATCAGGGGCAGCGGGCTGAAGGGATTTGCCGGAATGCAGATCTGTCATGGCAGGATCATAAGACCCCTGCTGCTGCAGACAAAGAGCGAAGTTAAGAGTTATCTGCAGACCCTGGGGGTCGGCTGGTGTTTGGATTCCTCCAACCTGGACCGCAGGTTTCTGCGCAACCGCATCAGGCTCGAACTGCTGCCGATGCTCAGAAAAGAGTTCAACCCGGCCATCGACCGGCGCGTTCTCAACACCATGGATATCATCAAAAACGATGACGATTTCCTCGAACAATTTACAGCCGACCGGTTCAGGCGATGTACCAGTGAAGAAAACGACGGGGGAAAAAACAAAAAAATCCTGGTGCAGTCAAACGCGCTGCTCAGCGAGCATCCGGCAATTGCCAGGAGAATCCTTGAAAAATGTTTCTGGGCAATGGCGATCCGCCCGGACTTCGAACAGATAACTACAATCACCACCATGCTGGAAAATTACAGCCAAGACCGCCGCAACCAGGCGGTCTGCGAGCTTCATCTGCCGGACGGGGTACGGCTCTACCTGAAAGAAGATATACTGGTTTTCAGCCGCCCCCTGGCAGAGGGCGCCACAAGAGGCTCCGCCCCTGCCCCCGCTCCGTATCGTCTGATGGTGGAAGGACCAGGCTGTTATCCAGTGGCGGCCATAGGAAAAACGGTGGTGCTGACAAGAATAGAGGCTGATGCACCTGCCATCCGGGTTGACAAAACGGGCACCGTTCTTTCAGTGGCCGTCGACAACCTGCAGTTTCCTCTTGAGATTCGTCCTTTTTACCAGGGCGAGAAATTCACTCCGTTTCACCTGAAAAAAAAGAAGAAAATTGCCCGCTATTTCAACGAGAAAGCCATCCCATCCCGGCTGCGGTCAAGCTGGCCGCTGCTCGTTCACGACAACGAGGTGGTGGCGGTAATCGGACTTGAAATCGACTACCGCTTTCGGCTGCAGGCCACCAGCCGGACAATCCTGCAGATCGAACTGGTCGACACTGACAGCTTGAAATAACTTTTCACATAATACCTTTTTGCCCTGGTTCCTGTACAACGCTACGAAACCTTCTTGCGCAAGATTCTCTTATCGCCGACACGCATGGTTATTTTCACCCGGTCGAGGTATTCGAGCACAGGAATGGAAAATTTTCTGGTAAGCCCGGTAAGCTCCTTAAACGCCGGGGCGTCAATCTCGCCGTTTTTCTCTATATGGGAGACAACGGAGTCGATCAGCGGATCGATAACTTGTCTGGCGTAGTACAGGCTCTCGCTGATCTTTACCAGCTGTCCCTCCCTGAGCTGCAGGCTGATAACCTCCTTGACCAGGGTTGCAGGATATTCGTCGAAATGGTCCATGGTCTCTTTTATAGTCGGAGTATAGAGCCCTTTCTCGCTGTACCACCTGGCAAGTTCCTGCTGGAGCTCTTTTTCATCCGCCTTGAGCGCGACTTCATGGCCGGCCATGCGGATATCAGAGCCCTCCTGGACCATGACGTTTTTTTTGACCAGATCGTTGACGCAGTAATTAAACACCTTGGGGTCCACCGCCCGTCCCAGGCTGGACCGCAGTTCTTCCTTGGCCAGGCCGGGCAGCATCGGCTTATCCCTGTGATGTTTTTCAAGCCTTGCAACCAGCATGTCCTTTATCTTTTCGGCTATTTCAACAACCACGTAGCGCTGGGTAGCCGAATCCACCACTGCGATCTTCTTTTGCGAGATCGGGTTCTGCAGAGCCTTGTTCAGGTGTTTGCCGAACAGGCCGAGACGTATAGACATCTCCTCGGCGGTAAGCCCCATTTCCTGCTTTTCGCTCAACAGGCACAGGATCTTGTCCTCGACCGTCCCTGACTGCATAATTTCAGCAACACTGCGATTATACTCGCGGTCTTTTTCAACCAACCTCTTCCTTTTTCTCGGCGAAACGTTACCGAGCACAGTCCCTCCGCCGATGGTCAGGATCGGGGAGTAGCTGCGGATAACATACTTGTCCCCCGGCCAGACCGAAGCCTTGTCCTCGAGCAGGAACTGGACCACCGCTTCCTCCCCCGGCTGCAGTTCATCGCGGTCAAGAAGGGATATCCTGCCGAGAATCTCGGCGGTTCCCAGGTGAACCCGCACCCTGGTGCGATGTTTCAGCGGCTTTGGATTTGCCCCGAGATAGATCAAGTGGCAGTCGAGCATATAGCTCGGCTTCAAGGTGTTTGGCGGCGCCAGCACCATTCCTCTCTTTATTTCATCGGTGTCAACACCCTGCAGGTTTATCGCGGTCCTGTGCCCCGCTTCCACCTGTTCTACCGACCGGGAATGCACCTGGATACCGCGGACCTTGGCAACCCGGCCCGATGGGTAGAGGCATAGTTCTTCGCCAATCTCTGTTCGTCCGGATATCGATGTTCCGGTTACCACCGAACCGAACCCTTTCACGGCAAAAATCCGGTCCACCGATAACCTGAAGGGCCCGAACACCTCGGTGAAGTTATGCGCCCGGACCATCTTGTCGATTTCCTTGCGCACCTCTTCAATACCTTCACCGGTTATTGAAGAGACGTTTATTATCGGCGCACCTTCAAGAAAGGAACCTTCGCAGAACTCGACGACTTCATCGTTGACCATTTCCAGCCAGTCGGAATCGACCATGTCTTTCTTGGTGATAACGACAATCCCCTGCTCAATACCCATCAGTCGGCAGATGTCGAAGTGCTCCACCGTCTGCGGCATGATCCCTTCGTCGGCGGCAACGATGAAGATGAGGATATCGATTCCGCTAACACCCGAGACCATGGTCTTGACGAACTTCTCATGGCCGGGAACATCGACAATCCCTATACGATGGCCACATGGAAGGTCAAGGTAGGCGAACCCGAGTTCAATGGTTATTCCCCGCTTTTTTTCTTCCTTGAGCCTGTCGGTTTCAAAACCTGTCAGCGCTTTTACGAAGCTTGTCTTGCCGTGGTCGACGTGTCCCGCCGTTCCTAGTACTATTTCACGCATCGTATGTGGTTACCGAAATAATATTGTTCACTGATTAATGAAAGCCCATCTGTAATCATCCGCACTGCGCCCGGCAGCGAGCCCGGAGATGGTCCCTCCCCTGTTGTTTCCTGTTTACAGGGATGGCGGAAAAATCTTTTATTTTCCAGACAACCAGCGGAGTCTACAGAAAGGGGTTGCTCCTTTTCTCGACACCGATGGTAGACTTCAGGCCGCCATAACCGTGACCCGGCCATACATTGGTGTCTTCCGGCAGCACCAGAAGCTTGTTGCGGATGGAATCGAGCAGCTGCTGATGGGAGCCGCCGGGGAAATCAGTCCGTCCTATGCCGCCGGCAAAAAGAGTGTCCCCGGTGATAACATCGGAGCCGTTGAGCAGACACATTCCGCCGGGGGTGTGTCCGGGGGTGTGAATCACCTTGAGAGTGACGTTGCCTATTTCGATAACATCGCCCTCTGCAACCTTGATGTCGGTCGGAGGAGAAGGTTCAAGGCCGAGCATGGAAAAATATTTTCTGGCATCGTCGCTTTCAAAAAACTCGGCATCCTTTTCATGCATGATTATCTTGGCACCGGTCGCTTCCTGTATCCTGCGGTTACCGCATACATGGTCCGGATGGCCATGGGTGGCAATGATATACTTTACCTTCACACCCAGTTTTTCAACTTCCTCCAGAATTTGCTCCTCATTTCCTCCAGGATCAACGACCGCACCGATCTTCGTCTCTTCACAGGCCACTATATAACAGCAGACTGCCATCGACCCCACCATGAGCTGTTGTAGTATCATAATCTCGCTTTATTCTAGTTGGTATGAGTTGCAAAAGGCCGGTGAAATGATTCACCAGCCTTTTTGATTGTTACAATAGTGGCGCTGCGCCGTTGTTTGTCAGCAACTTTCGCCAACTCCCGGCAACAGTACCGATCCGCTGTGGAAAAATCAGTTGGATCCTGACGAACAGCTTCCACCGCTGCATGCACAGGAGCTTGTCGCGGTGCTGGCCATCTGCAGCGGGACCGGTTCGGCAACCGGCGGGAGTCTCAGTTCAACTGATTTCACCACCTTGCCGAAGGCTGTTATCGCCGGACTGTCAGCGTCCGAAGATAGATAAGGCTTGCCGTCGTCCCCGGCCATGACCACCTTCGGATCCATGGGGATCCTGCCAAGGAAGGGAAGCTCGAGGTCGCGGGCGAGCTGCTCGCCGCCGCCGGACTTGAAGATATCCACTGTTTCGTTGCAGTGGGGGCAGACAAAACCGGACATGTTTTCTATAACGCCGGCAATCTCCACCTTGACCGTCTTACAGAAGTTGATAGATTTCCTCACATCGGCCAGAGCGACCTGCTGCGGGGTGGTCACTACCACCGCTTTGACATTGGGAATGGTCTGTGCCACGGAGAGCGGTTCGTCGCCGGTCCCCGGGGGAGCATCGATCACCAGGTAGTCGAGTTCACCCCAGTCCATATCCGATACAAACTGCCTGATAGCCTGAATTTTGAGGGGACCGCGCCAGATAATCGCTTCATCGCGATCACGCATCATATATTCCAGGGAGACCACCTTGAGGTTGTCGCTGTATTTGAGAGGCGGCACCAGCCCGCCCTCGGTGGCGGGCGGCTCTATCGTACCCTTGAGGTCAAGCATTCTTACCACATCCGGCCCATGGATATCGACATCCATCAGCCCGACCTGGTATCCCTGCTTGGCCAGGCCCAGCGCAAGATTCACGGACACGGTGGATTTTCCTACACCGCCTTTACCCGACATTACAAGGATTTTATTTTTAATTTTTCCAAGGGATTTTTTTATTGCCAGTTCCTGTTGCGCAGCGGCAGCTTGTTGCGCCTCTGCAGTACCACAGGATCCTCCACAAGATCCAGCCATTTCCGGTCCTCCTAAAAATTGTAATCTAAACAGCTATAAACGGGGCAGTTCGGTAAAGCGGTCTTGCCGTTGTCCACCTGCCCGAACGAACAAAATATATAACACGAGATCGAACATCCTGTACAGTAATGCCGTTGGCCGGAAATGCAAATACTTTCATCGCAGTTTTACCTGTGATAAAAGAGTATCTGCGCGGCCTGTTCGTTGCGTGGTTACAGTTATTGTTGCTTTCTTTATTGTTGGATCGTAATATACAGGATTTGCCAGGCCTTCAACCCTTTCCCTTTTTGACGAAAACTACTCAGGAATTCAACATGTTAGGTTGGTTTAAGAAAAAATTCACCAAGAAAGAACCACAACAGGAACCTCTGGTCGCCGAAGAAACACCCCTCGAATCTTCCGAAGATATAGAAAAAATCGAGCCGGCGGAAGAAACAGCGGCCGGTGTGCAGACAACGGTTGATCAGGCTCACCAGGAGGTGGCTGAAGTCGAGCCCCCCTCTGTCGGCCAGCAGCAGCCACCACCGGATGATGGTGCTGCCGAGGAAACCGTAGAAACCGCGGTAACCGAGGTAGAAGAGGAGGAACAGGAACAAGGGGTTGGCCTCGATACGGCTTTGCCTGAAGAAGAGGTCGTCGTCGCCCAAACGGAGAGTGCCGAAACAGCGGCGGCAGAAGAAGAAGTCGGGGAACAGCCAGACCAGCAGCAAGATGAGGATGTTACACCGGCTGAACCGGTGCAGCAGCAGACTCAGGAAGCTCCTGTCAAGCCACACACCGATCCGGTACCAAAGCCCCGGGTCTCACCGCAATTTCCCGCCAAGAGCGCTGATGCACAGAAGCAGGAGGGTGGACCAGGAAGCAGCAAACAAAAGACGTCGCTTTTTTCAAGACTCACCCAGCGGCTCGGCAAGACCAGGGAATCGCTTACCTACCAGATGGACGCCCTGTTCCTCGGCAAAAAAGAGATCGACGGGGTAATGCTCGACGATCTTGAGGAGATCCTGATAACGGCCGATATCGGTGTAAACACCGCCATGGAGTTGATCGAGGAGGCAAGGCGCAAGGTCAAGCGCAAGGAGTTATCCGACCCCAGCGCCCTCAAAGAGCTGCTGAAAAAACAGATCCGGGCCTTTATCCTCGAAAACGACGAGGACGCTGCGCTGGTTATGCCAGAGCAGGGCCCCTTTGTCATAATGGTCATCGGTGTCAACGGCGTCGGCAAAACCACCACCATCGGCAAGATAGCCAACAAGTTTATCCAGTCCGGAAGCTCGGTGATGCTGGTTGCGGGTGATACATTCCGTGCGGCAGCTGTCTCCCAGCTGAAGATCTGGGGAGAGAGGAACAACGTTCCGGTGATAGCGCACAAGGAAGGGGCCGACCCCTCCTCGGTGGTCTTCGACGCACTCGGTATTGCCCAGAGCAAAAATGTCGACGTCGTCCTCGTTGATACCGCGGGGAGGATGCATACCAAGGACAACCTCATGGAGGAGCTGAAAAAGATAAAACGGGTAATGAACAAAAAACTTCCCGGCTCCCCCCACGAAATAATGCTGGTGATAGACGCGACCACCGGCCAGAACGGCATATCCCAGGCTCGTCTTTTCAATGATGCCGTGGGGGTAACCGGCCTTACCCTCACCAAACTCGACGGTACCTCCAAAGGAGGCATTGTCGCCAATATCTGTCGCGAGATGAAAATTCCCATTCGCTTTATCGGAATCGGCGAACAGATGGACGATTTGCGTGACTTTGATGCCGGTGATTTCGTCGACGCGCTGTTTGCCGATACAAATCAACAGTCACGATAAACCACTACCTCTCTGACCGATTATGCAATACCAACGACAACAGCAGCCCGGTTGCGGCGGATGTCTGCTTATTCTGCTTCTTATCATATTTCTCACCGGCGGAGCTCCGGCGCTGATCTCTTTCCTCGGCACCCTTCTTTACACCGGTTTTTTCGGTATCCTTCTGCTTTTTGCGATGTTCTGGGGCTTCAGTTACTGGCTGCAGAAAAAAGTTGCCACCTACGAACAATCGCAGACGGAAAGCCACAACAGGTTCGTGTGGCTGCTGGTGCAGATCCTTATCCATACCGCGAAAATAGACGGCCAGATTACCAGGGCCGAGGTACAGACCATCCACCGTTTTTTCCAGACCAACCTGAGATATAATCAGACCCAGATGGCCTGGGTAAAGGAACTTATCAAGGAAGCGGCACAGGCCGAACAGTCGCTTGACGCCCTGCTGCATGAATTCAAATCCACCTTTACCTATGAGCCCAGGCTTATCCTTCTCGAACTCGTCTATCAGATACTCTACACCAAAACGGAGGTTCCGGAATACGAGCTCAATATCGCCAGGTATATTGCCGATTATCTCGATATCTCCTCGTACGACCAGAAGACCGTCGAGGCCAAATACCGATACCACCAGCAGTACCGCAGCTATGGTGCTGCAGATTCGAGCGCCAAACATTATGCCAGCCTGGGACTCGAGAAGGGCGCAACGTTTGAAGAGATTAAAAAGGCGTATCGCAAGCTGAGCATGCAGTACCACCCCGACAAGGTCAGCCACCTGGGTGAAGAATTCAAGAAAGTGGCGGAAGAAAAGATGAAGGAAATCAACGCAGCTTACGATTATTTTAAAAAGAACTCGCAATAAGCAGGGACATTACCGGCCGCCGATCACCTGGTACGGTGACCCAGAACCGGGTAATGTTCCGAGCGACAATAGACATCAAGGAGATACCATGCCTGTTTCAGATAAGATGAAATCATACGCGGAAAAATCGTCCTGGATCCGCAAGATGTTTGAAGAAGGGGCCAAGATGAAAGCCGAACACGGCGCGGAAAATGTGTTCGATTTCAGTCTTGGCAACCCGGACGCCCCCCCGCCAGAGGAATTCAACAAGGTTATCCTCGAAGCGGTAACGGACACCAGCCCCGGCGTGCATTCCTACATGCCAAACGGCGGATACCCCTGGGTCCGTGAGGCTATCGCCGCACGGATGTCGGCGGAACAGCAGACCGATATCAGCCACGGAGATATGCTCATGACCTGCGGGGCGGCCGGAGGGCTGAACGTGGTCATGAAGGCAATCCTGAATCCGGGAGACGAGGTGATTGTGCTCGCGCCCTATTTCGTGGAATACGGCTTTTATATCGATAACCACGGAGGCGTCACCAGGGTTGTGTCAACGGACAACAACTTCAACCTCGACTTCGAGGCCATCGACAGGGCCGTTTGCGAAAAGACGAAGGCGATCATCATCAACTCCCCCAACAACCCCTCCGGACAGATCTACCCCGAGGGTGACCTTGACAGGCTGGGACAACTGCTGAGGGACAAGTCCGCCGCTCATAATACCACTATTTTCATGATAGCCGACGAGCCGTATCGCAAGATCACCTTTGACAACCATGCGGTCCCGCCGGTTTTCAAATCGTATACCGACGCAATCGTGGTATCTTCCTACTCCAAGGACCTCTCCCTGCCGGGGGAACGAATCGGCTATCTCGCGGTACATCCTGATATCAAGGATAAACAGCAGCTTCTCGACGCAATGACCCTTGCCAACAGGATTCTCGGCTTCGTCAACGCCCCCGCGCTGATGCAGAGAGTGGTGGCCGAACTCCAGGACGCAACCGTCGACACCTCCATATACGCCAGGAGAAAAGAACTGATCTGCAATATCCTAAGGGATGCTGGTTTTCATTTTACCGAACCCAAGGGCGCTTTCTATGTCTTCCCCGAGACACCGATCAAGGATGACGTCAAATTTGTGGCATTACTGCAAAACGAGCGGATCCTTGCTGTTCCCGGCAGCGGTTTCGGTGCGCCCGGCTATATGAGGATCGCTTTCTGCGTCCCCGACAAGGTAATCGAAAATTCTGCGGAAGGCTTTAAAAACGCTGTAAAAAAAGCAACAAGATAGTATTGTCTGTGGCCGGTTGACCGGCCACAGGCTTTCGTTTACCGGGCCCTGGAGGGAGTGTTCTCTCCAGGGCCCGGTAAAAATCTTAGAACCCCGGGATCGATTATTTCTTCTTGCGCTGTGCCGTCTTGTCCTTGAACAGGATCCGGATAGGCACCTTATCGAGACCGAGTCCTTCGCGAAACCTGTTAATCAGGTATCTCTCGTAGGAAAAATGCACCCCCTTGGAAGAATTGGTCATGATGACGAATTTGGGCGGGCAGGTTCCGACCTGTGCAGTGTAGTAAAATTTGAGCCGCTTATTCTTGTAAATTGGAGGCGAGTGCTGTTCCGTCGCATCCTGTAACAGCCTGTTGAGTGCCGAGGTGGGAAATGTGGCATTGTACTGGCGAAAAACGGAACCGATGGTAGGAAACATCAGCTTGATACCGTATCCGGTAAGGGCCGACACTTTCAGCAGCGGGGCAAACCCGACAAACGGCAGCAGTCTGCCTATTTCTGCCATCACCTCTTCCTGCCTCTTCCGGTCGTTTTCAATCAGGTCCCATTTGTTTACCAGAACGATAAGCCCTCTCCCCTCATCCAGCACATAACCTATAACCTTGGTATCCTGTTCGGTGATGCCCTCTTCCGCATCGAGCAACACCACGGCCACATCGCACCTGTTCATCGCCGCAAGCGACTTGAGGATCGAGAATTTTTCCAGTTTTTCCTTCGTCTTGCCTTTACGCCGAATCCCAGCGGTATCGATAAAGAGATAGTTGTAGTTGCCTCGGGAAACCAGGGTGTCGACGCTGTCCCGGGTGGTGCCGCTGATATCGGAGACAACCATCCGCTCTTCACCGAGAATCTTGTTGATCATCGATGACTTGCCGACATTGGGTCTGCCGAAAAACGCTACTTTTATAGTCCCTTCGGGCAGATCAAGATCGATAGCCTCTGCAGGCATTGTTTCGCAGAGACCGTCCATGAAACTCTTGAACCCGTAGTTGTGTTCCGCTGAGAGCGGCCATAATTTATCAATGCCGAGCTCATAGAACTGTGACACCAGCTCCAGCTCGTTTTCAGGGCTGTCCACCTTGTTGACAATATGGAAAACCGGTTTTTCGGTACGGCGCAGCAGCTCGACCACCTCCCAGTCGGCAGGGGTCACGCCCTGTTTGCCGTCCAGCAGGAACAGGACTATATCAGCCTCTTCTATCGCCGCCAGCGCCTGTTCTTTGATGTGGTGCACCAGCAAATCTTCGGGATTGTCATCTATTCCGCCGGTATCGACCAGGACAAAACTTTTATTCTCCCAGGTAACGCGATCATAATGGCGATCGCGGGTGACGCCCGGGGTAGGATCCACCAACGCCTTGCGGGATTTGGTTATCCGATTGAAGAGCGTTGATTTTCCCACATTGGGACGACCAACAAGGGCAACGATGGGAAGTTTTTCTGAAGTAGACATAACGGTTTTGTATTCTTTTTGTAATGGTATGGGCGCAGCGACTGTTACGTGTCAGATGATCTTGCGGGCCTGCTGCAGGGCCGTATCTGTTGTTTTTTTCAAAATGGGAAAATCAGCGAAACAACTTTCTTCAAGTCTCGTTGCAAGCATTGCCAGCGAGGGTAAGATAAATTCTTTAAAAAACGGTTTGCGCCGCTTTGAGTAGAGAAAAGAGAACGCACCGACGATCTGCATGTTTCTCTGCAGGGCCAGATACTGATAGTGCCCAAGAAACTGACTGTCGTCCATCGGCTCCAGAAGGCCTGCGAAAAAGCAGTATCTTTCAACCAGACGTTGCTCGATCTCGGGCGACAACCGACAATAGGGATCAATCAGCAGGGAGGCCACATCATACCCCAGGGGGCCAAGCCGTCCGCCCTGGAAATCGATGAAGACCGGGTCGCCGTTTTTCAGCATTATGTTTCTCGACTGGCAGTCGCGATGGAGAAAATAATGTCCAGGCGCCTGTGACGCCCGTCTTGCTATTTCCCTGAATTCCAGGTCGATCCCGCAGACTTTGCCGTTTCCGAGAAGATCCTGCCAGCAGGCGCGATAAAAATATCCTGATTCCTTTTCAATCATCAGGTCTGCGTCATATTTTCCGCCCTGCCAGCACCAGTTGGAATCAAAGCCCCTGCCGCCAATAATCTGAAGTCTTGCAAGCTGCTCCAGCACCTGCTCATATTTGGCAATAAGTTCCTCCTGGCCTGCCGCCCCCTCCCCGTCCTTTCTCCTGGCGAAATCGTACAGACGGGTCTGGCCAAGGTCCTCTACCACCACAATACCACTCTGCCGGTCCCAGCAGTAACTCTGGGGTACGGCGGCTCCTCGTTGCCCCAGGTGACGGCCGATCCTCCATGTCGATTCGGCTTCTGCAAGACTTTCACCATCGATTTTTCCAGGCGCCACAATCACCGCACTTGTTACCCTGGACCGATCAGTTCCGGCGGGCTCTCCTGTTGCCACCCGGAAAAAACGCCTGGTCGAACCGTCCGGGATCAGGAGGGTACAGTTATCCGGGGAAAAAAGCCGTGTCACCGCCGATTGCGGCAACAACTTGGCTTTACTGAACTGTTGCGCGGCTGTCTGCAGAATTTTCGTGTCTATAGCCGATATCACTTGCACTTTTTTACCATGACGCCTGGCCTGGAAAACATGTCCGGAGCGGTTCGCCGGACTTCAGTTTTCGCCCGCAACATCCCCTGAAATTATCGTATCAACAAGCTTTATCCCCGCAGGAATCGACACATCGTCCCAGACGACGACCCGTTCCAGCAGGCTGTCGCCAAGGATTTCCGCCTTGCCTACCGACACCCATCCGGACATGGCGACCCGCTCTGCTAACTTCGCATCCCCATCGATACAGTAAGGGTGAGAAACCTCCCCCAGCTCAGCCCAGCGATCCACTTTGCCTGTCAGCAGGTCGTGGTGCAGCTGCAGGTAATCTCCCACCGTTCCCATATCGGTCCAGTAACAGTGATCGACACGATAGCACCTGATATCAAGGCCTGCCTGGAGCAGTTTTCGGTAGTGATCTATTATGCATGAAAACCGGTCTAACTCTATATTTTCCAGCAGCACCGGGTCAACCACATGCAGGCCGGTAAAGGCGAGTTGCCGACCATTTTGGGTGTTGTTGAACCCCACCACCCTGCCCTGGTTCACCATAACCCCGTTAAACCTTGGATAATCATGCATCGCCAGGGTAATCCCCGGTTCATTGCTGCAGTGATCGCGGTACATTTCACCAAGATTTACGGTGTGATAAATATCTCCGTTGACGACCAGAAGCGGTTCGTCTCGCATATGCCGGAGCGCTTTGCGCATTCCGCCTCCGGTGCCGAGCAGGATTTCCTCCTCCTGCACCACCACCCCCTCGGTCGCCGACAACGCTTCTACTATCTGGCTGCGCAGGTGATGACAGTTTACAATGATATGATCGAAACCGAAATTTTTCAACCGGGCAACCAGCACCGGCAGCAGAGGCTTGTTGAGGATGGGAAAAAGCGGTTTGGGCCGAACAGCACTATGCGGGAGAAGTCTGGTCCCCAGTCCGGCTGCCAGTATCATTGCCTGCATTTGCGTCCTGTCTCCATGGCTACCAGGGTTTCGGACCGGTAACATATCCTCCCGATCCTTCCCGTCCGCTCGCTTTTTTCTTAACCGATCTCCAGGGTGCCGTCATCGCGTTCGACCACTCCCACAACCACTATGCCGGCCCTGTCCGCCTCTTTTATCATCTCCTCGCGGTCGAAGACAAGGGACTGTCCCGCTTCCACGGCAAGCACCGACCCCTTGACACGGGCCAGGGTCTGGACGGTGGCCAGTCCGGTTGCCGGAAGATCGAAACGAAAGTCCTGTCCCGGCTTTCTCACCTTGACCACCACCGCTTTTTCACCGGCAAGTTTACCTCCGCGAAGAATTGTCTTGTCGGTACCCTCAATGGCCTCCACGGCAAGAACCGTGCAATCCCTTACAACGACACACTGACCTATATCGAGCCGACCTATCTCCCGGGCATTGTACCACCCGAACTCTATATCCCTGCGCTGGGCCTTGTTTGGTCTGGCCTTGGTCAGCACCCCCGGAGGAAACAACAGGTGTTCGAGAT
The DNA here is from genome assembly GCF_900104445.1 of Desulforhopalus singaporensis. GTDB lineage: Bacteria > Desulfobacterota > Desulfobulbia > Desulfobulbales > Desulfocapsaceae > Desulforhopalus_A > Desulforhopalus_A singaporensis. The sequence continues at coordinate 161,589 of NZ_FNJI01000008.1, read as the reverse complement.
AGGTCGTCGACTCAAGCACCATAATACCTTCGCTTTCAAGAAGGTTTGCAATTGCGCGCAGAATAGCATCATCCTGCTTTCTGTCAATTTTATTCCACAACGCAAGAGCCTTGAGATCGGGCAGTACATCCCTGAAGATTCTCGTTTTGGTGATGGTCCCCAGAAATACTGTTTCCGCAACCCCTTCCTTTTTAAAAAAAGAGATCAGCCGGCCAAGCTGGCCAAGCTTTACCCAGCATACAGCATCGGCGGCATCGGCGACCTGCTGGCTGGTTTCCCCCTTATGGGCGACAACGACCACCCTCCTGTTTTCCCTCTTGGCAGCCTCAATAAAATTCAGGGGGAATTGTCCTCCCCCGGCAATTATGCCGATATTTTCTCTATCCACGTCTTTGGTCTGCACCCAGATAATTCATAAAAAATCAATCAAATACGTAAAGTACCCCGTCTGCTGTCAACCGCATGATCAGTCTCCTGGCTTTTTAAAAACCGTTATGCGCTTAACGGGAAAAAGACCTGCAACATCGCTGCAGGCCTCTTTCTCTTTCTTACAACGGGTATGGCTCAACTCCTGCCGCCGGGGTCTGGGGAGAAGGTGGCCATCAACTCGGCTTCTGCGACAACCTTGTCGTCAACGCTTGCCCGTGCCGACATTGAGGTGATATTTCGTTTCTGCCTGAGCATGTTCAGGGTAAATATAAGCTGGTCCCCCGGAACCACCGGCTGCCTGAACCGTGCTTTATCGATCCCGGCGAAGAAGAGCAGTTTCTTGCCTATTGCTTCCGGATTTGCATAAAACGCCATGATCCCGCCTACCTGGGCCATCCCTTCAAGGATCAGTACGCCCGGCATGATAGGCCTTTGCGGAAAGTGCCCCTGAAAAAAAGGTTCATTGATCGTCACATTCTTTAATCCGACAATTTCCTTGCCTAAATCAAGGGACAGGATTCTATCCACCATCACAAAAGGATACCGGTGTGGAAGCAGGTCCAATATCCCCAGAATGTCTATTTTTTCCGGAATAACAATCTCACTCATTTGCCGCTCTCTCCTTTATTGTCTTCTCCATCTACTGATCCCTGTAATTGCTTGATTGCCTTACTGTTTTTACGCACAGCAGCCTGTAAGGCGGGAAGTTTGTTAAACACTGCGCTGGCCTTGGCCCACTGCTTGAAATCGATCGCCGGGGTCCCGCCGAGAAGGGCGCCGTCGGGCTGATCGTTATGGACCGCTCCCCGGCCGGCAATCATCACCCGGTCACCGATGTGAATATGCCCCGACGAGGCTGACTGACCGCCCATGACAACGTTTCGTCCCAACGTCGTCGAACCGGCAATCCCGGTCTGGGCCACCAGCAAACAGTTCTCTCCGACAACGACATTGTGAGCGACATGAACCAGGTTATCGATCTTGCCCCCGGCCTTGATGTGGGTCTCGCCGTAAGCTGCGCGATCGATGCAGGCGTTTGCGCCGATCTCTACGTCGTCGCCGATCCTTACGATTCCGGTCTGCGGCCTCTTGACGTGTTCTCCTTTTTCGTCGGTCGCGTACCCGTAGCCGTCACTGCCCACCACAGTCCCTGAATGTATCGACACCCTGTTGCCGATAACGCATTCTTTATAGACAGTCACATTGGCATGGATCACGGTGTCGTCGCCGATGGACACATTATCTCCTATCACGGCACCGGACTCGATCAGCACCCGTTCGCCGATCGTCACATTGTCGCCGATCACGGCCATCGGCGCCACGGTCACTTCCTTGCCAAGCCGGCTCCCCTCCCCGACAAAAGCCCGAGGATGGACGCCTTTGGCGACAAAAGGTTTTTCCAGAAAATAATTGTGAATGAGTGCCACCGCCAGATAAGGATTGCGCACCTGGATAAGTATTTTCCCGAACGCTTCCTCCACATCGTGCGGCACGATGACCGTATCAAACTCTTTGTCGGCCAGCAGGGAGAGCCTTTTCTTGTCCGCAAGAAAAGTCACATCATCGAGGCCTGCTGTCTCGATTGGCGCAAACCCGGTGATTTTCTTTGCGCCGTTGCCAACTACCCGCCCGCCGACCAGGTCCGCGAGCGCTTCAACCGTAATCTCTTTCTGATCCATGTTTCCCTGTCAGTAAAGGTAATAGCCGGCGCGCATCTCTTCGAACTCATCCAGCTCTTTTTGCCAGGTCTGTTCTATCTGTTCAACCGGTTTTCCCTGTTCCAGCAATTTACGAACCGCACCGTCGCCTAAAATGAGGTCCATCGGCAACCGTTCATACTCATATTCATATGGAGGTTGTTTGTACTCAAACTTATCGGGAAAGGCAAGAAAAGCCGCCTGAAACAGTGCAAGTGAAGTACGATACGGCATAAAATTCTCTTGATCTGTAACACAGATCTGAAAACCGCAGCACGTTTGGTGCGCCCATTTCCCTGATGTCGGCTCGAATACGACGTCTCTTAAGACACAGCCGGGGAGCTCGTTTTGTTTCAATCGGTCTTTTATCGCCTCATGGTTCCAGTAAGGCGCTCCCACCAGTTCAAAAGGCTGGGTAGTCCCCCTTGCCTCGGAGATGTGGGTTCCCTCCCAGATTACCTGGCCGGGATAGACCAGAGCGGTTTCAGGCGTAGGCATATTGGGAGAGGGAGCAAGCCATGGGAAGCCAGTATCCCGGAACAACCGGCTCCGGTCCCAGCCTTCAAGCTCCACAACGTCGAGCTCGACACCGATGCGGTACTCCTTGTTCAACATGAGGGCAAGTTCCCCAAGGGTGAGCCCGTGCCGCATTGGCAGTGGATAGAGCCCGACAAACGAACTCCACTGGGGTTTGAGCAGATTCCCTTCCGCCTTTGTTCCGCCGATGGGGTTGGGCCTGTCCAGAATTACAACCCTTTTACCCAGCTCCGCGGCCGCCTGCATGCAGTAGGCCATGGTATGCATGAAGGTGTAGACTCTGGTACCGACATCCATCAAGTCGATGAGCAGCACATCAAGATGCGCCAGCATCTCCGGGGTCGGCTTGCGGTGCTCTCCGTAAAGGCTGAAGATCGGCAGGCCGGTGACAGCGTCTACTGCGTGGCCGGACTCGATCATGTTGTCCTGCTTCTCCGCGAAAAACCCGTGCTGGGGCGAGAACAGGCAGGTCAGCCGGTCGCCGTATTTCTTCTTGAGCAGGACTCGTCCATGCACAAACCGGTGATCGGTCGAGGCATGGTTCGACAGGTACCCTGTTTTTTGTCCCTTTAAAAAGTCGTCTCCCCTTTCGAGAAGACGTTCAAGGCCGACCTGAAGCATAGTGTTTACAATGAAAAATTAAAAAAAACGGGTAGCTTGAAGGTGGTTTCAAACTACCCGGCTCGCTCTGTAGATGAGGTATCTTACTTGCGGATAGGGAAAAAGTCAAAAACTAGGTGATTTCCGTATCAAAATGCTACTTTTTATTTCCCGGAAAAAGTGTCGTAATGAACGAAATCATCGAGTTCCCTTCTTTTCGGCGGAGTTGGCTTGTGGTCGGGATAACCGACGGGGATAAGAGAGACCAGCTTGTATTCACCGGGAATTTCAAGGAGTCGTTCGGCTTTTTCATGGTCAAAGGAGCCGACAATAACCGATCCCAAGCCAAGCTCCCAGGCTTTCAGGCAGATATTTTGACTGACTATGCCTAAATCGTAGAGGAACCACTGGTCATACCGGGTAACCTGTACACCTTTATAAAATCCGGATCGCAGCGGATTGCCGCATACGGCAAAGACAACAGTTGCCTTACCGGTGCACAGCGTCGCCGGATTTTTTTCACTGAGCAGCCCGGCCAGCTTTGCTATCTTTTCCCTATCCCTTACCACTATCAGTTCCTGGCACTGCATGTTTCCCCAGGTCGGCGCCATCTGCGCAGCTTTCAGGATTGAGGTTATTTTCTGCTGTTCCACCTCTTTATCCTGAAATCTCCTGACGCTTCTCCTGGTGCTGAAAATATCGTCCATAATACTTTTCCCGTTTATTTATACGTCAAAAGTTTTTAAACATTCAGGAGAAACTGCTCAGAATCTCCCTGGCAATTATCATCCTCTGGATCTCGCTTGTCCCCTCGTAAATGGAGGTGATCCTGACATCGCGGGCAAAACGTTCTATCGGGTAATCCCTGGTGTAACCGTAGCCGCCATACATCTGCAGCGCCTCATAGCACGCCCTGTTGGCGGCTTCGGAGGCAAACATCTTGGCCATAGACGCTTCCTTGGCAAACCGTCGCCCTCTATCTTTTTTAAACGCGGCATTGTACAGCAGCAGTCGTGCCGCCTCAAGCTCGGTATAGCAGTCGGCGATCTTCCACTGAATTGCCTGAAACTCGCTTATCCTTCTGTCAAACTGCTTTCGCTCAAGAGTGTATTGCGTAGCCATATCCATGGCCGCCAGCCCGAGTCCAAGCGCGAGCGAGCCGATGCCTATCCGGCCGCCGGCAAGCTCCGTCACCGCCACCCGGAACCCGTCGTTGAGTTGGCCCATGAGGGCGTCTTTTGGTACCCGGCAGTCCTGGAAGATGATCTCGTTGGTGGGCGAGCCGTGCTGCCCCATCTTCTCTTCCTTTTTGCCGACGACAAACCCCTCCGTTTCCGGTTCCACCAGAAACAGGCTGATCCCTTTTCCCTTTGGGGCAGCAGGATCGGTGACGGCCCAGACAACAAAGACCCCGGCAAAGGAACCGCTGGTGATAAAGATCTTCGAGCCGTTGATCACCCAGTCATCACCGTCACGGACTGCGGTGGTAGTCATCCCGGCCGGATCAGATCCGGCACCGGACTCAGTGAGGGCAAAGGCCCCCGCCAGATATTCCCCGCTGCAGATTTTCGGGATATATTTTTCTTTTTGTTGTTCAGAACCAAGCGCCTGAATGACCTCGTTGACCATATTGTTGACAGATACGGTAACGGCGGTCGAGGCACAACCTCTGGCTATCTCGGTCATGGCGATACTAAACGCCACCGCTCCCGCTTCCGAGCCGCCATACTGGTCCTTGACATTCAGGCCCATAAAGCCAAGCTCGGCGAGCTTTTTCAGGTTTTCCAAGAAGAGTTCCTTGTTTTCTCCCCTGTCGAGATCCGCTGCTGCAGGCGCAAGTTCTGCCAGGGCGAATTCCCTGGCCGTATCCTGAATAAGTTTCTGTTCTTCTGTAAGATCAAGATCCATAGCTTCTCCAATGCGATAGCCGCAAATTAGAACTTGGGTGAACGTTTCTCCAAAAAGGCCGACATCCCTTCTTGCTGCTCCTCGTCGGCAAAGCACAGGGCAAAGAGATCAGTTTCATAAGCGCAGCCGCGGTTAAGATCCATCTCCATGCCGTTGTTTACCGACTCCTTGCACAAACGCACCGCACCGGGTCCTCTTGAAGCTATCATCGCGGCAAGTTTCATACTCTCTTCCATCAGCTGCTCTTGGGGATACACTCTGTTGACCAGCCCGATCCTTTCCGCTTCCGCGCTATCTATCATCTTGCCGCTGAAAAGCAACTCATTCGCAAGGCCCTTACCGATCAGGCGAGGCAGGCGCTGGGTACCGCCAAATCCCGGAATTACCCCAAGGTTTACTTCCGGTTGCCCGAATTTGGCATTGTCGCTGGCATAGCGGATATCGCAGGAAATGGCGAGCTCGCAGCCACCGCCGAGCGCGAAACCGTTTACCGCGGCAATCACGGGCTGAGGAAGATTTTCAACCATCGCCATCACTTTATGCCCGAGGGAGGCGAAGGTTTTGCCCCCGGCAGGATCGAGCGGCTGCATGTAGGAGATATCCGCGCCGGCGACAAAGGATTTCTCCCCGCTTCCGGTGATAATGACACTTCTGATACCAGCGGTATTGAGAGCGACTTCCGCCAGACAGCTCTGCAGTTCCAGCAGCGTCTGCTTATTCAAGGCGTTGAGCGCCTTCGGTCTGTTGATTGTAATCTTTGCAATCCCGTCAGATTGTTCGAACACGATATTCTCAAAAGCCATTTTTTCTCCTTTTCCTGATAAGTGTTAAAAGTTGGTATCCAGCTGAATTGCGGGCGTTGAAATGCACCTGTCTTCAGTCGTATTTATTCCTCTTCCATGGAAAACTTCCAGGCGCAGTACCACTCGTCCGGATGTTGGTCCGGAGGACATCCGATGCAGCTGGTCTTGATTCTCGGGTCAATCGTCTTGGCAAAATAGCTGTACTCGACAAGCCCTGCCGACTTGCACGGATAATCGGCGAGCCCTTTTCTTTTTCTCGCATCCTGGACGCGGCATCTGTTCATTTGAAACACAAAACTGTTTTCTTGTTCCTCAACTATCGACTGGGTGTTGATGCATTCATATATCCGAAAGCCAAGCGCTTTCTTCAATCCCTCAAGCCCCGGTTTCGGGCCGAGCTCGAGAAGGTTTTTGATGCAGCCGGCCTCAACCGGGGAGAACTGGGCCCAGCATGAATCATTGCACCGCTTCGCCTCGTTCATTCCCTCGGCAAACTCCACCGTCTGGAACCAGACTCCGTCATTTACCAGCCAGTTCTTTGCCAGCCTGCTCTTTAGCTCAACTAATTTTTCCTCGTCAAGGTCCAGCAGAAAAGAGGGAATCCCGTCTTCCAGGGAGAATCCCAGCAGATCACCAAGATGCTTCAACTGGATCTGCAAACTTTTTTTCGAGGCCCTGTCAAGCAGTTCCATCGCCCGGTCGCTCCCCATCTGATGCTTGACCTCGGCATACCACAACCCGTGATGGAGTACGAGACGGTGAAACAGGTCGACGATGAATTCTGCTATCTCTTTCTTGTTGAGTTCACCTGCACTTTGGGCACCGGTTTCCATGATTCCCCCTTTTATGATTTTCTGTCAGAGATTTTATTTCAGAACTTTTATGTCATCGGGAAACTGTGTGAGAGTCTCCAGTCCGTTTCCGGTCACAACATGTGTATTCTCTATCCCGACCACCCCCTTGCCGGGGTATATCGCTTTGGGTTCAAGAGCAATGACCATTCCCTCTTCAAGGGCCATTTTCTGCCCTTTGGCAATAAAGGGAAACTCGTCCAGTTCAAGCCCTACGCCGTGACCTGTAAACCGGATCTTGCGCTGGCCAAAGCCCATGAAATGATCTCCTACTTTTTTTTCGGCGGCGAAGGCGACCATCTCCTCGTACAACTCTCCGGTCAGCACCCCCGGCCTGGCAAGATTTTTTATTCTGTTTTGCAGCTGTACCATTGCCTCATGAGCCCGGCAGAGCTCCTCGTCGATTTTTCCAAGGGAAAAAATCCTTGTGTGATCCGAGAGATATCCATCAAGGGCAAACACATAATCGACCAGAACCGGCTGATTCTCCTTTATCCTGGCAAACCCGGCTCCCTGGCCGATGACCGAACTCACCCCCCTGCCTCCTGTGGGCGAAGCGAGATAACTCGGCACCGCCGCCGAATCTCCGCACATGAGATGGCCGTAGAACAGCTCGTTGTTGAACATGCGCATTCTCACCACCCCCTGATGACCGAGACTGCGGCAGTAGCCCTCCAGTTGGCCTGCCAGGGCTACTTCTGTCATCCCAGCCTGCAGACAGGTCTCGACATGGGCGGCCACCTTGTCGGAGAGCTCCGCTGCCTTTCGTATCTTGTCTATTTCATAGGGTGATTTGATCGCTCTGGTCAACCTTATTTCAAGGGATATATCCTCTATTTTGCTGTCTGTAAAAATTGTATTGTACTGGAAATATAAGGCTGCGGGCAAAACGTCAAGTTCCATCCCCAGCTTTTCAGGAAGCGGACAGCCATATTCGCCAAGCACCGAAGGTATCTTTTTGGTTCCGGATATCGAGACGATTCTCTCAACTGTTGACTCCTGGCAGGCACGGTCGTAATCCTTGAATATCATGAGCAGCGGCTGCCCCTCGGCAGGGACGTACAGCCATCCCTGCTGTGAAGTTCCCGCGAAATAGTACAAATCCGTTTTTTCGACGATAAGCGCTCCCCCCAGCCCTTTACTGCAGAGGGTTTTCTGGAGTTTTGCCGTTCTTGAATCGAGTTCAGGTTTCGGTACCGTAGCTGTTACCGGTTGCCCCGCGATGTGCATGGACTTTACCTCTTGGTTGTTTCAGGTTCGTCTTAATAGGTGTAGAATCCCCTGCCGCTTTTGCGGCCAAGCCATCCGGCCTCGACGTATTTGCGCAGAAGCGGGCAAGGCCTGTACTTCGAATCCTTGAACCCGTCATACAGGGTCTCCATGATCGCCAGACAGGTATCCAGTCCGATCAGATCCGCCAGGGCCAGCGGCCCCATGGGATGATTCATGCCGAGCTTCATTACCGTATCTATATCTTCGGCCTTTCCGACACTCTGATAGAGGCAGAAAATGGCCTCGTTGATCATCGGCATCAGGATGCGATTGGCGATAAACCCTGGAAAATCGTTGGCCTCGGCCGGAGTCTTGCCAAATTTCTCACACAGTTCCCAGGTGATATCAAAGGTTTGTTCGCTGGTAGCGATACCTTTGATCACCTCAACCAGCTTCATCACCGGCACCGGATTCATGAAATGCATGCCGATAACCTTTTCCGGCCGCGACGTTTGCGCGGCGATTCTGCCGATCGGGATCGAGGAGGTGTTGGTACCGAGAATTACATGGGCAGGGCATATCTTGTCGAGTTCCCGGAAGATATTGAATTTGAGATCCTCACGCTCAACCGCTGCTTCAACCACATAATCAACCGCCGCCATATCTTCAAGATTTGTCGTGATCTTGATCCTGCCGAGAATTTCATCTTTTTCGTCGGCGGATATTTTTCCCTTGGCAACAGACCTGGCAAGATTGTTCTCGATTGCAGCGAGTCCCCTGGCCGCAAATTCTTCCTTGATATCGCTCATTACAACGTTGAGTCCGCTGGACGCCGCGACCTGGGCGATACCGTTACCCATCTGCCCTGAACCGACAACGCCAAAAGTGGTAACCTTCATATTCTTTCTCCCTTCGTTTTACTTTATCTGTTCACTATCATGGCAACAGCTTCCCCGCCGCCGAGGCAGAGGGTAACCAGCCCTTTTTTTGCATCTCTTCGTTCCATTTCGTAAAGAATCGATACCAATAGCCGGGTGCCGCTGGCTCCGATGGGGTGACCGAGCGCTACCGCGCCGCCGTTGACATTTACCAGGGAAGTGTCAAGTTCAAGGACCTTGTTGATGGCTACGGAGGTACCGCTGAACGCCTCGTTTATCTCAAACAGGTCGACATCAGCCAGGGTCGCGCCCTCTTTCTGTAATACTTTGGGAATTGCATGAATGGGTGCCATCAACACATATTTCAGATCGATACCGGCCGATGCCTGGGCGCCTATCCTGGCCATGATCCGGCACCCGAGCTCCCTGGCCCTCTCCTCGCTCATCACCACTACCGCCCCGGCACCGTCACTGATTATCGAGGCATTTCCCGCCGTGCCGACGCCATCCTTTTTAAAAGCAGGACGCATCTTTGAAAGGCTCTCATAGGAGGTGGGCTGAGCGCATTCGTCGGTGTCAAAAATTTTCTGTTCCCCTTTTCTGCCGGGAACCTTCACGGGTACAATTTCATCCCTGAACGTCCCTCCACCAATTGCAGCAAGAGCCTTCTGATACGAGTTTTCAGCGAAACTGTCCTGTTGCTCTCTTGTTACATTCCACTTTTCGCAAATATATTCGTTGGCCATTCCCATATGGAAATCGTTGACGACATCCCACAATCCGTCGTGTACCATATGGTCCTCTATTTTTCCAGGGCCCATCCTGTGCCCCCACCTGGCCTTTTCCATATAATAGGGAGCACTGCTCATCGACTCCATCCCCCCGGCTACGACAACCTCGGCATCGCCACACTGAATTGCCTGGGCCGCCAGCATCACCGATTTCAGTCCGGAACCGCACACCTTGTTGACCGTGACCGCCCCCACATCCTGAGGAAGATCAGCCTTTATTGCCGCTTGTTTTGCCGGATTCTGGCCATACCCGCATGGCAGCACCATTCCCATGATACATTCATCAACGTCATTTTTGCCGATACCTGCCCTGCTGATCGCTTCATCGATAACCAGGGCTCCGAGATCGGTCGCTCCGATCTTGCTCAAGGTGCCGCCGAAACTTCCAAAAGGTGTTCGCACCCCACTGACTATTACTGCTGTTTTCATGAGTATCCTCGCTGTTTTGAGATTTCTGGTAGATTCGAAATGACGTCGCATGGGCCTGTTGCGGTCCGGTGACATTTATCGTCACCATTTCAAGGTGTTATTCACATCCGTCAAAAACCGACCAAGCGCTCAATCACACCCTCTATGGTTACTCAGCATACTGCTTTTGTCAATAACTTTTAACCGCCTTAACCAACTTGAATTTTGCCCATCGCCCCCCGGCCATTTATCCGCCATTGTGGAGAGAGCAAAGCTTCTTTCATAGCAATATATACCTTCAAACGATACAATATTAAACACTTATATGAATATAACGGCTGTGGCCGCAGCCCCATACCCCGACATTTCTTCAGCCGATTTTAAAAAATCCTTTGACAAACATAAATATTTATTATCTTATTTAATCATCAACCGATCGAGCGCTCAGTTTTATTGTTTTGCGTGGATGGTCAGCCTTGATTTCCTACCAATTTTTTGACTTTAAACTGGCAAAGTTCACAGACAATCAGGGCTGAGCAAGGAAGCACCGCTTGAAATCACTTTCAAATCTGAACCGTAAGGAGTCACTCATGAGCATGCAAAATCTGTATCGGGAAGTTATGGACATCAACATGATGGCAGATGATGATCGCAAAAAAGACGCAGCCAAAGCTTTTTTCGAGAAACTCAACTTCATGGAGCTTCCTGAACACTTCAATTGGGCAGAAGAAATTTTTGAGGGACTTCACGTCAAAGAAAGAGCTGACAAAACCGCTCTTGTCTGGGCGGATACGGAAACAGGTGAGAGCAAATCGTTCACCTATCAGGAATTCTGCTTCCGGGCCAATCAATGTCTCAATAGTCTGAGAAACAAGAATGTGGCCAAGGGTGACAACATGTACATGATGGTGCCCATCGTTCCGGAGACCTGGTTCGCCAGCCTTGCCTGCGTCAAGGGTGGTCTCGTTGCGGTGCCGACCGCTACCACCATGACTGTGAGAGAGCTTGAATTCCGGTTTGAAACCTACCCGCCCGATTCTATCGTTGCCGACGCCATCTACACCGACATAATAGACGAAGCGCTTCAGGCAAAAAACGTTGCACCGAAGATCAAGATTGTCCTCGGGGACAAAGAGGGCTGGACAAGCTACGACGACCTCTCGGGTGAATCGGTGGAAGCCGAGGCGGCAAAAACCAGGTCGGACGATCTGCTTTTCTGCTTTTTCACCTCAGGTACCACGGGGCTTCCCAAGAGGGTCGGACATACCGCCACCTCCTACCCGCTCGGCCATCTGTCCACTTCCGTCATGACCGGCATAAGGACCGACGACATCCATCACAACCTGGGCGCGCCCGGCTGGGCCAAGTGGGCCTGGTCAAGTTTTTTCGCGCCTCTCAACGTCGGCGCCACCGCTTCCGGATTCAATTTCAAGGTGCTTGACGGAGATAAATATCTCACCCAGATAACCACCCACAAGATCTCTACCTTCTGTGCGCCCCCCACCGCCTGGAGAATGTTCATCAACCTTGACACCTCCAAGTTCGACTTCTCCGCGCTGCGCCAGTCTATAGGTGCCGGCGAACCTCTCAACCCCGAAGTCATTTCCAGGTGGAGGGAGTTGACCGGAACCGAGATCAGGGATTTTTACGGCCAGACCGAATCCACAGCAATGATCGGCAACCATCCCTGGATGAATGGCAAGATGCGCTCCGGCTCCTTCGGCCAGCCTTCCTTCCTGTATGACGTCGCCCTTGTTGACGACGACGGCAAGGAAATTACCGTCGCCGACGAGCCCGGTCATATCGTAGTTAAGCTTGATAAATGGCGTGCCATAGGGCTGTTTACCGAATATATCGGCAACCCCGAAAAGATGGCGGGTGTTTTTGTTGACAATTATTACTACACCGGCGACCGGGCGTCCCGCGATGAAGACGGGTACTGGTGGTTTGTAGGAAGAAGCGATGATGTCATCAAGTCTTCGGATTTTCGTATCGGCCCGTTTGAGGTCGAAAGCGCCCTGCTCGAACATGACGCCGTCGCCGAATCGGCGATCGTCGGCGTACCCGACGAAAAGAGGCACCAGCTGGTAAAAGCCTTTGTCATCTTAAAACATGGGGTGGAGCCGTCACCGGATCTGGCAAAAGAGTTATTCCAGCATACCATCGACATCCTTGCCAAATTCAAGATCCCGCGGATCATTGAATTCGTACCGGAGGTCCCCAAGACCTTGTCCGGCAAAATCCGCCGGGTGGAACTGCGGCAACAGGAAATAGACAGAAAGGCCAAGGGTGACGGCGGCGAGCGCCAGGAATACTTCTACTGGGATTTTCCTGAACTGAGCTCCAAGAAGAAACAGTAATCGATCCATAACCCGGCAGGGGGAGTTCTTTTATCCCCTTGCCGGCCAATTGACCCGGTCCGGAATTTTGGCGCCGATGACAATCGAAAGAGAGATTCCGGCGGTCAGAGCAAACACGAGAATAATATAGCTTTTCTGGAGAAAGAAATGATTTTTGAACTGACTGAGGAACAGAATCTCATTAAAGAGATGGTTCGAGAATTCGCTGAAGAAGAAATTGCTCCGACAGCCAAGATTCGCGATGAAGAAGAACGTTTTGACAGGCCCCTGATGTTCGACCGACTTGGGGAGCTGGGTCTGACCGGTATTGTTTTTCCCGAAAAATACGGTGGTGCCGGAGCCGATTATCTGAGCTACGCAATCGCCGTCGAGGAACTTTCAAGAGTGTGCGCGTCGACAGGGGTAACCCTTTCCGCCCATCTGTCCTTATGCGCCAATCCCATCTACCTGTTCGGTACCGAGGAACAGAAACAGAAATACCTGACCCCGCTTGCAGCAGGCGAGAAACTGGGCGCTTTCGGCCTCACCGAACCTTCCGCCGGTACCGATGCCGGCGGTACCAAGACCACTGCAAGAAAGGAAAACGGCTCCTGGATTATCAACGGTACCAAGATTTTTATCACCAACGCCGGTGATGCGGACACTTACGTGGTTTTTGCCAGAACGGACAAGGAGGCGCAAAAACATCACGGCATCAGCGCCTTTATCGTGGAAAAGGGCACCCCTGGATTTTCCTTTGGCAAAAAAGAGGAAAAACTTGGCATCAGGAGCTCACCGACCGTTGAGCTTATCTTTGAGAACTGCGCCGTCCCGGAGGCCAATCTCCTCGGAAACGAAGGAGAAGGGTTCAAGGTTGCCATGAAGACCCTTGATGGCGGCCGGATAGGAATAGCCTCACAGGCGCTGGGCATCGCCCAGGGCGCCTACGAAGCTGCGGTCGAATATGCCAAGGAGCGCAAACAGTTCGATACTCCGATAGCAAATTTCCAGGGTATCCAGTTCCAGCTTGCCGACATGGCTACCCAGATACAGGCGTCCAGGCTCCTGGTCTACCAGGCGGCTTACCTGGCAAGCAATGGAAAATCCTACTCCCAGGCATCGGCAATGGCCAAGCTGATGGCCAGTGAGACAGCAATGAAGGTGACAACCCAGGCGGTTCAGGTCCTGGGTGGATACGGATACACCCGCGACTTTCCAGTCGAGCGCATGATGCGCGATGCCAAGATAACCGAAATTTATGAAGGGACAAGCGAAGTACAGAGGATGGTGATCGGCAGTTCCATTACCAGGTAACTGCCAAATCCCGCGACTTTGTCAGGTTATCAATGCAACCAGCCCGCACCTGGTGCGGGTTGATGCAGAAACCTTCAGGTTAAAAGTAGCGATACGCTGAATCCAGGACAGGTTTTGCGGTGGTTGGTGGCACCTGACTAATCTTTTCGCCGACAACCATCGTCAAACAAATTTGCGGTAGCCAACCAACTGATGATGAGACCAATAACATCAGCTTCCCAGGAAGTTGTAACCCAGATAAAGAACCGGGAACTCGTTAACAAGCGCCGCGGCCAGATAGTTGATGCCGCCGTCAAGCTTCTCGTCCGTCACGGCTACCATAAAACCACGACCAGGGCACTGGCCAAAGAGACAGGTTTGTCCATAGGCTCTCTCTACGAGTATGTCTCATCAAAGGAAGACGTGCTCTTCCTCGTCTGCAACGCCATTCATCTGGAAGTTGAAAAAGGGGTGATGGAGGCGCTGTCCAGATCGAAAACAGAGAGGGAGCCCCTGGCGGATGTCATAAGAGCGTTCTTTCTGGTTTGCGACCGGATGAGCGACCATATCCTGCTGCTGTATCAGGTGACGCAGTTTTTGCCCGCCAAATGGCAGCAGAAGGTGCTCGAAGGTGAACTGAGGATTACCAATCTGTTCGTAGAGGCCATGCACACGCTGATAAGAGACGGCAAGCTCCCGGAACTTGACAGCCATATTATCAACCTGATCGGCCACAATATCTCAGTAATTGGACATACCTGGTCGTTTAGACGCTGGTATTTTTCAAAAAATTTCACCCTTGATGAATACACCAGGCAACAGACCGCATTCATCATGAGTTTTTTGCACGGTAGAGGAAGATAACTTTTTTTCAGGATTATTCCCAGACAGGGCAAATCAATACAACCCCGGGAGGCCGGCAGAGCAAGTTTAAAAAAGCGGCCGCCTTTTGTTTGACAGGAGGAGTAAGACCATGCACGAGGATGTCGAAATTTATAAACCCAAAAACGTTGTTCGCGTAATCACGGCCACATCTCTTTTTGACGGACATGACGCCTCCACCAACATCATGCGGCGCATACTGCAGGATTCCGGGGTAGAAGTCATTCATCTTGCCCATAACAGGTCTGTCCAGGAACTGGTCGACACCGCCATAGAAGAAGATGCCCAGGGGATCGCCATGTCGAGCTACCAGGGCGGTCATGTAGAGGCGTTCAAATACATGATCGACCTTTTGAAGGAAAAAAATGCGTCCCACATCAAGGTATTCGGTGGTGGTGGCGGCGTTATTGTCGCCGACGAGATCAAAGAGCTTGAAGCCTATGGAGTCACCAAAATTTATTCACCGGAAGACGGCGCAAGCATGGGGCTGCAGGGGATGATCAACCACATGATCGAGCAACTTGATTTTTCGACCCTCCCTTTTCATTCGCTCAATCCGGGCGAGCTTGCGGTGACCAGCCCGAAAACCATTGGCGGCTTTATAAGCGCCGTGCAGCAGGCCAAAACATCCGATAACGCCAAGCTTGCCGAACTGCTCTCGTCCCTTGAGCCGCTGGTGGAAAAACACAACTGTCCGGTCATCGGCATCACCGGAACAGGCGGAGCGGGAAAATCGTCTCTTACCGATGAGATCATTGTCAGGTTTTTGCTCGACATCAAGGATATCAAGATCGCGATAATCAGCTGTGATCCGACCAGGAGAAAAACGGGCGGCGCCCTGCTGGGTGACCGCATCAGGATGAATTCGATCTCAGGCTCGGACAACATCTATATGCGCAGTCTCGCGACCCAGAGCTCGGCGACCGAGGTTTCCGAAGCCCTGCCCGAAGCGATACAGGTTGCCAAAGGTGCGGGATTTGACCTGATCATCGCCGAAACCGCAGGGATCGGCCAGGGAGACTCCAAGATAACCGATATTGCAGACATCTCGATATACGTAATGACAAGTGAGTTCGGCGCGCCTTCCCAACTTGAAAAGATCGACATGCTCGATTACGCCGACCTCATTGTGGTGAACAAATTTGAGAAAAAGGGCAGCGAGGACGCCTTCAGAGACATCCGCAAACAGGTCCAGCGCAACCGTAAACAATTTGCAACCCCCCTTGAGGAGATGCCGGTCTACGGCACCATTGCGTCCAAGTTCAACGATGACGGCGTCACCTCGCTCTATCATGGGATAATCGACCAGCTGGCCGACAAGACACCACTCAAGCTGGAGCCGAAACTGGCGCGGCCGAGCAAGAAAACTCCTTCTTCAAGATCAATCGTCATCCCCTCGGACCGGTTGCGCTATCTCTCCGAGATAAGTTCATCTATCAGGAAATATCACGGTGCGACCGAGAAACAGGCCAAAGCGCTCCGCGCCTACACCCATTTGTCAGAAAGCGCCAGAATACTGTCGGAAAAAGAAGAACTGCAATACGACACCGCCCTTGAGGTTCTAAAAAATGAGAGCAGCAGCGCCAAACAGAACGTTGCCAGGGAGACGGAGGAACTGCTGACTCAGTGGCAGAAAATGAAAGACGCCTACGCAGGAGACGAATATGTCTATTCGGTGCGGAACAAGGAGATCCGTGTCCCGCTCTACACCACGTCCCTCTCCCACTTAAAGATTCCGAAACTGAGCCTGCCCAGATTTACCGACCCTGCTGATATCTATTCATGGATGCGCCGGGAAAACCTGCCCGGGTACTTTCCTTATACCGGCGGCGTTTTCCCGCTCAAACGTACCGGGGAGGACCCGACCAGGATGTTTGCCGGCGAGGGAGGACCCGCCCAGACCAACGCCCGGTTCAAACTTCTTTCCGGCAATTATGAGGCGAAACGGCTCTCGACCGCATTCGATTCCGTGACCCTGTACGGCTGGGATCCGGCGATAAGGCCCGATATTTACGGCAAGGTAGGCACCTCGGGGGTATCGATCTGCTCGCTTGACGACGTCAAGCTGCTGTATGACGGTTTTGAACTCTGCTCCCCCACCACCTCGGTATCCATGACGATCAACGGACCCGCGCCGATCATCCTCGCCATGTTCATGAATACCGCAATCGACCAGCAGATCGACCATTTTGTCGAGGAAAACGACCGGCAGCCCACCGAAGATGAGTATAAAGGTATTAAAAAGCAGGTACTGACTAGCGTCAGGGGAACCGTTCAGGCCGACATTCTCAAGGAGGATCAGGGACAGAATACCTGCATTTTTTCCATCGAATTCGCCCTGAAGATGATGGGTGATATCCAGGAGTATTTCATCGCCAACCAGGTAAAGAATTTCTACTCCGTCTCCGTGTCCGGATACCATATCGCTGAAGCCGGGGCCAATCCGATCACCCAGCTGGCCCTTACCCTCTCAAACGGCTTCACCTATGTGGAATATTACCTGTCGCGGGGGATGGACATCGACCAGATCGCTCCCAACCTGTCGTTCTTTTTCTCCAACGGAATGGATCCCGAGTACACCGTCATCGGCAGGGTGGCCCGAAGAATCTGGGCGGTCGCCATGAAGGAAAAATACGGGGCCTCGACTTCATCCCAGCGTCTCAAGTACCATATCCAGACCTCAGGTCGGTCCCTGCACAGTCAGGATATTCAGTTCAACGACATCAGAACCACGCTCCAGGCGCTCTGTGCCATCTACGACAACTGCAACAGCCTGCACACCAACGCCTATGACGAGGCGATCACCACTCCCAGCAGTGAATCGGTCAGGAGAGCGCTGGCGATCCAGATGATAATCAACAGGGAATGGGGGTTGGCTAAATCCGAAAACCCGAACCAGGGGAGTTTCGTGGTGGAGGAACTGACCGACCTGGTGGAAGAAGCGGTACTCGCTGAATTTGACAAATTAAATGATCGCGGCGGGGTCCTGGGTGCCATGGAAACCGGATATCAGCGCTCCAAGATCCAGGAAGAGTCGATGTACTATGAGCACCTCAAGCATTCCGGAGAATATCCGATAATAGGGGTAAACACCTTCCGCAACCCCGACACCGACTTTTCCAAGCAGACCGCCACTCTGCAGCTGGCCAGGGCTACCAAGGAGGACAAGGACGAACAGATCGCGAGGCTCGATCGGTTCCACAAGGCCCATGAGCAAGAGTCGGAACAGGCCCTTGCAAGACTCAGGGAAGTTGCGTTGAGCGGCGGTAATATTTTTGCAGAACTGCTCGATACGGTAAAGAGCTGCAGTCTTGGACAGATCTGCGATTCTCTTTATAAAGTAGGCGGACAATACCGTCGCAACATGTAAAAAACAGTTATAAGCGAAGAGACCTTCTGTAGGGAAACGTTTGAACAGTTCAGGAAATCGTTTTTTTACGGCAGCCGTTCCGAGCTGAACTTCAAGTTTGTCGATCGTCTCGACGATGAAGAGGCCTCTTCGTTTATTGCTTCGCTCTTTTAAAATGTAACCGCCGCCCTGGACGAAGGAAATCTGCGCCCCTTTGGGCAGCACCTCATAAAGGGGTAGATCAGGGCACATTGCAACCCGACCTGATTCACCTGCCGGGACGGTCCCTTCGCGCCGTTTAAGGGTAAGCCCGAAGGAGCCCGGCTTACCCTTCTCACCTCATCCTGATATTTCAGTGCGGACAACGCCCCCAGACCGTTTGGAATTGACGGCCTGAGTCAGCCACAGGCCGAACAGCGAATTTTTGACCTTCTCAAGCAAGACCCGACCTTTTCCCACTAGCCAAATAGAGGATTGCGACCTTTTATCGTGCAAATGATCAAATCGTTACCCAGCAAAAGTATAACGTTTCTCAGGGTTACAACAACCGGCACCACAATCGTTCGGAAGGCCAGCAACTGCTCCATAAAGGATACAGTCAAATAGTGTGAGCAGATTTTTGGTCTATAGCGTCATGGCATCAACGAAAGACGTGGATATCTGGTCTGGATAATGCGAAACAGACTATTAAAGAAGAATTTATTAAATTTACCGGACACACAGATGAATGAGGCAAATAAGAAGTGGTCTTCACATTCAATGAGAAAACGACTTAACCTAGACTCCTCTTTATTGTTGCAAGATCAATTTTCGGATATCTAATAAGGAGATACCAAATAATTTTACAGAAACACCTGGAAATACAGCTCAATTATGACTACATTGTAATCGCATTATACAATACACGGTGTGTTTACCACTAAACATGATATACATATAACAAGATATAATAACACAAAAAACACAAATTACGATAATACATATGTACCTAATATACATATCCACCTTTTACTCGTATCAAAAGTGATTTTAATTGCTTAACGTTTAGCCCGGATTTCTCATGTCAATGTTTACTCACCACAGGAAGGTTCGGTTTGAGGATTGCGACCCCGCCGGCATCGTTTTCTACCCCAACTACATTCTTATGTTGCATCGTCATTTTGAAGATTGGTTTGCTGACGGGCTGGGAATCTCACTGGGCACCATGAATCTCGACCGTAAAATAGGGTTTCCGATAAAAAATCTGAACGTAGATTTTCAACGGCCAAGTCGCCTTGAGGATGTATTGGAATGGAAATTACAAGTAATTAGCACTGGAACAAGTTCCATTACTCTTGGTGTAGAAGCAGAATGTATCGGGGAGACACGAATTACAGTAAAATTAACAGTAGTAGCGGTCAATTTATCCAAAAACCCAATTGTTCCCTGCAGTATACCCGAAGATATCAGAGAACAGATCTTGAAATTCAAAAATGAAAACTAAAAATACTGCCAATTACGACTCTTCTCCCAACATTCATCGGTTACTCAATTTAAGCTGGATTGAAATCAATGAACTTGATAAGAGCCGTACAGTTGTCTTGTTACCTGTCAGTCCGATCGAAGAGCACGGCCCACACCTTCCTGTAGGAACAGACGTGTTTGGTGCTGAAGATATTGCCGGGAAAACCGTATCTTATCTCTCTCAATCCAGCCCTGACACCCACGCTGTTCTCGCTCCCGTTATTCCCCTTGGTTGCGCCCCGATTACAGCAGATTTCCCTGGAACCTTTCCTATTTCAGGAAATACCTTTAAAAATCTTATCTCCGAATTCTGTGAAAGTCTGACAAAGAGCGGTTTTCGTTATATTGTCATAGTAAATCATCATCTAGACTCAGTTCACCTGAAGGCAATTCTTGAAGCTATAGAGAAGGTGGAGCAGGAAAACGATGTCAGGATAGTTGAAACAGCAGGGCGTCTTCTGTATTCAGATATGCAACTCAGCGAATTGGAAGAGTGCAGGAATCTTGGCCTTGATATACGAACAGAAATGCATGGGGATGTTCGCGAAACATCCTACATACTTCATAAAGACACGGATCTTCTCAAGCTGGATTATCATACACTAAAGCCTGTACTCATCGATATAAAGCAGGGGATGAAAGAAGGAAAGAAAACTTTCAGGGAGATGGGAGCCACAGATGGATATGTCGGCAGTCCGGCCCTGGCCAATGATGATCTTGGGCGAATCCATCTTGAAGAACAAGGAATGTTGATTGCTGAAATGATAACAGCCCTGCTTAAGGGAGAAAGCCTGCCCGAAATGAGGCCGGCTATCAGTGCTTACCTGAAAAATCGCGTCACCCTCAACTGAGTTAATTTCAGGCATAAGCTGTTGCCCGGGGCTTTTCTTGTGGCTAAACCCGATTTCTCACCAGTCCATGTGGTGCTGGGAGATGGGTTAAAGCCTGCGATATTCCTCGACACCCAGGAGAGCAGCGTCTTGAATGGCTTCTTCAATTGACGACATCATCCTCTCCGTGTCATAAGGCAGGGTTCCGGCTATGGCGAAATAGTTCGAAGCATGATTGGCACGAAAAACCACCGGTTCATTGGTGGTGATATTATCCAGTATTGTCCTGGCCTCTCCCAACAAGTCAGCCGCACTGTCAACCGGATCAAAAAGATTGTCACGAATCATATGATCCAACATCGTATCCGGTACTACCATCAGGGTCAGGGCCGCAGCATACGTTGGAGCCATGGCAGACAATGCCTTCCCTGTATTGACAGCATGATTGGAGGAATGCTTTTGCCCTCCAAGCCCGAGAATTACGGATACGGAAGTACGCATTCCACTGCTTTTTGCTTTCAATATGGCTTCAACCTGTTTTTCCACCGATACTCCCTTATTCATCAAATCAAGCACCGCCTGGTCCCCACTCTCCAAGCCAAGATAAACAAGGTTCAAGCCACTGCTATACAGCGCCTGCAATTCATCAATTGATTTCCTGAGAATATCTTCACAGCAGGCATAACAGGAAATCTGTGTCAGTTTTGGGTGATAATCGTTACATGCCTTAAGGACATCCAGGAGATCATTCGTTTTCATGACCATGGCATTTGAATCGAGGAGGAAGATTTTCTCGACACCCCCGCCATAAAGGTTCCTTGCCTCCCTGAGATCCGCGATAATTTCGCTTGTTTTACGTACCCCGAATTTCTTTTGCGTATAACGCTTCTTAAACACGTTAGAATTGCAAAAATGACATCTTCCGACAGCAGCAGACGAGCATCCTGTCGTAGCCTGGACCAGAAGAGATGCATGTTCACTGGGTGGCCGGTAAACAGGTTCTGCGTAAAACATGTCACAAATCTCCGTAGCTATTTATTTTCGTGGGAAAATTCAATTATGACAGAAAGGCTGAAGCGAGGCTTCACCCGTTCTGCCATGATATATAAACGAGTACCAAGAATCTGGTACTCGCCACTACAAGAACCTATCAGACCACGTATTTTCCTGCTGCGGATATCGCTCCCGCAACCTTCTCACGCACTGCGATAAGGTCCATAGGGGTATACTGTGTCAGTTTCACAAGATGACTCTGGAGTTCTTCAAGCGCACTCCCGGCAGCAACATGGGCAAGTATCTCCATGGCTGTGTTCGTCACTTTAACAATCCCGGAATGAATGAAAGCCTTTGCCATATTCGTCTTCAACTGAACATTTCGCCCTTTAGACGCTTCAGCCTTGCAGGCACGCAGCCATGAGCTTTCCATTGCATAGGAATAGATGGCAATGTCCGCAAGCCGACCAAGAATCTCCTGATGCTTCATAAGATCGCTCCCAAACTTTTCCTGGGAATGGCCTAGTACAAACAGAAACACTTCCTTACACGCCTGTACGATATCACTGGGAGTTTCCCGTACGGTAAGCTGCCCGTTAGATTTTTTAAGAATCTTTCCAACTTCCTCAAAGAGAGGCAGTGCTCCTTTCTGGGAACGTCTCAGCAATGTTGTTGGTATAATCGTTCGATTAATTTCATTTGTTCCCTCGAAAATTCGACGAATCCTGGCATCACGGTACAATCTTTCGATGGGATATTCGGCGATAAACCCGTACCCGCCGTGAATCTGGACACCTTCATCTACGACGAACGCTTCAACCTCACTGGCAAAGACTTTTTCCAGAGAACACTCGAGGGAATATTCTTCAATGCCTTTTGCCGTAACTGCACCGGCGTCATCACCAGTCCTGTCAAGGCTGTGCATCATGTCGTTGAGCAGGCCGGCTGTCCTGTAGACCGTGCTTTCAGCAGCATAAATACGAATTGCCATTTCAGCAATTTTCTCTTTAATGAGGCCGAAATTCGAAATTGGGGAATTAAACTGCTTTCGCTCATTCGCATAAGCCACGGACTGGTCCAATGCATACTTGGCGGCACCGACTGCATTAGCAGCCACCTTATGCCGTCCGATATTAAGAATGTTGAAAGCAACGACATGTCCTTTACCGACTTTGAAGAGCAGGTTTTTTGCGGGAACCTTGACATTGTCGAAAAAAACACTGCGGGTGGACGACCCTTTCAGTCCCATTTTATGCTCTTCGGCTCCGGTCGTCAGCCCTTCACTGTCACCATCAACAATAAAAGCGCTGAATTTATCGCCGTCCACCTTGGCGTAGACTATAAAGATATCGCCCATTCCGGCATTGGATATAAACGTCTTACTGCCGTTAAGTATATAATGGCCTCCATCTTCGCTGAGTACGGCCCTGGTTTTTGCAGAAAGCGCATCAGAACCTGAACCTGGCTCCGTGAGTGCGTAGGCGGCAATTTTTTCGGCCGTAACTATGGAAGGAAGATATGTGGATTTTTGTTCTTCGTTGCCAAAATAGACAATAGGAAGATTACCGATTCCAGTATGTCCACCGTGGGCGATCGCAAAAGAACCTGCTGCTCCAACTTTTTCGGCGATAATTGTGGAACAGACTTCATCCGTATCGGTGCCATCGTACTTTTCCGGTATGTCTGAACCAAGAAAACCATATTCACCGGCCTCAACCAGCAGTTCTTTCATGAGGCCTTCTTTTTTAGCGTCTATCTCATCCATTCGTGGAAAGACATTTTCTTCAAGGAAGCTGGTCATACTTTCAGCAACCAGTCGATGCTCATCATCAAAATCTTCCGGTGTAAAAACCCTTGTCGTATCGGTGTGTTGAAGGAGGAAACTGCCTCCTTTAGCGAGTTCAGACATAGTGTACTCCTTATTTTTCATCCCCTTGAGTCCTGCATATGGGAAAGGGAAAAGATGTTTGTTATGAAGTCTCCAGAACCAGATCCCCGGAGTTTTCAGCAACCATACGACGTCTCTTTATCATGTAACTGGCAACTACAGCCATGACAATGCCTACTATACTGAGCGCACTTGCGATTAGAAACGCCTGTGCATAGCTCCCACTGCCTGCTTTCATTACAGCGGCCAGACGAGGACCTGTAAACGCTGCAAGCCCGAACGGCAGGAACATAACGCCGAAATTTACTGCGAGATTTTTGGGCCCGAAGGCGTCTGCTGTTAGCGAAGCAAGCATTCCCATAAAACCGCCGAAGCACATACCGACCAGCAGCAAAGGTACCACCACGGCATATGAACTCGAAGCCAGCCAGAACATTGCCACACCGAGAATGACATAGATGATTACCAGGGACGGCATCCGGCCGATAAGATCTGAGATAAATCCCCATCCGGCCCTGCCACTGGAATTACAGAGCGCTAGTACACCAACCCATGTTCCGGCAGCAACCGCGGAATACATACCTACGGACTGGAGAATTGGCGAAGCATGGGCAATAATCATCAGTCCGGAGATACCACCCATAACAATAACTATAGCCAGACAGTAAAAAAGTGGATCGAGCAGCATGCCTTTCCAGTCCTTGTCCGGAATAATCATGGTTTTTTGTTGTACCGGAGAGGGAGTCCAGCCGGCTGGAGCAAAATCGGCAGGTGCGGTCTGGATAAGCAGAGAGAGGATACAGAGAAGTACGAGGTAAAGCGTCCCAAGCATTTTAAACGTTGGAAGAACTTCAAAACGCTCGATCATTACGGCGGCTACAGGAGCCCAGAGGAACGCTCCGCAGCCAACCCCTGCAGCGAGTATACCTGAGACAAGACCACGCCTGTCCGGAAAGAAACGAACCATGTTGGGAACGATGCCGGAATAGATTGTTCCCATGGAAATACCTCCCATAACACCATATGCTATATAGAGTTGAGGCAAGGAAGTCACAAAGCCAACTGCGAGCATACCGAGGCCATACATAATCGCCCCAAACAGAATGATGAACTTCGGTTGAACCCAATCCTGCATTTTACCAGCTATGATAATCGGTATACAGGAAATTGAATGAAAAATTGCAAAGGCAATAGATACATCAGCTACGCTCCAGCCAAACTCCTGGGCCAGGGGATTGACAAAAACGGACCAGGCATATGTCTGACCGATGATAACGTTGATCATGGTGCCGACAACCAGATAAATCCAGCGTTTTTCTTCCAATCGCATACAATCTTCCTCCATTCTTCTCGGTCGTGAATCCAAAGGACACACGACCGTTTAATAAGAAAATATTGCTAGCTCACCTTGAGAATCAGTGATGCGCCGGTATCACCTGCAGCACAGCCGGTTATCAGTACGTACCCGCCACCAAGCATGACTGCCTCCTCAATACCCTCAATGAGCAGCCGTGCCACGGTGGGCGCCTGAGGATGGCCGAATATCATGGAGCAGCCGTAATTGTTCATGCTGTTGACATCAATATTGAATTCCTTGGCGAAGTACAGATCATTTGCTGCAAATGGGTTATGGGTCTTGATAACCTTCATATCTTCGATTTTAAGACCTGCGTCTTGAAGCGCCATCTTGGTAGCCGGAACGGGCGCTGCAGGCATATGAGCCGGTTCAACCCTGGCATATCCATAGGAGAGGATCTGAATAGTTTTGTCGGGGTCCGGGCTCAATTCCATGGCCCGGGATTTATCGGTAACGATTATCCCTGCGTTTCCATCAGCCGGGTGTGTCTGGTGGGCGTAGGTGTGAATACCGTCAGGCAGTACATTTCTCAGTCCGCTGACACCTTCTCTGGTTACAGGAGTGATGCCCTCATCCTCCTCGAACACGATGGTCTTTCTCTTATTGATTTTCACCTCGACGGGATACATGTATTGCTTTTGGAAAGCGCGGCCGTCTTTCAGTGCATCCTGATACTGTTCGTAACGGCGAAGCACGAGTTCGTCAGCCTGTTCCCTTGTTGCTCCGGCTAACTTGGCGACGTTTTCTGCAGCAACCAGCATTGCTTTGCCGGTTACAGGATCGGCACCAAAATTATCCATTGCCCAGTTTTCTGCAATGACTTCACCACCCGGTCCCTTCGGGTTCGGCCAAATCAGGTGTGGAGCGTTCGACATGCGGTCCGCCATAAAGCAAAATGGCATCTTCTGGGTCCCGGCTTCCACGGCCATAGCGGCAAGCTGGACACAGGTCGTTGTGGTTGAGCACGCCTGCATAACGGTCATACCGGGAACCTGCATACCCATCAGAGCCGCAGACCAGGTGGAACCATAAAAGCACTGTTTCTGGACAACAGTCATGCCATGGTAGTTATAATCGAACATTCCGGCGTCAATGCCTTTGTCTGCAAACCAGCGCTTGGCTGTTTCTGCACCGAGTACTATCGAGTTGTCGTTGGAAAGAGTACCCTGCCATTTTGAAAAAGGACTGCTGAAGTACCCTTTGTATGGAATGTATGCGTGTTGTAGCATGGTAAAATCCTCCGTGGTGTTTTTATATAGGTTGATATTGGTTGTTTATTTCCCCTGGTACTGCGGAATTCCGCGTCCTGCAGAGGTAAGGCCCGTAAGGGCATCTTCGGTAGAGAAAATATGGTGCAGTTCTTTAAGCTCCAGCTCTATCGCCTCAGGAATGGTTACCTTCTGCTGTGCGTTGATCAACTCGTCAGCCAGCTTCAAGGCGATAGGCGCTTTACGAGAGATGGACTTGAGTGTCTTTTCAGCCAATTGCTCAGGAACCCCGACAGGTTTTTCACCTGAAAGCAATTTGGCGATATTTTCCTGGCTGCCCAAGGTAGCAAAATCAGCAAAACGTTCTGGAATCTCTCTGGAGTGATACTTATCCAGCTTCTCGCCATTACAGAGCTCCCGAAGAGTGCTGTCTAATTTTTCGGGTGCGACCAGTCTGGTCACAATACCGAGATCATAAGCGTCTTGAGCGCTGATCGGACGTCCGGAAAAAACGTAATATTTCGCCAGTTCGGTACCGATATGACGGGCGCTGCGTATCATACCTCCCAAACCGGGGAATATGCCAATAGCAGTTTCGGGAAAACCCATGGAACCACTGGGGGTTGCGACAATCGCCTGGCAAGCGAGGGCCAGCTCGCTGCCGCCGCCTAATGAGAGACCATCGAGGACTGCAACTGTTATCTTTTCCGAGTTTTCAATACGCAGGAACAGTTCGTGTCCTGCCCGGGTGAAGGACTCAGTCTTGTCGAGCTGCTTTTTCTTTATGTTATTGATGAAATAGCGAATATCGGCTCCTGCGACAAAGGCCTTACCTGCCCCGCGCAGAACTATAGCCTTGACGCCGTCGTCACCTTCCGCCAAGGCAAATTTTTCGTCAAGCTGGTTGACTGTGACTTCATTGAGGGCATTCATGGCTTCCGGACGATTGATCGTAATGAAAGCGATACCGTCATCCACCTCATAATCGACATACTGGAAACTGAATGGCTTGCCGGTTTCACGCTGTTTCAACAGGATCTCAGGCATGGTAAAATCGGGATAAATTTTCGTCATTGCCTCGACCAGTTCGCAACTCTTTGCGATGGTCAGCCGGTTCATGATTTCAAACGGTCCCTGTCTCCACCGTAATCCTATTTTGGCTCCACGATCTGTGTCCTCCACAGAGGCAACCCCTTCGCTGACCAAAGCGGCTGCGGCACCAAGACAAGCTCCGTACAACCTGTCCTGTACGATTTCAAATTTGCTCTCATCCGGCGTACCTTCCAGGTCATACAAGTCTTTCTGCTCCATCTTTATCGGCAATGATTCTGGGGTGCCGTACATTGATCCGAGCTCCCGGCCAAACGTCGCCGAAGCATGAACCGAGATCGGGATTCCTGTCACGTTCATCAACTCAAACGGACCCATCCCTATTTTAAAGGCGGCTTTTGCCGCTGCTTCAATGGTTGGAATGTCTGCAATCCCCGCATCGAGAATCTGGACCGACTCGGTGAGCAGAGGGGAAAAGAACCGGTTGACACAAAATCCGGAGGCGTCCTTCACACAGATGGTTGTCTTCCCGTGAAGCCTGCCAATTTCAAGAGATTTTTTTATTGTTTCAGGACTTGTACCCTCATGAGGGATAACTTCCAACAGCCGGTTCTTTGCTGGATGGAAAAAGTAGTGCATACCGACAAAACGATCCGGTCTTGAAGTTGCCTCGGCGAACTGCCTGACATAAAAACTCGAGGTGTTGGTTGCAAGGATGGTCTTATCAGAGCATATTGCATCAAGCTTGGTAAATAGTTCAGTCTTTACCTTTTCATCTTCATAAATCGCCTCGATGACCATATCCGCATCTTTGAGATCTCCAAGGTTGGCGGTACCTGCTATTCTGTTCAGGGCATTTTGCATCTGCTCGTCACTGAGTAGTCTGCGTTCAACTCCCTCCTGCAGAATTCTGCTGATCGTTGATTTTCCACGCTCGACAAATACCATATCAACATCAGCGAGTATGACTTGTACACCCTCCATGGCGAGCTTTTGGGCAATACCGGATCCCATGTTCCCGGCACCTACCACCCCAACTGTAGTTGCACTACTCATTGTCCTGTCTCCTTGTATATATCTTTATTAATCCAAGATGCTCTGTGCCGTCGCGAGCCACTGTCATACTTCACGCGCATGTCAGATCTGCCAAGGCTCAGGGACCCCTTTAGCGAAGGTGGCCGGCATTTTGAAATTTCCTTTCTCAACATTTAGTTGAACGAGCCTCGCCGCTTCTTCCATCCCCAACTCGTTCATCATAGTGAATGGGCCTTTAGGCCAGGCAAGTGCGGTACGAACACCAAGCTCGAGATCCTTTTTAGAAACAACACGTTTTTCAATCAGGTGGGTGGCGATACAGAAAACAGAACCGAGGAGTTCTTCCTCAGCTGCTTTCAGCAGCTTGGGATCATCTGATGCGGGAGTCTCAAGATCAAACGGGTTACCGCTCTCAAATTGTTCCTTGAGCGGAGCCGGAGTCTTTGGAAAACCTACATCTGTTCCTGCCAGGTATTCGTTCATTGATGCAGCAGCGTGATAGGCAGTGCCAAGCCCCGAACCATTCAATACCCAGATAATACCGTATTTAACTCCAAGGGCTGATTGAGATACCTGGTCGAGTGTAGCGCTATTGTACTTATCACCAAGGAGTGAACAGAGAACCATGTAACTTGAAATAAAAACCGGGTTAATGGCAAACCCTGGAAAATCACTGACAGAGATTGGTACCTTTTTGTTTCTCTCGGAAAATTCCATGAGTGCCTCGTACGTCTCATCGCTGGTATTTTTCTGACGAATTACTTCAACCAGTCGATTGACATTTGCCGGGAAAAAGTAGTGCAACCCTGCAGTTCTACCTGGATTGTCCACCTTCTCCATCAGCTTCTCGATCAGGAAAGTCGACGTATTAGAAGCAAGTATGGTATCCTGACGGCAGACATCACTCAATTGCTTGAATATTTCAATTTTCAGGTCCATTTTTTCGACGGCGGCCTCGATTACAAGGTCGCAATCCGCCAGTTCATTAAAATCGGCAGTTCCAGTAATACGGCCAGAGATAAGATCAACATCCTCCTGACTCAATTTGCCCCTTTCTACTCTCTTGGCCAATGCCTTGGTTACCCAACGGTCATACATTGCGCTTACCAATTCATCATTGAGTTCTTTGTAGATCACCTTGTAACCCGAACTCGCAGCGTTCAAACCAATGGCAGCTCCCATTACGTTGAAACCGATTATTCCAACTGTCGTGATTTTTTTTCCCATGACTATTCTCTTTGTAATGTTGATTATGGTTGTTCCTTGTCCGGCCTAAGCCGAACTCAGATTTTTCAGTGGTATCGGTCAGTCGATAATTCCCTTGCCTTTGAGGGCAATGATCTCATCTTCGCTGTATCCGACGATTTTCCTAAGAATCGTATCAGTGTCCTGACCAAGTCGCGGCCCACCGCGCCAAACCTTTTGTGGAGTACTGCTCATCTTTGGCGCAAATCCATAAGCTGTTACGGTCTCACCTAATGTTTCATCTTCGTATTGGATCCAGTTGCCCCTCTTTTTGTAATGCTCACTGTTTGCGAGATCTTCTGCTGTTCTCGGTATCCCGCAGGGCACTTTTTTGCTTTTGAGATGATTGGCAGCTTCCTCTGAAGTTCGTTGCAGCATCCACTCTTCAATGAGCCGGTTAACTTCCAGGCCAAGCTCAGAGTTAACTGCCTCACGGGAACCGCCAGCCTTTTTGTGTGAGTAAATATCTGTATCAATATCCATTGCTTGAAGTGCACGGTTATATACTGCGGGACCAAAAGCGCCGATAAACAGATAATTGTCCTTTGTTTTGAAGAGATTAGCCGGCTGGAAGATCGGTATTTTATTGCCGGCACGCTTCTTAACCATTCCAAGGGTAAAGTAGTTGACGAAGGTATCGCCAAGACATTTACTCATACACTCAGCCTGAGACACATCCACAGCCTGACCCTTTCCTGTCTTTTGTGCATTGATGTAGGCAACCAGAATTCCGCTGACACAGAACATGGCGCTGACATAATCATTGACGAACATTGCACCCAGAGACGGTGCACGATCCTCGTACCCGTTGAGATGCATCCAACCGCTCTCCGCCTGGCCAATTGCATCGTAAGAAGGTCGGTTACACTCTTCTTCTACACCTCCGAACTGGGGACGCCCGAAACCGCTTATATGAGCAATGACCAATTTGGGATTTACTTCAAACAACATCGATTCGGTGATGCCCAGCTTTTCAACCCAAACCATGTTTTCAACCCAGACATCGCAGTTTTTAATAAGAGAAAGGAAGATATCTTTTGATTCCGGAATGTTCAGATTGAGTTCGAGAGTAAGGCTTAACTTGTTCCGGCCTTCTTGAATCCAGCCCGTACTGACTTTTTCATGTGGAGCCACATCTGGTCCTGCAAGATCGAACTGCTTGTCCCCGTCTTTGCTATTCGTAATAACCGGGGCTTGACCGCGAAAAGCATCTCCGATTTTTGGTCGCTCCACATGTATTACTTCCGCTCCGTGTTCCGCCATAAAACTTGCGGCAAACGGTGCTGCAACAACGCTTCCGGTCATCAGGACTCTCATGCCGGCGAGACCTCCATATTCAGGAACTATTGCCGGTGCGGGTACTCGCTCAACGTTCTGCCATCTTTCCATTTGTCTGGCCTCCATTGTAGAAATTTGCCTGTGCTTGATTCGTTATTGTGCAAGCTCCAGGTCGGTCAGCAAAAATCAACCTAGACGCTATAGTTACAATATAGCTTCTTTGTAGTTTATAGTTATATTGTAGCTACAATGTTGTCAAGGAAATATTCAGGATAATTTTGCAGAATTTATGCCGTCACAGCTGCTTTCAAGAGATTATATGAATAATATCAAGACGTAGACAACAGGGACATGAAAGCTATATAATAGCTACTTTTTAGATTGAGAGATGTGCCGGTGAAGAACAACCGACACATAGTGGACATGAAGCGACTATCGTTTTACGTGTAAATAACGAGATCTACAGTGCGAAATTATGAACTGCGCCTTTCAGTTTCCCCTTTAAAATCTTGCCTGTTGCACTTAAAGGGAGCTGATCGACAAAGTGGATGGATTTGGGAGCCTTATACGATGCAATTTCCTGCTTACAAAAGTTTATTATGCTCTCGGCGTCAGTTGATTTTCCTGCTTTCAGCTGGATATATGCGGTGACTGCTTCACCCCATTTTTCATCAGCTATACCGATAACGGCGGCCTGGTATACGGCAGGGTGCTTCTGAAGGATATTTTCAACTTCAGCTGGGAAAACATTTTCCGCTCCTGAAATAATCATGTCCTTCATTCTGCCGACAATTGATATGAATCCTCTCTCATCGACAACGGCAAGGTCTTCGGTATAGAACCATTCATCAACAAACGCTCGCCGGGTCTCTTTCGGTTTTCTCCAGTAGCCCCTGGAGACTCCTTTACCGCGGACTCGCACTTCACCAATTGTGAGAGGAGCGACACGTTTTTTTCGCGATTCGTCAACGATTTCTACTTCCATGTCCATATACCCTCTGCCGCAGGATTTAAGAATGTCCGAATATCCTGAATCTAGGGCATGCTGCAAGTCGTCGAGTTGAAGTATTGAGATGGAGCCCACGGTTTCTGTGGTACCAAAACCGTGAATAAAGATATTTCCAAATCTTTCAATCGCCCTCGCCCAGATAACAGCAGACGCTGGTGCTCCTGCAAAAAGTACTTTTTTCAGGGAAACAATACGATCACGCTCACCTTCTGATACAGCAACAAGACTGGTAACCATTGGCGTAGCAAGCATCGTTGCGGTAACCTTGTACTCTGTAACGAGATTTACGAAGTTGCCAATATCCCAACATGGTTGAATTACAGCTGTACAACCACTGTATACGCAGGTCAGCAACAGACATTGCCCTGAAGCGTGAAAGAGGGGAACCGGTACGAGACCAACATCAGTATCAGTCATGTCCATCTCAACCGACAGGCTATGGCCGGCATGAAACAGGTTCTGGTGGGTAATCATACAACCCTTGGGTGTGCCCGTTGTTCCACTGGTGTACATCAAGGCCGCCAGATCACCATTGGCAACATCTACGGGAATTTGTTTTTCAACACCTCTAGAAAGGATTGTTGAATAATGCGTCCATTTACCTGAAACATTATGGTTCCCGTCAACATGAACAAACCATTTGATAAAAGAAAGTTTGTCCTCAAGTTGCCGAACAAGTTCAAGGTAATCTTCAGATACCAGCAACACCTGTGGGGAAGAATCGATTAATACCGCCAGAAGTTCTTTAGGGGAAAACCGGTAATTCAGAACAACCAGCACCAACCCTGCCGATGGAACACTCAGATACGATTCCGCAACTACCACACTGTTTTTACTCAGTATCGCCACCCGATCCCCTTTGTGTAAACCGAGATCGAGGAACCCGTTGGCCAGTTTTTTCACCCGTTGTTGTAAGGTGTTGAAAGAGTATGATGTCCCTTCGGAAACCAGAGCTGGTTTGTTGCCTCCGTATCTGCATCCCCGTGCCAGTATTGTCTTGACAGTCTGTGCTTTTTTCATCTGCATAATTCGATAAAAGAATTCAAACAGCTTGAAAACACGCTGATAATCCGGCCGTACTTCTCGGGTCGGAATCTCCCTGTATACGAAGGAGACCTTGATAACCTTACTTAACCACTCTACTTCATGCCTGCATCAAGAATTGTATCCTCAACAGAATCGCTTTTAAATCTGCGGGGAAATTTTAAAAGCTCTTCAAATTCGCAAACACTATCCTGTTTTTCAGGTCTCCCTACTAGTATACCCAAATCAACCCGGGATTTCCTCATATAAGAAAACCCCGAGCCCCCCTTAAAGGGATTGTATTTTTTCTGTCAAGATCGGAACAAACTGCAAAAGATCAGCTATCACCAGGGCATCCGCCTCTTCTGCAATGGGTGCGTCACGATCGGTGTTAATCGCAACTATGAAATCTGACTTTTTCATTCCGGCAAGGTGCTGTATGGCACCAGAAATACCACAGGCTATATACAATTTCGGCGCCACTGTCTGGCCCGTTGTTCCAACCTGACGTTCATGGGCAACCCATTCAGAATCCACAACCGGCCTGGATGCTGCATACTCACCACCAAGAGCCTTGGCAAGATCAATGACGAGACCTACATTGTCCGCTTTCCCGACGCCCCGTCCTGCGCTTACAATAATATCTGCCTTAGTAAGATCGACCCCACCTTCCGTAGCCTCTTCATAGCCAAGAAATGTATAACTTCCGTCTGTAGAGACCTCAATCGATTCCACCCTTGGCGCTGCACCCGCCAATTCAGGCGCTGCAAAAGCACCAGACTGGATGGTTGCCACGGTAAGCGCACTTCCGGGAACCAATGTCCGACGCAATTTTGCATTACATACAGGTACCACGAGCTTTCCATCCTGAATATCAACAACCTCAGAAACCTGGGCCGCCTTCAATTGATAGGCAATCCTTGGGGCAAGATCCCAACCGTAGGAAGAATGGCAGAGCACCACCATATCCGGATTTTCCCTGGAAACCACGTCCAGCACCACCTGCTTGTGAACATCTGCATTGGACTCACCATGCGTGGCAACATCCGCAAGATAAAGTTTTCCATCAAAAGACGGCAGACTGTCCGCTGCACCGACCAGAACCATGGAGCTTTCAGCATTAAGTTTTTGGGCAAAGCCAAGCAACTCTCCATAAGTATCCAGTATTTTCCCTTCTCTGTACTCAGCAACAAGTAATAGTTTCATATTTCCCTCCATCACAGTACAGCAGTTTTTTCTTTGAGAATCGCTATCAGCTTGTCAGCCAGTTCATTTTCATCGCCTTCCAGAATGATTCCCCCGGCTTTTTTCTCTGGTATAAACATCGCTTCCGTTGTCATCCTTGGAGCAACCTGCAGGAAGTCTTCTCCAGGAAGTGTGAGAAGTTCTTTTTTCTTGGCCTTCATGATGTTTGGCAGGGTTGGATAGCGGGGAACATTGAGACCGAGCTGACAGGTCAGTAAGGCGGGAAGCTTCACTTTGATCTTCGCTTTGATACCTCCTTCCAGTTCACGGGCAACTTCAACATCCTCGCTTGTACAGCAACAGGAGACAATTGTGGAAACAGACGCTATATCAAGCATCTCTGCGACCAGAAGCCCCACTTGTCCACTCCCCCTGTCCTGGGACTGCATACCAGTAAGGATGACGTCGAAACCTTTATCTTTTGCAAATTCAGCGATAATTCCTGCGATCTCATACGGCTCACGGGTAAAGACATTCGCATCATCAATATGAACGCCCCGGTCACAGCCCATAGCAAGTGCCTTTTTCATGGTCTCTTTAACCTTATCTGAGCCAATCGAAAGTACCGTAACATCGACGTCACCGAGCTGCTCCTTTATCAAGACGGCCTGTTCAACACTGTATTCGTCATACTCGTTCATGCGCCAGGCAAGGTCCTCGAGGCTGTACCATGTACCGTTGCCGTCAATCTGGAATTTTGACTCCATATCAGGAACTTGTTTCATACATACGAGCAGTTTCATATTTGTCTCCTCAAATGATATTGCTACCAGGTTTTTAGCAAAAACCGATAATTTGAAAACGTCTCATCTCAAAATGGACTTATCTGAGCGGTTTTGTTTAATGTTTCACCCGTTCGACAAGAATTTCGGCGATATCTTTCGGCTCTAGTTTATTCTCTAACTCAGCACCTTTGATACCATCTTCAAACATCGTAAGGCAAAAAGGACAGTTTGATACCAGGAGACCTGTATCAAGATCAGCTGCCATTTTCGCCCGTTTTATATTGATACGTTCACCAAGCTTTTCTTCAGCCATAATCCGGCCCCCTCCGGCGCTGCAGCAAAACGCCTCACTTCCGCTACGCTCCATTTCTACCAGCGAGGCTCCCGCATGTTGCAACAGTGACCTTGGTGGTTCATATATCTCATTGTGTCTGCCGAGGTAGCATGAATCGTGATATGTGCATGAAAAATTGTCAGCGGCGATGTCCAGACTTCCTTCAGCAATGAGTTCATCGAGAAAAACCGTGTAATGATCTATAGCCACTCCCTCCAGACCCAAGTCTGCATAATCCTTGCTCAAGGTGTTAAAACAGTGTGGACAGGTGGTAACTATGTGTTTGATACCGTACGATTTAATCAGCTCTATATTTTCCTGGGCCAGTGTCTGGTAGAGATACTCATTGCCCATCTTCCGCATTGGTTCACCACAGCACTTCTCCTCTTTACCAAGAATAGCCAGCTTGATCCCTGCGGCCTTGCAAAGCTTGACAAAACTTTGTGCCACCCTGATATTTCGTTTATCAAAAGAGCCGTAACAGCCAACAAAATACAGAGCATCAACCTCCGGATTCTCGGCCAGAGTTGGTACCTCCAGATCGGCTGCCCAGTCGCCTCGTCCTGCATAGCCCATACCGAGCGGGTTACCGTTCACTTCTGTCTGTTCCATTGCCGTCATGACTTCATCGCCTGGGAATTCACCTTCCATCAACACCAAGGATCTTCTCAGATCGACAATCTTGCGTACGTGCTCTATTGATGCAGGACAAATTTCCTGACATGCCCCACAGGTCGTACAAGACCACAATGCATCCTTGCCTATTTTGTCAATCAGGTTCTGATCCGGTTTTGTAAATGCGGCATCCCCAATCTGAGAAACCACCTGCATGGGGGAAAGAGGTTTCTGGGTGTTGTACGCCGGACACCTGTCCTGACACCTCTCGCACGTGGTACACGCATCA
Organism: Desulforhopalus singaporensis; assembly: GCF_900104445.1. Lineage (GTDB taxonomy): Bacteria > Desulfobacterota > Desulfobulbia > Desulfobulbales > Desulfocapsaceae > Desulforhopalus_A > Desulforhopalus_A singaporensis. Next base: position 125,985 of record NZ_FNJI01000008.1, on the reverse strand, counting down.
GCATCTAAAATATCCTTCCATGCCAGATCTGTTACAGCCACTGCGCCAAAGGTTTCCTTATTTTCATCCTCGAGGTCGAGATTGATTAATTTCCCTTTTGGACCAAGGTCTTTGAAAAAATAATTAGAGGCAGTAGTGACGATGTGACGAAACTTAGTAAATGGAATAGCAGCTATAAAACCAATGACAAGCAGCAGATGGATCCACCAGGTGAATTTATGCAGAAGGAGCATTGACTGTTCTTTTGCCCCTGAAAAAATGGTTGCTATAAATAGCCCCACCGGCGACCAGGACGCCAGGGGGGTGCCCAACTCGGTTACCGCCATGCGGAAACCCTCTATAAGAAAGCCAGTGACCAGGATGAGCAACATGAGAACATGCATGAACAGCTGTTCCCTGTCTTCATTGATGCTATGTCTCAATATTACAAATCGACGAACGAGCAGTGCGATGAGCAGCACCACCGCCAGAATGCCAGCCAGATCAAGCACCAGAGAGAACAGTTTGTAAAAAGACCCTTCAAGAAACTTTATGTCCCAGAAAAGATCGGTAAAGTCAGCCTGAAGAACGATCAGAGCGGTTCCGATGAACAGGATAAGAAAACTCCAGAAAAAAAGACCGTGGAAGAGTCCAGGGAGAAGAGGAGAGGTCACCCGTTTTTGCAGAAGAGCGGTCTGCAGAGTGCAAAGAAGTCTCTTTCCCGGTTGATCTTTTCTGTTCATCGGAAGGCCCGTTTTATAAACCTTGATTCTTTTCAAGAGCCCTATGGCCATGCATGCCAATCCAAAAACGGCAAGCAGGTACATCGGCAAAAGAGTTACGATTCCATGTCCGACATTCCAATAGATTTCACGACTTGCTTCCATCTTGTCCTCTTTTCAATTTCTCATTTTTTCCATGTCTCATGTCCGATACCCTGATCAGTTATCCGATACCTGCTTGACGACCTGTGCGCCGACCTCTCTTGTTAGAACACGCAGTTGTTCTTCCTCATTGGCAGAGGTCGTAAAACACCTTCCGGAAAGTTGGTAATGAAGGAGAAACACCATTACAGCCGTAAAGAATCCCATGAGGGCATTGGCGCTGCATATTTTCGTCACTGGCCATTCTGCCGCAAGCATGTAGCCACCAGCCACAGGTGCCATCATGGCACCTATCTTAGCTACCGCATATGCCCAGCCAATAGCTGTGGCCCTGATATCTGCAGGGTACGAGAGTGTTGCAACAGCGAGGGTCCCCGTCTGACTGCCATTGATAAATATTCCGCAAACTACTGATAGAATCGCGATGACAGCAAAAGACCCGCTTTCGGCACCGATTCCAAATGCAATAAGGCTAAATGCTGCAAACACAAAACCTGTTTGCAACACCCGGAACGGATTGATTCTATCCATTGTCCATCCCACAAACAGTGACGAAATCATTGCCCCGAAACAGAGCAGTGAATAGGCGAAACTGTATTGCTGAACCGTTGCGCCGCTGTTTTTAAGTAATGTCGGTGACCAAGTGTTCAAAACCCATAGCAGGTAGAGTGCGCCGCTACACACAATCCACAACAGTAGAGTTGTTGCCGCACGACCTTCAGTGAAGAGCCGTTTGATTGGCACACCTGGCTTAACAGCAACGGTGTTGATGAACCTGACAGGACCATTGCAGATTATATCAGGGGATATTTTAGCGACGATGGAACGAATTTTCTCCTGGTCACCCAGCTTGCCGCGCGAAGCAAGAAATTCCAGGGATTCAGGTAGCAAAGGCGCAATAAAGCACCCCAACACAATCGGAGCCCAGCCGCCGAGATAATACATATGCTGCCAACCCATATTGGGGATGATGTACGCAGCTGCAAAGCCGCCCGTCATGGCACCTGCTGGCATCCCGGCATACATCGTGGCCACAATAAATGATCGGGATTTTGCTGGAGCATATTCTGAGGCAATTGCAAGTCCGTTCGGTATCGCACCTCCCAGACCTATCCCCGCCAGAAAGCGATACAAACCAAGTTGACCCGCGTCTGAAATCGTCGGGGTAAGCAGTGTAAATATACCGAAAATAAAGACAGACACACACAACATCCACTTACGACCTAACCGGTCGGCAAGCATGCCAAGAAATATGGCTCCTACCAGTGGACCAAACTGACCCGCTCCAAGCGCAAAGCCAAGAGCTTCATGGGAAGCCCCCAGATACTCGGCGATTTTCGGCAAAGTGACGCCGATGATGGTTAAGTCAAAACCATCCAGGAAACAAACAAGAAAACAGAAAATACAGATGCGGTATTGAAACGAAGTGAAAGGTAAATCTTTAAAGATGTTTCCTATCCGTACCGTGTTCGTAGACATCCCTTCTCCCTCAGGCTCTTTTTCTCTCTTTTCTTACTTTTTCCTAATCTATAGTTATGAGTCCAATATCAACTGATTTTAGTGAATCGAAGTAAAAACAACCGATCTTGAACACCTGCTTCTCATTCTTTCGTTACCTGCCATAAATCCATCCGCGACCAAACAGTTTCAGTATCCGTCCAAGATACAATATAGCGGAAATAAGCTTCATAATGCTTACTTAAAAGCTATCTTGTAGCTATTGTATAAACCATTGTTTCATACTATGTCAAGAAAAAGAGTATAATTGCTGAACAACCTTGTGCCCGTTCCAGGTTTCCAGCCAATATCACACGGATTTCTCGACACAAGTCGCAAAAGGCAAATATGTAAATTCGACAAAGTTGATCGCACCTGGCACGACAAACTCGTTAAAATGGATGCTGGGTGGTGGAGACTTTTGCTTTATGATCCCTTGATAGCCGCCACTCAAGGGAGGGGAGATCAGAACCGGCCAATAAACCGCCTGCCATGAAAGGTTACAGCACTTGAGATAAAAGAGGGGGGATTTATTCTAAATCATGGTATGCGAGTAATTTTACCACAGACATATGACTGACATCTGAGTCTATGCTGACCTTCGGGGATAAAATTTCGCGTACAAATATGACATTGAACAAGTAAGAGAGGCACGAAACCCTAAAAGGGTCCGTATAGGATGGACATTAAAGAGGTCCGTATCAATTGACATCAAAGACGTGCAGCCTACCTCGTTGCAGACCTCACTTTTTACTAATCCATTATTATTTTAGCAGGCTGAATTTTGTTTGGAGGTTTATATAGTTGCTTCGTTCGAACCCCATATTTTTGAAAAATGAAAGCAGATCAGGGGAATCCCAACGAACCGAAGTGTAAACACTAACAATCCCCTGAGATTTGTAGTACATAAACGCCTCTTTCGTCATTTCGGCTCCGATACCCTGATCCATAAATTTCGGATGAACGCCCATCGTGGCAATATACGCACAATCTTCAGCACCGAACCCGAAAGGGAGAATGTAAGAGATCAGGAACCCTACAATTTTGCCTTCAAACTCTGCGACAAAATGAGCCTGTTTTCCGGCCTGTTGAGCTCGCTCCAAAACAACACGCCTAAAATCTGCATCAACATCTTTATTGGTTATGAGGCTGTAAATCTCACAGATACCATCGGTATCTTCTTTTTTCCAACTGCGAATCTTCAGATCTTTTTTCGTGTCCATATTTCCTTTCACTCAATCAGTCTATTCTTATGATTTTCACTCGATGACCAACCCAGTCAGGGGGTAGATAGATCCTGCCGCTATTACCACTGGCTTTCACACTTTTCTCGATCATTTCCTCACCGAACACCTCGAACTTTACTTTCGAGTGAACCATGTTCAACGGTTGTGAGTTATCATTAACGTGATCTTCTATCTCTCTATCATCCAGATTTTTTTTCTTCGGCATAGCTGTTTTTGACTGTTGAATACACGAAAACCACTAAATTCACCGTAAACTGTTTTGGTGGAAACAAAAATTCCCCATAGAAATCAGGTTACCACAACACCTTACACTAAAGCCAGTTCGTTTTCATGCTATAAAATGATGTCTATGACGTGTGATTTCACAAATATAAGATTGCCCCTACTTCAGTGGTGCATTACTTTTTCGTAACCAAATTGTTTCCCCTTACAAATTGCCACATCAATCACGATGTTTGCCCATAGAATGGAACTTGTAAAAAGGATTCCAGTTAAACTGAATAAGATTACCCGCCTCAAGCAATCTTCCGGCTGCCGAAACCACATCCTGCCTGGTGACATCTTGACTCTATTGCAAAAATTCTGGAACCATGTCCAGATTATTCGGGAAGAATAAATATATTATCTATGGAATATCGGTGTATTTCATCTAGTGAAAAGATGAAGTTAACAAAAATCAACTTTTATCAACTTTTTGCTATTGCACCGATGATGCTTTATTTTATTGTTTGCTGGCAAATCCATGGGGTACAGATAGTACTACACAACATTTATACAAGAGCGGTAATGCTTTTAACTGATTTTTAACTGATACAGATTAAAGAGACAACTGCTGACAACACTCCCCACCTTTCCTTCAGACTTCATGTAGAAAAACTAATTGAACGCGCTAGTCATTTCCTACATGACAGGTATTGCAACGGTTGTAATTGCCGTTGCCGGTTTTGCCGAAAGGCTCACGGCCATGTCGATCCCAAAATCCCTCCTGACCGGTAACATCATGGAGCGCTGGTTCTCGGCACCCCGTTTGATATAGTTTACCAGAACCGGGTACTCGAGGCGGCGATTGATCTCCTGGAGTCGAAACAAGCCTGCAACATCGTAAGATATGTGGACTAGATTTTTACCGGCAGACTTTTTTGTTTCGGAAAACACTACTTCCAGGCGAAGTACGGCTGATCGTAATGGGCCACCCGCGAAGATTTGCCGAACATGGCGACTTCCCGAAACTGGAACAACACGGCCGCGGTGGGAGCAGCAATCACCGTATTGCCCACCGGCATATAAAGCACCTGACGGCCGGGAACGACACCGTTCTCCAGCAAGGGAGCATCCTGTCGCGCCAGTTCAGAGCAGGGAATGCGGTGAATCGAGGCAACCTCGCCGTCATTTTTTTGTAATTTCCCCACCGTGCCTCCCCAGAACACCACCGGGGTAATATGAAACCCTGAGCGGGTAACATAATCATCAAGCAGACCCATGAGGTTGTCCCTGGTGAGGTGAAGCCCCACTTCCTCCCGCAACTCCCTGAGTGCGGTCTCCACCGGTGATTCTTCTGGGTCAATCCTGCCCCCTGGCAAAGCCCACTGACCAGCATGGCTTCTGAGCATCGGCGACCGCCGCGTCAATATCAGCGCGGCACTGTCGTCCCTCTGTTCTCCCAGCCCGGCAAGATTGCCCTGATGACGGAAATCGATCACAGTGACGGCGACAGCTGCAAACCGCATACTTCCAGGCGGCTGCTTCACCTCGCAACGGGTAAAGGAGTCGAGATTGCCTTGTAATTGTTCCCTGAAGGATCTACTGCACGGCCAACCGGTGTCCGCTTTTGTCCCGTTTTTATAAGAGATGCTCCTGTTCATGATACGTATAATCTGTTTGTCCGGCTTCACCCGAAGATAAGCCCACGAGCAAGAGTCTAGAATTTACCAGTTTTGCCGACGATGGTGAGCGTATTCCTGATCTTGCCGTGTTCTGAACCGTGGGTATACCCGACGACGTCAAAATCTTCTGCCAGTCTTTTCACCAGTTCTTCATAGTATTCATACTTTGCCCTCATACAGGTGGAGACGTGGATCACCTGTACGCCGGCCTCTTTCATTTTCCCGATCTTATACTCCAGGTCTCCGCCGCTGTGAAAAAAACCGGCGAGAACTACCTCGCTGCCCTGGTATCGGGCAAAGCTTTCAGATTTTGCAAAAAAACTTTTCAGACATCCTTTGCCGGTACACCTGGCGGTGGTCTCCTCTCTTACGAGAATGGCGAGTTTTATCATTTCTCCCCTTACTGTTACAATTTTTCATCGTTTCGGCAATCTCATTTATTGGCAACCGAAAGACCCCTGCCACCATACCGTTGCCAAAATACCACCTGTTGGCTGCGATAAAATGGATTAAGTCAATTTTACAAAAATACTTCCCGGAGCTTGCTGTTCTCTTGTCCAATACCTCTTTAATCCCAGGTAAAATCCTTCAAAGGGAACTTTTCCTGCTGAAACTACGGGAGAGGGGTCGCCTGAAAGCCAGGCGGCAGCCGTACAGGGCAAACACAGGTTTACTATTATGTGCAGATGTTTTAAGCTGTCCGGGCCGGATACCACAAACATAACAGTACCATCACAATATTTTGCCAGATACCATGTACGACAACAACCATCCCTATTTGCAGCCGTCATTTTTCATTGATTCCGATCATCCCGACATAATCGAATTTGCCGACACCCTCTGCAGCGACTGCCACACCCCGGTCCAGCGAGCGATCACCCTCTATTATGCGGTACGTGACCGGATACTCTACGACCCATACGATCTGGGCTACAGCCGCGATTCAATGAGAGCTTCGGCAATCCTGAAAAAAGGCAAGGGATATTGCGTTGCCAAAGCGGTACTTCTCGCCGCGCTGGGGCGCCGGCAGAAAATACCTTGCAGGCTGGGATTCGGTGATGTTACCAACCATCTCACCACCCCGAAGCTGCGGGCTCTTATGGGGACAGATATCTTTATTTATCACGGCTATACCGAGATGCTTCTCGACCGGAAGTGGGTCAAGGCGACCCCGGCATTCAACCTCTCGCTCTGTGAACGTTTCGGCGTCAAACCTCTGGAGTTTGACGGCCAAGCCGATTCGATTTTTCATGAATTTGACACCAGGGGCAGAAAACACATGGAATATCTAAGAGATCGCGGCACCTTCGTCGATGTGCCGTTTGATGAGATTTTCTCAGCCTACCGGAAGACCTATCCAGGCTTCGCCGAGAATTTTGCCACCGCACTTAATCATTCCGCTGTTGACAATTTTCTCTGACCGCTACTGATTGTTAAAATTTTGTAAATCTGCATAAAAAACGATTGTTTTTTGCAAACAACTCTATTTCATTAGAGTCATGGCTTACGACCGGTGTCACTGGTTCACCGATAGACAGAGCCCGTAATCAATGCGTCAGGGGTGCCGCTGCAAAATCCAACGCACGTCCCCTGATCACAAGCATAACCCGCGCAAAAAGCACCACAGCCGACGTTTATCATAATCATACTGGTACCAACGCTTAATCATGAAAACAAACTTTGTCCCATCATCACCGGGCCCTCAAAAATATCTCGTAACTATTGTTGCCGCTGCGGTCGTTGTTACTGCCGCCGCCCTGGCCACGGCTTCGCAGGTACGGTACGTCAAACCGTCTGCAGAAGTTGTCGTTCGTACCGGCCAGGGAACGAATTTTAAGATTATTGCAATGGTAAAGGATGGAAGTTCCCTGTCGCTTCTTGAAGAGCAGGGAAACTACTCCAGGGTCCGGTTGCAAAACGGCAACGAAGGCTGGATATTGAGCAGGTTTCTCAGCCCCACCCCACCGCTTACCGAAATGGTCACTTCCCTGCGCAAGGAAAATGATGAGATAAAAGAACGGGAAGCCGAAACAAAACAACAGCTCGAAGAGACCGACCAGGCTCTTGAGCAGGCCCGGGTTGAACTGCAAACCATTGCCCTTGAAAAAGACCGCATTCACGATGAATACCAGACCCTGCTTCAGGATACTTCCGACGTGATTGAGCTCAAGGAACTGCAGCAGCGGACCGAAAAGAAAAACGAAGAACTCACCGCCAGGATAGCCACCATCGAAGAGGAGAACAGAGAGCTGCAAAAAGACAAAAAACTGCACTGGTTTCTGGCGGGAGCCGGAGTTTTCCTGGTGGGGATCCTGTTTGGTAAACTGCCCGGATCTTCCCGGAGAAAAAAATCTTCTCTGCTGCAGTAACGTACCTTCCGTCCGGTTACAGCTGCTTTTGGAAAACAACACCGCTGTTAATCATATCCTGTTTCGCTTTTAAGGAGGTCTCGGGAGTGATTAGAGCGGTCAGATCCTCAATGACGGTGACGTCAAATCCGGCGTATACGCCATCGATTGCAGTAGCCCTGACGCAATAATCCATCGCTATGCCGTAGACGATCAACTGCTCAATTCCGTCTTTTTTCAGGATGTCGAGCAGTTCGGTGCTCTCACCCCCGTCGTCTTTAAATCCGGAATAGCTGTCGAAATTTTTATTCTGCCCCTTTTTGACCACCGCATCGAAGAGTCCCTTATCAAGAACAAGCTCTGCGCCGGAACTGTGCTGAACGCAATGGGGCGGCCACAGCACCTGTGTTCTTCCATCGACCCGTATCACGTCCATAATCTTTTTATTGTTATGACTGGTAAAAAAAGAGATGTGACCGGAGGGATGCCAGTCCATAGTGGCATAGATCTTACATCCGCTGCTCTTCAGGGTGCTGGTTGCCTGGCCGAGTTTATCGATAAAAGCCTTGCCGGTCCCGCTTACCGCCAGCGCACCGTTTTTCCACTCTGTGAAATCGCCCTGAACATCTACGACAATAACCCCCGTGCTCTTTTGTTGCCCCCTTGTCTCCATTACACCCACCTCCCTGTAACGACCTTTTCCGCCGGTAAAGAAAAATGACGATTGTGTTCTATTCTCCTGTCAGCATGCAGTAATTCAGATCCGTACTCTTACTGTAACAGATAATAGTGACCCGGCGAACAGTTTATCGTTTTAAGAGCAGTGGGCCGTAGACAAGGAGACAGGGACAGGCGGGCAACAGATGACGGATGTTGCCGTCCTCCTTTTGGGAGGACCAGCCGTCAATGTTCTGCGCTTGAACGGAGCCCCTGGTATCTGGCGTAGAGGTCATGCAACCTGCGACGCATATTGCGAAGAGTCCTTGAATAGTCATCGGCAACCCAGCGTGGTTCACTGATTGAATAGAGCTCTTTTGCCATTTCATCCAGGGAATACTCTATGGCCCGGCACCATTCGCCGTTGCACACTTCGTCAATCTCGCGGGAAGCTTCAAAATCTTTTTCTATCCGCTCAAGACATAAACCGAGATTCTTCATATATCCGCGGTGAGCCATTTGAAACGACTCTACCATTTGTTGTTGTGTTTTCATCGTGTTTCCTCCTGAATAAATACCGGGAAAACGGAATCACCACTTATAATTCCGGTTGCCCAAGGATACAGCAATGATAATCATTTATAGATGACTTGCAAAGTCGGGTGCAGGTACAATCAGGAGCCGGCAACATGCTCTCTGACGAGCGGCCGGCCGACAAAAGGAACAACATGCTATTCTGATATATACAAGGAGATCTGCAATGAGTGATAAAAAACACAAAACCCTTTGTGCTTATGTAGAGGAAGAACTGCAGGTAAAAGATGCCAAATCGTTTATTTCGCTTATTCAGCCGGCGACGCACTTTTGTGAAGGGTGCGGCCGCAGCGTGGCGAAGCCGGAAGACGTCTGCAAACCGAAAAAACTCAAGTAAAAAATAGCTTGGGAGGGCCGGCTTGGTTGCAGGCCCAGGCCGTTTACCGGCGGTAGACAGCGGTTTGTTGCGCCTCTCTTGAGAGGTCCGGATCTTCAATTGCCGCTGTCTGCTCAATCAGGCGCATATAGTCACAGTCGAACCCGGCCTCCCTTCCTCCCTGCAAGACGTGGTTTTTGTACCAGCTGAAGGGTTTGAGGGATTCATCTATATCCGTTGCATAATAGATGGAGGCTTTTTGCCTACCTTGAACCGGTGCGGACAGGCTGCAGACAGGAAGGATCTCCACCATTTTTTCACAATATCCCTTCCCCAGCCCCTCAACCCTGTCGAGCAGGATTTTCTGCTGCTCGTTGATCGCAAAGACCCTGCCCAAAACATAATGGTCAGGGTTTCCGGTATAAAAGGCATCACACTTGGCGGAACCGTCCATGCCTTTTTTATGAAACTTCAGCAGGTAGCCCCGCAGCATGCCGGTGCCAAGGATCCGGACGCGGCAAACCCTTTCCTGCAGCCTTGCAAGAGACATGTTAGAGCCGTAGGCAAAATAGTTCAACACCGATCTTCCAGCTCCGGTCAGCGACGGAAATAATCGGGTTCGTTGCCTGTCTTCCACTTGATATTACACCCCATGCTCGGTCGCTGCTCTGCCGAAATTTCCAATCCACCGATGAGCCGGGCCACCGCATCACCCAGGTCTTCTCCGGTGATCTCCACCCCGTTGCCGGGACGGGCGCCGTCAAACTGCCCCCGATATACAAGCTTAAGGTCTTTGTCATAGAGAAAGAAATCGGGAGTGCAGGCGGCCCTGTAGGCCTTGGCCACCTGCTGCTGTTCGTCCACCAGGTAGGGAAAACTGTAACCGAACTGTTGCGACACCGACGCCATTTTCTTCGGAGCATCTTCGGGGAACATCATATAATCATTGGCATTAATTCCGACAACCGCGATCCCCTGGTGCTGATAATCCAGGATTTTCTCCACCATGACTTTTCGGATATGAATCACATACGGGCAGTGGTTGCACATGAAGATCACCAGCAGTCCCCGATCTATCTTCTGGTCCTCCAGGGAAAAGATGTTTCCGTCAAAATCCCTAAGGGTGAAACCGGGTGCTTTTGTGCCAAGTTCCTGCATGGTTGAAGGTGTAAGCGACATAGGATACCTCCTTTTCCTCTGTTTCGTTGAAAAGTCGAGTCGGGACCATTATCAAAGTCCGCTGTAAACTTGTATGCACAGAAAGGTAAAGAGACAACCGCTGTCACAGCTGCAATCTGCAAAAAAACTCATATAACGCCACTTTGCCTGAAAGTTTCAATTTCATCTTCGTCATATCCCAGCTCCTGCAGGATCTGTTCGGTGTGGACACCGAAGCCGCAGGGATTACTCCTTATTGCCCCGGGGGTTCTGCTCAGCTTGACGGGGATGCCGAACCCGTACCGGGCCGTATCGGATTCACCGTCTTCAGACCCGTAGGACTGGATCATCCCCCTGTCGATAAACAGGTCACAGGTGAACACCTCGTCCATTGTCCTTATACAGGAAAAGCAGACATCTTCACCGCCCAGTATCCTTTCCCACTCCTTCTGGGCTTTGGAGCTGAAAATTTTTCGCAGCTTAGCAATAATCTCGGTCCGCCGCTTTTCGTCATATTGCAGATTGGTGAAATGATCCAGCTCCAAAATGGCGCAGAGCCTGGCCCAGAACCGGTGCTCAACTGCCCCGATTGCCACATATTTACCATCTTCGGTCCGGTAGGTGTTATAGCATCCGTATCGGTGCGAAAGCATACCGTCCGCCCTTTCGGGTTGGTTGCCCGTTGCTCTGCTGAAATAATAGGGCAGCGAGAGAAACCCGAGGACTCCGTCGGTCATGGAGATATCGATATGCTGCCCCTTGCCGCTTTTTTCCCGGTCCAGAAGTGCGAGCAGAATCCCGATAACCGCATTCATGCTGCCTCCGGCAATATCCGCGATCTGGATCCCTGGAATAGCGGGCGGCCGGTCTTTTTCACCGATCAAGTCGAGCAGTCCGGCACTGCTCAGATAGTTGACATCGTGGCCGACCTCCTGACTCTTCGGCCCGGTCTGGCCGTAGCCGCTGATCGAGCAGTACACTATCCCGGGATTTACCTGCCGTATCGATTCGTAGTCTACCCCGAGTCTTTTTACCACTCCCGGACGAAAACCCTCGAGAATCACATCGGCCTTTTTGGCGAGCTCAAAAAAAATCTCCGCCCCCTTTGCCGACTTCAGGTTAAGCGACATATGTTGCTTGTTTCGGTTCAGGTCGTTAAAAAAGAGGCCATCCTCCTGAAAACGAGAACTCTCTATGGCAATCACCTCTGCGCCGTGATCGGCGAGAATCATCGAGCAGTACGGCCCGGGCAGCATCCGTGACAGATCGAGAACCAAAATATTTTCCAGCACCCCCTTGTTCATCATTTTTTTTCTCCGCAAAATGTGTTGCTGTGAAGTTCGCGCCCGCTGTTGTCAGAATTCTATACCTTTCTGCGCTTTTATTCCCTGCTTGTAAGCGTGCTTCAACGGTTCCATGACGGACACGGTATCGGCGAGTTCCACCAGTTTGGGGTCAGCGTCCCTTCCGGTAAGAATAAGGGATAACCGCCTGGGCTTGTTGCGTATGAGTTCGACGATTTCCTCCACGTCGAGAAAATCGTACAACGGCAGATAGGTGATCTCATCGAGAATAACCAGATCATACTGGTCACTGAGAATACAGCGTTTTGCAGTTTCAAACCCCTCTCTTGCCACCCTGCGGTCTTCCTCAAGATTCTCTTTCATAAAAACAAATCCTTTGCCGCAGATATGCCAGTCCAGATTTGGCAGCCGTTCCGCCATTATCCGTTCTCCATATCTACCTTTTCCCTTGAGGAACTGAATAACACATACTTTTTTATCGTGTCCAAGCGCCCTGAAGGCTGTCCCGAGGGCTGCCGTTGTTTTTCCTTTACCGTCTCCGGTATTTATGATTATGCGGCCTTCCGCTTCCATTTTCTCTCCCGTCTCTGGTTTGTTGAATTGATAAGTTAGCGGCAATGTTGTGAAGCATCCTTTGTATTACCCGGAATCGATTTATTTTTCTACCTGTCGCTTAAGGTTCCAGGGAAAACTGTTCACCGGCGACTCCCCCCATCCACCCTTTTTTTCCCGATACACACCTTTTCCTGAAATCTGCGGTTGTTAATTGCACCCAATCGCTGTAATGATACCTGTTGCAGCCAAAAAACATCGCAGCCGCAGTTACTGCGGGGAAAAATATATGTTGCGGACTGTAACGTGTGAGAGATGTAACCGGCCAGGACTTTGACTGCCGGGCCAAGTCAACAAACCAATCCAACCAATTTTCACCCTATGAGCTACAAAGTTGCAATCAACGGATACGGCAGGATCGGCCAGTCTGTCCTGCGGGCTGTCTATTCAAGCCCGTACCGCTCGGAATTTTCCATCATAGCCATAAACGAGCTTGCCGATATTGAAACCCTTACCTATCTGACAAGATACGACACCACCCACGGCCGTTTCCCGTATCCTCTTCGATTTGAGGGCAACACCCTCTATATAGGTGACGACCGGGTCAAAATTATCAGCGAGAAAGACCCCGCAAAACTCCCCTGGAAAGAACTTGGCATAGATCTTCTGTTTGAGTGTTCAGGAACTTTTGACGATCGTGGGACCGCAGATATACATGTAGCCAGCGGGGCCAGAAAAATTCTGGTCTCACACCCCATGAGTTCGGAAGTGGATGCCACAATCGTCTATGGATTCAACGAGAAAGAGCTTCTGCCACACCATACTGTTGTTTCCAACGCCTCGTGCACGACCAACTGTATCGTACCCATCCTCAATATACTTGATCGTGAATACGGTATTGAATGCGGCACCACAACCACGATTCATTCGGCAATGAACGACCAGCCGGTCATCGACAGCTATCACCATACCAACCTCAGGCTGACCAGGAGCGCGCTGCATTCCATTATCCCCGTCGACACTGGCCTGGCAAAGGGTATTAATCGCCTGTTGCCGCACCTCACCGGACGGTTTGAGTGTCTGCACGTGCGGGTGCCCACCATAAATGTTTCTGCGATGGACTTGTCGATAAACCTCAAACGGCCAACTTCGGCGGGGGCACTCAATCAACTGCTGCAACACGAGTGCGAAAACGATCTGCACGGCCTGGCAGGCTTTACTGAAGAGCCTCATGCGTCAGTGGACTTCAATACCGACCCCCGCTCCTGCGTCATCGACGGAACCCAGACCAAGGTCTGCTGTGACCGGCTGGTCAAGCTGTTTTGCTGGTTTGATAACGAGTGGGGCTTTGCCAGCAGGATGCTGGACGTTGCCAACAGATGGCTCAAACTTTAACGACGGCGCATACACAATAACTTCACCCCATTTTACAGGACACCACATGAAGACACTCAACCCTAGTAAAGACACGGGCTGGAACCTTGACAACATCCGCTTTCTCCATCCTCCCGATGATTTTACCGGGACTTTTGCCAACGAGAAGATGCAGCAGCGCCACGAGGAGATGCAACAGGTTAAAATCATGGAGATACTCGCCAGGCTCACCAACGAGAATGATCCGGCGGCGGCCATGAGGATCCTCAACCCGCTGGAACATGTCAAATTTGTAATCAACAATCTGGAACAGTTCAAGCAGGCTGGGCTTCTGGAACCGACCGTTCTGGAGCTCTACTATCGGGGCAACACTCCTTTTGTGACCAGCGGTGACTATGATACGTGGAAAATGCTGTTGTTACGCTGCGACAGAGAATTGCTCGCAAGACAAGGTGGTACACCGCCGGTCGCCAAACTGACCGGGTATCGCGGTTCGGTAACCGGTATCGCCAGGGGACACAGCTGGACTGTTGATAAAAACGAGGTGCAATGGATTCTCAACCGGTGGGCGGACAAGTCGCTCGGCGGAGGAACCGTTTTTGCGATCGAGGTCACCGTGCAGGACATCCTGGTTTACCTGGAAAACGAAGACAGAAAAGAGTTTATCCTCGATCCGGAAAAAATGGCCGGGCTTACCCCCGTTGAGATCACCCGGATCTGATCCGGATTATTTTATCTTGATTTCACGTAAACAATTCCTCGCAAGATATTATTTTGCTGCAGGAATCACCTTCCCACCAAGGACCGTCCCCCACACCCCTATATCCTTTAACCGGGCCGGATCGACCGCCAGGGGATCTTCTTCAAAAACCGTAAAATCAGCAAGTTTTCCCGGTTCGATGGACCCCAGCTCCCGGTCCAGCCCGAGAGTATAGGCACCGTCCAGAGTGACGGCATAAAGGGCATCGTATACAGAGATTTTTTCATACTCGCCGAGGGTGCGACCGGAAGAAGTGAGCCTGTTTACCGCGCACCATGCGGTATGCAGCTGTCCCAGGGGCGTAACCGGCGCGTCACTGTGCAGGGAAAAGTGAATGTTATGGAGTTTGGCTGTTGCGCATGCCTCCATGCGCATAGCCCTGTCCGGACCCACCGTGGCGGCCACGTGCTGATCCCCCCAGTAGAAAAGATGGTTGGTAAATATATTGGCACAAACCCCCAGCGCAGCCATGCGCTGGTACTGATCTATGGTGGCCAGCTGGCAATGCTGCACGGTGTGCCTGATATCGGGCCGGTAGTACTCGGCCTGCGCCTGTTCAACCGCATTGAGAAATACATCAACCGCCTCATCTCCGTTGCAATGACAATGAACGGTCACTCCTTTCTTGTGAAACGGCAACAGGGTATCAAAACACTTTTCCGGGGGGCTCGTCCATATACCGTTGTCGTTTCTGCCGTAATACCCCGGCGGTCTCAACCGTGCCGTAAATCCCTGAATGGAACCGTCGAGCACTAATTTTACCTGCCCCAGGTGCAACTTTTCTGAACTCCGTTTTGCCTGGGCCGCAACATATTCGGCGACCTCGTCCAGATCTGCCTCCGATTGTCCTACAAGTGAATATAAAACCGTGACCCGCACCGGATAATCCGGGGTGTCGACTACCGACCTGAGCAGCTCCACAGCATCGTCATCAAGATTTAAAAATCCAAGATCGGTGATGGTGGTACACCCCACATTGTTTGCCAGCCGGCCGAAATTATGCCATGCTTTTGGCGAACGATAAGAGCCGATCACTTGCTGCAGGAAGTCCCCGGCCAGCATTATTGCCTTGAGCTCCTGCAGTTCACCCGTCGGCTTGTTGTCAGCTCCCTTAGCCACCCCTACGACATCGGTTTTTTCATCGATTCCCTGCTGATTCATAAGCGCGGTGTTGACGGTTGCCAGATGTCCGCTGGCGTGCAAAACAAAAATGGGCCGGGTTGTCGATATCACGTCGAGGTTGGTCGCTGTCAGCCGGTCTCCTGCGAAATATAAGGGATCGACCCCCCACACAACAAGCGGTTCATCAGCACTAGCCAATTCAGTCTCCAGCTCCTTCAATCTCCTGCTCAACGCATCCAGGTCCCTGCACCCCTGCCATACCCTGCCGTCCGGGTCGCGCCGATCGAAAAAACCGACGTAGGGAAACATCCACAATATTCCTTCGAGCACGTGGCTGTGCGCCTCCACAAAACCGGGTGTCAGGATCTTATCCTTGAATGTCTCGTCGATTACATGTTCCCCCCACCCTTTCAGTTCGTCTGGAGCACCCACCGCAAGAATCCGGTCGCCCCGGACAGCAACGGCGGCGGCCTCGGGGACGACCGGATTCATGGTTATTATCTTTTTTGCCGTAAAAATAGTAGGTTTCGAGTCGGTTTTCATTTCTGCGGTTATCCTTCTTTTATAAGTGCCAGGTTAGTAGTTGACCATTTTTACCCCCTGGAGGTGGCAGGCGTGGCGACCTTTTGGTTCATTGTCATCTACCAGGCAGTTTTTCCCCACATCTTCAACGACTTCAGCAGGATCAGCATGACCAGAATCATGACTACCAAGACGATCATCCCTTTGCCGGCCCCGAATTCGGGCAGTGTATAGCTGATAAAGCTGAGGGGGACCAATATCATGACCGGCAGGTTCATCAGCCCAATTTCGGTGGCCACCGTTGTCTCATAATCGGGATCGACTATCCTCAGCAGCAGAAGCCCGCTGGCAGCCGTTCCAAAGCCCATCCCGAAGAGACCGATAAATCTCTCAAAACCGAATTGTTCCTGCCGGCGGCCAAAGTATAAAAGGTAGAAAAATGAAAACAGCGCTGCCGCTGAAGACATCGCGACAACCGGCACGATATTGTGCCAGACAGCCACCACCTTCACCGCCGTCAGGGTTATCCGGAACTGATGAAACACCATTGGGGTTAAACCTGTAGCTGACAGGTACGGTAAGATTGAGTTCTGGCAATATCCCCAGATACTCAAAAGACAGACTGGCTGATCCTCCCCATGCGAACCGGTCGTTGTAAAGTTCGTCGTCGCCATAGTTATAGACCCTGTTTGCGCCGACTTCGCCCATGAAGGTCAAATTATCCCACAGAGCACTGGTCCCAAAAACATGAATTGCGGAAACCTGGAGTTGAAGCGCGTCGGCATCCTTGTAGCCGAATCCAAGCAGATTCACAGGATCGGTTACCGAAACGGGCAGGTCCTGCCGGTAGGTCACCTCCGCTCCGATATTGGTATCTCCTACAGTAGTGCCGACACTTGCGCCGTAGAGGTTGGACAAGAGGTCCATCTGCCCATATATCTGTGTTACCGGGAGAAAAATTTCCTTGAGCTCAGTACCGGGAACGTTGGCAGCGGTCGCATCGACTGGGCTCATGGCAGCCGATACACTGTTTTGCAAATACAGGCTCTCACCCCAGCTGACCATCTGTTGCCCTACCCGCAGATCAAAAAAACGTTCACCCAGCTCAAACAGGCCGTAGCCGAAAAAATCTAGTATTTCCGCCTTGTCACGATGCAGATTCTGGGTTTCTTCCATAAACTCGTTGCTGGCGGACAGTGGACCGCCAAACTGCGGGCCGTTGTTATTGGTCAGAGAAATGTTCGCATTGGTACCGTCATAGGCGAAGTGGAAGAACGCCCGGGGCCTTACAAAAACAACAACGTTTTTATATTGCAAATCCATGTCAACAACAGCAGACCAGCGATTATTGACCATATCCCCTTTATCAAAGCTGCGATTACCATCATCACCATTGATATTGGCCAGCAGTTTGCTATCCTGGTCTTTTACTCGCCACCCTGCGCTATAGCTGAGAGCCACGTCACAGTCTAGAGTAACTTCCTACCCCAAATCGACCTGAAAACCACTGGCGGATCCTGCAGTCAGTACCGGTACCAGTGCGGTTGCCGCAACAGTCAGCAAGAACCTCTCTCCCAATAAACCGTTTTTCATCCTCTTTTCTCCTTCGTTTGTTGACGATCCTCTGATAACCCATGTTCGAGGGGGTAATGGCCCCCCAGGGAGCTGTGGTGTGCTATAAGCAATGTCGATAGATTATTCCCTCCCTTGTTTCCGTGATTGGCGTCATCTGTATGGTTGAAAAATTACAATCAGGATACCGGCCACATAGGTCGTTAGCGACGCCTCCATATGCCTTTTTACGTTAAGATACGATCAGGTTATACGACCGGACAAACAGGAGCTTATAATGGTTTCGACCATTGCTCAACTACCTCGGAGATAGCAAAATAACGATATTTTCTTAAATAATACGGGGACTGCGGACATTGGCAGAGACATCCCTGTCAAGTCGATGGGGCAGGTAATAATAAAAAAAAGGGAGGGGGAATTTTACGTAACTGTTATCACAGAATGATATTTGATAAAACCAACAGCGACTGAGAAAGATTCGCATCAGATATACCGGTGACCGGCACTGTTATGAAAAATCGGCCAAGCTATTATAACTTTTGAATCGGACTTTTTAGCTATGCACCCGTTGATTATGCGATTACACGCGACCAATCATTTGCAGCTTCATACCACTTGGAAAATCATTTATTTTGCCAGGCACAAGGAGCTACATGACTCTTTTTCAATAAGGCAGAAGGGGATGTTTCAAGCTTGCATTTTGTGAATTTCAGGTTATCCTCGGGGCGATCGTTGAGAAGAATCTCCTGATACAGGTGCAGAAGGCGAAGTGCGACCATATCCTCCCAGTGAAGGATATATGGACGCAGTCCATCGTCCTTCATGACCAGCTGGAACAGGTTGAGAGGTTTCTGCAGCAGTTCCGGGTTGACCAGCTCTTTTAAAAAGTGAAGAGCCGCTCTATTGAGCATCTTGATGTTAGAAAACTCGTCTAGGATGAAAGCCGGGTTGGGGTCCTGATGTCTTAGCGCAATAGCCAGCGAGTAGCGCAAAAACTCTTCTTCTTCGGCATCCATCTGCCTGCCGGAAGAAAAAAGCATAAATGCGGCCCCTCGCAAGAGAAAACTGGTCTCCCGGCTCCCGAAATCAAGAGCCTGGGCGATCCGCACCACCATATCCTTGGTCGGCTTCGCCCTGCCGACTTCAAGAAATCCAATATGTCACCGCGATACTCCGACCTTCAGAGCCAGATCCTCCTGGCTCATGGCATGGGTTTTCCGCCAGAACTGCAGTAACCGACCGAAAGGGCAACCTTTATTTTTCCATTTTTTCGTCGTCATAGCTGAATCAACATGATATAGGGCTATAGTTTCACCAGATAATAAGAGGTACCCGGTTACCTGCCCCTGCTACTCTACAGTCACGCTTTTGGCAAGATTACGGGGCTGATCCACGTCGCAGCCCCGCTTTACAGCTATCTGGTAAGACAGCAGCTGCGCCGGAACGGTATAAAGAATCGGATTGACCACTTCGTCAACCTCCGGCATATAGATTACATCGTCGGTAATATTATGCAGATAATCGTCGCCTTTGGTGCCGATAACAATAACCCTGCCCTGCCTCGCCTTTATCTCCTCGACATTGGATATCGATTTCTGGTAAACCTTGTCTCTTGGCACCAGGGCCAGTACCGGCATATCCTTGTCTATCAGCGCAATCGGCCCGTGCTTGAGTTCTCCCGAGGCGTATCCTTCAGCGTGTATGTAAGAAATTTCTTTCAGTTTTAACGCGCCTTCCAGAGCAATTGGAAAGTTGAGCCCCCTCCCTATAAAAAGAAAATCCCTGCTGTCGTAATAATTTTCCACCAGGCTGCCAATTTCCTCCTGCAATCTCGGCAACTCTTCCGCAACAACGGTTGCTATGTCAATCAGCGCCCTGCCGTAACGTTTGCCTGTTGCACCATCGATTGTCCCACGAATCTGGCCAAGATACAGGGAAAACAGGAACAGTGCCGAAAGCTGTGAAATAAACGCCTTGGTAGAGGCAACGCCTATTTCCGGGCCGGCGTGGGTGTATATGGTGCCGTCGGCCTCGCGGGTCATGGTAGAGCCGACCACGTTGCAGATGGTCAGGATCTTTGCCCCCATTTTCCTGGCGATACGTATCCCGGCCAGGGTATCAGCGGTTTCGCCGGACTGCGAGATCGATACGGTGAGAACCCTCCGGTTCATCAGCAGGGTGCGGTACCTGAACTCGGAGGCGATATCCACTTCGACGGGAATCCGGGCGAATTCCTCAATCCAGTATTTGGCCACCAGCGCCGCATGCCAGGAAGTGCCGCAGGCAACGAGGAAAATGCGATCGATATCTTCGAGATCTTTTGGCAGCAACCCCACCTCCGGCAGATTCACCACTCCGGATTCGAGATTGATTCGCCCGCTCACCGTATTGGTAATGGCCTGCGGCTGCTCGAAAATCTCCTTGAGCATGAAATGTTTATACCCGGCCTTTTCCGCCATCGCGGCATTCCACTCGATCGTTTTCGTCTCTTTGGCCACCTCGCGACCGTCGGTCAAGGAATAGACAATGCGATGCTCAGGCGTTAACACCGCAAGCTCCATGTCATCGAGGAAAATTACCTGATTGGTGTATGGCAGAATCGCCGGGATATCCGAAGCAAGAAACGATCCCGACTCCTTATCTATGCCGAGGACCAAGGGGCTCTGGTTGCGAACGGCAACCAGGGTATCCGCCATTCCGGTCCAGAAAACTCCCAGGGCAAAAGAGCCCTCGAGACGGCCGATTGCCTGCTTCACCGCCGCGACCAGATCGTCTTCGAGATATTCCTCTATGAGGTGAGCAATAACTTCGGTGTCCGTTTGCGAAGAAAAAAGATGGCCTTTTTCCTTTAATTCCTCTCGCAGTGAATGATAATTTTCAATTATTCCGTTATGAACTACAACAAGTTCTCCGCTGCAGTCGCTGTGAGGATGAGCATTTTCGGTGGTCGGAGCGCCATGGGTCGCCCATCGGGTATGGCCAAGGCCGATATGCGAATCGGCGATGATGGCATCGCCGATACAACTTTCCAGGTTAACCAGTTTTCCTTCCGCGCGATGCTTGACGACCTCGCCATCCTGCAGATAGACTATTCCCGCGGAATCGTACCCCCGATACTCCAGCCTCCGCAAACCTTCGAGTACTACCGGAACGACCCGCCTGTCACCGCAATATCCTACAATTCCACACATATTTTCCTCTTTATCTGTTTATCAGGTCCAAAACCCGATACCTGGCAAAATCCGGTCGCAAAAGAAAACCTGCAGCCATCAGGCTGCCGTCCAAATCGATTGTCCCAAAGACGAAACTCTCCGGCGGCAACGAGAAAACACCATGATATTTAAATGTTTTTAAAATTTAATTCAAGCAGTTGAAGTTAACAATAAGAGTTCATAAAAAAGCGGAAACGGTCGTAATTAATCGCCGCACATCGCCAAGGATTACTTTAGTCTTCCAACTCTTGCGAAAAAAAGGTAATGTCAGCGTGTCGTCGGCGGCCAGCGACCTTAAACAGCAGCTGCAACGTTCCGTGATCCGGAACAAACAGTTTGAGGCCATGGGTGTTTTTCCCGTAACAAAATTCTTGGTGGTTAGAAATGAAATGTAAAAAATGTTCAGGAAATCTGGAAGTGCACCGCATGTGCAGAAAAGTACGAATGCGCTGCACATCCTGCGGCAAGGAGTACCAGATCCACGAAGTGGCCAGTGAGCTGGACCGCAAAACCGAAGAAATTCTCGAACGCTATACAGCGATAATTTACGATTAAAGCTCTCGTGCACGCCGCACCACCCCTGGAAACAACTTCACACTTCAGCCACATCTCGCTGTTTATTGGTGTTTTTTTGTAAACACAAATAAACACCTGCGACAATCACCCCCCCTCGCCAGGCGTCCTTGCGGACAAGACCGTTTTTTCGCAGCTCTATCTTGCTTGTCCGCGCTATTGCATGCTCTTTTCTATGAGCGATCCGGCCTGCTCCAGAAACCCTTTGAGAGTTTCCGGCTGCAGGGCGCTGATCAACAGCCCCTCATCACCGATCAACTGTTCCACCTCCCCCCTGTTTTCAACAAGATCCACCTTGTTGAACAGCTTCATCACCGGGATATCCCCCAGATCGAGTTCTCTTAAAATAGTATCCACGACCTTCATCTGCTGGCGGAAAGCAGGATTTGATACATCGACCACATGGATAAGAAGGTCGGCCTCCCCGAGTTCTTCAAGGGTAGCCATAAACGCCTGTACAAGTTCCGCAGGGAGATGCCTGATAAAACCGACGGTATCGGTTATTATAACCTCCATCTCCGTCGGGAAGCGCAACCGTCTCGAGGTCGGATCCAGGGTGGCGAACAACTTGTCTTCGGCAACAATATCGCTGTTGGTCAGGGTGTTCAGCAGGGTTGATTTTCCGGCATTGGTGTACCCGACAAGAGACAGCACCGGCAGATCTTTTTTTCGTCGCTTTGCCCTGCGGCGATATCTTTCCCTGCTCACCTGGGCCAACTCCCTGCCAAGCCTTGCCAGCCTGTCGTTAATCCGCCTCCTGTCGATTTCCAGCTTGGTCTCGCCAGGTCCTCTGGCACCAATGCCACCGGTCAGCCGCGACAGGGCATCGTCACGGGATGACAATCTCGGCAGCATATACTTAAGCTGCGCCATCTCAACCTGCAGCTTCCCTTCCCGGCTCATGGCCCGGTGGGCGAAAATATCGAGAATAAGCTGGGTCCTGTCAATTACCCGCAGATCGGTAAAGTCGGTGATGGACCGAATCTGCGATGGGTTCAGCTCCTGATTGAAAATAAGGAGATTGGCGTCATGCTGCAAGGCGCGGATCATGATATCGGCCAGCTTTCCTTTGCCCAGGATAAACCTGGGATCGATCTTCTGCCTTCTCTGCAAAATGGTATCGAGTACGGCGACATCATCCGATGCGGCAAGTTCAACGAGTTCGGCAAGCGATTCTTCAGCCTGCAGCCGCGGTTCGGTGGAAACGCTGACCAGGATGGCACGATCCTGGCCGGAATCGACCACACTGCTCTTGCTTTTCTGGGCGAACTCCCTTTCAAGAGCAACAATAAGTTCTTCGGCGGAATCAACCTGGTTGGCCGGATGAACCGGTTCAAGAAACACCCAGCTCTTGCCTTCCCTTGATTCCGGAAGCAGGTGCGCGGTCTGCATGACATGCGGCAGTCCGTTTTTATCAACCTTGAGGGCGGAAAGAAGATCAAGGCGAAGAAAGAGAAGATCCATCAAATCCTCATCGCTGATGTCCTCGTTTGCGAGATGGGTGTGTACCAGCCGGAGCCCTCTCAGCCGTCCTCCTGTCGATCGGATCTGTCCGAGCTGCGGAATGACTATCTGGCCGTAGCTGCCGACAATGACCTGCTCGACTTTCCCTGACCGGTGTATGAGCAGACCAATCTGCCGGTTGAGCTCGGAAGAGAGCTGGCACAACATGCGGGCAAGTTCTGGGTTTATTATCTTGTCTCGCTGCACCCTTTTTTGGCTCAACCTCTCAAGCGCCTTGAGCTGATTGGCTTTTAGTCCCGAAGTATTACCTGAAACAATTGCGATGGCGTCACTCCTGTATCAATTTGATTTTCCCCGCAGGCGGCTTAGCCTTCTTGACGGACGCACCTGCTCTTCTCACTGTAATTCTTCCAGATCGGATCCTCATAGCTGTCATGACAACCGACGCAGAGCCCGACCCGCAGAATCGCCTCCAGTTCCTTCTTGTTAAACGGCCTCAGCGCAGATCTGGAGCTGTGCTGCAACGGATCGCCGTCCATAGTCACATAAGCGTCGAACGGAACAGTAGCGCCGCCACTGGTAACCACCCCCTGCTCAGTCGACTCAAATATCATCTTGCCGTCGACAACCCTGATCCTTCCTTCCCCGAGGCCGACTGTTTTCGTTGACGCGTGACAATCGACACAGCTTCTTCCCTTTGGTTGGGTGGTGTGGGGATTGATGGCCGCCATGGTAAAACGGTTAAAGCTGTTTTCAATATTTCCCTGATCATCAATCACGGTTACGATATCCTGGCAACCGGGAGTCACCACAACAACCTCGTCCTCCCATATCCCGAGCATCGGCCTTTCGTAGCGGATGTAGGAGCGCCCTTCTTCCCAAAGCCCTTTGGTCTGTTCCAGGCTGAGCTTGTCCAGATGTTTTCCCGAATCATCACGTTTGGCATGACATCCGTAACACTGGGCGACCCAGGTGGAGTGGCACGCTTCGCAACTGACCCGGCTGTGTGGTGGAAAATCGCAGATCCCGCTTTTTGGGGGATTGAGCGGGTGAGTTTTGTTGTCAAGCTTGCCAGTCAAAACAGGTTTTCCGTCAATCCGGTCAAGGTTGGTCAACACGTTGCCTTTTCGTGTGGTCCCCGGATTCTTGGCGTGACAGACGGTACAGGATATTTCCAGCTGTTCTTCATAATGAGCATAGCTGGTGCCGTTTCCCATTATTTCATCTCTGGTGTGACAGTCGATGCACTCCATCTGCTTCTGGTGGTGAATATCATCGGAAATCTCAAGATAAAAGCGGGCCCCGGGCAGCTGTTTACTGTTCAGCCCGCCCTCTTCATATGGGGTTCCATACCCCTCCGATTCAAAAATACCGAGATAGGAAAGGCCTATCCTGCCGGAGCGGTTATGGCATCGCACGCAGTTGGCGGACTCTACTTTTTTGGTAATCCATGGATGTTTTTTCCGATTTTCCGTGGGTATTACACCGCTTGCCGTCCCATCGCCGACAATGATCCCGGCCATGGAATCCGCATCCGGAAGATGATAATGGCAGGCGGAGCACCCTCCTCCCTTGCTGTTGAAAAATTCCGGGGCGTTTTCCAAGTCGTTTTTCTGTTTCCAGAGATGACATGTGGCGCACAGTTTTCGAAAATAATCAAGAGCCAGCGAGTTTTCTTCGGAATCGAGCAATTGTTCAACGGTGAGGTCGGTGTTTTGACTGTCGCTCTCCCCCCAATAGTAAAGCAGGGTCCCGAGGATCCCCCTGTTGGTAGCCATCAGCGAATTCTTCACTTTATGGATGTCTCTGGGATGGCACCCATCGGCTGCGCAGGTCTTTTCGGCCACCCGCAGGTCACCGGGATTCAGCACCATGTCCCGGTGCGCCTCTTCCTTGGCAACCGCAAGACTGTTGCCGAGATGGCATGAGCTACACCCGATAACGGCCGGATCATGTGCCGGATCGAGTTTTTCCTCCTTGTGACAGGCAAGACACATATCGACTGTTCCACCACTGGTGGTGTACAGTTTTTCGGGTCGTTCGGTTTTCTGTTCATTGACCATCAGCAGGGCTACCGCGCCGAGAAATGCAATACCGGCGAGAAGCCCCAGCAGTGTCGATGTTATTGCTCCGCTCTTATTCACAATTGGTGGATATCATTTTTAGCCGGTTCTAGCCCTGATAGTTCTGTACGTTGGGAAACCTTCTGCCGCTGCCGAAAGCCTTTGACGTCACCTTGAGCCCCATGGGGGCTTGCTTCCGTTTGTACTCATTTATCCTGATCCGGCGGACAATGTCCTGTACCACCTCGGGTGCATAGCCCCTGGCAATGATCTGATCGACACTTTGCCCGTTTTCCAGGTGAAGTTCGAGTATTTTGTCGAGCAATTCATAAGGCGGCAGGTCGTCCTGATCGGTCTGGTCCGGTTTAAGCTCGGCCGAAGGCGGCTTGGTTATGATCCGGTCCGGAATGATTTCCCGGTCCCGGTTCACATATTTCGACAGTGCATAGACCATCTGCTTGGGGACATCGGAAATTACCGCCAGCCCGCCGCTCATATCACCATAGAGCGTACAGTAGCCAACAGCCATCTCACTTTTATTGCCGGTGGTGAGCAGCAGGTGGCCGAACTTGTTTGAAAGACTCATCAGCAGATTCCCGCGGATGCGTGCCTGCAGGTTCTGTTCGGTTAAATCTTCCTTGGTGCCGGCAAACAGGTCGTGAAGTTCCGTTGTAAAGGCCGAGAACAGTCTGTCGATGGCAATGACCTCGAATCTGCAGCCGAGATTGGCTGCGAGCCTGCGCGCATCTTCGAGGGAATGATCGGAGCTGTACGGCGACGGGAGCGCCACCCCGAGAACATTTTCCGCACCGAGCGCGTCCACTGCCACCGCGGCGGTCAGAGCCGAGTCGATTCCTCCGGAAAGCCCGAGCACGGCAGAGGAAAAACCGCATTTCCGACAATAATCGGCAACGCCCGTAACCAGTGCCCGATAGATGGCGGACTGTTCCGATAGCTGGTCGGGACCGTTCATATCCCCGCGCCAGGAGTCGGTGTCAACCACCACCAGATCTTCCACAAACCCCTCTGCCTGTGCCACTACCTCGCCTGCCCAGTTCATGGCCAGACTGCGGCCGTCGAAGATGAGCGAATCCTGGCCGCCGACCTGGTTGGCGTAAAGAAATGAGACGTTATGTTTTTGACACAACGCAGAAAATATTTTTTTCCTCGTATTTTCCTTTTCTCTCTGGAACGGGGAGGCGGAAATATTGATGATCGCATCCAGCCCTAAGCTTTGCTGCCGGCAAGCCTTAACGATTGTTTCAACAGGCTCAATGCCGTAGTCGTCCACCTCGTCTCCCCAGACATCCTCGCAAACGGTGACGCCGAACGTAAGTCCTTGCACCCGGTAAAGCTCAGTTCCGAAACCGGGCTCAAAATATCGCGACTCATCGAAAACGTCGTAGGTGGGCAGAAGCTGTTTTCTTACCCGTAAAACTATGGCGCCGCCCCGGGCAACCACAGCGCTGTTGTACAGCCTTTTGCCCTTGCTTTCAGTTCTCTTCTCAAAACAGCCGAACATCACGTCAACCGCCGGCAACTGCGCCACCAGTTGCGCTACGGCCCGGTCATGATCTTCAATGAAGGATTCCCGTTCAAGCAGGTCCTGCGGCGGGTATCCGGAAACGACAAGCTCAGGGAAGACCACCAGCGTGCATCCCTTGTCAACGGCTTTCCTCGACCATTCAAGAACTTTCCGACAATTATAAGCGAAATCCCCGATCACAGGATTTATTTGCACCAGACCGATCTTCACACTTTTCTCCAGTCAGTTGTACCTTCGGTTGACATCTTCTAATAACAGTCCGCTTCTATTTACCTTTTTTGCTCTGCTTTTGCCTCTGATATTTTACAACGGCACGATTATGTTCATCAAGGGTTGTCGAAAAATAGTGCGTCCCGTCATTTTTGGAAACAAAATAAAGAGCATCGGTCTCGGTCGGTTCGACGGCAGCTTTAAGCGCCGCCTCCCCGGGGTTGCATATGGGGCCTTTAGGCAGGCCGGGCAGGGTATAGGTGTTGTAGGGCGACGGGGTCCGCAGATGGGTTTTGGTAATTTTCCCGGAGAAATCACCGGTGCCGTAAATAACCGTCGGATCGGACTGCAGCCGCATCCCCTTGTTCAGTCTGTTGTGAAAAACCCCTGAAATCAATGATCGTTCAGAAGGTTCTCCAGTCTCTTTTTCAATGATAGAAGCAAGGGTCACCACCGCCGGTCTCTCAGGGATTTCAGGATGGGATGCTGAAATCCCTGACCACACATTTTCAAAGTTGGCGACCATCATCCTGATAAGTTTGTCCGCGCCCTGAAAATCCTTGGTCAACAGGTAGGTGTCGGGAAAGAGATACCCCTCAAGACTTTCTACCCCTGTAAAACCGAGGTTGGCAATGAGCGTCTGGTCATCGACAAGCTCCATGAACCGCTGATACCTGCACCAGCCGCCCTGGGAAAAAATCCGGGCAATTTCATCGGCCCGCAGCCCCTCGGGAATGGTTACCGGATACTGTATGGAGCGGGCGGAAGCGAGAATACGAAGAATCTCGCCCGGTTTTTTCCCGCTGGGCAGACTAAACTCCCCGGCCTGGAGCCTGGTTGCAACCCCGGAAAATTTGGCCAGAACCAGAAAACGGATATCGTCGTGGATAATTTTGTTGTCCGCGAGAATTTCCCTGATGCCGGCGACAGTGGTCCCCTTAGGAATAGAGACCGTCACCGTCTGCTCTTTTATCTCGGGACCGTTGCGGTAACTGTAGAGCAGAAACCATCCGCTGGGACAGGCTGCTCCAAACAGAACCAGGAGGATCGCATAAAAAGCGACCCTCCTGGTTCTGTTTGGATTTTTTTTACTATGATCAGGTGATATATCAGTCACCATACTGCTGTGGCTGCCGTCATTTTGTTTTTTCCGTTGTCTGTTTAAAAGCAATCTTGACAACTTCATCCATATCCTTAACCGGATAGAATTTCATTTTATTGCGGATATTGGGTGGAATTTCTTCAAGATCCTTCCTGTTCTGTTCGGGGATGATGACCTTGTTGATATCTGCGCGAAGGGCCGCAAGTGCTTTTTCCTTCAACCCGCCGATCGGCAATACCCGCCCCCGCAGGGTAACCTCGCCGGTCATGGCCAGCCGGCCGACCACCTTCTTTCCGGTGATCGCTGAATAAAGCGCC
Source organism: Desulforhopalus singaporensis (assembly GCF_900104445.1). GTDB lineage: Bacteria > Desulfobacterota > Desulfobulbia > Desulfobulbales > Desulfocapsaceae > Desulforhopalus_A > Desulforhopalus_A singaporensis. The sequence goes on along the minus strand of NZ_FNJI01000008.1, from coordinate 97,729 downwards.
GTCGCCATGGTTATACCTGCAGAAGGACCGTCCTTGGGGATAGCCCCTGCTGGAACATGGATATGAAAATCAACATTTTCAAAATAATCGTCCGCAACGCCCAGGGTCTGGGTCCTACTCCGGCAATAGGTTAGTGCCGCCTGGGCCGACTCCTTCATCACATTGCCGAGTTGACCGGTCAGGGTAAGCTTGCCTTTACCGGGCATGATGTTCACTTCAATCTGCAGGATCTCCCCTCCCACCTCGGTCCAGGCAAGCCCTGTCACCAGCCCCGGCTGATCGAGTATTTCCATCTCCGATTCGGGAATGGTCTTGGCAGGCCCCAGATAGCGGTGGAGGTTGGTGGCCGACACCGTGTAGGGACCGCGCCCTCCCTCGGCTATTTTCCTCGCGATTTTCCGGCACACCTTGCCTATCTCGCGCTCAAGGTTACGCAGCCCGGCCTCATAGGTGTAATGGGTAACGATATATTGCAACGTATCGTCGCCAATCCTTATTTTCGATGCCTTAAGCCCGTTTTCCTTGATCTGCCGCGGAAGGAGATATCTTCGTGCTATGGCAATTTTCTCCTCAAGCGTATATCCGGACAGCCGAATAACCTCCATACGGTCGAGCAACGGTCCGGGTATGGTGTCGCTCATGTTGGCGGTGGTTATGAACATCACCTTCGACAGATCGATGGGCAGATTCATGTAATGATCGGAAAACTCGAAATTCTGCTCGGGATCAAGCACCTCGAGCAGCGCTGAGGAAGGATCGCCCCGATAATCGGACCCTACCTTGTCTATCTCGTCCATCATGAATACCGGGTTGTTGGAACCCACCGTCTTCAGCCCCTGGACAATCCTGCCCGGCATCGCCCCTATATAGGTGCGCCTGTGACCTCGTATCTCCGCTTCGTCACGCATTCCACCAAGGGACATGCGGTGAAACTTTCTGCCCAGCGCTCTTGCCACCGACTGCCCCAGCGAGGTTTTACCGACACCTGGAGGTCCTACAAAACAGAGAATCGGTCCCTTTGACGACGGGTTCAGTTTTCGTACTGCAAGATATTCAAGAATTCTCTCCTTGATTTTTTCAAGCCCGTAGTGATCTTCATCAAGCACCTTGGTGGCATGATCGAGTTCAAGAATATCTTTGGTGCTCTTTTGCCACGGAACATCGAGAATCCAGTCGATATATGTTCGTATAATCGTCGCCTCGGAAGAGTCCGGATGCATCATCTCCAGCCGGCTCAACTGTTTGTTGGCCTCCTTGCGGACATCCTTTGGCATCTTGGTTTTCTTTATTTTTTTCTCGAGCTCATCGATCTCCTGGGTCCTTTCATCGGTGTCGCCAAGCTCTTTCTGCAGCGCGTGGAGCTGTTCACGCAGGAAATATTCCCGCTGGGATTTACTCATCTCCTCCTTGGCATCGCTCTGTATTTTCGCCTGCACCGTCGATACTTCCAGCTCTTTTGCGAGCAGCTCGCTAACCAGGTTGAGCCTTTTGACGGGATCGACCTCCTCAAGAATAGCCTGCGACTCCGCAACCTTCAGCCTGAGATTGGACCCAACGAGATCGGCCAGCCGGCCCGGGTCGTCGATGTTGTTGATGATCATCATCAGGTCTGCGGAGAGAATGCCGCGCAGGGACATGATTTTTTCCGTCTGCTCCCGCACGGTGCGCATCAGGGCCTCGACCTCAATGCTCACCTCCTTGGCCTCCACGTCCTCTATCACTTCCACCGAAACCTGATAGGAGGGCTCTGTCTGAACGAATTCCTTGACCCGCGCTTTCGACATCGCCTGGACCAGCACCTTCAGCCTTCCATCGGGCAGTTTCAGAGTACGCATAACCATGCAGACCATACCGACAGAGTAGAGGTCTTCCTTTTTCGGGTTATCCTTGGTCGCGTCTTTCTGGGTGACCAGCATCAAAAGCTTGTTTGAACTCAAAGCTTCATTCACTGCGTCAACTGAACTTGGACGACCGACGAAAAGAGGGATGATCATGTAATTAAATACTACCACATCCCGCACAGCCATCATCGGCAACACTTCCGGAATTTCCATTTCGTCGTTATTGGAAAAATCGTCCATCCCTATATTCAATGAATCATTAAAATCCACTCATTCCTCCTGCAAACAGCTCAGTTAATCGTCATTCTCGGTACTGAGACCGAGTCTGTCCTTCGCTGTTTTAAACAGTTAAACACCTATAATCAATGCGATAACCCGACTATTCGGATATCACCTTAAAAGCCACGCAAATACTAAACATCCAAGGAAGTTAAGTCAAGCCGACATTCACCGCCTCTACCCACAGGCTTTTTTCTTGAAGTCTTTTCCGATTTCCCTCATATTGGCCAATATTACCCCAGTGGTCTATCCTATTCATACAATGAGGTGACTGATGCTCTCCGTCCAATCTTTTTTTAATCTTCCGGATGATCCCAATATGTCCTTTTTCCAAAAGGATGCTCCCGTATGGCAGCCCTTAAACGATTTAAAAGGGTTTATGGACAACTATCATTACGCTACCTACGACGATTTCGACGCCCCATGCGTGCTGCGCAGCGGTGTGCCCCTGACGGAACATCTTGTCCTGCATAAAGGCAGATCGTTCTGCCTCAACGAAATCGTGATCACCTTCGGAGATGCGACGCGGGGAGAGTTGAAGGTAACCAGAAACGGAGTCGAACTGGAGGGCGCCTCGGTTGTCATGGCCGGTTCCGTTCTGGTCGGGGAAAAGATTTCAATCGGCAGAGGAGTCCTGATAGAATCCGGGGCGATGATCAAGTCTCCGACGATCATCGGCGACCATGCCGAGATACGACAGGGAGCCTACATCCGCGGCTATTGCCTCCTGGGCAGCCGGTGCGTCGTGGGCCATACCACCGAAGTAAAGCACTCCATTTTCCTCGAAGACGCCAAGGCGGGCCATTTCGCCTATCTGGGAGACTCGATACTGGGAAACAACGCCAACCTGGGTGCCGGCACCAAATTTGCCAACCTCAGGTTTTTGCAGGGCAATGTTAAGATCCCCTACCTCAATGAAAAACTTGATACCGGCAGAAGAAAATTCGGGGCAATCCTCGGAGATGATGCCCAGACAGGCTGCAACTCGGTCACCAACCCCGGCACCCTGATGGCCAAAAAGACCATCCTTTTACCAAACACGACAGCCAAGGCCGGTTTTTACCCCGAGAAATCAATTATCCGGTAACTGGTCGCCGGCGACCAACAAGGAAGATCGGCAGCAGTTGATGAACAGTCCCTCTGGTCGGCCGTTTTGCCGGGGTGCAGCAGGATTTCCAGGGGGACGACTATTTTTTTCTCACCACCATGGTCGAAAAATAATGTATGTCTTTACCCTGCGCCTTGCGGATATCGGTCCACACCCGCTGGTCTTCGAGACTGCATTTTTCTATTAAAACGGCATTTTCCACAAGATCGAGCTCTTCAAGCAGTGAGACGAGCCGGTCCATGACCTTGTAGACTTTCATGAAGACGACAACATCGGTGAGTTCTAGAATTTCCTTGATGCGGTCATTCTCAAAGGTTGCGGGGATCACCACCAGCCGTTCGTCCCCGAGGCATAAGGGTTGTCCGGCAACGGCCGATGACGCGCCGATGGCCGAAACCCCCGGTACGATTTCCACCCTGAAGGGAGATCCATATTCCTGCAGCGTTTCGCACAGGTAGAATCCCGTGGAATAGATAGCGGGATCGCCAAGGGTGGGAAACACCACATCTTCACCTTTTTTAAGATATTCGATGATGGTCTCCGCCGCTTTTCGCCACGCCTTCTTGACCTCCGGGTCGACATCGGCACCACGGTGCACCTGCTTCATCGGAAACCGGTGGCTCAAGATGGTCTTGCCGTTTTCCTTGACCGCACCTGAAGCAATTTTCAAGGCCATGGAACCGCCGTTCTCAAAAGCCGAAGGTACGAACCAGGTATTGCATCTTTCAAGAATCGCCGCGGCTTTCAGCGTTACCAGCTGAGGATCGCCCGGTCCAACACCGACAACATAAAATGTTCCTTCCATCATTCACCTTCCTTCTCTTTGCCGCGTACAAACGGTGCATTCCTGCATCCGTGCATGCCGTGCAGCTGCTGCGATGAACCGTATCGAATCGACCGGGGCCACAGCAGAGTGGGCGCTATAGCTGAAGCGCAAAAAAAAATCCCCGGATCATTTTTTTATGATCCGGGGATTCCCTGTATTCCTCGTCTCGCATGAAGCCTCCTTTCCACGGGAGTTCCACTAACTGTAATTTCCCAGGCAGGTCTTCTGACTCCCGGATCATCCATTGCCCATCCCTTCCCGGATGTAATCACCCAGTGGCTTACCATGAACAATGTCCCCGGTTACAGCGGCGGGCCCGTCCTTGAATTTCACAAGGTTCCCTTTGAGTTCTGAAAAAAGACGCTGATCTTCGATCGATCAGAGTCCGGTTTCACTCAAGCCGTACAAACAGGCACCTGAAAAGTGCTGTATAACAGGGTGCAGCACGAAAAGTCAACCCTTTTTCCCCAGCCGGATTATCATCGGCCAATTTATGTATACAAAATACAACAACCGCTTCACAAGTTTTTACATTAACTGTTTTCTTTCTCGATTGAGAAGTGTAGTATCGCCCCTAAAATCATTTTTCCAGTAAATTCTCGGATATTGCCGCAGCAATTTCCGGTATATGCCACAAACCTCAGAACTCGATCAATGGAACAGGACTTCATATCGGCACTGGGCCCACAGCTTCTTTTTCCTCTGCTCCGCATTACCGCCCTGATAATCGTCGGGCTGTTTGTGGCGAACTTCATTGAAAGCCTTAACTGGACCCATCGACTTGCACTACTCGCCAGACCATTGATCCGCATGGGCAATCTCTCTTCGATTACCGGTGCCAGTTTTTCGGTGGCCTTTTTTTCCGGCATCTCCGCCAACAGCATGCTTGCCGAATCGTTTGACAGCGGCCAGATAACCAAAAAAGAACTCATACTTGCCAACCTTTTCAACTCGCTACCGAGATTCTTTCTCCATCTGCCCACAGTCTTTTTCCTTACCGCCCCGCTTATCAAATTCGGGGCCCTGATGTACGTGGGAATCACCTTTTCAGGGGCCTTGCTGCAAACCTTTCTTGTGGTAACAGCGGGCAGATTCCTGCTGCCAAAAACCGAACTGAAAATCGATCTGCCCGAGGCCACCGGAGAAAAGGCGACCTTAAAAAGTGCTTTTCAAAAATCGGTCAAAAGGCTGAAAAAACGTTTAATTAAACTGTTAAAGTTCATGCTGCCGGTCTATCTGCTCTTTTTTTTCATGAACTGGTTCGGGGTTTTTGCCAGGATCGAGCAGTTTCTCGCCGGCAACGTCTGGTTTCTCAGCTGGCTGTCGCCCCAGGCGCTGGGAATCGTCGTTCTTCACGTGACGACTGAATTTTCAGCCGGCCTAGCCGCCGCCAGCGCACTTCTTGCCGACAACAGCCTCACCTACAAAGAGGTGGTCATGGCGTTGCTGGTGGGTAATATTTTATCAACGCCAATCCGCGCCATAAGGCATCAGCTGCCCTACTATACCGGAATCTATTCACCGAGACTGGCCGTTGAACTGGTGTCGTTAAGCCAGATCGTCAGAGCCATATGCGTTATCGCCGTAGGGCTAATCTATTTTGTCACCTGGTAAAATGACACCAAAAGTACAATTCCACGGAAAAGACACCAGATTCCTACTTATAACCGTCATGCTGGTAATCCTGACCCTGGCAGCCATCATTGTTTCAGCCGGGATGGGATATATCGCCATAGGCCAGTCCGATATCTTACGGGTAATAGGAGCAAGGCTTTTTTCCAGCAACTCTCTTGTCGCCAATCTCGATCCCTCAATCCCCTACGTGGTTATGGATGTCCGGCTGCCGCGCATACTCACGGCAGCCCTTGTCGGGGCCGGACTTGCGCTTAGTGGCGTTATCTATCAGGGGATTCTGCTCAATCCCCTGGCGGATCCTTATACCCTTGGCATTTCGTCCGGGGCGGCGTTCGGGGCATCGCTTGCGCTTCTTGCCAACATTTCCATGCTCGGTTTTTTTTCCACCCCGCTTTTCGCTTTTACCGGGGCGGTGGCGACCCTGTTGCTGGTCATGAGGCTTTCAACGTTCAACGGCCAGATTTCAGCCCAGACACTTATCCTGTCCGGGGTAATAGTCGGAGCTATTCTTTCCGCCGGAATCAGTTTTATGAAGTATATTGCCGATGAACAGGTGGCGGTTATTATTTTCTGGCTCATGGGCAGTTTCGCCTCGGCCACCTGGGGAGGGGTCGTTCTCGTTCTACTGACGGTTTTTGCAGGACTTGGGGTCACCCTCTTTTTCGCCAGGGACCTCAACATCATGAGTCTTGGACGGCGTTCCTCCGACTCACTTGGAGTCGACACCGCCAGGGTGAGGCGGATGCTGCTGCTCAGTGCCTCGTTTGTTGCCGCCGTCTGTGTAGCAGTCACCGGAATAATCGGGTTTATAGGCCTTATCGTCCCCCACCTGATGCGGTACATCGTAGGGCCTGATAACCGCAAGCTTATCCCAGCCTCAGCTCTTGCAGGAGCGGTTCTGCTGTTAACCGCCGACACCATAACCCGCGCTGTTTTACCGGTTGAAGTACCTATCGGCGTGCTCACCGCCCTTATTGGCGGACCGTTTTTTTGTGTGATTTTCAGGCAGAAACAGAAAGGAAAGTTTTATGAATAACGGTCTGCTGTTCAATGTAAAAGACATATTTTTTTCTTACGACAGCGCGCCTGTGATAAAAGGGATAAGGCTGCAGCTGTCAAGGGGAAAATTTTACGGCATCGTCGGGCCCAACGGGTGCGGTAAAACCACTTTTCTCGATCTGCTCACCGGCTCCCGCACGCCGCAGCAGGGCACCATAGAGTTCAAGGGAGAACGGCTCGACTCGTATCCCAAGAAACGGTTGGCGAAAAGCCTGGCGCTGGTGCCGCAGGAGTATGACACCGGGTTCGGCTTCAGCGTCGAGGATATGGTTCTTATGGGGCGACATCCGCATATCGACAGATTTGCCAGCCCCGGGCAGGAAGACTGGCAAAAGGTTGATCAGTCCCTGGAATTGATCGGTATCGACCACCTGAGGAAGAGGCCGATCAACAGTCTTTCCGGCGGACAGAAACAGCGGGTGGTGGTGGCCAGAGCCCTGGCGCAGAACAGCGAGGTGCTGCTCTTTGACGAAGCGACCTCCAACCTGGATATCAAATATACCCTGCAGATTTTCAACCTCGCCAGGCAACTGGTTGACAAAGAAGAAAGAACTGTTATTGCTGTTATCCACAACCTGAACCTTGCCGCCGCCTACTGCGACGAGATCTGTTTCATCAATGACGGCAAAATAGCGGCTTGCGGACCCACGGCATCGACCCTGACGGAGTCGCTGATCGGGTCGGTGTTCGGGGTGGACTCCCGCATCAGCTGGGACGAATACAGTAATTCACACCAGATCAGTTACAGGTATAAGGGGTAGAGGCGTGTTACAACCGTTTCAATCAGGCAGCGGCAAGTTGCCTGGAATCATTGTTGGTCTTGTTCTTCTTGTTTTTTTTCTCGCTGCCGCTGTGAAAACACCGGCCGCCGAACCGGTGACCGTGATCCTGGACGCCCACGGCAACCGGATCGAGGTAAAAAAGCCTTTTACCAGGATCATCTCCCTTTACTCCGCCCATACCGAGAACATCTGCAGTTTCGGGGCGGCCGAGCTGCTGGTAGGAATCTCCACCTCCGACGACTATCCTGAAGAGATACTCGACCGCACAAGATTTTCCTATCGCGAGGACCCTGAGAAGTTCATCGCCTATACACCTGACCTGGTACTTGTCAGACCGATGATAGAGAGATCTTACCCCCAGTTCCTGGAAAAATTACGGCGCAGCGGGATAACGGTCATCTCCCTTCAGCCCAACAGCGTCTCGGAAATGTTCGACTACTGGAGAACGCTTGGGGTGTTGACCGGAAAAGTACAGGCGGCAAACGATATGATCACAGATTTTCAGAACCGGCTGCAACATATAAAAGACAGCGTTTTGGCAATTGACGACACCGACCGTCCCCTGGTCTATTTCGAGTCGATCCACACCAAGTCAAAGACTTTCGCTCCCGAGAGCATCGGCGCTTACGTGCTGGAACAGGCGGGTGGCAGAAACGTCGCCTCAGATGCGGTGCAGGTGCGAAAAACCAATATCGCTTACTTCGGCAAGGAGCAGCTGCTGAGCAATGGCGAGGAAGTGGATTTTTTCCTCGCCCAGGTAGGAAGAATGAACCCGGTTTCGGTTGATACCATCACTTCAGAACCCGGGTTCGACGCTATAAAAGCCGTAAGAGAAAAAAAAGTATACCTGATAGAGGAGCAGCTGGTTTCGCGTCCGACGCTGCGGATCATTACCGGCATAGAAAAACTCCATAACCTCTTTTTCAACACCACCGCCAGGGAACCGGGGCTACTCTGATGACAATCCACAACACTCCAGCTTTCGTAATTTCAGGCACTTCAAGCGGCTCCGGAAAAACCACGGTGTCTCTTGGATTAATGGCCGCCTTCAAGGCCCGGGGCTTTGACGTTCAACCGTTCAAGTGCGGTCCTGACTTCATCGACCCCGGCCTCCATACATTGATTACCGGCAACGTCTCAAGAAATCTCGACCTCTGGATGGCCGGCGAAAATTTCACCGAATACAGTTTCTACCAGAATGCAAGCTCTGGGGATATCGCCATAGTTGAAGGCGTCATGGGCATGTTTGACGGCAACCGTTCCTCAAGTGGGTCACTCTCCGCTTTTTTACAGCTGCCCAACATTCTGGTTCTTGACGTGCGGTCGATGGCGGAAAGCGCCGCTGCCATAGTAAAGGGATTTGAGACCTTTCATCCGCAGGCGGCTGTGGCAGGCGTTATTCTCAACCGGATTGCCAGCCCCAGGCATCTTGAACTGGTCAGCGATGCAATACATAAACATTGCAAAGCTGAAATTATCGGGTATCTTCCCAGGACCCTGGAATTTTCAATCCCTTCCAGGCATCTTGGCCTACATACGGGGGATGAAGCGCCGATTTCCCAGGATGGGATAGAACTTCTTGCGGAAAGCGTCGAACAGCATATAGACCTGGATAGGATACTCGAGCTCTCCAGGCCGGCGCATGGTCGCAGGCTTGACCCCGAAAATGCGACGCCGCCCTCGCCCAGATGCCGGATCGGAGTAGCCAGAGACAAGGCGTTCTGCTTCTACTACGAGGATAACTTCGACATTCTCCGCAACGCTGGAGCCGAGCTGGTGTTCTTCAGTCCGCTGACAGACTCGTCTCTTCCGGAAAATATTGACGGGCTGTACCTTGGCGGCGGCTATCCTGAGCTCTACGCCGAACAGCTGAGTGGCAATACCGGGATGCTTGCCTCGCTCAGAAACTGGATCGAGAATGACCGACCGGTCTATGCCGAGTGCGGGGGGTTCATGTACCTTACCAAAGGGATCATGGATAAAGAAGGCAGGTTTCATCCGCTGGTCGGCGCTTACCCGGTAAGAGCCAGGATGCAGACTAGGAGGGCGAGTCTTGGATACCGGGAGATTACCACCATAAAACCGTCCATCTTCGGTCCTGAGAAAACGGTGCTGCGCGGACACGAATTCCACTACTCGACCATCGAGGAGATGACACCCGATGTGGCGTCGATTTACCGGGTAAACAATGATACCCAGGAAGGGTATCAGTACCGCAGGGTTCTGGGTGGATACATGCACCTGCATTTTGGATACTCCCCCGATGTGGCGAGTGCTTTTATTAATTATTGTCTAGAGAAATGATCATGTCTGTAAAACTGCAGGAAGTTGCCCCTGGCGATATAGAACAGGAAAGTTTCAACATCATAGAAAAAGAACTCGGGCCGACAGAATTTGACCCGGCCACCTTCAAAATCGTCCAGCGGGTGATCCATGCCACCGGCGATTTTTCCTTTGCCGAAAACATGCGGTTTGCGCCGGGTGCCATTGAAGCGGGTATTAAGGCGCTCAAAGCCGGCAAAAACATTCTGACCGACGTCAATATGGTTGCCGCAGGCATCAATAAGACCATGCTGGCAAGGTTCGGCGGCGAGGTTATCTGCAAGGTCGCCGATCAGGAGGTTGCCAGGAAGGCAAAAGAAGAAGGAACCACCAGATCGGAAATGGCCATATCGATGTATCTCGACGAGTCGATTGGAATTGTAGCGATGGGCAACGCCCCCACCGCACTGGTTGCCTCCATAAAAAAGGTAAAGGAGATGAGTGAGCCGCCGCTGTTGGTCGGTGTTCCGGTCGGATTTGTCAATGCGGCGGAATCAAAAGCACTGCTCGTTGAACAAAACAATTGCTACATCACCAGCCTGGGCCGCAAAGGCGGCAGTCCCATTGCTGCAGCGATTATCAACGCCATGATGAAACTTGCAGCAAAGTGACCATGGGAAAAAAACTTCGAAGCGGTTTCACCACCGGGTCATGCAGCGCCGCAGCAGCTAAAGCTGCGGTAAAAGCGCTTGTAACCGGCGAGTGTCAGGAATCTGTCACGATAACGTTTCCGGACAACAGCAGAAAAACCTTTCCCCTGTGTCGGTGCGCAATCGACCGCAGCAATCAACAGGTCCTGGGCTTTGCCTCCATCGTAAAAGACGCGGGGGACGACCCCGACGTCACCAACGGTGCGGAGATCTGCGCCACCGTTCGATTTGTAAAGACGCCCCGGGCAGACCGTGACGCCGTGGTGCTAAAAAACGTTCAGATCAGCCGTGGACAAGGCGTTGGCTACGTCACCAAACCCGGACTTGCGGCCAAGGTCGGAGAACCGGCGATCAACCCGGTCCCGAGACAGATGATCTGCCAGGCGGTGCGTGAGGTAACCGACAGACCGGTGGAGGTTGTCATCTCTATACCAAACGGTGAAATTCTTGCGGAAAAGACCCTGAACAACCGGCTCGGCATCGTCGGCGGACTCTCCATTCTCGGCACCACCGGCATTGTCCGGCCGGTGTCAGCAGACGCCTGGAAAGCAACTATTGTTGCATCCATGGACGTTGCCAGGGAGGCCGGCCTTACCGAGATAGTTCTGTCGACGGGAAGAACCTCCGAAAAAGGGGGTCAGCGTCTGCTCGATCTCCGGGAAGAAGCCTATGCCATGATGGGCGACTACCTCGAGTTCAGCCTGAAAAAAGCCGCCGAAAAAGAGTTTGCCACCATTCACCTCTGCGGCATGTGGGCCAAGATCATGAAAGCGGCCCTGAAAATTCCCCAGACCCATGTACGCAACGGTGCCCTGGAGGTAAGCGACGGAGCCGACCTGCTCGAGTCCCTCGGTGCCTCCGGAGAATTGCTGGCAAAACTGCAACGGGCCAACACCGCAAGGGAGATGCTTACTCATCTTGAAGACAGCGGTGAGGACGAACTGATCAGAACGGTCTGTCTCAAGGCCAGGGAGTACTGTGAAGAGGTGTCCGGGACTCAGGTAAACGTGTATCTTATCGACTCAAGCGCAAATATAATAATCCATGTTTAAAATCCTTGTTATCGGCATTGGCGAGAACGTGCTCTCACGAAGGCAGAAAGAGCTTATCTGCGGGTGCGGTACCGTCTTCGGAACGCAGAGATTCGGCACACTTGCTGAAGAAGCCGGAGTGGCCGCGGAAAAATTTCTACCGATAACCCCGCTGGCGGATTCCCTTGGTGCCATGGCAAAATTACTTGAGCACGAAACCGTTGCTGTCCTGTGCAGCGGCGATCCGCTCTTTTACGGAATCGGCAAAAAACTGCTCGACCGCTTTCCTCCACAGCAGGTGGAATTTTATCCGGCCCTCTCTTCTGTCCAGCTGGCCTGTTCAAGGTTTAAAATACCCTGGGACGACGCAAGATTCGTCAGTCTCCACGGCAGGAGTCCGGGCCACCTGCCCACCGTTTTACTGCGCCACCCAAAAACCATAATCTTTACCGACCGGGCCAACAGTCCCGACAAAATCGCCGCCAGGCTTCTCGAATATTTTCAGACAATCGAAGACACCGACTACGGCGCAAGGATAACCGCCATGGTTGTTGCGGATATCGGACTTGCAACCGAAAATATATTTACCGGATCGCTTCAGCAATGTGTTGACACCACTTTCTCCCCACTCAACATATTCTGCCTGCTGCTGCCGCAACAGCCGCAAACCGATGTTCCTGTCTGCAGCCTGGGGCTCGGTGAAGAGACGATTGCCCACAGCCGAGGCCTTATAACCAAAAACGAAGTACGGGCCGCAACTCTTCACACCCTGCAACTGCCCACAAGAGGCGTGATGTGGGATATCGGCGCCGGCAGTGGCTCCGTCTCCATTGAAGCGGCACGGGCAAACCCGGATCTTACCGTATACGCCGTCGAGCACAACCGGACAGAAATAGAAAACATCAAGAGCAATATCAGGAAGTTCCGCTGCTTTAACGTGGTCCCGGTTTCGGGCAGGGCTCCGGACGCGCTCACTTCACTGCCGTCCCCCGACCGGATTTTTGTCGGCGGAAGCGGCGGAAGCCTCCAGCAACTCATCGAAATTGCAAAAGATATTCTGCCGCAGACGGGAAGAATCGTGGTCAACGGCGTCATCGCCAAGACCGTGGAAAGTGCGCCGCGCCTGATGCGAGCCAACAATTTCAGGGTCAGCACGGCAACGGTTGCTGTATCCAGGACAGACAGCGAAGGTAACACGCAGCAATTTAATCCAATAACCATTATAACAGGAACCAGGTAATGCACGCCCCAAGTGATACTACGCAAATGAGCAGCAAGAAAAATCTCGTCTATTTTGTCGGCGCCGGTCCGGGTGATCCGGAGCTGATAACGGTCAAGGGCAAGCGGCTTCTGGACGAAGCCGATGTGGTAATTTACACCGGAAGCTTGGTGCCAAAAGCTCTGGTCTCTTCTCTTCAGGCCACGGTGCACAATTCCGCCGGGCTGAACCTTGACGAGGTCTTCTCGATTATCAAAAGTTCCTGGGAAAAAGGCTTGAATGTAGTACGACTTCACACCGGTGACCCCTCAATTTACGGTGCAATCAACGAACAGATTGCCCTTTTCAGGGAACATGGAATCCCATTCAAGGTCGTTCCCGGGGTGAGCTCGGCTACCGCTTCGGCTGCTGCACTTGAGACCGAGCTGACCCTGCCGGAAGTTTCCCAGACGGTCATCTTTACCAGAAGAGGCGGGAGAACTCCGGTTCCGGAAAAAGAAAGCCTGGCATCTCTTGCCTCACACCGAGCCACGATGATGATCTTTCTCAGCGTCGGCATGATAGATGACGTGGTCCAGGATCTGGTGGCTGGAGGATACCCTGAAGATACTCCCGCGGCGGTTGTGGAAAAAGCGAGCTGGCCCGATGAAAGACAAATTCGCGGAACCCTTGCTAACATAGCGTCCCTGATAAAGGAGGCGGGCATCACCAAAACCGCCATGATTTCCGTAGGCGACGTGCTGGCGCAAAGTGCTCCGCCGGCACTCTCGAAACTGTACGACAGCGAGTTCACCCACGGGTACCGACAAGGCTCCGGACAATCATGAACATCGCTGTTGTGGCGATTACCAGGGGAGGACTCGCGCTTGGGAGAAAGCTTGCGGCCGCCCTTGATCGCGCCACCCTGCTTGAAAAGCGGGAACAGGTGAAAACGGCCGACCTGCTCCGGGACAACTGGCACCGGTTCGACGGATTCATATGCATTATGGCAGCCGGTATAGTGGTGCGGTCCATAGCGCCGCTGCTTGAACACAAGAAAACTGATCCCGGGGTGGTGGTAATTGATGAAAAGGGCAAAAATGTTATCAGTCTTCTTTCCGGCCATCTCGGAGGAGCAAACGACCTGACCCGGCGGGTTGCCGCAATTCTAGGCGCCAACCCGGTCATCACAACGGCATCGGACACCCTTGAGTTGGCAGCGCTCGACCTCTGGGCAAGGGACTGCAACCTGGTGCCGCCTGCCCCCCGGATCCTGACCACGCTTTCGGCAAAACTTGTAAACAGCGGCAGCCTGAAATTCTACAGCGACAAAGAGTTCGGCTCCACACCCGAAGGACTTGAACGGGTTCTCACCCTTTCAGAAGCTGATTTTGCTATTTCCAACAGGGTGTACGGCGATAGCGACCTGCCTTTTTTCAGGCCGCGTGACCTCGTGGTGGGCACAGGGTGTAACCGCAACACTCCTGCCAGTGAATTCAAACAGGCCCTGGACGAGCTCTTTTCCGAGCTGGGACTTGCGCCGGGTTCCATACGCAACCTGGCGTCGATCGACAAAAAAAACGACGAAGAAGGGTTGCTGAAATTTGCCACCGACAACGGGTGGACAATTGATTTTTTTACCAGCGACGAAATAAATTCACTTAAAAACCTTGAGATATCTTTTGCCGCGCTCAAGGCGGTCGGGGCCATCGGAGTCGCCGAGCCGGCCTGTCTGCTGAGTGCCAAAAGCCATCTCCTACTTTCTAGGAAAAGAAAATGGAAAAACATAACAATGGCAGTGGCGCAGGTACCCTCTACGTGGTAGGAACCGGACCCGGTTCGGTAAAGCACATGACCGTTCACGCCACCGAGGTTCTAAAAAAAGCAGACATCATCATCGGCTACAGGACATATCTCGATCTTATCCCCGAGTTCCTGGAGAACAAGGAAGTCGTCTCTTCGGAGATGATGAAAGAGGTGGACCGCTGCAGGTCCGCTCTTGAAAAAACGATTGGTGGGAAAAATGTGGCCCTTGTTTCCGGCGGAGATCCCGGCATCTACGCCATGGCCGGCCTGGTATACGAAATGGCCAAGCAGATGGACGCTGACTGTTCCATTGAAATCATTCCTGGACTTGCTGCGATCAACAGCTGCGCAGCCCGTCTGGGTGCACCGCTGATGCATGACTTTGCAGCGGTAAGCCTCTCCGATCTTCTCACCCCGTGGGAGGTGATAGAAAAACGTCTCGACGCTGCAGCCAGCGCCGATTTCGTAACGGCGATCTACAACCCCAAATCGAAAAAAAGAACCACCCAGATCGTTCGCGCACAGGAAATATTTCTTGCCCACCGCTCGCCAGAAACCGTAGTAGGCATCGTAACCGCGGCAACCAGAGAAAATGAAACAATAGTCGTAACCACCCTCGGTGAAATGCTTGAACAGCAGATCGGGATGCAGTCAACGATCATAATCGGCAACAGCCAGACCTACAGCTGGAACGACCTTATGGTAACCCCCAGGGGATACAGCGACAAATATTCCCTGTAACGTGTTGAGGGCTGCTCTTTTCACATTCCTTGCGAAGTGGCGGACAAAAAAAACGGGAAGTCCCTTGTGGTACCGCTTCCACAAGGGACTTCCCGTTTTTTTCATGTATCTAGCAGGCAGGTGCTGCTCAACTGCCTTTATAGGTCAGCCAGTGGGGATAATACAGACCGCAACGGATCGCCAGGATGCGAAGGATGAATATGATCCCCATACCGTAAATCCGGTTATACTCGTGATCCGGAAAATATTTTATCAGCAGGATAAACACCACTGCGCCGAACATGGCCGGAGTTGCGTAAAACTCTTTTCCCAGGATCACCGGAACCCTGGCCGACAAGACGTCCCTGATCATCCCTCCCGTCACCCCGGTTGTCACCCCCATCAATACAGCCGTAACACTGTCAAATCCCAATTTCAGCGTAGTCTCCGTGGCAAGAACGGAAAAGAGGGCCAGGCCGAAAGCATCGAAATAGAGAAACAGGGTGTAGAGACTGACAATATGGCGATTGGTAAAAAAAGAGATAACTGCAGCAGCGACCGCGACCCACAGATAAGACATGTCACCGACCCAGAAAATCGGGTTAGTATCGAGGATAATGTCCCTCAACGTGCCGCCGCCAACTGCGGTCACCACCCCCAGCAGCACCACTGACAAAATATCCATATCTTTTCTGCCGCCGGCGATAACACCGGTAACGGCAAAAGCCGCCACCCCCAGCATAGCCAGATAATAAATCATAACCAACGCCTTTCATTACTATTTTTGTTAACTGAAACTCATCGTTTGGTATCTTTTTTTTAAGGTGGTGGGTTATAATCTTTTTTTATTTTTTCCCAAGGAAAATCTGCATATTCGTTAAAAAAAACGTAACGCTCTTGAAAACCAACCAAATAATCATTAGCCTGAGCACCACATTCGCAACAAAACAGATGTCTCCATCCGCTGCCGGAACATACAATGAAACTGGCCTCACAAATAGTCGGCGAAGGTGCTCCTGTCGTCATTATCCACGGTCTCTACGGCATGTCCGACAACTGGCTCCCCATAGCCAGAAAACTCGGTGAGAGTGGATATTGCGTCCACCTTCCCGATATGCGAAATCACGGTGATTCGCCCCATGCAGACAGCCACACCTACCCTGATATGTGCTCGGACATGCTGGAATATTTCAACGATCATGACCTTGCCGGAGTCCACCTTGCAGGCCATTCAATGGGGGGAAAGGCGGCAATGCATTTTGCTCTTGCACATCCCGGACTGCTCAAGAGCCTGGTGATTGTCGACATCGCTCCATCCGCCTACCCGGCTGGTGGCTATATCTTCCATCTCAATATTATCAAGTCGCTGCAATCAATCCCCCTTGCAACCACTGTCGGCAGGGGGCAGATTATAACACAGCTGCAGCAAAAGCTTGGTGACCGCCGACTGGCCATGTTTCTGGCAAAAAATATCGTCAGTCCGCCTTCGGGCGGCCCCTACCGCCTGAAATGCAACCTCAAGGTGCTGCTCGACGATCTGCCCCATCTTTTCACTGGACTTGAAAGGATGCAATCTTTTGGTCCGACTCCGGTTGCAACGCTCTTTGTCAAGGGCAACGACTCCGACTACTATCAGGCCAAACACGACGCCGATCGCCACCGCTTCTTCAAGCGTTCAAGGGTGACGGGAATCGATGGCGCCGGCCATTGGTTGCATAGCGAACGTCCGGAGGAGTTTCTCAAGGCGGTTATCCCGTTTTTGGCAAACCCCGAAAGTGGCCCCTGGTCGTAAACCAGGGACCAGAGGGCTCTTTGCGTTGATGTTTTGATTGTCACCTGTCAGCTGCAATCGCATTTTTTCTTTTCTTCTTCGCTCTTTAGCTCACACTTGGATGATCCAGCAGAAGGCATCTGTGGAAAATCACTGACAAAAACGGTCTGTGCCTGCTTTTTGCCAAACAGCTTTTTGCAAAAAGAGGTGACCGGGCGGATGGACAGCAGCAGCAGGATCACGACAGCCGCGTATTTCATCACCGGCGGAAAGAGATCAGAGGCTTCCCCCAGTATCGCCTGGGGGGATATTCCCGCCAGCACATATAAATAGTCGACCACCAACCCGAAAAAAACCGCGCAAAGAGCGATAACCGTCAGATACAGGGCGGTGCTTCTTTTGCCGAGAATCTTGACAAGAACGGAAAGAGAGGTCAGGTTCGTTGCCGGTCCGACCAGCAGAAAAACCAGGGCGGCACCGGGACTTACCCCTTTTAAAATCAGCGCCGCGGCAATCGGGGTGGAAGCCGTGGCACAGATATAGAGCGGAATTCCGGCTGCCAGCATGATAACCATGGAACCGAAGCCGCCGCCGAGAAAGGTCTCCAGCAGCTCCTGCGGTATAAACGTGGTGATAAGGCCTGCCAACCCTACTCCGGCAAAAAACCAGACGGCGATATCACCCCACACTTCCCGGTAGCCATATCGCATCCCGGCCCGTATCTTTTCCCACAGACTGTGATGTCTGCGGTGGAGTTCATCGGGGCAATCAATCCCGTCGCAGCAATTGTCAATTTTACAGCTTCTGTCGACAACCGGCTGAACCTCTTTTTTCTCCCAGAACAGCAGATTCTCTGCGAGCCCTGCCGTCATTGCCGTCACAAAAGCCGCAACAGGCCGTATCACCGTCATCATCGGATCGAGCAGTGCGTAGGTTATGGCTATGGAATCAACTCCTGATTCCGGTGTTGAGACAAGAAACGCCGAAGTCGCGCCCTTGTTCGCTCCCTGCTTCCTGAGTGATGCTGCCGCCGGCAGCACACCACAAGATCACAACGGCAGAGGTACGCCGAAAAAAGCAGCCTTGACCACCGACATGTACCTCCCCTTCCCCAGATGGTTTAAAATGGTGTCCGGATCGAGCATGATCTTCAACATCCCTGCAACACCGATCCCTCCCAGCATAAACAGGGAGGAATCCAATAGTATTTCCCAGATTTCACTTATCAGACGTAAGACAATATCCATTTCCTGCTACCCTCAACTTCCTACTTCATTTGTCATCAAGGCTCCGCCTGAAACCGTCCAGCCGCATCGAACAGTCCCTTGAGAGCTTTTACAGGCACCGCCCGATAATACAGAACAGTCCCGTCCCTCCTGTTTTTCACCAGCCCCATGCTTCGCAGCAGACGAAGCTGATGACTCACCGACGACTCGGTTGCATCGAGGAAAGCTGCAAGATCACAGACACACATCTCAGCATCAAGCAGAGCGTGGAGTATCCGCAAGCGGCCCGGATCGGATACCGCCTTGAAGAGCAGTGTCGATTTTTCAACAAAATCCACCATCAGATCGTTCGCCTTGGCCCTTGCCACCTTGTCACCGTGAACTATGCGCGCTCCGCACCTGTCAGCGTCCATCCTTCCTCCTGTTTTTAATATATGTACACATATTCATATAACATCTTCTCTTTGTGTCAAGAAAACAGGATGCATTTTTTATGGTAATTGACAATAATGGCAGCACCATACAACAAGCAGCAACCAACAGGTGGACAGCTATGCAGACCATAAAATCAGGAAGTTCGGGAACGCTTTATATAGTTCCAACCCCCATAGGCAATCTCGAAGACATAACGGCCAGGGCAATTCGCATTCTAAGAGAAGTATCCCATGTCTGCGCAGAAGACACCCGCCACACCAGGAAATTACTCAGCCACTTCGGGATTTCCACCTCCGTTATCAGTTACTACCGGGAAAAAGAGCGGGAAAAAAGCGTGTCTATCGTGAAGTTGCTGCACCAGGGCAAGGATATCGCCCTGGTGAGCGACGCAGGAACCCCCGCCATTTCAGATCCCGGCGCGATCCTGGTGCAGCACGCCCGCCAGGCCGGGATAAAAATCGTTCCACTGCCCGGGGCATGTGCCGCGACCACCGCTCTGTCCGCTGCCGGCATGACCGATGACGGATTTCTTTTTCTCGGCTTTGCTCCTTCCAAGCAAGGACAACGGAAAAAATTCCTGCAAAAAATCAAAAATTGCTCCTACCCGGTGGTGCTGTACGAATCGCCGAGGAGAGTGGGAGAAATGCTTACCGACGCCCTGGCTATACTGGGCGACCGCCAGGGGTTCTGGGCCAGGGAGCTGACAAAAACATTTGAGGATCTGCAGCAGGGATCACTGTCTGAACTGGTCCAACTGTGTGAAGCGCCGCAAAAAGGTGAATTTGTAATTATCATTTATCCCGAGACCGTTGAGGAGGCAGCAGGAGAGAATCTCGACGAATTGCTTGTCTGGTATCGGGACAACAGCGACCTGAGCCTTAAGGACGTAAGTAAAAAGCTTTCATCTGATCTGGGATTATCACGCTCTGAGATCTACAAGCAGGCGCTGAAAATCTGGAACAGTACAACTTGAACCGGTAGAAGAAATGAACAGAATTGAGAGTTGCATCACCCCCGGGGGAACATTCAAGTACGGTATCCACAAACCTTCTTTCAGCGTGAAAAATTTGCGCGGAAAGACAAAAACGGACACTCTCGGGTTGGACAACGACGGCCAGTATGTCGACAATACCATAAATTATCCGCAGTCGGATCTTGTGATAGCTGAAACCGACTGGATATACGAAGTCCCCAATCCCCTGCCGTTCAGGGGCCGAACCTATATTAACAAGAGATGGGCCGATGCCAGTGCAGAAAATATCGGCAACATAAAAATTCCCGAACCGCCGCAGGTATCACTCAGCAACTGCCTGAAACAGTCGAAAGCGGGAAGTGAACTGTTCAGGAGTCTTCCCGTCCCCCTGTTGCTTGCGCTGGCCACAACTTCAACCGATCCCGAAGACCTTCGCCGGCTCGCGGAAATAAGCTGCGAATTCACGAGTCGCGACGATGGCGGCCTCGGACTGCGCTACCATAAGGATCCCAGTGGAAGAATGCGGGCGGTAATACACGATTTCGAGCTTTTTGAGGCCGTGGCCAACAATCCTTTTCTGCCCGGTGCCTACAAAATTGCCATGGTGATCCGGCCGGGAGCCCAGGGAGCAAGCGAGATAGTGGGTGAATACCGCGCAGCGGACCATACTCACGTGTTTGAATATCTCAGGAGAAACTCCTATATCTCCGGCGGCCACTACGCCGCCAATATGGCTGATGACGCCATACGATATTCGATCGACGACCTGTCGGAACAAGACTTTCACGGACTCCGCCACCTCTACTACCAGAGGACCTATGTGCGCCTTGCAACGCAACTTGGCATAACAGCCGGCATCGAACAGCAACGGACGCTTAATGCTGCAGAGCTTGAAGAGCTGCGACTTAGTATCATCGGCGCCCTGGCAGGCTGCAGCGACCGGGTGGCCACGTTATGGGGCTGGAATTTCGGGTTTGACTACGCACCGACAAGATACCGGCTCCACGCCTCACACCAGCAGATACATCAGCAATACGCCATAATCCCCGACCGGATAGAGGCTTTTACCTCCGGCACCAAAGACAGCTGCGGCACCATCTCCGCTTACAGCTGCGGAGACCTCGTAACCCAGGTAATCGAGGAGTACCGGCAGCAGTATCAGAGCGATTTTTTTACCGATTATCTGCAGGCCATCAGGACAAACCGGCGCATGGACGATCACCCGGATAAAGAGGCGAGCCTTGTTATCTACAGCGACGACAACGTTATGGTGTTCGTTCCCAAAGCCCAGACCTCACAATGGGAAATCCAGCTTATGACGCTGCCCCGCAAGGACGGGAACGCTCCGGGAAATCTCATAGAGTGTGATGCCGATACGCGATACTCCGTTGACCAAGGTATCCTCAACGCGCAGCGTGCGCTTGCATCTCTTGGGGCCAAGATGGTAACGACCATAGAATATTCCAAGAGAATCGGGAAAACCCCCGTGCTCAACCAGCCTCTTATGTATGGTCTGATGCCCCGCCTGCCGGAATCTCCCGGGGCCTTCAGCGAAGCCCAGCTGCGTTTTATCAACGGCCACTATCCCGAAGATTTTGCGCTGGCATTGAGAAATTGTCTATAACGTCCATTGCCCCATCGTGACCGCCGGCCGTCCGGAAATACAATTCTTTCCCGCGGGCCGGGATTCTCACTTGTTATAAATTTTTTATGCAGGTATTTTGATTACAAATTACAGTTTTTCAGGCGGCACGCCGCGCTACAATCCACCAGGCCGGGCCTTGTTTTTTACCAAAACCGGAAGGCTCGATCACCCGTGCGCGTCCCTGTTATGATTTTACGGAGAAAACAATGAATGAAAATGGCTTTTTTGGGAAATGGGGTGGTGCGTACATTCCGGAAATACTGCACGAAACCTTTGAGCAGCTGAAAACAGGCTATAAAAAGGCCAAAGAGGATCCCTCCTTCTGGAAAGAGTATGAATCCCTGATGCAGTCATACTCCTGCCGTCCCACCCCGCTGACCTATGCCGAAAACCTCACCCGCCATTTCGGCGGAGCCCAGATATATATCAAGCGGGAAGACCTTAACCATACCGGTGCCCACAAGGCAAACAACGTCATCGGACAGGGGCTGCTGGTCCGCAAGATGGGGAAAAAAAGGGTCATCGCCGAAACCGGCGCCGGCCAGCATGGTATGGCCACGGCAACCATGGCCGCCAAGTTCGGTTTCGACTGCACCGTCTATATGGGCGAAGTCGACGTAAAACGTCAGCGTCCCAATGTATTCTGGATGGAAAAAATGGGCGCCAAGGTTGTCCCGGTCAAGGACGGTTCCAGGACCCTCAAGGATGCGATCAACGAAGCGTTCAGGGACTGGGTGACCAATGTCGACACCACCCACTACGTCTTCGGAACCGCCTGCGGTCCCGCTCCTTTCCCGGAAATGGTCTCCTGGTTCCAGTCCATCATCGGCCGGGAAGCAAAAGAACAGATAGAGCGGATACACGGGAAGCTGCCGGCAAGGGTCTATGCCTGTGTTGGCGGTGGTTCCAACGCCATGGGCATATTCCAGGGTTTTCTCGAACACGAGGAAGTGGAACTGGTCGGGGTCGAGGCGGGAGGCAAGGGCATCGACTCAGGGCTGCACGCCTCCCGGCTCTGCGGCCACGATGCCACCCCGGGAGTGGCTCAAGGATACAAAACCATGTTTCTCCAGGACAGCGACGGCCAGATGCTCGAAACCCACTCGGTGGCCGCCGGACTCGACTACGTAGGGGTCAGCCCCATCCTGGCCGATCTGTGCGAGCGAAAACGCGTCAGGTTTGCAGCCGCTACCGACCAGGAGGTTATGGAGGCGCTGGATCTTACCATGAAAAAAGAGGGTATTATCCCGGCACTCGAATCGACCCACGCCTTCGTTCAGGCCTTCAAGGAAGCTTCCTCTCTCCCCCCCGACCAAGCCATAATCATCAATCAGTCGGGCCGCGGGGACAAGGATATTTTTACCATTGCTCACGCTTTTAACGATCCTTCATGGCAGGAGTTCATTATCTCACGGGCAAGGGAATATGGAATCTAACCGGATTTCCAGGGCAATTGTAAAAACAGCGCAAAAATGGTGAACCGCAATGCAACTAGAACAAAATATACGAAAAGCAATGCAGGATAAAGAGATCCTGCTCATGACCCACATTGTCCTTGGCTATCCTTCTTTTGACGCCAACAGAAAAATTGTGGCGCAGATGGTGGAAAACGGGGTCGACTGCATTGAAATGCAGATACCTTTTTCCGAACCTATGGCGGACGGACCGGTGATACTAAAGGCCAATCAGGACAGCCTGGCTGCAGGTACCAGGGTCGCTGACTGTATCGAGTTCGGCAGGGAGATGGCTGCAACCCACGACATCCCATTCCTGTTCATGACCTACTACAACATCCTGTTCAAATACGGCGAAGAAAAATTCTTCGACGACTGCAGCAAAGCTGGCATCCAGGGGTTGATCATCCCTGATCTCCCTCCGGAAATGGGCAGGGATTTTCTGCAGCTGGCCAAAAGCCGCCAGGTCGCCCCGATTTTCATTTTCGCCCCCACCTCCACCCCGCAAAGAATGGCCTACCTCGGCAAGACAGGCGACGGCTTTATCTATTGTGTTGCCAGACGCGGCGTTACCGGAAAAAAATCAGAATTTGGCGAAGACTTTTCATCCTATCTTGCCACCTGCAGGAAGTCCACTACCCTGCCCATTGCGGTGGGCTTCGGTATCCAGGACAGCGAGGATGTGGCGGCACTTAAGGGCAAAGCCGATATTGCCGTTATCGGCTCGCAGACCATACGACTGGTGGATGAAAAGGGAGTTGACGCGGTAGGTCCGTTCATCGCCGGGCTGAGACAGCGGCCTGCAACACCTCAAAAGGAACTGAGATGATGAATTCCACGGAGCTCAACCAGAGCTTGGGGACCAGCGAGGTCCTCTGGAACCTTGAGGATCTGTACAAATCCGTTGAGGACGATGCCATTGGCGGGGATGAAGCGTGGTGCAGGCAGGAAGCCCAAGACATCAACAAGGACTATTACGGAAGAGTTACTGATCTCCGGCCAACCGACCTGCTAAAACTCGTGGTAAGGCTCGAAGCCCTCGACTGCCGTCTGTTAAAGCTTGCCACCTTTTCTTTTTTAAATTTTGCCACACAGCTCGACAACGGCCAGGCGGGAGGCCTTGACCAGCGAATAAGGGAACTGAACTCCCAGTGCGGCACCAAAACTATCTTTTTTGAGCTTGAATGGAACCGGATAGAAGAGGAGCACGTCGCAGTTTTCCTCGAGGATCCGGCCCTTGAAAAATATCGACACTACCTGTCGGCGCTCAGACGTTACCGGTCCCACCAGCTGTCCGAGGCGGAAGAAAAAATTTTACTGGAAAAACAAATCACCGGAAGAAGCTCCTGGACCACCCTTTTCACCAAGGTGCTAGCCAACCATAAATTCGGAGCGAGGCAGCGTACCGAAGAAGAAGTCCTCACCGATCTCTATAACAGCGACCGCACTGTACGCAAGAACTCCGCCGATGAATTAACCGAGGGACTGCGCGCAAACCTGCACATCCTGACCCACGTGTTCAACACCCTAGCCGCAGACAAAATGGTGGAGGACAGGCTCCGCAATTATCCCGGCTGGGTAAGTTCGATGAATCTGCACAACGAACTGGAAGACAAGACAGTTGACACTCTGGTCAACGCGGTCACCTCAAGATACGACATCGTTTCCAGGTATTACAATCTCAAAAAAGAACTGCTCGGACTTGACCGGCTAAAGGACTACGACCGCTACGCCCCGCTGCCTTCCTTGAGCAAAAAACAGGTGAGCTGGGACCAATCAAAAACTATTGTCCTTGACTCGTTTTCGGCATTTTCTTCCGAGATGAGCAAAATCGCCGAACAATTCTTCGACCGCAACTGGATTCACGCTCCCGTGATGCAGAACAAACGAGGTGGAGCGTTCGCCCATCCCTGCGTCCCCGAGGTGCATCCCTATGTTATGGTCAACTTTACCGGAAATCTCCGCGACGTGTCCACCGTGGCCCACGAGCTTGGTCATGGAATTCACCAGGTCCTCGCCGGTGGCCAGGGACATTTCAACAGCGATACTCCGCTGCCTCTTGCTGAAACAGCGTCGGTTTTCGCCGAACTGCTGGTTTTTACCAGGCAACTTGAACAGCTGCAGGCAAAAGAGGAAAAGAAAGCGTTCATCTGCCAGAAACTCGAGTCGATTTTTGCCACCGTCTTCCGCCAGACGGCCATGAACAGGTTCGAGGATCTTATGCACCGGGGCAGAAGAGAACAAGGAGAACTCACCGCGGAACAGCTCACCCAGTTCTGGCTCACCACCCAGCGTGACATGTTTCGCGAGTCGGTTGAACTGCGGGATGATTACGGAATCTGGTGGGCATACATCCCCCATTTCCTCTCCACTCCGGGATACGTCTACTCATACGCTTTCGGGGAACTGCTGGTACTGTCACTCTACAGCATCTACCAGAAAGAAGGCGACAGCTTTATCGACAAATATTTGACGCTGCTGAGTTCCGGCGGTTCACGCTCCCCGTACGAGCTCCTCCAACCCTTTGGTATTGACCTGAACAGTTGCCAGTTCTGGCTAAGCGGTCTCGATGTCATCGATCAACTGCTCAAGCAGGTGGAATAATGATATATTTTTCGTTTTGGGGCTATAGCAAAGACTGCATGGACTGAGCCGGCAATTTCACTTTTTGGTGGCAACAAACAGAACTTACCGAAATAGATTTACGAGGCAGTTATGCCGCCATCGACGGACCACGCCGCACCGGTGGTGAAAAGCGAGGCATCCGATGCTAAAAAAGCGATCACGCTGGCCACCTCATCGACATTGCCCAGTCTCCCCACAGGGTATGGATCGGTCAAGTTTTTCAGATACTGGCCGGGATTATCGGCCCGCGCCAGATCCTTGTCCAGCATCGGCGTGACAATATCACCTGGGCACACACAATTGACCCTGACATTATCGGGGGCGACATCCACCGCCAGGGCCTTGGTGAAAATTGTCACGGCACCTTTGGAGGCGCAATAGGCACTGGACAGAGCATTACCCTGTATTCCCGCATCCGAGGAGATATTGACTATATTTCCGCAGGTTTTACGCAACTCCGGAACAGCGTATTTGCACACAAAAAAAGTTCCTTTGACATTGACGTCCATGATCCAGTCGTAATCGGCCTCACTGACGTTGTCTATGGGATCGAACTTGAATACTCCTGCGGAATTGACCACGCTGTCAATCCGTCCAAAACAGGAGACGGTCCGTTCAATCAGCCGCCTGCATTCATCGACTTTTGCGACATCGGCCTGGTGAAACCGCAACCGGCCCCGACCGTCATCGACGTCGTACCCCAGGCGGCTGATTATTGCGTCTGCTTTTTCGCTGTTTGTTCCAGACATCATCACCTGAGCGCCGTCCTGTAAAAACAGCTTGACGCTGGCCAAGCCGATACCTGACGTACCGCCGGTAACCAGAACGACTTTATCGGTAAAATCCAACCTCATGGCTCGCCTCGTTTCGTTTCGCCGCCTGCACGGCTTATTTCTCTTTTCAGGCTGGGGCGCCAGGTCTGCTATCCGCGCTTGGCGTGCCCCCCGATACACTGGCTAAACGATCGTTCAGTAAAATCATATTTATACGAAGCCTATTTCGGCCCGTCAAGGATTTTCCCGTCGACATCCATGATATTATGGTATTGTTTTTCAGCAGGAAGAAAAGACAGGACCAGTTCGCCATTGACCGGCTGAACCCTGCACGGATGGTAACCGGGGCCGGTCTCAGGCAGAAATGTTTTTACGCGAAACAGTCAGGAAAAAAGTCGAACCCCGGCTTGCCAACCGGATCTACCGGTCAGTCTTCCGCCAGTTCTGCGGGTCTTTCCTCCATTGTCTGGCGGTATTGAACTCTTCTTCACTGATGAGGTGTTCGTCCTTTACCACTTCGAGCAGAGTCGGGAAGTCGGTCAAGACACTCCACTTGCAGTTTGCCTCGGAAAAATTGTCTTTTGCGCTGTCGAACTGATAGGAGAAGATCGCCACAACTTCCACCTCTGCCGCCTTTTCTTCCCGGCAGGCGTTTAAAGCGGTGATACAGCTGCCTCCAGTGGAGATGAGGTCTTCTACCAGGATGACCCGTTTTCCCGCTACTTCCGCACCCTCTATCTGTCTCCCCGTTCCGTGAGCTTTCTTTTTACTCCTGACGTACGCCATCGGCACGTTCAGCCTGTCGGCGATAAAAGCCGCCCAGGGGATACCGGCAGTTGCGGTTCCGGCGATAACGTCGAACTCCTTGTCTTTCAAGGCATCCATAAAGGCTTTGACTATCTCATCTCTCTCTGCGGGAAAGGAGAGCATTTTCCTGTTATCACAATAGATAGGACTTTTTATTCCCGACACGAAAGTAAACGGCTCTTTAATGCTGAGCCTTACAGATTCCTTTTCCAGCAGATACTTGGCTATATCCTTATTCATCTATCCTCTCTTTTCTTTATTGTTTAATTTTATGTAATCAGGGTTACGCCAGCCACTCTTTTATTACCATTTTCAAGGTGGCCGGTCGGCCAGTATTTTCTACACCATTATCCATAACGGTGCGAAGAAATAACACAAGTGCGGTAATTTTGGGTTCAGGACTGTGACCTGTTTTTTCTCCAGTGCGGATGCGTTATCCCAAACCTTGCGATCTTATAGTTTAAGGCCCGCGGACTTATCCCCAGCTTTTCAGCGGCACTCTTTTGTATCCACATACACTCCTTGAGCACCTGCAGGATAAGTTCTTTTTCCTGCTCGGCCAGCAGTACCCCCGTTCTCCCGATATTTGTTTTTTTATCCCTGGACGTACCAGTACGTTTTTCCTGAGAGAGCGTAAGAGAAAGACTGTCCCTGCCTATCACGCTTGTTTTTTCAAGAATAACCGCCCGCTCGATAACATTTGCCAGCTCCCTGATGTTCGCCGGCCAGTCGTAACGGCGGATTTTTTCCAGCGCCCGTTCGCTAAAACCACTAATTTCACGATGATGGGCACCACACCATTTTGTCAAAAGCATCTCGGCAAGAGGGACAAGGCACTGCCTTCTCTCTTTAAGGGTTGGCAGCACAACCCTGCGACGGGCGATGCATTGGTACAATTCATCCAGGAATTCACCTTTGCCCACAAGCTTTTCAAGATCCGTGCAGGACGTGGCTATAATCCGGAATTGGCGGGGGATTGCCCTCCCCCCCCCTGCCCTGCCAACCATCTGTTTTTGCAGGACGTGCAGGAGTTTTTTCTGCATTTCAAGCCCAAGTTCACCGATTTCCTCAAACAGCAGCGTGGCGCCGTCTG
The DNA here is from genome assembly GCF_900104445.1 of Desulforhopalus singaporensis. Taxonomy (GTDB): domain Bacteria; phylum Desulfobacterota; class Desulfobulbia; order Desulfobulbales; family Desulfocapsaceae; genus Desulforhopalus_A; species Desulforhopalus_A singaporensis. The sequence goes on along the minus strand of NZ_FNJI01000008.1, from coordinate 69,670 downwards.
GCTGGGCGAATCTTGCTGCCAGCATCTGGCCAGCGTCGCCTGTCTCGCTTTTTTCGTAGCCAAAAAGCTCACGTTCAAGCCGTTTGTCCTCCCGCCGAAAACAGCGTATTCTGATCAGCGGCCTGTTGCGTCCGGGCGAGCTGAGATGGATAACCCCGGAAAGATATTTTTTTCCCGTGCCGATATCTCCCTCAAGAAGAATTGGCTGCTCGTCTCCAACATATTTTTCCAATTGCCGGATGCATTTTTTCATGCACTCACTGCGGGCGACTACCTCGTCGAAAGTATTGACAACCCTCTGCCGCCTTCGGTGGTAGGCCAGCTCAAAACGCTGGGATCGGGACTCGATGATTTTGTCGATGACCACACGTATTCTGGTTGATGAAACAGGGTGGACCAGAAAGTCGCTGGCTCCTTTTTTAATCGCCTCCAGGATAAGTTCCGCTTTTTCCTCCCTGCTGGTTACTATAAGCGGCAAAAACGGGTCGACTCTGTGAAGCCGCTCGACTAGAGACAGCGGCGACTGGCCGGCGGAATCGATATCGAGCAATACCAGGTCAAACCGCGGATTCTTAATTTTTTCGAGAAATTCCCGCTGATCCGATATACACGTCACCGCACAATGTTCTCTTAGCACCTGTGCCAGTCTTGTCCTGGTTTTGGGGAACGTGTCGTATATGAGAATTCGGAGCATACTTCGTAAAATAGCAGGAATTTGATTTCAGGCTTACAGCTGGTTGTTCTCTATTTATACTGTTATATATGTATATTTAGTGTAATTTGCAAATCCTAGCAGCCCTCCCCTTAAGATGGGGCAACTGTCAACCAGCAATAATAAGAGGAAACAGCGGCCGTGGCAACACCCGACGAAAAGTGGATGCACCTTGCAATCGAACAGGCGAAAAAATCGGCGGTAATAGGAGAGGTGCCCGTGGGTGCCGTCCTGGTAAAAGACGGCCAGCTTCTCAGCGCCGCCGGGAACTGCCCGATTAGCCTGCACGACCCCACTGCCCATGCCGAAATCCGCGCCCTGCGCATGGCATCGGAAAAAATCGGCAACTACCGTCTGGTGGGCACAACCCTGTACGTAACCCTGGAGCCGTGCATTATGTGCATGGGCGCCATCGTTCACAGCAGGGTGAGCCGGTTGGTCTACGGTGCATCCGACCCCAAGACCGGGGCTGCGGATTCCGTGTACCGCATAGGCAGCGACGGAAAACTCAATCACCGGCTGGAGATAGCGGGCGGCGTGCAGGAGGCTGAATGCGGCTCACTTTTAAAGGATTTTTTCAAGTCAAGGCGTTGTGGACAAAAAAACGACCGTTGCCGGAATTGATTCATTTTTTTTTATTTTTTTTGAATTTTTGATTGCCAAAACATCGGTTACTGTTTACATAGTAGCTCACATTTTTAATATCTCTGATTGAGGAGAGGTGACCGAGTGGCTTAAGGTGCACGCCTGGAACGCGTGTGTACGCAAGTACCGTGAGTTCGAATCTCACCCTCTCCGCCATAGATTGAGTTCGACTTTGATAGCCGGGCCCTGTGCAACAAGGAATCGCGAACCCCGCCAGGTCCGGGAGGAAGCAACGGTAGCGACACTCCCTGTGTGCACTGGTAACCCGGCTATCATTTTTTCTCCGGTATCTCCGGCACGGCCATAATCAGCTCCCGGTGCTCCATGTCTTACCTCGTTCTTGCTAGAAAATTCCGCCCGCAAAGGTTCAGTCAGATTGTCGGTCAGCGACCTGTCGTCAAGACGCTCCAGAACAGCATAGACCGCAATCGTATCGCTCACGCCATCCTTTTTTCCGGTGTAAGGGGAGTAGGCAAGACAACCCTTGCCCGCATCATGGCCAAGGCCATCAACTGCAGCAGCACCCAGCCTGACAAGCCCTGTGACGAATGCTCATCCTGCAGGGAGATCAGAAAAGGCAATTTTATAGACCTCTACGAGATAGACGGTGCATCAAACAGGGGGATCCAGGAGATACGTGAGCTCAAGGAAAAATTGCGCTTTCTCCCGACATCCGCCAAATTTAAAGTCATCATAATTGACGAAGTACACATGCTCACCACCGAGGCGTTCAATGCTTTGCTGAAAACCCTCGAGGAACCACCGGATCATGTCTATTTCATGTTCGCCACCACCGAAATCCACAAGATACCGGTAACCATCCTGTCAAGGTGCCAGCAATACGAACTGAAGAGAGTTCCGGCGAAAGAACTTTATGAGCATTTCGGCAAGTTGGCCGAAATGGAAGGATACAGGATAGAACCGGAGGCGCTTTCTCTTATCGTCCGTGAAGCAGCTGGATCAGTGCGCGACGGGTTGTCGCTGCTGGACCAGATGTTTTCGTTTGGCGAACAAGAGATCAAGGTGGAAGATGTCGTAGAAGTTCTCGGTCTTGTCGATCGTGAAATATTGATGAATTTGTCCCGGGCGCTTTTGCACGGAGACAAAAAAGAGACCTTTTTATCCCTTGAAAAAGTGTTTGAGTTCGGTACCGACATCAAGAGGTTCATGGTCGACCTCCTCGATCATTTCCGGAACCTGCTGTTTTGCAAAATCAATGGCTGCAGCCATCTCATAGACCTTCCCCAGGAGGATCTGAACGATTTAACAGAACTCGCATCCGACTATTCGGCGGAAACCATCCACTTGAAATTATCGCTACTGATGGCGGCTGCCGAGGAACTGAAGTTTTCCACCCTGCCACGACTGTCCCTGGAGACTTCGTTTTTTAAGATTATCGAGACCTCCAACATCGTTCCGATCTCCTCTCTTTTGGGACAGCTCGACCAGTTTCTTAGCAACCTTCCAACCGGAGGAGAAACTCCCAACCCGATCGCCCCGCCGCCACAGGAGGCCGCGAGACAGTCAAAAAAAAACGGTAACGAAAAAAAAACAGCTGAGCAGCCTGCCCCTTCTGAACAGCCAGTCCCCCCGGCGGCAGCGCAGCAGCCTTCAGCAGGCACGGCGGAACCGACTCAAGAACAAAGTCAACAGCAGCAACCGAAACCATCCCCCGACGCCGGCAAGATAAAAATTCACTCCCACGAGAAAGAGATTCGCAAGGAGTGGCCGCGTTTCATAGAGTATGTCAGAGACAGAAAAATCTGGATGGCCAAGGATCTTCAGCGGGCGGACTCGGCCAAAGAAGACGCAGAGGGGATACTGCACATCACCTATTCCGACCCTCACAACTGCTCCCTCTTGAAACAGAAAGAAAATCTCAACCTCCTCACCGAATTTGCACTGGATTTTTTTCAAAAACAACTCAAAGTACGCATCACGGTTCCCAAGACCGAGGAGGCCACTGATGTAAACGGTGAAGACTCCCCCCATAAGAAAAGGCAGCAGCTGGCCAACGACCCCATCGTTATCATGGCCGCAGACATTTTCAACGGCGAGATCGGAGATATCCGAATCGGTCCGAGAAGCAGATAACAAAACAGAACAGGACTACCATAATGGATCTCAGCAAAATAATGGAACAGGCCAAGGCCATGCAGGAGAAGATGGCAAAAATCCAGGAGGATTTGAGCAAGAAGACAATTACCGGATCTGCCGGAGGAGGAATGGTACAGGTTACCGTAAACGGACAGGCAGAAGTTCTTTCGGTTATGATCGAACAACCCGTCATAGACCCTGAAGAGGCAGAGATGCTCCAGGATCTCATTGCCGCAGCAACCAACGACGCCTTGAGAAAAGCCAAGGAACTGAGCCAGCGTGAGCTTGGCCAGCTGACCGGCGGCCTTAATATTCCAGGTCTTACCAATTTCATGAGGCCCTAGTCTTGTCCATGCAGGTCTTCCCGCCAGCCCTTGAAAATCTCATTGAGCAGCTTTCTCAGCTGCCAGGGATTGGTAAAAAAACAGCCACTCGCCTGGCGCTCAACATTTTGCGCAAGCCGCCTGCCCTCGCCAGGAACCTGAGCAGCGCCTTGGCTGATCTTCACAACTCTATCCAACTCTGCAGCTGTTGTTTTTCTTTTTCCGAGGACGACCCGTGCTCCATCTGTGCCGATCAGCGAAGAGACGGTTCAACGGTTTGCGTGGTCGAGGGTTCAGGAGATCTACTGGCTATTGAAAAAACAGCCGTCTTCAGGGGACACTACCATGTTCTCCATGGAGTACTTTCCCCTTTAGACGGGGTAGGTCCAGGTGAGATAAAAATCCGGGAGCTCCTCAGCCGGGTCAGAAGCGGAGCCGTGAAGGAGGTCATAATAGCCACCAGTTCCACTGTGCCCGGTGAGGCGACGGCATCGTATCTGATAGATATTCTCTCCCGGGAGCCGGTAACCTTGACCAGACTTGCCTGCGGCATACCAATGGGTATGGACATTAAATATGCAGATAAATACACTCTGGCAAAAGCACTCGAGGCGAGATCACAGGCCCATTGAGGTATAAAAACCTTCTAAGACCTCAAAATTCCTTCGCCCCTGAACGGACCGCGACAAAAACTTGAAAAGGTTGATATTCTGTAAGAATTACCTTTAATCCCAGTATGGTTGTCAAAGTCGTTTGAACTAGACCGTAATTTTTGATTATAATGCGTAAAATTCTATTGCACTGGCAATTTAATCGTGGTAATAAATGGCCCTTGCGACGCTTGAGTTAAACATCGCACTCAAGTTTTGCAGCTTCTAGGCATAAAAAAGCATTCCTAGGCGCGTAGCTCAGTGGGAGAGCGCCACCTTGACGTGGTGGATGTCGTCGGTTCAATCCCGTCCGCGCCTACCAGCATAAAAAGGCTAAAGTAAAAACGCTTCCGATCGGGGCGTTCGCTCTTTAGCCTTTATTTTTATACAGAAAAGAAAAATGGCTGACATAACCGTATCAATTGATGGAGGTGACTCCGCATCTGTTTCCTCAGGAACAAGCGTCCGGGACGCTCTAAACAAGCTACTGTCGAACAAACAAAGGAAAAAGACAGTTGCATCGAAAATCGGCAACGACATCGTCGATTTCACCGCGACACTCACTGAAGATACGGTACTCAGTCCAATCCAGATAGGATCTGAAGAGGCACTGAACATACTCCGCCACAGCACCGCCCATGTCATGGCACTGGCCGTAAGGGATGTTTTCGGCCAAGATGTAAAAGTCGCCATCGGGCCAGCCATAGAAAACGGATTCTACTACGACTTCGAGCGCGAAGCCCCTTTCACCCCTGATGATTTTGCAAAAATAGAGGACCGTATGGCCGAGATAATCGGCGCCGGCCTGGGCTTTGCAAAAACGGAGATGAAAAGCAGTGAGGCAATAGATAAATACAGCGCTGAAGGTGAAAAATACAAAGTCGAACTGATCCAGGACCTGGGCGAAGAGACGGTGTCGCTCTATCATGTTGGTGAATTCACCGATCTGTGTCGTGGCCCTCATGTCCCCGACACTTCATTTATAAAGGCATTCAAACTGCTTCGTGTAGCGGGTGCTTACTGGCGCGGTGACGAAAACCGTGATGTCTTGCAGAGAATATACGGCACCGCGTTCTTTGACAAAAAAGACCTGAAGAAGTATTTGAACGCCCTTGAGGAAGCGAAAAAGAGGGATCATCGCAAACTCGGCAAGGAGCTGGAGCTTTTTACCATAAAAGATGATATCGGCCCGGGCCTGATTCTCTGGCAGCCCAAAGGGGCTCAGCTGCGACGCCTGATCGAGGACTTCTGGAAAGACGAACACTACTCGCACGACTACGAACTGCTGTATACGCCACATATCGCGCGCCAGGATCTGTGGAAGACCTCTGGGCATCTCGATTTCTACAACGAGAACATGTACTCCTCCATGGATATAGACGAGGTCCAGTACCAGCTCAAACCGATGAACTGCCCATTCCATATCGGGGTATTCAACAGCCAGAAACGCAGCTATCGAGAACTGCCGATCAGGTGGTGTGAACTTGGCACAGTCTACAGGTACGAACGTGCAGGAGCTCTGCACGGACTTCTCCGGGTGCGCGGCTTCACCCAGGACGACGCGCACATTTTCTGCAGGCCCGACCAGCTCGAAGATGAGATTTTCAACATCCTCTATCTGAACCTGCACATACTCAAGGCCTTCGGTTTCGACAACTATGACGTATACCTGTCGACCAGGCCGGAAAAATATGTCGGCACCGACGAAAACTGGGAAAAAGCGACCGAAGCCTTGAAACTCGCGCTTGAAAAGAAAGGCCTCGACTACACCATAGATCCCGGCGAAGGGGTGTTTTATGGGCCCAAGATAGATATAAAAATCAAGGACCAGCTTGGACGTTCCTGGCAGTGCTCGACCATTCAGGTCGATTTCAATCTTCCCGAACGTTTCCAGATGAAGTATACAGGAGCCGACAACGCGGAACATCAGCCCATCATGATCCACCGAGCGTTGATGGGATCGCTTGAGAGGTTCATCGGAGTCCTCATAGAACACTACGCCGGAGCGTTCCCCATCTGGTTTGCACCGGTCCAGGCGAGAATCCTGAACATCACCGACGATCAGCTCGATTACGGCGACGAAGTGTTCAGCCAGTTGAGAAAAGCGGGATTACGGATTGAAAAAGATTTGCGCAACGAAAAACTTAACTATAAAATCAGGGAAGCGCAAGTTGCTAAAATTCCGTACATGCTTATTATCGGTGACAAAGAAAAAAGCGACGGCACCGTCACTGTACGGCTTAGGAACGGAGAAAATTTAGCGCCCATGACCCCTGCCGAATTCGTGGAAAAAATTCGCCAGGAAGAGGCTGAAGGGCGAGGATACTGAGAAATACTGTAAGCTGCCGGGCGCTGGTCCTGCAGGAATAACGTTTAATTTTAGCTCGTAAGTTCGAGGGGGTAAGGATATCAGAAAAGGAAGAAGTGGTCCGGTACAACGAGAAGTCAAAGCATTAACAAACGAAGGAATACGTTTTCCAAGGGTCAGACTTATTGATCACGACGGTAAGCAGAGAGGCGTCTTGTCAATTGAAGAGGCAAGAGAAATAGCTTATAACGCAGGCCTTGACCTAGTGGTTGTGTCCGAAAACGCTGATCCTCCTGTCTGCCGAGTAATGAACTACGACAAGTTCCGCTACGAGCAGAAGAAAAAATCGCAGGAAGCGAAGAAAAAACAGGCAACGGTAGAAACGAAAGAGATCAAGTTCCGGCCAAAGACCGAGGAACATGACCTCAACTTCAAGATAAAGAATATTAAAAAGTTCCTTGCCGCAAAACATAAAGTAAAACTCACTATGCGTTTTCGTGGACGTGAAATCGTCTACTGCGAAACCATAGGGGTCGACGCGATGAACAAAATCGCCGCCAGCCTCGAAGAGGATGCAGTAATTTTGCAGCCGCCGAAAATGGAAGGACGGCAGCTGGTGATGTTCGTCGGTCCGAAATAAAAATTACAATATGCAGTTTGAGCCCCGTTAAGCTCGCTTTTTTTATAGACAGACGCTGTTGATCGGGTTTTATTGTCATCAGCTGATCATTAAAAATACTCGCAAGAGTTGATGATATTTAGGTTCAAAGGAGTTTATCATGCCTAAGATGAAAACAAAACGAGGAGCCGCAAAGCGCTTCAAGCTCACCGGCTCCGGTAAGCTGAAAAGAAACAAAGCCTTCTCCAGCCATATTCTGACGAAAAAATCCACCAAGCGCAAGCGTGGCCTGCGTCAGTCCGAAACTGTAGATGCCAGTGATTTTAAATCGATCAAGCGTATTTTACCCTACGCCTGATAGTCACTGACAACAACATGACAATTCACTCTTTTTAGAGTTTTACCGCCTGCTGATGAAGCGGGCACCAAAGGAGTATACGATGCCACGTGTTACCAGGGGTTTTAAAGCCCGCAGAAGAAGAAACAGGGTACTAAAACTTGCCAAAGGTTTTAGAGGAGGCCGTTCCCGCCTCTACAAAACAGCGACCGAAGCTGTCGATCGCGCCTTAACCTACGCATACCGCGACAGACGCGTCAAGAAAAGAGATTTTCGCGGACTGTGGATCACCAGGATCAATGCGGGTGCCAGAATGAACGATATGAGCTACTCCAAGCTGATGGGCGGTCTGAAGAAGGCCAATATTGAGCTTGATCGTAAGGTTCTCGCCAACCTCGCAATTCTTGACGCTGACGCTTTTTCAAAAGTGGTACAGATAGCAAAAGAAGCGAACGCATAACTGGTCAACCTTACATAGTCTTTCTTAGCGTGCCGGTTTTGGTTCCCTGCAACCAACACCGGCACGTTGTTTCTTTGAGCACCTGACTTTCACAGCGGATATGGAAAAAGAGTTACAAAGCTTAGCAACCGAAGCTAAAGATTTTTTGCAAAATCTCAAGGACAAGGCTGAAGCAGAGGAATTTCGCATTCGTTTTCTTGGGCGAAAGGGGCATTTTACCTCAATCATGCGCTCCCTTGGAAATGTTGCCGCAGAGGACAGGCCCAGGCTCGGGCAGATGGCTAATCAGGTCAAGGCCGAGGTTGAGAAACTGTTTGAACAGAAAAAAATTGAGATCGAACAGAGTTTCGGCAAGGACAAAAAACTGTCGACACCTGACCTCACCCTGCCCGGACGATGTCCGGCCGGCGGCCGTCTGCACCCGGTCACCCAGGTTATGCAGGAGACCTGTGCAATATTTGAAAGTCTCGGTTTCTCGGTTGCGGAAGGGCCGGACGTTGAACAGGACTACTACAACTTCGAGGCGCTCAATATCCCGGCGCATCATCCTGCACGGGACATGCACGATACTTTCTACGTGAGCGACTCGATCCTTTTGCGGACCCATACGTCACCTATGCAGGCACGTATAATGGAAGCACAGGACCCGCCGCTCAGAGTAATCGCTCCCGGCAAAGTCTATCGCTGCGATTCCGATATCACCCATACGCCCATGTTTCATCAGGTTGAAGGCTTTCTGGTCGATAAAGACATCTCTTTTGCCGACCTCAAGGGGGTCCTGACGGTCTTTACCAGGAAAATGTTCGACCGCGACCTTGCACTTCGCTTCCGCCCGTCTTTTTTCCCCTTTACCGAACCCAGCGCCGAAGTTGACATTGCATGTGTAATGTGCAACGGTGCCGGCTGTCGCGTCTGCAAGAAAACCGGGTGGCTTGAAATCCTTGGTTCGGGGATGATCGATCCTGAAGTTTTTAAAATGGTCGGTTACGACCCGGAAGTTTACAGTGGTTTTGCTTTCGGTCTTGGTATTGAGCGTATCGCAATGCTTAAATACGGTATTGACGATATTCGCCTCTTTTACGAAAATGATCAACGGTTTCTGTCACAGTTTTAGTCATTTGCCTAATTACATATAGATATGAAGTTTACTCTCAGTTGGTTGAAAAACTACGTAGAAACAGGAAATCTTACTCCGGACGAACTTGCTGAACATCTCACCATGCTGGGACTTGAGGTGGACTCGGTAACACACCTCTATGAGGAGCTTGCCGACCTGCAAACCGGTCTGGTTGTATCGACGGAAAAACACCCCAACGCCGACAAGCTGACCGTCTGCCAGGTGCAGATTGGAGCAGAGACGCACCAGATCGTTTGCGGAGCTCCCAATGTAAGGGAAGGACTCGCAGTCGTTGTCGCCCTTCCAGGGACGATACTTCCCGGTAATTTCAAGATCAGCAAATCAAAAATAAGAGGTGTTGGCTCCGGCGGCATGATATGTTCTGAGCGAGAACTCGGCCTCAGCACCGCACATGACGGGATTATGGAACTCCCCGAGGGCACCGAGCATGGCCAGGCGTTCACTGAAGCTGTCAAGCTTGCTGATATATGCATAGAGGTCGACCTTACCCCAAACCGGCCCGACTGCACCTCGGTAATAGGAATTGGTCGTGAAGTTGCCGCTGTTACCGGCTCTGCACTGAAGATTCCTGTCACCAACCAGGAAATCAGTTCGGTGAGCGACAAATTCGATGTGCAGATAGACTCACCTGAACTTTGCCTCCGTTATGCCGGCAAGCTTATAAAGGGTGTGACCATTGCACCATCTCCGTGGTGGCTCAGGAAATGTCTGCTCAGTGTAGGGTTGCGCCCAATCAATAATGTGGTCGATATTACCAACTTTGTGATGCTCGAATACGGACAACCCCTCCACGCGTTTGACTTTGACAACCTTGCGGGGGGTAAAATTGTAGTCCGGACTCCATCGGAGGAGGAAAAAACATTCACTACGCTGGATGAGGCCGAACGTAAACTCGACAGCGATATGCTGATGATCTGCGATGCAGAAAAACCCGTGGCGGTTGCCGGGGTTATGGGGGGACTCAATTCGGAAGTCTCCGACAAATCGACCAATATTCTGTTGGAGAGTGCCTGCTTCAATGCCGTGTCTGTCCGTAAGACCGCACGCTCGCTCAATATCTCAACCGATGCATCCTATCGCTTCGAGCGCGGTGTCGACCCTGAAGGGACGATTAATGCCCTCAACCGTGCAGCTCGGCTTATATGCGAGCTTGGCGGCGGAGAAATCGTAGACGAGGGGATTGACCGGTATCCAGGAAAAAAAGAACTTCTGGTCCTGCCCCTGAGTGTCACCCGCACCAACACCCTGCTAGGTCTCGACCTGAGTATCGACAAGACCTGCCGGATGCTTGAGTCAATCGAGCTTGCATGCACCAAGAAGGACGAAGATATTCTGCTGGTGACCGTGCCTTCTTTCCGGGTTGATCTTGAGCGCGAAGCCGACCTGGTCGAAGAAATTGCCAGACTGTATGGATACAATAATATTCCGGTTACACTTCCCGCCGTTACCTTGAGTTATCCGGATCAGGACCAGGCCCGGGTCAAACGTCTTGAAATTGCCCGGAAACTGACAACCATAGGATATTCAGAGGCTATAAATTACAGCTTTACTGCAGCAAAACATATCGACTCACTCGGGATCACAGCTGAAGATGAAAGACACTGTTTTGTCAAACTGCTCAATCCGCTCAGCGAAGATCAGGCGGTGATGCGAACCACCCTTCTACCGGGTCTGCTTGAAAACGTAAAAAGGAACATCAACTTCCAGAAACCTGCCATACGGCTTTTCGAGCTGGGAAAGGTGTTCTTTCCAAACGGCGACAATGTACAGCCGGTGGAATCCACAAGACTTGCCGGAATTTTGTCCGGCAACCGGTATGGCGAAAGTTCACCGCTCTATTTCAAGCATAAAAGTGTCGATATTTTCGATGCCAAAGGCACTGTCGAATTTATCTTCAGGGAAATGGGGATGGCTCTTTCCACAGAAGCGGACGACATCTATTTTCAGGTTCCTGACAGCGGCAATGAGGAACCATACGCCGAGCCTGGCTATTCTCTAGAAATCAGAACATCAGATATAAAACTTGGTTTTTTGATAAAAATGAAAAACGATGTTTTGCGCAGTTTTTCAATAAAAAACGAAGTGTACTTTTTCGATCTTGATTTCGATGCCATCTGTAATTTGCAGACAGAAACTAAACAATTCTCTTCCCTGCCGGTATATCCATCTGTTAAAAGAGATATCGCCCTTGTTGTCCCGGACAGCGTATCAGCCGGGCAATTACTTGACGAGGTCAGGACTAGTCGAGATAAATTGATCGAATATGCGGAAATATTTGATATTTTTAAGGGAGATAAAATTCCTGATGGGTGTAAGAGTGTTGCCCTTACAATAACCTATCGTTCCCAGAGCAAAACCCTTACAGAAAAAAACGTGGAGAAATCCCACGCAAAAATAGTACATATGCTAACAAATAAATTCGGGGGAAGTTTCCGTCATGCATAACAACAGCAATAATCTCACGAGAAAAGAATTAACTGAAACGCTGGCCGAGCAGCTTGGATTTTCACAAAGCAACTGCGCCCAGATAGTTGACAGTTTTTTCGACAACATCAAGCAGTCGATGCTCAACGGTGAATCGATAAAGCTGGTTCATTTTGGTACCTTTACCATCCGCGACAAATCTCCGCGAAGAGGCAGAAATCCGCGCACCGGTGAATCAATCACCATAAAAAAACGACAGGCGGTCAGTTTCAGGCCAAGCAAAAAACTACGGGAGCAGGTCAATAATTAATCTTTCTTCTGATCCTATAGAGGTGTGACTGGCATTATGATACCCGCAATACCAGATAAGCTCTATTTTAAGATCGGTGAAGTAGCAAAGATGGCAGACGTGCCCCCCCACGTTCTGCGTTATTGGGAATCGGAATTTCCAGCAATTAAACCGAGGCGGGCCAATTCAAAGCAGCGCCTCTATAAAAAACAGGATGTGGAGATTATTCTTCAGATCAAATACCTTCTGCATGACAGGGGGTTTACCATTGCAGGAGCGAAAAAGCTTTTAAAGAGCGGCAGCACCATCAACCTTGATGAAATCGAAGATAAAAAACATCAGGGTTCGGTGCCGGATAAGTTGAAATCCATAAAAGACGAGCTCATAAAATTGCAGCGAATCCTCAACAGTAAAAAAGAGACAAATTGAGTCTTATGGTTGTTGACACCGGGGCCAACAAATGGTAGATAGACCTGCACGAGTCGGGATGTAGCGCAGCCTGGTTAGCGCACTTGTCTGGGGGACAAGGGGTCGGAGGTTCAAATCCTCTCATCCCGACCACTTGAAAATTCAGGGCGTTAAGCTAATTCAATAGCTTAACGCCCTTTTTTTTATGGTTTTTTATAGTTCGTCACACTGTTCACATTGATCTGTTTTGGTGGATTTTAACAATTTGTTTATGTTAAGATCGAAAAAACTGCCCAAAAAACTGCCCTGAGAAATAGCTGGGCGGACCGAAACGGAGTGAGCTCATGGCGAAAAATAAAAAACCAATGAGAAATATCGAAGCGAGGGAAACGCGGTGGGGTATGACCTACCGGGTCAGGGTTCAGTATAAGGGACAAGTTTTCCAGGCAACAAGGGATAAACTTTCCGAAGCAATCGAATGGCGGGAACAAACCGAGCACCTGCTACACACCGGACAGCCATTGCCCGGGGAGGTCCCCGAGGGCGATATGAAGCTCGGGGAAGCCAGCGATAAATTCATCAAGGGATGCTCCCATAAAAGCAGGGCCACCATCAACGGATATCATTTTGCCCAGAACAAGATCCTTGATTATTTTGGAGACAAGACCCTGCTGTCCCAGATCACTCCGAGCAGAATGTATGAGTATGTCACCCACCGCCAAAATATCGACGGCGTAGGATCCTCCAAATTGTGCCAGGAGCTCTCTTTTATCAAAATGGTGTATGACGCCGCCCGCACCTGGGGAGTTACCGTGGAGAGCCCGGAGAGAAACATTGTACGACCTAAAAAGAAACATCCGTCCAGGGAGGAGAAACTTGACCGGGTCATCAAGGAAAATGAACTGATCGTCTTCCTGGAAAAAATCAGATCAGGTCACATCAACAGATTTATAACCTCTGAAAAGTATCTTGCAAAATTCGGTGATCGAAACAAGACTCTTTATTTATATCTTATGTTCCTGCTTCACACCGGCATGAGGCCGACCGAAGCAGCGTATCTCAGATGGTCCCCGCCAACGGCAAGGGAAATAAAAGAAAGCAAAAAAAAAGCAATCCACCTCGGCCACGTTGACCTGGAGCGTGGAGGCTTTTCCAAGGTCGGTACCAAAACGGAAACCCGTTTTGTGCCGGCACACCCCGTTGCCGCCAAAATAATTCGCCACCTTGAAGGATTAAGATCGGCAAAGGAACAACAGCTGCGGGAGCAGCTTGAGAAGAGAAACGGGCCGGGATCCGGCACCAAAGACGACTGCACTCTCAAATACGTATTCATCCCGAACAGCCACGGCCAGAAAACACATCCATATAAAATCTACCGCTCAGCGTTTGAAACAGCCAGAACAAACACTTTCCTGCAAGACGGATCCAGGTTAAGGCAGAACATCGACTTCTACTCCTTTCGCCATACGGCCCGTTCCCGGATGGCAATCTGCGGAGTTCAGGATTCCGCGGCGGAGGAAATCATCGGCCATGTCGGCGACCGAATGCAAAAGACCTATACCCACTATGACGACGCCGGACTGATTGCCCAGATCTCAAAACTTGACTACCCTGAACTTCATTTAAACCTGTAAATTGCAGATATCGTTATCCAATGTAACAATCTGTTTTTTGGTGTTCTCTTTCAGGCTGACGGTTCGATTAATAACCTTCCGTCTTGTCTTGGTCAAACATCGATAATTTTCTTTTCGAATTTAGACTTCAGGTGATCCAACAGCAACGACCTATAGTGGCAAAATGTTGTTTTGCTGATGATTGACAAGGTTATTAACGATCCAATACAATTATTCTAATAGAATAGTTTTCTAATATGGATTGATTCGTCTATTTTCTATACACTCAGTGATATTTATCAACCAGTACCTCGATCAGGGAGCATTCAAACATCGCCGCATATTACTAAGATTACGTTCTTTACCACAAAAGGCAAAACAATAGCTGGCAGTCATTAACCTCCTTAGTACAAAGACAACTGATAAAATCAATACCGTGAATTAAAAGAGCATTTGAGAATTTATAAATCCGGTTTGTATCTCATCAAAAATTTTGAACCAAAGGAGATCATCGTGAAAGAGAAAAGCAACTATAAAAAATGGCTGGGGCTCCTGGTATCAACTGCCATATTGATGGCTATGACAGTCTCTCCGGGATATACAGACCCCAACAGACACCAATTGGGAGACTTTAAACTGCCACCTGCAGTCTACAAAAAGCTCTTAAAACTCCAACCCATGGATATGGCTTTAGATATACCTCTGCCCGGAAGCTACGATGCAAGAGATTACGGCTTCGTCACGCCACCAAAAGATCAGGGTTCCTGCGGCAGCTGTTGGGCTTTTGCCACCGTGGGCGCCTTTGAATCACACCTGCTCAAGCAATACGGCGTGGACCGCCTGGAGGATCTTTCCGAGCAACAACAGGTTTCCTGCAATACAGCTATGTGGGGTTGCTCGGGGGGCACTTCAACCGCCATACAGTATTACAATGAAGAAAATGGTCAAGGACCAGTAGATGAGAGTTATTTCCCCTACACTGGCTCTGATTCGACAGACTGCATTGAGGAAGCAGCGGAACAATTAGGGTACCGCGTTTTTGATTATCATACGGTTCCTCAAACAACAGAAGGGTTTAAGAACTCTCTCGTTATCAACGGGCCAAGTTATTGGCGATACAATGTCTATGATGATTTTTATGATTACTGGTACAGTAATAACCCTGACGCAGTGTACATTAACTATGACAATCGCTATGTAGGTGGTCATGCGGTACTGTTGATCGGATGGGATGACAGCAAAGGTGCATTTCTCTGTAAAAACAGTTGGGGTGGTGGAGGACCAAACGGCGACGGTACTTTCTGGATCGCCTATGATGGACACGCACATAACCTGGGTTTTGCAATGGCCAACTTCAGTTTGACCTCTACAGGTTGTGAAACCGACCAGGAATGCGACGATGGCATTTACTGTAACGGTGTGGAAATCTGTGTAAGCGGTACCTGTCAGGAAGGGACACCTGTATCCTGCGAACAGAATGGATCCTTCTGTGATGGCACAGAGGTGTGCAATGAAGCCAACGGAGGATGCGGCAGTTCAGGTGACCCATGCGCTTCAAATGAGATCTGCAATGAAGTGAACGATAGATGTGACCCCTTATGCGGCAATGGTTATTGCGGCGATCCAGGAGAAGACTGTTTTACTTGCCCTTCCGACTGTGACTCTGGAACAGTGGGTGATGGTGATGTGAGTGAATGCTTCAAACATGTTGCAGACGGTAAGTGCAATTTATCCAAGGATGGACCCACTTGCCCTGATTGTTTGGCTTCCTATTGCTGTGGTGATGGTATCTGTGAGAGCGGGGAAACATACGATGTGTGCGCAATTGATTGTCAGCCCTCTGTTTGTGGTAACAAAATCTGTGAAACTGACGAGAATACTACCTCCTGCCCGGCTGACTGTCCTGCTGTCACCTGCAATGGATTCAAAGAGGAATGTAGTGATAACAGTGATTGTTGCAGTAACCGATGTAATAAAGGGATCTGTCGATAACAGATAAAGTCCTATACTTTTCTCTTTAAAAGGGGGCTGTTTCTTTTGGGGCGGCCCCTCAATGAAGAGGGGCAGGATTTCTGTAACTGTCCAGAATCCTGTTTATTACAGCTGATCACCCTTTTCGCATTTTCTCAGACAACTCTTCAGCCCTGCTGCCTACCTGACGCGCCCACTTTGAATCAAGCATCTCATCTGCGGCGAGATCAAAATTATGGGCCCGGATTGCCGCCCACATGCGCCGAAATTTGAACAATCCTTCGACACCCAGGTTGAACGACATGTTCACAAGCACCTCCTGTCTGGCAGGTGACAGGTTTTTCATTGAAGGCAACAGCTGGTTATGGAGCCGTTTAACTCTCGTTTTTAAGATCATATGTGCCT
Source organism: Desulforhopalus singaporensis (assembly GCF_900104445.1). GTDB lineage: Bacteria > Desulfobacterota > Desulfobulbia > Desulfobulbales > Desulfocapsaceae > Desulforhopalus_A > Desulforhopalus_A singaporensis. Next base: position 53,271 of record NZ_FNJI01000008.1, on the reverse strand, counting down.
CTTCTTCGGTCAAATAGGTGAACCCATACCCTATTGTCAAAACTCCTGCAGGACACAGGTAGGGACGAGGTGAGAACCCCTCATGCCGTTTGAGTTCATCGATCAAGTCCATGTCAGTTTTTTATCTTGTTTTTGAGCACATATTCCAGTATGTCACCGCGCAGGCCATCAACTTTCCCGGTCAGGGTCCCGATCGCTTTGTTTTGATCTGACAACTCCTTGGCCACCTGAGTAAATCGCTCATTGTTCAGCTTGTTGCAAGATTCCTGTGTACGTTCGCAGCGATTTTCAGTGATAAAATGCGGTTCCCCGTTTTCATTTGCAAGTACCTTAGTAAGTTTCTCTATAGCATCACTGTTCGCTTGCACCTGGGACCTGATTTTTTCATCCTTGCGCACATAGGCTATAATTTGCACAATCCATGTGACCAGAAATGCCGCACCGGTAAGTGCTGTCCTGCCGTCGATCTCCAATTTGCCACCATCCATTTCGACAACCAGATTAATATTTGTTTCCAATTCCAAGATGTGCGCCGATCCTGACTCCAGCTAAACCGGAAACAGCGCGCCACAACTTCATTCCTTCCACCTCATGCGCCATGAGAAAAAAAACGATATCGGCCATTAATCGATCAAACTTGTTTTTTGCCAGTTCGCACGCCCGATCGTGCCGGCAGCTGGTCTTGATCATTTTATGAAATTTAGGGATTACCATCCGAGCCGGGCCAGGTGGCGAGCTTGCCCCGTTCCATTTATAGCCGGACGGAACCGTGATACCATAAGCATGGAAAGGCTGAGTGAGGATCAAGACTGAACTGTCCTTCCCTTGCTTCATGTAGATAATGTCATCTACATTTCTGTCAGACAGGTGCTTCAGATACTTCGAAACTGTGTTGTAGATGATCTTTTTTGCAATGCTCATTATTTATCCTCCCAGGATAAACGTTTAGCCTCAACAATCTTTCTTACATGTCCCGAGTCCATGCAAACCATGGTCATAAAACTTACATGGACGCACAAGCTTGTTATTTTCGTCAAGGATGGAACACACCTCTTTGCAACCAGGATTTTTCAAGACATACACCCCGCCAACTTTTCTTACTGTGACATCAATAGGTACACCTTCATGCATGGCACTACTCCACCGGTACCATGTAAGGCTCCGCAGTCTGCGGGTTGTACGATTGATAGTTGTAATCCCCTTGATAGGCCGGTTGCGAACTGCTTACCGCATGTTTTCCAAAATCGTTCAGGTAATATGACCCCAAGCCGAAGGTCAGAACATCAAGCACTTTGTCGGCAGTCTGCCAACCTCGGTGATCCGGCGGCCTGGTTTCAAGATTCTGCTGGAACTTCGGCTCTCCGCGAATCGAGAATTTTTTCGGCAGATATGCCTTGCTGCCGTCGGCAAGCGTGATCATCTCCATCTCGACCTGAACCCCTGAGTTCTTGAACATTTTCGCCGTCTGGTTATCCCGGTTCTTATGCTGGTCGGTATAGAGGAAATCACGCTGGACCGCAGCGCCGGTTATTGTGGCTGTCACTTTGCCGGCTTCGTCAAACATTTTAATTGTGCTTTGAGTGGACATCCCCGGGAAACATCCACTCAGAAGAAAAGACACCGTGGTCAGCAGAAACAAATTGATAAAAATCTTCATCCCATCACCTCACTTTTGTTTACCGAAGAAGGAACACAACAATCTTCTTGAGAATCTTCTTTATCACAGCTACTATCTCGGGATTGGTCGATGCACTCGCAAATTCGTTGTCGATCCAGTCCTTAGCCTGTTGCGGGGTTATATCTCGAATCCCGGCAGCATTCCGTTCAGCCTCCAACTCTGCCACCCGGGTCTCAAGAGCTGTTATAGCGTCCAACTCTTCCTGGGTTCTAAAAGCTTCCGGCGTGTTCCCTTTGGCAAGCCATTCTTGGAAATCCGCCCAAAACCTGCTTGAAGGCGTAATATTTGACCGTCCAGTCATCAGGTCAGACACAACCGTCCCTTCTGCGTTTTCATATTTATACATACTGTATTCTCCTTACAGGCGAGCGTCTAAAATGAGGTGATTCACTGAGTTACCGGATAGGGCCATAGACTGATCTGGCAGTGTCGTGTAGACACCGTCTGAATTTATCTGTAGAAGTTCTTTGGTCGTTGCTGTCGTGGTGAACGTCGGGCTTGACGATGGAGCGTAAGAGTATCCGGACTGCAGTACTTGCCACCCTGAACTTTGATTTTTTAATACTGTTGGTGTTGCCCTCATCGGAGGATTAAGTGGAATCGAACCAAGAACGGAACTGTTTGTAGAACGCCCGGAAAGCATCATGCCCTTCCAGTAGATCAGCCGCAAATATCGCTCACACTTAACAAAGTCTGTCTGGTAGTCCACATACTCAAAACTTGTTGGTACCGTTCCACTTTCTAATTGTGGCGTGCTGAATGTTCCGGTTCCAAACTCAACCTGCGTCTGAGTCCCTTCTGTAAAAGTTGCGGTTACTTCTCCGCTATCTCCGTAAGAGCCAGAATCGATACGAGCCTGTGCTGTTCCTGTCCATGACAGGACAACGCTACCTCCAGGGACATTTTTATCTTCGATTATCTGGAGCAATGTCCCGGAAGTGATGGTGAAGGTGGTTGTATTTCCGGTGGTTGAGAAGGTGTATGTGCAACCACCCGAACCTGCTTTCCACCCATCATGGCCATATTCTCCGGCAGACAGTACAACTGTTCCTGAAACATCTTCCTGGTTGATGCGTCCGAGAGCGTTTATCAATAAGTTTTTATGATGAAAATCCGCCCACTCTGTATCAAAATCAGAGTTGGATGGTTTTATCAGCACTTGCCCTTTTCCCCCTCCTGTCGGAATCACATTGCTGATTTTCAACCAATATGTTCCATCGTCAGTGGTCGGATCAACGTTCAGTACGCCGGTGTCAATGCATCGGTACGAATAACCGTCACTCCCAGCCACTACGTCCGGGAAATCATAGGTTGTGGTATTACCCCAGGCAACCATAACTGTTTGCTGGTCAAGACCGCTGGTAATCGTGTTCAGCTCCGCAACAGACGCGTTCAACTCGGTACAGAAATCAGCCAGCGCATCAAGAAAAGCATCAGCCCTAGCTGCAAAATTTGCAGGATCAGATTTTGACGGCGGGTCCGGAAGTAAAGTAATTGACGGAATGTTCAAAGCCATAATGTCCTCTTAAATAAGCCCCTCTATCTCCAGGTCGCACCATGAATGAAACGGTCCGGAGACGGTAATTGAAAAATCTTTAAATAGCCCAAAGACCAAAAGCATCTCCATCCCATCGGTCTCATCGCCTATCCAGGCGGTTGGGATTCCACGTAAAGATGAAATTTTTCTGTAAACTGCATCAACAACGATATTTTCAACAAACACATTCATATTGTTTGTTTTTGCCCAATATCCAGGAGTAATAGAGGTTCGACCAATATCATCAGTCTCCTTTTGGGAAAAATCGATAATCCCTGCTTTCACACCATGCTGCAGCTTCCCGATACCCAACCCTCTGCCAACAACGACATTCCCGCACTCAGCATTCGTACCTGTTTCAGCAGCTATATCTATCGTGAGTACCCCATTGTACGTGCTTACAATTGAGCGAAGCGACACCTCTTCTTTTACCGAATATTCACCAAAAAAATACTCATACCAGTCAGAGATCTGCTGGACTATGGCCGCACCATAAGTAAGGTCAACAGCCTCTTCCCAATATTTTGTGGTCTCGGTGGCATCCCAAAGAGCAACAGTTACTTTATTGCCAGTCAAACCAAATAAGGCAATATTGTCGGCACGCTGGACATTGAGTTTCACGCTGATTAAATTCAGATTAACCGTCTTGGTATTGACGTATTCATCAAACATCTTGTACTGATTCGTACTCTCCACCAATTTCCAGAAACCGATTTCATCTTCGCTGGTAATAGTCCAGGCGGCATGAGTACCATCACCCTTGCTCGAATACACAGACACACCAAGTGCGCCGGTACCTGAGTTGTAACTAGTGATTTCAGCAGTCATATTGACCGACAAAGGCGTTGATGATTTGGCAATATTGACAACCATACCGGCGACAAAACCAAGACCTGTAGCTACCGTAAACGTCTTTGCACCGGTACCAACCGTGTTACTGGTGGAACTTGCAGACTCTATAGTCTGAGGATCAACATTGTCAGGCGGGTATTTATCGGTGTTGTTCCCGCGCAATGACTTGTATACACGATGCGGAGTCTGATCAGTAACCTGCACAAGATCACCAACGGTATACGTCGTTGAATCTGACCACTCACTCTCAGAATTCACAGCGACATTTGTATAGGTCATTGCTATTGGCTCAGGGTATATGACTTTCATCCACTCACACCAACTCTACTGGAAACCGGCAACCCGGTATGTTCTATGCGTCTCAGGACATCTGCAGCTTTTTTGACATGCGTTAAAATTTGCAGGAGCATAGTTTCTAAATCCAGACCTCCAGGAAAATAGGAACCATACGACAAAGGTACAGCTGTAGACCGAACGTGACCGCCACCCGCATACCGATCTGCATTGATATAATCAAGCAGTTGCTTATGCTTGGCGGTCGAATATGTATTGATAATATACTCGCCACCCATAGCAATCTGCGCCTGGCCGTTTATGGTCCCGAGGTATAGGTCATCACGTATTCCGGACCCACCTTGGAGAATACCTCCGTCGTTAAACGTCGCGTACCCTCGTGGAAGTAAGCCGCCATCAGCCCTGCGTCCCTCGTTCATCGGGTTATAAACCCGGACATCAAAATTTCGAAAACTGGCAACACGTCTGGCAGAAGAGGAAATGGAATCGGCAGACGATGCAGTTCCTGCAGCAAGCATCTTCATCGCCTGGTTAAGGTCGGTTGCGGCCCCGTAATTGACCATAAACGCGGCGGCAAGTTCATCTTCGAGACTCGGAAGCCCTCGCTCCGCTGCAATCCGGTGTGCCGTGGCCCGGACAACGTCCATCGATACCTCAGACGCCCCGGCAAGCGCATCGCTCATAGAACCCATCATCGCTGAAAACGCGCTGGTCTGGTCGACCCACTCGCCTGTAGCCTGGTTCAACACCATAACCGACGAATCGACGGAGGTTGTGAGGCCATCCATTGACTCTCGTGCCAAATACATGACCCCGGACGCATTTGCCGACACATGGGTAAACGCCTCAAAATCATCGGCCAGGGCATCCAAGTTCTCAGCAGTATCTCCGGTAATCCTGGTAAGTGTGTCCCCAACCCCTGCAGCTTGCAATTCTTGAATTCCGACGGCAGCCTGTTGGAGCTGGTCGTACAGGCTGCCGTCCGCGCCCCATTCGGCTATCATTTTCGCCCCGAACACCGCAGCAGCAGCAACCCCTGCTCCGGCCATGGCTGCGCCGCCACCGCCGCCAAGCGAGCTTCCATATGTCCCTTCTGCGAGTGCAAGCTGCGTTCCGGCATTAACACTTGTTGCTGTTCCAGTCGCCCCTGCGGCCCCGGCAAGCGTCCCAGTCGTGCTGTACGGCATGAGAGAGTATGCTGGAGCGGAGGCGAGCGGTGCTCCACCGGCAACATACGCCGGAGTAGTGCTTGCAATAGCGGCTGGGGCAGTAGAAGTTGCGCTGGTTATCCCAAGCCACCCTCCCACTTTTGAAACCCCGGTTTTTAAGGCAGACCCCCAACTCATCAAATCACCAACGCCGCCACCAGAACCGCCACCAAAACTGAAACCACCGAAAGAATACTCATCTCCAGTAAACCAAGACGTCAGCCACTTCCACGCCTCACTGGCCATCATCTCAGCAACCATTCCGAGAAACGTTGAAAGCATGTCGTCAATTAGCGATTTAAAGGCATCACCAATACTGTCAAATTCACCTCTCAGGGAGTCGCCAACCATTGTTTTGAAATTTGTCTCAATTGATGAAGAAAGTTCTTCCCAATCATCTGACATACTGGTTGTGGCCTGGTAGGATCCATCGTCAAGATCGTCAAAGAATTCAGAAAGGGCTCCATCAACTTTGGCGGTTTTTTCTTTGAGCTCTTCCATTGTCCCGACAAGCTGAATGCCTCGCATGTTTGCTTTTTTCATTCCCTTGTCGTGGACCAGCCAGAGATCTTCCCCAAGTTTTTCGCCGTCTTTGACAAACTTATTGAGCTGCTTTTGCGTGTAGGTGACTTTTTCTGTACCCTTTACAACCTCCTTTGCCCCTTGTATCCATGGGTCGTGATATTCTTCCTCTACAACCTGAGACAGATTTTTAATAACCTTGATCTGCAGCTTGTGAGCAGCAATCTGAGCATCAATCGCCTTCAGCTCAGCCTGTTTTGCCTTTCTCGCTTCGCTGGTAAGAGCATAGGAATAAGCGACCTCTTTACGCTTTCTTCCCAACTCTTCAATTTTCTTTTCCAGGTCGACAATGCCCTGCCGGTCTTTTTCAAGCCACACCGCGAGCTCTTCAGCATTCATGGTGGCAAATTCAAAAAATCCGAGTTCGCCATCGACGACAGCAGCCCACCCCTCAAAACTTTTGGCTATATTGGCAATCGCACCGATTACCCAGGCAGAAGCATCAATCAGATTGGAAAACAAAGAAATAATCCCATCCTTGTTTTCCTCGACAGTATCGGCAAGATCCTTTATCGACTGAGCGATTGATCCTGTTGCTCCGGAGGTGTCGTTTGCCCCATCGATTATGGACTCCCATACATTGCCAAGATAAGTAGTTGCCCGTTCAACCGTGAGCGGCAGTTGGGAAAATTCCTCGTCTATTCTGCCAGCGCCTTTTTCAAAACTCTCCAGGAAAAGCTCAGCGGTCAACTTGCCATCAAGCATCTTCTGGCGAAGTTCTCCCATGGTAACGCCCATACCGTCAGCAACCGCCTCCAGAACCCGAGGCGTGTTGTCCATGACAGAATTAAATTCTTCAGCACGAACGATCCCTCCAAACATTGCCTGGTTCAGCTGCTGCATCGAGTTGGCCTGGGCCTCCTGGGAAGCACCGGAAACGGCCATCGACTTATTAAGAGACTCGGTTATTCCAAGCAGCCTCTCCTCTGAGATATTGAGCTCCTTGGTTGACCTGGCAAGACCTGTATAGAGTCCGGCTGTCGCTTCATACCCCTGATAGGTGTCCTGCGCACTCTGATACAGCTTTTCCTGAACACGGTTGAGCTGCTCGGTTCCATCTGTAACCAGCTTGAGACGGCTTTCAATCAGAGAGTAGGTGTCGGCAACTTTTGTAAACTGAGAAACGGCATATCCACCGGCAGCAACAAAAGCGGTCAGAGCAGCACCACCAATAGCAACCTGGCGACCGAAATCGGCAACAGCGGCCCTGGACGAGTACATAACGCGGTCGACCTCTTTGCCGAAACCGGTAATAACCAGCTTTCCTTTATCATCAACCACAAGGTCGACTTTGAGCTGCGCCATTGAATTACCTCGCCTTTCCCCTGTTCTTCAATTTCTCTTCCTCTTCCTGCCGCCGCTTTTCCCGCTCCTTACCAATATGCAAAGCCACCTCTGAGGCAAGAAGTTTAACCTGGTCAAAAAGATCCAACCGGTCACCTACCGGAACACCAATAACGTCCATAGCAGCCTCAATATCAGCGTTTGCAATCCAGAGACCGCCAGACTCCCGCCACTGATCGCTGCAACGGCTGTACACATCAAAAACCTGCTTGTTGTCTTGATTTTCCTCCGGTTTGCATTTGCGGCACGGAGGATCCTTTTTGACCGGAGCAACTTTGTCCCAGGGTGCCTTTTTGTTTCTTGCCGCGTATGTCGCCTTGCAATCTCTGCAGCTTTGCCGCCCCACCCCGGACAACCAGGCGGCAAAGTCGATTAGTTTTTTGACGCAGCCTTCGCCCTCTCTCTGGCTTGTTCGTCTACAATTTTGCGTTTTCCGTTGATAAAAACCATGAACTGAGACGAACAAGACCAGCGAGCCTTATTCTGGTCTGTACATTCCATTTTCACGCCGTCCTCGTCGAAAAAGCCTTCCCAATCCTTCACCGTCCTGATAGCGGTTTCAGCGCGGTCAACCTCCTGGTTAAACACCCTTTCGGTAACCGTGGTGTTTCTTTCCGGGTCATAGACCGCACGTTCAGTCAAAGCCTTTGATTTGATCGCCGACAGATCCTCGTCGGTCAGATTCTGAATAAGGACCCTCCCCTCTTTTTCATCGTCCATATAAGGAAACCAGACCTCAATTTTCCCGATAAGCCGTGGCATACTGTTTCTCCTGTTTTTTTCAGGCCCGGACTCCGGGCCATTTTTATCTTAAAACGGTCGTCCTTAAATGGTGCCGCCGTGGATTTCCATTCCCTCGATACCGGCCTCAGAAGAAACCACAGACTTACACGCCAGGGTCAATACTCCCGCAGCCACATTGGTGATAGTGGTGTTAACCGCATCGTTTGATGTAGAATCGAAAATAAGCAGAGTCATTCCGGCAACAAAACCTGCAGTAATAAAACCGCTTGCCGAATCGGTGATAGTGTCGTTACTGCCAGCGCCGTCGACAAAGGCAAGAGTCGGAGTGGCAGATTCCACCATATGAGCGGTATAGATTGCCAACCGACCATTGGGAACGATCTTCCCGGACACCGGGAAAGCATCGTTTTTGCCAGCCTCCCCGGAGAGAGCCCCGGAAATTTGCATCGAGGACGATGGATCGTTTGCCAGATCTGTGGTGAAAAAGTGGTTGTAGTCAAGAAAACCGAGCAGGTCACGACCAACCAGCTTGGTACCGTTGAGCGCAGCTTGCTTCAAAGCTCCCTGCCCATCATGATCATCGGCAATCAACCACCCTGCATAGCTGATATCATTGTATGCGCCAGACCCGAGAAACTTTCGGTCAAAAGCCTGACGAAACTCATCCAGGGTAATAACCTGACGCTCAAACCCTGGTGGGGAAAGTTTATTCAAACCCTTCACCACAGCTTGTTCAGCTTTACCGTAATTCAGAACGATGGCCGCATCAGCAGCAGTCAAATAATCAAGTGCTCCAGACATTATCCTTTCTCCTCTGTGGAGTTAATCGATGCATCCGGGGGAAAGCCTTGAACCTCTTTAAGAGCAGTCGCTAACCGGATGTTTTCGTTTTTCAGTTCTTCTACTTCTTTCTCCAGCTCGTGGATTCTCTCCACCGCCGCCGGGAAATTGTTTGGAGTAAGAGCCATAGCAGTCTCCTAAATGAGTTTATCTTCGCGAAACACATACGGCCTGGTAACCGGAATCGCCATATTGGTGGAAAAGATAGGGAAGAATTCCACAGGATCGTTTTCAACCTCTATCTCACCGAATTGACCTCCATCCAGATCGGCAGACGCAAGAGCCTTTACCAGCAATTGCCGCCCCTCTTCCAGGTCGACCACCTGACGGTATGTTTTCAGCTTTCCGTCAACATCCGGAGCGGCGTCGTCAAGAATTGCAAACGATACGGCATAGAGCAATGTCTCTCTATCAGATCCCAACCCTCCTCTTTTAGTGGCAAAACTGATAGCCACCAGAGGATAGTTATATCCGTCCGGAGGGTCTTCAAGATTAAGACCAACCTGGACAACAGGTTCGCTGTTATATTTTTCAACGCACCAGGCGACGAAACCTGCGTTATTTGCAACTGCAAGCTGAAAAGAAGAGGTCAACACGTTGGCATCCATCAGATTTTTTCGCCTCGCATTTTACGGTTGTAGTTTGATATGATATTTCGTTCTGCATCCATCTTGTTTTGCTGCCAGAACGGGTCAATAATCGGCCTTGCCGGAGTCCTGAAAAAGGTCGTTGATTTACGCAGGAAAAAGTATTTCCTCAACCGTGGGTACTTACCTATTTTTTCATATCGACCGCCCCTACGCGCAAACCATAATCCACGATCCATTACTGGATGTTCGACCCCTTCCTGCATCACTTCCGCAATTCTTACCCATGACGACGAGAGATTATGGTTCGGATCATTTGTCCCACGAAAACTGATAACTTTATTCTTGTTAAAACCGACCGAGAAAACCCGGCCATCACTCAATGTCTCAGCCCAGTAACGGACGGCAATAGCCAGGGCCGCCAAAGGTTTTCTCCGGCCTGATGGAACAGCCTTGGAAACCGTTCGCAACGGGGCGAACTGTTTGCCACCAGCCCCACCACCACGCATCTGTTTTTTCAACAACTTCGAGAGCCGAAACGCTTCCACACGCACCGCGATTTCACCGGTCTTTCGCCGATTTTCATCGTAGCTTTTCAGCTCCTGGCGAAAATTGTTCATATTACGAACAACCATTCTGGCTCCAGACGGACCACTCATGGCTTGTGCCTCACATCACGCTCAACATGGAGCATCCATTTAAACCAGGTTGAACCTTCAACTTCTTTTTTGACCTTCCACCATCTACCGTCAACGAGGACCTCATCCCCATAATTCCACTCGGGGATATCCGATTTCATAACCTGCAATTTTCCGACATCGGCAGAACCATTACGATTATCACGGTCCTTGCCCTGGGAACGGAAAATAGCGTTTAGATCAGTGCCGTTATAATTGACAACCTGGCCGAATTTTTCCGGTGAGAAAGCGTCGACCAGGACTGACAGCTGCAGGTCACGAAAAGATGTCATCGTCTTACTCGGTCATAAAATATTCAAGAGCGACCACAATCTTACCGGCAGTAAGGTCGGCTGCAGCAATGGTCATGGTAAGCGAAGCATTCGCTGCCAACTTGATAGCATTCCCCGCTGTTTTGTCAGGAACGGCAGACACCGGACCAGTGGCAAAGGAGGCGATTGCAGTAGCAGCTTTTACGTCACCTGCAGATGCAAGTTCCAGAGCTATAGTTGCGGCACCGCCACTGGTTGGAGCGGTCTGCACATCGATAAGACCGAAGTCAACAAGAGCGCCATCCGGAATCGACGGACCGCGAAGGGTTATATCGCCAACAGCGCCGCCGTCTTTTTCAAAATCATACTGAAAGAGAGCGACTTTCTTTCTGTTCTCAAGTGCGGAATTTTGCATTGTTATCCCCTCAATAAATGATATTTTCGTTTCCCCCCTATTCTTTACAGCTGGACGCAGCCAGCCAGGAGAGGAAACTAGCTGCGTCCATCACCGGAACAACCCCATTACGCTCCGGCATTTTTGGAAAGACCGCGCCAATCCATGGCCTTTGCCCCTGCGTCGATCCGGACCTTATGCTCGACACCATCAACTGACCAACCTGACTTCTGCTCAAGGTACGGCTTCTGGATTCCGTCGAGGAAAAAGACCTTAACGGTCTTGCCTTTCCTCGCTGCCAGATACCATGCCGTGGTAGAGTCATCATCAAGGCGTGAATCGTAGACCCTGGTCAGCTTGTTGCCGGAATAGATATTGGTCCTAGTCGCCCCTTTGTTGTCGGCGGCAAACTGGTTGGAGTTAAAAAATATTTCCGCTGAACCCTGGATAGATTTGGGACCGATAAAATATTCAGGAGAAATATTGAGCCCACGCTTTCCGGCGATATCTTTTTGCAGGCCCATTTTGGTATAACCCTCGTTGAGCGTGGTTTCGGAAACTACTCCTCCGGTAAGGATGTTGTTATGCGCGGCGATAAAAAGCGCCTTGCCGTCACCCATTACGGAGTTTGCTATAGGCACTGCGTAAACTATATCTCCGACCTTTCTGGCAGCAGCCTCACCGTGAGCAAACGGTATATCGGTAAGAGCGCCGATATCGTCGTTTATAATTGCCTGGCGGGTTATGGCAAAGAGCTTCCCATAGGTCGCGATGGCATACTCCTCGAACGCCTCAGACCGCTCACCATACTTGTATTCCTGGCCCTCCGGAATCTCATCAAGATCGGAAGTCTCGGACGCTCTTGCCTGTTTGTGGGTAAGAAAATTCGAAACCGATCCGGTATCACACCAGATTTGCCATGTTTCCCCGGAAGCATCCCACCCAGACATCAATGATAGATTTGCCGTATTACCGAGAATTACCGGGAACTCTGAGGTCGTAAGCGCCCGACCGACAACGTCGAGCGGTCGACCGGCGTCTGATCTACCGGATCGAATCAATGACATCCTGGCAAGGTCAACCAGAGAACGACCGGCCAATTCATCGAAACCAGGCGCAGGCTGTTCAACCGGCACCCCGGCCCGAACCATGATCGCGTCCTGACTGGCCGCGCGGAATTTCTGCATCTCCTCAACGCCGACCTCGACAGGAGCACGGAAGCCATATCCGCCGTCACCCTGCTGCCGTTTGAGAATCTCATCCATTACCGTTTTACGAGCTTGCTCAATGCTCGAACCATCAGCAACCAGAGTGATGGCAAGGTCGTCAAAACCGTGCGATCGGCACATTGACTGAATTTCCGCACTTCTCTTCCTCTCCGCCTCAATCGCATTTTGTGCCGCCACTGCCGGATCTATTTGCGCTGGCTGGTGACCGCTGCCACCGGTATGATTATTGGCTCCTGCGGAACGTTGCCCTTTACGCTGATCTTCATCGCTCATACGGCCAAAATACTCCCATGCCTGTTCTTCGGTTGCGTCCTTGGGCAGCCCTCGCCGCTCAAGGAATGCTCTCAATCTCTCGTCCATGAGTCGTTCCTCTTGTTGGGGCGCGGGCGATTCTGCCCTTGCCTTTGCTTTTCCATCCGCCCCGATTGGGCAGACACTTAACTCTTTTATTCTCCACTTCGACACGACACGTACCGGCCCCTCGAAACTCCTGCCATCGACTACAGCGCTCTCTCCATCCTCGACCCAGATCGCGCCACCTTCCAAAATTTCATACCCAGCAGAAAAGTCAGTGAGATGTCCCTCACGCACCTTGGTGTGCTGTGATTCTGCTTCCTGAACAGTAGAAAAATGAGCTCTCCCTACCAGTTCCTCTTTTTCAACAGCCATATTGCGGCAGGAACCGATAACCGAATAACTTGAATAACGGCTGTGGGTATCGAGAAGCGGCACCTGGCGATTATCAGGCATTTCGAGACCGGACATCAGCAGAATTTCATCAATTACCCCTCGATTCCAATCGTAAACACGAACCCTGCCTTCAGTCGCGACCACGACCTCAACCGACCTGGTCTTTTCGTCGTAAGTGGACGGAGTGCCTTTTTCCATTCGCAGAGATAAAGAGCGGTAAAACTGTCGTTTGGTCATTTTCAATCCTTTTGTAATGCTGCCGGGTTATTGGCCAGGGCCGTAGAAACCTCTTCCATAGTAAGTCCACGGTCTTTCATCATCTTCTTGGCGTCGGCGATCTCGTCGAGAACATCTTCAAGCTGACGTCCTCTTGCCGCCACAACCTCCTGCGGCGAGCGCAGGTTCTGTTGCATTTCCTCAATGTCGGCTTTCACATCCCGCAGTTTGTCCACCGGATCGGCGACAGGCGGCTGCCAGACAGCTTTCAGATAGGGATATGGATTAAAGAAGTATCCTGGAATATTCAGTCGGTTGGAAAGAACCGCGTCGTCCATAAACGCCCTGAATATCGGCTGACAGTTCTGACGGATGTGGCGAGCAGATACAGGCTTTAGTACATGCTTGAAATCAGCCCGGACAACCTTGATAACAGCCCAGTTCAGACAATGATAATCACCGGAAAGCAGTTCATATGGAACACCGGTTGAGACCGAAAGCATGGAGAGAATGAGACGGACAAACGGTTCCAGGTTGCCGGACGGCCTGGGGTTAGCCATCAAATGCACATCTTCGCCAGGATTGACATATTCGATAATGCCGTTCTCCAGCTCTTCTATTGGTTGGAGAAAATTCGCCTCTTTTGTTGTCAGCGCTTTCTGCCGGGCCACCGGGTCCATCGACTTGACTATTGCCAGCCATTTGGAGGCGTACTTAAAGCCATCAATCTCCCCTTCCATACAGTCCTTGAGATCTTCGGTGACGATAACTCCTGGAGTAAAAGGGGAAATCCCACGTAGCTGGCCGGGACGTAGCGTCTCAAACCCATGGATCACCTGGTCGGCCTCGATGCGCTGCGGCTTGCCGTAACCATTAGGGTCGGTAAAATGATACGCTTTTACTTCCCCGGTTTCGGCGTGAAATTCGACACCCTGCTCTATTCTGTGATTACGGTTTTTAACTTGTGCGCCATACGTTGTCAGCCAGTCGGCCTCATACATCTGCAGAGCCAGGGGAACATAGCGATTCCTGTTTTTTGACCTGGTTTTAATGTAAAAATATTCGCCGCATTCGGTATCCTGATCACGGGAGAGACGCTCCATCTCCTTGAGATGCAGTTTTCCTGCAATATCAGCCTCATCGCAAAACCAGCGATAGCCATCCTCGATCTGCTGCGCCAGTCTTTTGTTATATTTGCCATCAGCCCCACTTGCCCTGGACTGCAGCGAAATTCCCTCTCCGACGGTAAAGTCGGTGATAATTCTCTTGGCTCTGGCAAAATATGGAAAATCACGGATAAGCTGCCGGACCTTGGCCCGGACGGTAGGACCGGCCATGGAGATTAGGTCGTTGATTCCGCTATCAACAGGTCGCCAGTCACCACCGGAACGGCTGGGCTTGCCGGCAGCGTAACGTTTAAAATCTTTCAACGAGACGACAGAACCCATTATCTGCGCCTCCCATGTTTGGCGATAGTGCGTGGGGAAAAACTTGAACCTGCGACGGAGGATTTTACTAAAGCAAGGAGTGATTTAAGCTGATTAATAGTCGCGCCATCGGCAAAATCGGTTCGATCACCGTCAATTGTAATTGAGGTGACACGCTTACCGAGGGCAACATCGACCAAAGCCCTTTCGATATTGTCAATATCCGTCTGAGTAAATGCCATTTGCGTCGCTCCTTTGTTTATGAAAAATATTGTGTATTTTTTTCACAACTTGCTTGGAGCGATTATACATGCCGTTTTTGGCTGGTTTGGAAATTTACCGGTATTTACCGGTCAGAGATGGGTATTTACCGGTATTTACCGGTTTTTACGGTTGACAAGGTTTTGGAAATCCACGATTTGCCTCTTGCGCGGCTGGGCCGGACCGGTCTTGCTGAAAAGTCTTTCAACAGACCGAACTACTTCGTAACCATGGTTTCAGAGTACGGCCTACAAAAAAAAGGAAGTATCTTAAGGCAAAGGGAAAGACTGGACTGAGTACCTTCATTCTGGCAAAGTTAAATTCAACAATCAGTTTCTAAAAATACACGATCAAAAATATTTCTAACCTACAGTTATTATTTAAAAATCTGATATGCAATGAAACCAAGCCTCAGAAAAAAGGCAAGCGACGTAGATATTAGGTATGCTTGTCGCAACGACATAGCAAAAACACTTTGCAAAAGGATATAATAATATTTACTGCATAATAATTACTTGCACATTCGAAAAAAAAGGCTATAGTCGCATCAGACAATTAAGTAGTCATCCATTTCTTCAGGTCTTTCGTGCCAACCTCGTTGTTTTACTCGCGTTGTTAGTTATTCTTGAAGCACTTATTAAATATTTACAGCACCATACTGAATACTTACAGCACCATACGATCTTTATCGTCACTTTAGCAACCGAGTTCCGCAATCAATTTCACATTCAGCATACCATCAAACCACTTGCTTTGTTTCATCACGAAAGTGCAGGGCATGACGTTTGATCAAATTTTACCCAAGACGGATATTGCAGAAGTTACAAGACCATTCGTTCGTCTAAAATCATTTTCAAAAAAACACGTATTTATTTGACTTTACAAAGGATTTCATCAGACTGGAAAATATTCGGTCTGCAGATCCTTATCACGAAACATTATAGGACATTATGAGTTTTAACCACTTTCAATTTGACCCTAAAATCAACGCAGGCATTGCAGCTTGCGGTTACACATCTCCAACCCCAATCCAGAAGGAAGCTATCCCTCAAATTTTGGCAGGCCACGACGTGCTCGGCCTGGCCCAGACAGGTACCGGCAAGACAGCGGCTTTTGTATTACCACTCTTACAGGTATTGCTCCAGAGCCCCAGGAAGGGAATCCGGGCCCTCATTGTTGCACCAACCAGGGAACTGGCGGAACAGATCAATGAGAACATTATCAAAATGGCTAAAAAGACCGGTCTGAAGAGCGCAGTCGTTTACGGTGGCGTAGGTAAACAGCCGCAGATCAGAGCTATTCGCAACGGAGTAGATATTCTAGTTGCCTGTCCGGGGCGTTTGATCGACCTCCTGAATGAAAAGCACTTTGATCTACGTTCTGTCGAGGTTCTGGTTCTGGATGAAGCCGACCACATGTTCGATAAGGGCTTTCTCCCTGATATAAAGCGGATAATCCGGCAGCTTCCCAAAAAACGCCAATCACTTGTTTTTTCTGCGACGATGCCCCAGGCTATTCGTTCTCTGGCCCAGGATATTCTGCATAACCCTGTATCGGTGCAGGTCAGTCATACTCTTCCTGCGGCAACAATTTCCCATTCCCTGTATCAGGTTTCTAAAGGGGAAAAAAACGCCCTGCTGAAAAACATTCTTGCCGAAGGCGGCAACGCCTGTACCCTGGTCTTCACCCGAACAAAACACAAGGCACGAAGTCTGGCCGGGATTCTGGAGAAAGTCGGTTTTAATGCTATTGCGCTCCAGGGCAATATGTCTCAAAGCAAAAGGCAGCAGGCCATGGATGGTTTTCGAAACGGCACATACAGGATTCTGGTGGCAACTGATATTGCCGCGCGGGGAATCGATGTCGACGATGTCTCTTTTGTCATAAATTACGATATGCCAGACACCGTCGAAACCTATACTCATCGAACGGGCAGGACAGGACGAGCCAATCGTACTGGTCTGGCTATGACCTTTGCGGAGCCTCAAGACATGAAGATGATTTCCACCATTGAACGTAGTCTTGGCAAGAAGATAAGCCGTGCTGAGCATCCCCCAGAGGCTCTCGAAAGCAAGGTTAAAACACTTCCTGCTGGAGAGGAACAACAAACTACGGTAAAACAAATAAACAGAGGGAAAAGCCGTCGCAGAAGGGCATGTACTTTTGATTTCGGAGTACGTAAACCTGCACTGAGATAGCATTTTCATCAGAAAATCAACACAAAGTGTCGAAATTTCAGTGAGATATTTCGACTATTATCAAGAAAGGGGTATATCCCCAAGAAAGAGGAGTAATACAAAATGGCTAAAGGAATAGTTAAATGGTTCAATGATGCAAAGGGTTTTGGTTTTATTGAGCAGGAAGGGGGCGAGGACATCTTTGTTCATCATTCTGCAATTCAGGCACAAGGGTTTAAAACCCTTACTGAGGGGGCTGAGGTCACCTTTGACATTGTCGAGGGACCAAAAGGCCCGGCTGCGGCAAATGTTGTCCAGAAAAAATAAGACCTGCACGGAAGCACGTAAATACCTCGGCGATCTGCAGGGGTATTTGGGGGTGGTTCAAGACAGAGTTTCCGATTACAAACCATAAATACAGGAGGGAGTCTTGACCAGAAATAATTATTCGTACGAAAAGCGCCAGAAAGAACTCGCGAAGAAAAAGAAGAAAGAAGAGAAACAGCAGCGAAAACAGCAGGGAAAGCGGAAAACGTCAGACGACGAAACCGAAACGACTCTGTAAATAATTCTGTATAACTTAACTGCCTTTTTGAAGCTTTCTGGATAGCCAGCAACACGACTTTAAAAGCCGACGTATCGTTTGGAAAGATGCGTCGGCGAGTCTGTAAATAAACCATTAACTCTCAAACTGAGGGTTCAATGGTTTATTATCTTTTTGGCGGCAAGCTGCGGATAATGGAAGGACACATCTTAGGTTAGGTTGAATTTTTCCTATACGACCTAAGCAACCCATAGAACTTCCGTTGCCCCCATCGCCTTTAACCTCGACTATCAGTAATAGTAACAGTTCCGCTAGCACCAGGTCCTAGATTACCTATAAAACGGCTTTCGGTCGCGGATATGTCAATAACCAAAGTGCTGGCTACACCATCACCTACGTAATCCAAAAAGCCAACATGGCCCTCTGGATGTATTATCATTTCGCTTAATGGCTTTGCTTGAACAGTCAGGCTTGAAAGTGTGGCAAGATTCCCAACCTCTTCTGTGCCACTGGGGCCTGTATAGTCGAAACCGACACCAAGGGAACTATTATTAATAATAGTAACTGTAACACTTGGGAGAGGAGCTGGTCCGCTAGTCTCTGCGTGAGCTGGCACAACAATTGATTCCACGACTGGGATAGACCACTTATCAGGCAGTAAACTTATTCCTGCTACGGCACCTGCACCTACAGCCATTTTCTTTAAAGCCGAGCGTCTGCCAGGATCATTTACTTTTTGTTCTTCATTATCTTTTTTCATAACGATCTTATCTCCCAAGTTTGGTTAAAGTTAGGATTAAAAACCATAAAAAACATACCGTTAAATGCCGAATTTTATGGAACCGTTACTTCTGAGTGGTTGAGGAATGCTACATTATTTTATTAATACCGACAAGAAGAAATACCTTTAATTATTTTTGATTATTATTTTCCCTTGCGATCCTGATTTTATCTTTTCGCCACGCCTCAATCTCACTCGAATCAGAATTCCAAGTCCCGCACACCTTTACTGCCGGAAACCCTTCCTGTCTGATGAGCTTTAAAACAGTGGTCTCTGACTGCCCCATATGGTTACAGATTGCCTTCATGCCAACAAGCCCAGACATTTACCACCTCTGCCTTTTTTGTTTCTGTTTTCTCTGCCTTATTGGCTTCACCACCTGCTGCGCTTCTTCCGGAGTAGGCCAGAACCGGATACCCTTGATATCAGCGGCAACCAGGGCAAGAACGCCGCAGTCCCACTGATGGTTTGCACGGTTTTTGTCATTCACCCAGACCCCGTTTTCGTCCCGTTCTTCAGCAAGCATCTGAAAGACAAAGTCTTCTGATATTTCGGAGTGAAACCGGAGCGCTCCAGGATCCGCCGCTTTCACCCGGAACAATCCGTCAAGCTTGTCCTTATAATGGGTGGTGTTAACCCGTACCCGTTTAAGGTTTCCTGGGAATTTTTTCTTTTCAGTTCCGGGGTAGAATTCCACATCGGCATAATTATAGGGAGTTGCCATTGTGCGCTCACCTTTTGACGGCAATATCAATCCTGGGAAACCATCGCAAAAATCATAAACTTCACTTGTCCGGTGCCCCATTGAGTCAAGGAGCCCAAACTGCACAGGATAAATGTTCCCGTCCGTATCCTTGTAAACATTCTCCCAGAGGACAGCCTCCAGATCGTCAAAGGAAAAAACAAATCCATCCTGCACCAGCCACCGCTCAGGCACCTTGCCGTAACCGATAGCGTAAATGGAATACCAGAAACCGTCGTCCTGCGTATCTGCCCCAAAGACTAAGCCGGCAACCTTGTTTTTCCCGGGAACAACACCTGCAGGGCGATCATCTTTCAAAGCCAGAAGCATATCGTCGGTTCTGGTCACCTCACGCTCAAGCCATGCCTCGGCTTTATGTTTGTTATAGAAATTTTTTCGAGCTTTCCGTTGCTGGTTTTTATCCCTTCTCGGGTCCTTTATCCGCAACCAGTCTGCAGCGACCTTCGACAGCGATACGCGGGAAGAAATCCAGCTTGGCTGGTGGAAACCGATATATGCCGGACGAAATTTTTCAAGGTGCTCTTCGAGTTTCAGCCCGCGCTTTCCGTCTGATCGACGCTCATACCATGACTTTGTCTGGATAGCCTGGTTCCGATCGTAATCACTCCATTTCGCCGAGCATTCCTCACATTCATACCACGCAAGTTTTTCCCGGAAAATGTCCCTGTAGTCGATAGAATGACCGTCATCTCCTTTCGGCCACTTGATGTTTTCAAACACCATATGCTGCACTTTCCCGCAATATGGGCATTTTGCGTAGTAATCGTATATGACCTCGCACTCAACTGTCAGCGCTTGCCAGATCGGGCCGTTTTCCGTTGTCGGAGTTGATGTGATAAAAATTTTATAGCTGTTGGGAAAAGCTATAACCCTGGTTTCGGCAACCTCGATAGTGCCAGCCTCTTTTTTGTTCGGCGACTCCGGATATTTGTCGACCTCCTGCAGATCGAGCAGCATGATCGATTCGTTTGAAAGGGAAATAGCAGATCCGGACCACCCCATAAGAAACTCCATCGTCGACAACTTAACGCTCAAGTTGGTTATGTCATCACGGTTACCTGTCTTCAGACGGCGCAGCCGAGGAGACATATCGATCATGGTATGGATACGTTTACGGCAATTCTTTTCCGCCGTAAGCTTGTCCGGATAAACGGAAAGGGCAGGACCTGGAGCCCTGTCCATTCTGTAGCCCATATAGCTGTCGACCATGGTAGATTTTGCCGACTGAGGCCCCGCGCAGACAACAACACACCGGACAAATGGACGATCGGCTGCGTCCAGCTGGCCGACCACATGGGGCGTTACCTCCATTTTCATCAGCGATCCGGCCATAGATCCCTGGGTAATAAAACGGTACTTTTCGCACCACTCGGACGGCAGGATCTTTTTCGCTCTGCGATAAGCTCTTCTTTCAGATATTGAAAAAGAAGTCGTGCAGTCAAAACCAGTGCGAATATGCGATGGCAATTTCCGCATCCATGTCGGCAACTGTTTTACATGGTATGTTGGGGGAGCCCCAGGGGAAGTCAACACGCTTTACCTCCGTGAAATTTTCCCGGGAAACAGACGGTCGCTAAATTCCTGGTCCGCTATCCGCCGCACCTCAGCCAGCGCCTCGCGGTCTGAGCTTGCGACAATTTCCGTCTCATAAAACCGCAAGCGTTTGCCCTTGTCCGTTTGGGGCCGCATCCAGACATACCCCTCAGTTGATTGGACAAAATGCAGTTCCGATCTGTCTTCATAGCTGGCGACCAGCCGTGTTGCCCTAAATGACATTTTCGCTCTCCTCTTCAAGCTCCATCACCACCCGGAAATTCTCCATATTGGCGAATTCGTTCATCTGTATATTTTTCTGTTCAATCAGATACTCCAGGAGCTGGGGCGCCTTCTGCTGATCGCCACCGACCATGACAATCATTTTTGCCAGATTGGCCTCGATCATATACTCAAGCCCCCTGTCGATCACCACGGCCCGAGCCGCCCACTCGGCATAAACATCTGATTTTTTCAGATACTTGCCGCGCAGAAGATCGAGCTTAAAACGCTCATGGGCCTCCTGAGTTTCAATTCTTTTAATTTCCCGCTGTGTCTTTTGCACAGCAAGACTCTCTTCGGCACCTTCCAAAGTTGTTCCGGCAGCCTTGTGAATGAGATATTTTTCCGCATACTTCCTGACCATCCCACTCGAATAAACCCCACCACGGTTCACCCGCAATTTTCCAGACGCACAATGGTTATAAAACGTCTGCCTTTTTATCATCCATCCAGAATCAACCAGGAATCTAAGGACATCCGCTTTATTTTTGGTCTCTTGATATTTTTTCCAATCTACAACGGGAATATCCTGTCTTTTCATCTCTACCGATTTACCTGTCATGCCGCCCGTCCGGGGACCAGAGCATCTCAAAAATCCCGACATCTCAAATCGGGGTTCTGACGCTTTGGTCCAAGAAAAAGAAATTTTTTTTGCTCGACACTGTGAAAATACTGCAAAAAATTTGTTTAAATTTTACCCTTGATATAGAATACTCCCTGTAATTCAAGGTGTTCCAGGCTATTCACAAAAAAACAAGGACGTCTAATGGAAATTGTTTTCGGCTGCATATTAGTTGTCTCACTTATTTTTTTTCTGATATTTGCAAGAAAAGAGCTTTTCGAACTGTTGAACAACAGTTTTGAGCCACTCATTTCTTCCGTCTTGTCAATATGGTCAATCAACCTGATCCAAAATGACAATATACTGGGCGCAATTTTCTTGATATGCATTATTATAATATTTTGGATAACTGCATATTATTTTTAAATTTTTACAAAATTTAACAGATGCTGTTAACGGCATTTTTTACAGTCTGTTCCTGCTTCATTTTTTGATCTTCTCAAATTTGGTAACACTTTCATTTTCGTTCGCGGGATCCTTCAGGTTGTTTTACAACGCTTCTCGTGGATTGCTTGCTCCAGTTTCGCAACACCAACCAGAACAGGTTTTATTTCATCAGGCTGATCTCCGTAGCCCATTTGAGTCAAGCGAACATGTTCCCCGCGAGAAACTAATATGAGATTTTCCAGACAGATATTACGCCGATCTCCGTCTTTAAACCGAACGCAATAGCCATTAGGAACTGAACCGTTTACCTCCTCCCAAATGACTACATGCTTATGCCGGTACCATCCGGATGTTGTATGGTTCCATGGGTTGCACTCAGCAACCTTGACCAGTACGTACCCGTCTTTATCTGTCCTCTCATGGCCAAGCGGTTTATAGTTTTTCGGTCGATGACCTTGCTGAAACGATCCAGAGTTTTTCTTCATCAAACCTTTAGTCCCGGCATTAAATGAAACGCAGCCTTTTTCGTATTGCCCAGTGCGTCCGGACGTTATTTTGTGTTTTTTTATAAACGCCACAAGCTGCGTAAGTCTCAGGGAGAGACCAAACTTTCTATTGAGTTCATCAAGGAGCTCATGCCTTGTGATCTCTTTATATCTACGTTCTACGAATTCAACTTGCTCCGGAGTGAGCAAGGTAATCCGCTCACCTTTGCTGCATCCTCCCCTCCGACCACAAGTAAAGCCGTTATTTTTCAGGCATGACTTAATCTGCCCAGGAGTTTTTTTAAGACCGAAATGGTTATTAAACTTTTCTGTCAATTCTGGAATTCTCCATGAAGCAAACCCTACCTTGAGGAAATTCTTCATTTCCGTGGTATAAGAAAAACGTGACATGATTATGCCTCCAGCATTTTCGGCACTTCACCAGGTTGCTTGTTCCATTCCCAAGCCGCTTTTTGAGCATCGAGCACGATCTTCGCGTTGCCAACAATGTCCTTGGCAACAGCAGACACTGCCTTGCTACGCTCAATTTCCTCCTGGAGCTTTTCTCCCTTCAATTCTTCGTCATTCAATCTTTCGAGCTGAGCAAATAAGTGGTTATTCAAGTCAGTTAATTTATTTTTCATGAAATTCTCCTAGTTAGTTCTTCCAAACTGGTTAATAATACGTTCGTTCCATGCACCACACACATACCGACCATCAACCCCGGTCGATCCCCGGCAACATCAGCTGCCGTTCTTCACCCGGTAACAGGTCCCTCTTTCTCCGGGGCCGCGAGGCCGAATTCAGTTCATCCACACGATGGTTAATCCGGTCCATATAACACCGAGCATCCCTCCGCTTACCTCCGACCAGAATTGTTGGCCGTCTTTCACCGGTCATAATTTTCTCCGCGCGACAAATATCCGCCGAACACTTCTTTTGCCTCTATTGCGGCCATGGCCGCCTTGATTCGTTGTTTTGGGTCCATCGTTGCTGTGGCTTTTTTGAGTCTCTCCAACTCCCACCTGGTGAACACCGCTTTCCCCTCTGCAGACATGCGCTCCCACAATTCATTTTTTTGCTGCACAATGTAAATGACCTTCCCATTTGAGAGAACGATTTCGATACATTCCGGCTCACTCTCAGGTTGATATAATTCTTTCTCCCCCTCCCCCCCGTTCCGCTCACGCGCAGGGGAAAAGGCTTCATCCTGGGAAAAAGAGACAGGAGGTGAAGCCGGACCGGAATCAACGGAGCCCGCCGATCGCTTTGGAGGCAAACCACTCTCAATCCATCCAGCTAGGTCTCCACCCCGCTGGAAAAAATCCCCCGCATCTTTTGCCTTTGGAGTTGGCCAGTACTTTGCGTGACGAAAAGTTCTTTTCCAGGCGGCAGCGGCGTCAACCGATTTTGATTCCGCATCAAGAGCGACCAGGATGACAGCTGTGCCCTCTAATATTTCTTGAAGTTCCTGGGAAACTCCACCATGCAATGTGCCAACTGCAATAACCATGACCTCCTTGTGTGAGGCAGCTATGGCAATTGCGTCGAGCTCTGCTTCAACCACAACAGCTCCCCTGTGACTTTCTCCAGGCATAATCACCATGGGGAGATTTCCAGACCCTTTCAGCCACACATATTTCAAGGTCTTGAGAAATTTTTCCCGCGCGGCGACCGGCCTCCGGATCCTGATGCGGTGCAGTGCTCCGCCATTGTCATAAATGGGGATAAGCAATCCTTCCGGGACCCACATGTTCGTTTTGCCATCTTCCTCGATCGCAAGGCCGATATCTTTTTTCGCAATCTGATACTGGTGCGACACCCACCCGAGTGAAAACCGCTCAATACTTTTTCTGTCGATTCCCCGTCCTGCCAGATATTCGAGTTCCGTTTCATTTTTCAGCAGTCGGTCATGGCATTTACCGACAAATTCTTCAGCCCACGAAAGCCATACTCTGGTTGGATATTCAGGAATGATTTCGGAAATAGTTCTGTCTTCCTGCTGGTGCGGATAATGACGAGAGCGCCGGACATGATTTCGTCCTGTTCTTGATGAATTTAGTTTTTTATCGCCATAGCGGCATTTTTCAGATGCCGGACAAGCCGCAGACCGTCGACACTGGCGACCGGCACGGTCATGCGCGTCCGGGCAATTCATTCCATCTTTTTCACGCAGCCAGGTGATAATATCGCCTGTCTTCCCACATCCCCTGCAGATATACCCACCGTCAGGGCGGATATTGAACTTATCAGACTTGCTTGAGCCACCGCAGAAAGGGCAAGGACCGGCATACAATTTGCCTCGCCGGCGAAGCCTGTAATCTGCCGCAATTTTTTCTACGATGGATGAAGTATTCATTTTTGCTCTTTTTGGTTTTGTCCTGTTGTCCTGCTTTCGTCCTGTTTTTATCCTGTCAATATCTAATTGATTTTAAACATAAAAATATACGAACAGGATGAAAGGATAAAAAAGTCTACGCGGGAGGAGTTTTTTGTATTTACATTTTTTGCCTATTTTGGAGATGCTTACGCGCGTGCGCACGTAAGGGAATTTCATCCTTTCATCCTGTTTGCGCAAAAAACTTTGAGATAACAAAATGTTAACAGCAGGACAAAAACAGGATAAGAGCAGGATAATAGGATGAAATTTCATAATGCCAGTAACTCCTCAACAGATAACGCCACATCATCACGCACTTTGAAATGACGAACACACATGTCTCCGCCGATTTTTTCTATCAGATACCCGCGCTCACGCATCCATTTACTGATCGTTTTTTTACTCGGTTTTTTGGCTCCGCTTTCGTCGATATATTCCTTCCAGTAATATTCAAATGCCTTGTAAAAATTTCCAAATTTCATGGTCATATTCTCCTGATCAGGACAATGCTCCATGACTTCTATAAGGAATTGGCCCAGGTGGTCCTCTTTTTTCATCAGCTCCCCCCTGGACTCCAGAATACAGTCCGGGATATCAAGACCATGTTCCTGCCACTCAAGGCACCCCTCCACAAGCCATCGCAATATTCCCTCACGGTTTTCCTTGCTCTTGAGTTTGTCTTTCAAACCGCTGTCTTTTTGCTTAAACTTCCCTTTTAACGCCGGATATTTCTTTTCTTCTTCCTCGATATCATCGACATATCTGTAAGAGAGCTCGATCAGCAGGAGGCGCTGGACAAGGGAAAACTCCTTTGTCAGACCATATGGAATATTGTTGGTTTCAAGAACGAGAGTGTGAGTGGCGTTGGCAATTTTTTCTGAGGAATAGTTACGTCGATAATTAATTTTATTGCCGCCGGTGAGCTTTTTTATCAAGCCGCCGTCTATCTTTTGCCCCTTATTGGTTTCGGCGCCGACGACAAGTCGTTTCCCGAGCAAAGCGTACATATGCTCAGACGTTGCCGACGGCGGCGGCTCGTTTTTTTGTTCGATAAAAAGAGACCTGTTGGCCTCATGGTAATACGGCCCCAGAACATCAGCGATCGCGCCAAGAATAGTGCCCTTACCGTTTCGCCCAGGGCCTAGAAATACAGCTAGAAATTCTTCGTTGATTTTACCGGTTATCGCAGATCCGAAAAAACGTTTCAGAAAACGAGGCAACTCTTTTGTGCTCGGATTGGCCGGATCAATACAAGTATCATCAACAATATCCTGCCAAAACCTGTAATCTGCATCGGCACGATAGGCGACATCAATGCGCTTTGTCAGCAGATCATCCGGGCGGCCGTCAACAAGGATACCGCGCTGCAGGTCAATGACACCTTGCTTAGCCGGCAACAACCATTCTTTTTGATCAAGATTTTCAGTCACCGTCGCAATTCTATCGTCGACTCTCGGAGCCATAAACAGAACAGTCGACATCTTGTTTTTCCCGCGCAACTTCCATGCGCGATCCCGATAACTCTTGATGGTTGCATCCATCCAGGACGAAGGGATAAGCGGCTTTTTGAGTAATTTTTCAATCTTGATTTTGGCGTCTTCATCACCATACTTGCTTTTTATTTCAGCGATTTTAGTCTCGCGCTCTTCTGCAAGTTCTTCCAGCTCGGCTTTTTTCTTTTCCTCTATATCAAGAGCG
This sequence comes from Desulforhopalus singaporensis, assembly GCF_900104445.1. GTDB lineage: Bacteria > Desulfobacterota > Desulfobulbia > Desulfobulbales > Desulfocapsaceae > Desulforhopalus_A > Desulforhopalus_A singaporensis. The sequence continues at coordinate 26,787 of NZ_FNJI01000008.1, read as the reverse complement.
TATTCCTCATAGGCGATAGCTGCATATTCAACCATGTTGTAACAACTGTCATACTCGTCAAACTCCCATATATGGCCATCCCATCTGTACCACTCCCCTTTTTTATCCGGAGTCGTAACATAGAGATATTTTTCATACAAAAGAGCGGCAAGCAGCAGTCCATCCCCCCTCTCATTTGCGTTAAAGCAGTCCCGTACAAAATCGAGACCCAGAGCAATTACGGCGTCATACATTTTATTGGATTCATCACCCATCAATTCCCGTTCTCGCTCTGCTACCTGGTCAGCTATGGTGTCACTCATAATTCTCGCTTTGTATCAATTTGATTTATGGGACTTTCTTGTTAAGCGCAGGATATGCATTTTCCATTTTTCCAATCATTTCAAAAAATTAAATGCGGGCGCGCACCGGGAGTCCCGCAACCGTTGTTCCGGCACCGCCAGGAAGGACCCATGATTTTACGATGTGATATTTTTGAGCAAGCAGGATGAAAACCCTTTTCTGGTCGCCATGGTAAAATCAGGGGGTGTAGGGGGAATTCTCTCATGAGCACCACCCATGAACGGATAGTTGAAAACAGAACAACCAGAAACAAGCTAGGTATAAACACCCAATGCCAACAAATGCCAAAGCAGAATGGATATGTTCAGTTGAAAGATATCTCATCTCTTTCGGTTCCCTTTCCTGAATACCGGCTTTTCCTTTTTTGACAAAAACCAGGCATCCGCTGATTCCTGATCAATCCACCGCTTATTAGCCGGACGATAAGAATCAATGTTACCCTTTTTGATTTCCCGCTCTATATGACTTCGGCTGCATCTATAGCGTTTGGTCGCCTGGGTAATAGATATCAACGTGAGATCATCAAAAGACTTAACTGAAATCCTGGTAGCAGCCATTGACCTATCTCCTCTTGCTATCACTCATCAGCGCCAGGATAGCCTGAATTGTTTCAAACCCTTCCCGGTCTATCTTTTTCTGCTCTCTGTCGCTGATATGTCCATCCTCGATTGATTCCTGAACCTCTTTGGCGAACTCGCCAAACTCGACAGTAGCTTTAAGGGCACCAGCTACAACCTCATCGGAATTAATCCGTGAAACTTTAGGCAGTGGAATAGCAACTCTACCCGCCTGATAGTTCATCACATCAAGTGCAGCGTAGTTACCGGTGAGTAAGGTGAGCGGAACTATCTTCTTTGCGGGGAAACGAACACCAGTCGCATTGGGTCCATCGGTATCCGGATCCGGAGTCGCAGCCCGGTAAAGGTAAGAAAGAGCCATATCCAGATGTTCCGCTATCTCTTTGGGCGATACATCGGAATGATGTATCATTTCATACAATGCTTCTTTCAGCGTCCTTGTCTGCTTGATGGTCAGAGTGTTTGGCATGAGGATTATCTCCTGAAATTTTCATGGCAATACACAAAAAAACAGCAAATACTAATTGTATCTACTGCTATATAAAGATAGGTATACAACGCCACCTATCTAATATTACTTGCCGAAAACGCCCGTCCCCTGTTAGGATATGTAGCGCCCACTACAACGCCCTTGTTGCGTCCAGGGGACGGGACTTAATTCTCTTTTCCCTTCTCGGCCGCCTCGGGCCAAAGAGCTTCAGTTGACAACCCGGTTATTTCGGAGATCAAGTTTCTAATGGTCGGTGAAGTCCGATCTTTCCTGATAACCCTGTAAAAAGCTGTTTTCGTATACCCACAGTCTTTTGCTACATCCGGGACCAGTTTCCCGGTTGCCAACTGGATGGCTCCTATAATTTGTATGCTGTTCATGGTAACTATGGTAACCGCATATGCAAACTAGTGTCAACTTTTAAATTACAACCAGAGACACCTATTGCAAACTATAATTCAATTTAGCAAAAGATTACAATATCTTGTTGATTCAAAAAAAATCAGCCAAAAGCAACTTGGTGACGATCTTGGTTTTCATAAATCACAAGTTAGCAAATGGCTATCGGGCACTACTGGAACACCTAGAAGAACGACTCTTCTAAAAATTTCATCATATTTTGAATGTGATATAATTTGGCTTGAAACAGGAGAAGGTGAACCGTTTCCTAAAATACAAACAGCACTACCAGCAAAAACAGCAGATTTCAGAGCCATAAAACAAAAACAAACCGAAGCCGACACTCTGGCGGAACAAAAAAGACTATTCTTCAAACAACAGGCTGCCGGATACCTTGATGAGCTAATCGATTATATCGGCGAAATCTACGGATTCGATCGAGAAGGCGTCGAAGAATTCATGGAGAAACTTCACGCTTTAGACGAGAATTATCGCTCCTGGAAACGTGAAAAAAAGCCAGCGAGCGATAATAGTGACAATACCCTAAACTCCATTTAACAGTTATATGTCGTAATGTCAAATTTAAGTAAAAAATCAGTTATAAAAACTACACCCTAGCGGATAAGAGCATGTATCTTTTGATTTTTTTCTATGCTTCTCACATATATCAAACCGAACATCGATTATCAGATATCAAATTTTAATATATTACTTCACTTCTGTCCAAAACAGAGCAGAATTTAAAATTGAGTGTTGATTTTAAAGGGGTTGGTGAATGAAAAAGCCATTTTTTCAAAACCAAGTTCCCTTTCTTCATTTATACCGTTTGTGGCTGTCCAAATCCAGGCAGCCGGAGTTGCACAAGAGGGAGAGCTGGCGGATGGTCAAATGGATTGTGCAGCCATTCCAGCAGATCCCTATAGGTAAACAGATTTAAGCGTAACATTGTGGCCAGATTTGACATAGACCAACCAAACTTTGATAGATGATGGAGGTATTTCAATAACAGCAAAGCAATGAGGGCTGTCCAAATTTGTATGCGTAGAGCGTTTTCACTTGTACCGATAAATGTTCTTACTTTTAGATGCTGCTTCAGGGTTTTAAAGAAGATTTCTATCTCCCATCTATCTTTGTAGACGGCAGCAATGGTACTTGAGCCAAATTCGAGGTGATTGGTAAGAAGAACAATTTCACGGTCGTTCTCACGGTCCCAGACGACAATACGACGTAGAGGATATGGACATTTTTCCTGGGCTTTTGGCCCTGTGAGCTTAATCACCTCATCTGAAATGATAAAACGATGCAAAGCAGGACGTCGTTTTTCGATGACTTCGTAGACAGCATTTTCTTTTTGCCGGCTTACAAAATAGATACCTCGGGCTGTCCAAGAGGAGAAAAGGGCATAGTCATTATAGGCCCGGTCAAAGGCAACTATTGAACCTGGTTTGAGATCAAATTTGCCGGCAACAGTACGATCATGCTTGCTGGCTGTTGTTATTAGGGCAAATGAAGGCATATAGTCATCATGATCAAGTAGCACATGTACTTTAACACCACCTTTTGCTCGCCGGAACTTAGCCCAGGGGAAAAGGCTCAGGCAAAGTGAGATTGTGGTTGAATCAAGGCTGAGCAGTTTATTTTTGAAACGAAATTTACGTTTTCGATGGCCAAGCCCGCCACTGGTACGAAAACGGTTCAACATAGTCCAGAAAAGTTCTTCATAGAGGGCAGCTGGGCGATGTTGATTGGCGTATGAGAGAGTAGATTTATTGGGAGCTTTTGAAATGCCAAGATGACGTAGCTTTCCTATACAACAGGAAAGCCCGCCACATATTTCCCGCAATGAATCGGCGTGGGCCATGTGGCAAAAAAGCATAGATACGAGTTGAGTCCAACAGGAGAATCCTTTTGAGCGACGCTCTGCCTGGTGTTTGGCTACCAGTCGGGCAAATTCGTTTCTCGGAAAGTGATGTAAAAGTTGACTAAACAAGCTGCTACCCTTTATCATTGGAGTGCCCTCTTCGGTGGTGGTTGTTTGTTTTTTGTTGGCGCAAAAATCTTACACCACAATCCACCAAGAGGGTATTTCATTTAAAAGCTATTTTGGACAAGAGTGATATTACTTCTGAAATTTCAGATTATTGAGATTCTAGATAAAACTAATGTCTGTCAATCAGATCCCTTTTGGGGATATTTGATTTGAAAAAAATCAATCAATTTTAACTTGAGTATCATAAAAGAAACATTACCAATTGATTATTATCGACATTTGAGTACACGTTTATTGATTCCATTCCCACGAATAATTCAAACAAATTATTATTGCATTAAACAATTTAATCTACATAAATACTAGCGCCATACAAGATCATTTTTTTATTTTCAAATGGTCATAAAATTAGCAATTTATACATTATGAACAAAGAACACAATCAGCATCTTACCATAAAATATAACAAGTTCATTGAAGGTATAAAAAAGACTGGTTTTGGTCTTGAATATTCTATTTCACGAATCTTGATGGATAATGACTGGACTGTCATTAATAACAAATACTATATTGATGATGTACAAGGAGTTGCAAGAGAAATTGACATTTTAGCATATAAGGTTTCCATAAAGAAAAATATCCAAATATATACGGTACTTATTATTAGTTGCAAAAAAAACATTGAAAATGCATGGGCGTTATTGGCCAAAAGCAAGAATATCAAAGATCCAAACATAGATTGGTATCCAGTTACGGTATGGACAAATCATAAGATCATCAAATTAATGATTGATCATTTTGATTGGAAAAAAAAGTATATTTCAAAATCAAAAAAATTACTTGAAAATCTTTTTTCATCTGAAAAACATATTTTTGCTTTCCAGGAAATGAGCAAAAGCACAGGCTCTCCTAAAAATGACAAAAACATTTTCAATTCAATCGTTTCATCAATGAAGTCTCAAAATTACGAAATTGAATCATTAAAGAAAAGAAAAGAACAAGACGCAGTTTATAATTTTAATCTAATATCTATAGTTGACGCGCCTCTTGTAAGAATTGAATACGACAGCGACGAACCTACTTTAAAAACTATCAATTCAGATATTTACATTGGAAGTTACATTATAAACAAGAAAGAAACCATTTCTAGAGTTCATTTTATAAATGCAGAACATTTTCCTGTTTGTTTACCAACGTACGACTCATTGCATTCTCACAATGTCGATCAAACATTTCGTTTATATAATTCATACTTTGACAATTGTGTAAAAAATGAATTAAAAGTTAAACTCTTTGAACAAAATTTTAATCAGAGAATTAGATGGTGTATATATAGTGCGTTTTTACACTTACGAAATGACAATGCACCTAAATATAGCGATATACATGTTAATATTCGATGGGACGACAAAAAAGGCTCCATTGCTCTATCAATTAATGGAGTATATGATGATGAAGAACTTGAATTTTTTAATAATAATGAAGAAATCAAAATTAAAATATTATTTTCCTTAAAACACTACTATCAATACACAGGTGACATTTATTTTGAATCTTATGTTCCATTTTAATTTTTACTAATTATCAAGCTTAGAGAAATTGAACAGCATCTTGTTTCGGTGTCTGTTCCAGAGTGTAATTATTCACTACAAACCACGAACATTAATAGGGAGAAAAATATCTTGATGATATTTCTAGATTTAATGGATTTGGGCCAGCAAACGACTGGGAATTATGCGCATTGACTGTTTATGCTAATGGGACTTTGGCTAGCGATTTGAGCAGGGAGTTGCAACATGAATGGTATCCTATTAGGCCGATATCCAGTAAAGTTGTCGTGATATAGAGCAGCAAAGATGACAACTTGTCGAATTTACGTTGTTAATAATCTCTGTTTACAGGAACAATAAGAAACCAGAGAATAACTTGTTGGGCAACACAATGAAGGCATACAAATTTAGAAGCGCAGACCAAATCCCCTTTGCCTTGGACATCATGTTCAACAATCGCTTGTATTGCGCTGATTGGAAGAGATAGAACGACCCAGTCGAAGGAAGTTTCATATACAGCCGCGCCTCTAATGGTTGCAACGAATACAGGAGGGAATTTCAGCAGACCATTGAAGAGAAAAAGAAGCTGAAAGTATGCTCACTTTCGCTCACATTCGACTGTCACTTGCTTTGGTCCCACTACACTTCTGGCTTCAGCGGCCTAGCCATAGAGGTGGAACTTCCGAACAATCACCAGGAGGTAAAAGTTGTTGATTACCGATGAGTCTTCGCGTTTGTGTCGATGGCGGAGCATCGCAACGCCTCGGAAACTGCTGACCGGGTCCTTTCATCAAAATACAACGAATGGGCCTACGAAAAGGAAGTGCGGATACTTAAAAGAGGGGAATGGTTCTCCCTTCCATCGCCAGTTAGAAGGATTATTTGTGGGCACCGGATAAATCCTTCGATGATCGAGGCTCTCGGAATCATTTGTGAGCGGAAGGGAATCACAATTAACAAAATTGGAATCGAAGACGAGAGGCTCAATGCAGACTATGCACCCCCTCTTTATTAAAGTCGCCCAATCAATCGTTCCAACGGATGCGCTAAAGCGCTCCGCTTAGCTCAATCGTTAGACTTTTGAAAATTACTATGTCATTAAATACGTCACTCATCGAATTTGCGGCAGTTGCATGGCTAGATCTATTAAATAAAAAGCCAATCCTTACGTCTGTGATCACAATAATATTTGCCATCTGTATTGGATTCGGAATTTACTTCATAAATGAGCATGACAAGCAAAGGCAGGAAGAAAGGCGTTTAAAAAATCTCCAATATGAAACCCAAATAAATCAATTAGCCGAGACTGAAAACAACTTAAAAAAACTACTCGAGTTTATTGAGTTCCAAAAAACAAATTTAAAAGAGACTCAAGATTCTGTTGAGTTACTAAAAAAGGAAAAAGAAAAATTGCAACCACTCGTTGAAAGTGACCAAGCAGTGGTAGAAGCATTATTCCAAGCCCAGGAAGAAAGACAAAGAAAAACTGTTTGGCGAGAGAGATGGGTTGGTTTTGGCTTCGGGCTTTTAGCTTCGTTGCTTGCCTCATTTATATGGTTCATAATAAAAATTAGTATAACAAGGCGTTCCAGAGGACTCGCTGAAGTTCGCCGCTGAACTCAACGTTGGGCTTAGATAAAAATGACTCCAGAAAAGAAAATAGAAGATGATATTTTTGAATCAGTAAAATGTTCTGAACTAGTCGAATTAGGTAAAATTGCTACTGAAACAGGAATAGATTCACTTCTTGATAATGGTCTACTTAGAGACATTCCGATAATTAATACATTATCAAGCCTTATAAGAACTGGTTTTCAGATTAATGATCGTATTTTCATAAAAAAAGTTATCAAATTCTTATTACCCATATCTAAATTGTCAGATGTTGATCGTAAAAAGATGATTGACAGACTAAATTCAAAAAAAGAATTCAGAAATAAAGTCGGTGAAAGGTTGGTAGAGATTCTCTCTAGAATTGAATCACATAAAAAACCAACTATTATAGGAAAAATATTTTGTTCATACATAAATGAACAAATTGATTTTTTAGTTTTAAGAAAATTGTTATTCGCTGTTGAGCGTATTCCTTACTACGAAATATCTAATCTAAGAGAATTTCAAAGTAAATCTAAAGAAAACAGCCAAAATATTTACGACTATATTGATATTGATTTATTGGTTTCATCTGGTTTTGCGTCTCCTATCTCAGCATGGGATGGAATGCTATATAAGCCAACAAAATTATGTAACATTTTTTTAGATCTCGAGTTCGATAAAGATTAAAATTTGCCCAACTAGGCGGTCAACACGGACTCGCCGAAGCTCGCCGACTTCCTTCACGTTACCCTTCTGAAAATATTTGTGGAATGTCATGGATCTTAAACAACAGGAAAAGAACGAAATATTAATTTCGGTTTATAGTGGCCAAAGACAAGAGTCACTCCAGCATAGGCAATCTATATATAACTCATTCAGTTTAGCTATAGCTGGACTATTGGTTATTTTGGGCGGTCTTCTCGCCGGAGGTCCTATAAACACATATATCAGAGTGGTTTCTGGGATTGGCATATTGGCCTTCTGTATTTATATATCTTTGTTTATTAAACAACAAAGGAATGAATCAGATAAAGGTCTTGCAATAATGCTGAAAATTGAAAAAGAATGGGGCCTTTACGAAAAAGACAGATACATTAAGAATGAAACTGTTCTGCCTGAATCTTTTGCTGTTCCCGGGAGAATGGCCGGAGAATATTCAATAGCAGACTTTTTCCATTCTTACATTCTTTTTATCTTAGCCGCTATAAATATACTGGTAATCTTTTTTAAAGGATAACCTCCAGTTTGAGAGGGACGGCAAACAGCGCAGCCCCTCAACATTGTCATTATACACCAAAGAACAATATGGGCTATCAACTATGGGTATCGCCAGTAACAGGATACAGAAGAAAAGGAACTAGGTTCTCCGCTCTCAGGAAAATATTTATTGACAACATAACTGCTAGAAACATTTATGAACCTCTACTTTGTTGTCCAGTTCATTCTCATGCTCATGATGCAAGAGAAGCTTTAAGGATCAGAGATTTTGATGTTGCTGGGGTTAAGGAAACTGAGGGTGGTGAGGTTGTTGGGTATGTTCAAGCCGTTGATCTCGGTGATGAGGATCTTGGGAAATATGTTAAAAAAATCACCTCTGATCTCCTCATTTCCGATTCAACACCAATAGCAGAGATTTTTTCAGTACTCACTGAAATTAACTTTGCATTTGTAATCTCTGGAAAGCATATCTCTGGGATAATTACAAAGGCAGATATTAATAAACCCCCTGTAAGAATATACCTTTTTGGCATAACCTCTTTATTTGAAATGCATCTCAACGCATGGGTAAAACATTACTATAGTGATGATAGTTGGGTTAGTGAGGTGCCTGGACAGCGAATGCAAGAAGCATCCAAAATTTACGAACTAAGGCAAGGTAATAACCAAGATCTATCATTGATTGAGTGCCTGCAACTTTGTGACAAACGTGATCTATTGGCAAAATCTCAACAATTTAGGAAAGATTTTGATTTTTCGCGTAGGAGCTTTGATTCATTTGTTAAGGACTTGGAAAAGATCAGAAATGAACTGGCACATAGTCAGTATTCAATCATCGCAAATATAGAATGGCCTCGCTTAATTGAAATAATTTCAAGTGCCGAAGCATTTTTAATCAACTCCGATATAAAAGTAGATAATATCGCTGCTGAAGGTAAAGATTTCCAGGATTTATTGATTTAAAGTGTATAACAAAATAATTCACCAGATGGCGAGAACGGCGGTGGCGCTGACGTGGCAAGTTCATGTGCGCCACCGCTGATTAACAGCGTTGACATTTCCAATTCCAAGATTCCAATTCCGCACTTTCCTTGTTATTTAACACTATTCCTGTACATCTACGAATCTGCCAGTTTTACTATTAGCTGTCATATCAAATACTATTTTTTACACCTAAATCTTTCTCATAATTCCACATCAAATTGATACAAAACGCATTTAGTATATCTGGCAGACAAGGGTGTGGAGATCCTAGAGCTCTTATCCCCTCAATTATCTTATCTATTTTCATTTGAATCCATTTAAGTTCTTCTCAAATATTCTCAATGAAAGCAGGAAGTTTCACTTGACTTTTACCCATACGATTGTCTAGGATTATTGGAATAACAATAGAAATTGTGTCAAAAACAAAAAGGGAGGAAATGAGAGATGGCCGAGAATGTAAAGAATCCGGAACGCCGGAAAGCGGTAAAAACAATTGTCGGGGGATTAACTGCTGTTGCTGCGTATCACACTTTACCTTCGAAATGGGGTACTCCCATTGTCGACCAGATATTTTTACCTGCACATGCTGCTACCAGCGGCATAGTCGCAACCTATTTTCTTGATGTAATACCTTTTGGACCAGCAGACGACTGGGGAAGAGGCGCATTAACGGTTTATGCTGATGGGACTGCAGTTTTTGTCCGAATAAACATGTTAGACACGCGTAAATGGGAAGCAACTTTCTCATCTGTTCCAGGAGTAGGAACACTTGTTGAAGTTGACAGGTCTCCAGATTGTTTACCAGCAACATCAGAAGGCCCTGGATTAACTCTCAACCTTGCCAGCGCCAATGGATCTGAGGCTAGTTTCTACTTTAATAACGATCCGTCTAGATATCCATTCACGCTGCCGGCAGCTTCTATACCACCGGAACCCATACTGGCTGGAGCCTGTGAAGGTGGAGAGCCGGTTTAAAAAATTAATACAAATTGCCCTAATTTTTACCAAAACACATATAACGCATTGAAATAATAAATGTTCCAACTACCTGGGGGACAAGGGGTCGGAGGTTCAAATCCTCTCATCCCGACCACTTGAAAATTCAGGGCGTTAAGCTAATTCAATAGCTTAACGCCCTTTTTTTATTGTTTTTTTATAGTACGTCACACTGTTCACACTGGTCTGTTTTTGTAGGGAGATCCATAGCTCTTACAAATAGGATCATACCTTACACAGCGAGAAACCAGGTATTTTGAATTTTCAGTCTGTATTCCTAATCTCTATTGCTAAGATGTAAATATTTTTGACTGTATGGTCCAAGGCAGTTGCACCTTACTGCCCATTTCTGACCATATTGTTATATGGTAATAGCCAGGTCAAGGCTGCGATGAGACAAATGATGAGTGTACTGTCTCATGCGGTGACAACAAATACCGGCGCACTGGCAAGCGTCTTTTACTTTGCAAATCGCTGCATCAATAACAGTTGCAAGGGCAATTAATGCTGCATATTTGAACTGTCCACAATAGAGCGCTGATCGACTTGACTCGTAGTACAGGTTGAATTGGGTTGAAAACCATGAGGAGTATCTGCTCTGTGTTGATGTTTGGTTCGCACCTCTGCCAAACTGGTCCCCTGATCTCTTCAAGGTAAATTTCTAGTCAGATCCGAACGATTCTATGTCAATTATCGTGGGAAGCTATCAGGCACTGGGGATGCAGGAGGTATTTTGCGTAGCCGTCATATTTTTTCGAAGCCTTCATGCATACCGTGCGATCCTCCGGACATAAAAACCCCGGCCTTACCTCGGCAATGCGAGCAGTAACTTTTGCCTCTATAGCCGTGTCTTTATACCTGTTACAGTTGTTCGCCTCATTCCAGCTCCCATCAACGTACTCCGAAATATCAAATTTTTTGCCGAGTACCCATTTGCGAACGATCTTCCTTTTTTTTATTGAGGCGAACAGGTCAAAATTACAACTGATCTGTTGCGATGTAAAAAAATCTGCAATAACTGTCTCGATCGGATCTTTCGTTTTTTTTCGCAAACCGTTCCAGAACCGGAAACCATTAAAGTTGGCAACGAGGTCAGCATAAGAAAAAATACCGGTGGTCAGGTATCCAAACGTTCCTTCTTCCAGCTCCGTTCCCCATGCAATGGCAGTTTCTATGGTTGCATTGTCTTCTTGGGTTTGTTCAAAATAGTTCCACCCTTCAGCAAAGAAATGGCCAATCTTATCCAACCCGATGAGTTGATCCCGAATGCGGACAACGTTGCTGAGCTCTTTGAGATTGAGCGAAATCCCTTCAAGGAAAGTTATATCGCGATAGATGGAGTCCTCAAGGGGGAGAGAATAGCTCTGGCTAGCGAGCAGTTCACGAAGTTGTTTATCAAGGCTATAACCTTTTAATCCCAATGAAGCCGAAAACGAGTGAAAGATGGCCTTGCGCAACTCGGTGTAAAGTATTTCTTCGTCACACATCCCTCTTTCAGAAAAGAGGGTAAAATCATCCCGATGCGCATTAGCATTATCGACTCCCTCACGCAAGCGTCTATTGATGATTTCATTGAGAGTGTCGGTGATATCGGGCAGGGCTTTGGAATATGGGGTAATGGTATCTATTTCCGCGGTTTGACAGACAGTTGAGAACGAGCAGCAAGAGATGAGAATGCATATAAAAATACGTAGTGAAGACATGGACATTTCATCCCGTAGCAGGCGCTGTAAAATTCTATCAGTTGTAGAACTCCAGACTCAATTTAACACATAGTTATCCAAGGTACTATTGTATCGATCAGACTAACCGGGATCCTCCCACCGCAGGATTTACCGGACTACAGTCAAATTACCGAAAGACACATACCATACAGACTTCATCCGGAAGAGGTTGTGAATTCACACTCCAACTATATGGACCAAGCCGCCAAAGGATATTTTCCAGAGATCATAGGACTTTTGAACAAAAACTGTTATTACTTGGCTTCAGCTTTTTCAAATTCAGTGGAAACAAAATAGTCGATTCAAAGAGTAACCGCATATTCTCTGAATCGACTGATAAAAAACAATCAACAATCTTATTTCAAGATAATTCCAGCATCTTTTGCCGCATCAGCGGCATGATCTGCAAAAATATTTGCAAAGTTATCATTTTCCCCAAGACCCTTTTTTACAACGATAACTTCGAAACCATTTTTATCTAAAATAGATTTCCATGAATCATCTTCCTCGCTGGCCATATCATTGATTGAGTGGTCACCGGCTACTATCATGAAAGGTTTGAGCACTACCTTTTTGACCCCATATAAATTTAATAGTTCAATTACATCTTCAATTGCAGGGTAGCCTTCCACATTACCGATTGCCGTAACAACATCGGGATATATTCTTCTCATCTTGGAGGCCAATTCAAGATAGGCTCCTCCGTTGCCTGGGAAAAATTCATTTCCATGCCCCATGTACACGAGCCCTGCTTTTTCTTTCATTGCCAGTTTTACATCAGGTTCCACAATCCTGGCCACCGTTTCAATATCTTCTGCATACGGGTGCTCCTGTCCATACGTTCCGAGTGCCGGTCTGCCAAGTGCTACTTTGTTAAAAGGCTTATATTTTGCCTTTTTAAAAGTGCCCATGTTCATTAACGCATCAACATACGTGTGCAAGTCAAGAAATTCCTCCCCCATAGAGACATGAGTCGGTTGAATCACGATGGTGTCGTAACCATCATTTTGCAGATCTGCAATCGTCGCTAATGGTGTTTTTACATGAAGAACGTCCGCGGGAATTTCCGGGTGAGCCTTAATATAATCCGGGTCTTCCGCCCGATGTTGCCATTTTTTTCGAATAATGTTTGATGTAAATGCTATCTTTACCGTAGTGTCCGGATATTTAGCATTTATCTTGGATCTGATATTCAACAACCCCTCGAGGGCAGGTTCGACAGTAGTGCCGAACATGGCGAGAACAATGGCATTTTTATGCTCTACCTTATAGTCACCGCTTGCTTGAGCGTTTGCGGCGAGAATCAGGAAAATACCTACAACCGTAAAAAAAAGTGACTTCAACTTCATAAAAACCTCCGTTTTTCACGGTCCGGAAAATAAAAAATCCCAGACCAATTAGATAATTGACCCAGGATAGCCCTATCATCTCCCAGATAGACGGTTGTCCGCGTCTTTTCCACAGACGTTGACCCATAATTTCAGGTAGGTCTTCTGGCTCCCGGATTTACCTACTGGCTGCCCCTTCCCATCATTGTAAATGACAGTGGTATTTCGCAGCGTTCGTCCCCGGTCACAGCGGCGGGCCCGCCTCGGAATCACACCGAGTTCCCTTTTATACTTTTCACAAAGTACCTGAAAAAGTGATCTTAACAGAACAATAATTAAATTACGATGTCAAGGAGTTATTCATAACAATCATGCGATACGACGCAGTCGTACGTTTTCTAAATATGTAGAAACGGTCCGCATAATTATAACCAAAATTAGCACACATGACCGCCAGACTTCATATAACGACATATTAAAACGCGCGTTTGCTGCCTTGATATTTAACTTTTCCCGGCACCCCCTCTGGAGCATCGTTACAAACAAGGAACACCGAACACCCCTAAGGGACCACCAAGGGGTGTTACCGGTAAGATCGTTGGGACAGCAAATCGCTGGCTTTTCACCCCGCTCCCGGGGGAAGCATGTGAGGATAACAAGGCCGCACTCACTTTTTTTGAGCGAGAACCATTACTGTACCGGATCTTTATTGGGCCAATCCAAAACCTCCGTTTCTCTTTTTCCCTGCGGAGTGACCACCAGAATTTCAATTCTTTGGACAATCTCCTTTATTTCTGCGATGGTATCCCCCATCTTCTCGACACAGTTCTCAATAAAGTCGATCTGGGCTCCTTGAAAATCCGAGTTTAAAAAATCCATCATGTCATAAACTTCCTTGGCAATTCTGTAACTGATTTCCAAGGGTGTACATGCCGCGGCACCATTATTGCCCAAGACGTCCTGGTTCGCCGGGTGTTTACAGATTTCAGCTGATATTTCCAATGCTTTAGCAGCTACATACGATGTCAGCACCACCGAGACATGGATTGGGTTCTCCAACAGTGTCCCACCTCTTGGCGGACACAACGGCTCATCACCATTTTGCTGTTCCGTAAACAACATTGTTTTTTCGGCAAACAACGGCGCATATGTCGCCATTTGTACTGACGCTTCTTCGATCTGACCTATTGCCTCGTCGAGTTCTTCTTTAAACCTGTCACCTTTTGCCGCAACTTCTGCCTGTTTGCCTGTACATTCCGTGACACAGAGACCTTCCTGATCTTCATTGATTTTCACAGGAGGTCCCTTGGCTTTCACAAAACTACCCGGGTTGGCGGAATCCGGCTCCATCCAGACTAGTTTCCAATTGTTGCATTTATCGTCATTAGCCTTGGTTCCATCTGTGGCCTTAAAAAAATCGTAATATCCTTCAGGACTGACTATGCCGATTTCCAGGTCTTCGAAAAGAATTTCATTGCGGATATCTATATCTACAGGGAATTTTCTGCACGTCTTGGCTCCGTTATCATTTTTATTCTTTCCCTTGTAAGCACCTTCAATCATTTCCTGGAAATCACTTTCCTCCAGGGAGTCATTTTCTTCGTGCGCCCGGCGGTGCACATTTTGCAAATTGCCATGCCTTGTTCGCAAAGAGTTGCAGCTATCCGAATTATTGCCTTGGGGACAGGCACTATCAACATAATTGCCCAGTTCACCAACAAGGCCACCTTCTGCATTGATGACTTCACACATTTTGGCTTTCATGCTGCCAGGGTTATGGACATCACAATTTTTCGCCAGGACACTCTTTCCCAGGCAGACAAAAAAAGCCAGGACAACTGTTACAAAAAGAAATGTCTTCATTTGGCACCTCCCACTTTTGGTGAAGTATTGGTATTATAACAGGTTATAAAATTTCGATTTTCGCAAAACACCGAACCCGTCTTGCAACCAAAACCTGCTATCCCAACAGGAGATCCGATACCCGCCGGGTGTAACCTGTGCACATTTTGTCTCTTTCCATATAAACAGACCTATTGAGCAAAGGATGCTCGCCGGAGAATATGTCCGCCGCGATTAAACGAAAAAAAAAGATGCGCCTGCAAATAAAATCCATCACCTATTCCGAGCCCAACGTCCCCTTGATTTTCCCTCTCTAAGTTGCCGCAAACGTACATTTCCCATCAATTACAGTGAAACTTTTATTTATATAATTTTATGATGCTTTAATTAAAAAAGCCAACGAAACGAATCGGTACTTCACCGTCGATCGTGACAGAACTGTTTGGTCCAGAAGCTTGGATCACGAAAAAAACGAAATGATAAAGGGTAACCGTTCAGAGAGACAGGCAAAGATTATCTGCAGGAAATCTTGAATGAGATGAATGATAAGCGGCTGACATAGTTTTATTGTTTGCACTCTCGTGTGCCGGCCAATCAGGAAAGCTGGTAATTGCGTTGCCACTGCAATAATGTTAGCCTTATTGCATTTTTAAAACCGCAGACCAGACCAACGACCTTGCCTTTCTCGATAGTTGGTCTGGTCCCAGACAGGCGCCACCGGAACAAGCCATGAAGAATAAACCGCATAAAAGTGCTGAGCCCCAACGCTCTTTTCTTGAAGTCCTGAAAAAAAGCAGCCTTGCCTTTCTGAGCATGACTCCCCTTTTCGCTGGGGTCATCGGCCTGGTCGGCCTTTTCCAGACCCTGGTCTCCGCGAAGACTCTTGTCTCTTTTTTTAAGGGAGATATCCTGATCGACACCTTTACCGGCACCATCACCGGAGCTTTTGCGGTGGGTAACCCCGTTATCAGCTACCTGTTGGGCGGAGAACTGCTCGACCACGGAATTTCCCTTTATGCCGTCACAGCCTTCATCCTCTCCTGGGTGACCCTAGGGCTTGTTCACCTGCCGGCGGAAGCTGAAGTATTTGGCGCAAAGTTCACATTATTGCGAAATATACTGGCCTTTTTCTTCACCATGCTCATTGCCATCCTGACCACCTCAACCGTCCATCTTCTGTCATGAAGAAACAGCAAAAACCTTTCGCCTTTAGGGGCAAGCTTTTTTTTGCACTCGTCTTCCTTGCATATATCGTGCTGCTTATAACCAACAGGGAACAAGCTGCGGCAGCACTTTACAGAAGCGGTGTGGTATTTACCAAGGTCCTGCCGATTTTGATGCTGGTCATTGTGCTGACCAGTCTGCTCAACTATGTTCTACAACCGAAAAAAATAGCCGCTCACCTCGGCCAGCAGAGCGGCATCAAGGGGTGGTTATGGGCTTTAGCCTCCGGGGTAGTAAGTCATGGTCCCATGTATGCATGGTACCCCCTGTTTGAAGAGCTGCTGGAACATGGTATGAAGAAGGGACTGATTGTAACTTTTTTCGCTTCCAGAACCATCAAGCTGCCGCTGCTGCCGATGATGATCGACTATTTCGGCTGGCAGTTTAGCCTGATACTCTCGCTCTACATCCTGCTGACTGCTCTTGCGCAGGGGTGGATATATACCCATATCGAAGCAATAACAGCCAGCAGATTGTGACCCACGGCTGGTCCTGTCGCGGCTGTTTACTTACTCAGCACCCTGTATACTTTCCCGTCATCATCCTGGTCCGCCTGTACCTGCAATTTTTCCCAGACACAGTTCTCAACCCCTTGGCACACATAGGAACATGCCTTGCAATATTCACCCCTGTCCACTTCGGCTACCCACTCGCCGAATCCATCCTGGTATGTTTTTTGGGCGGTCAGTGTTGTTTTCCTGCCGTGACTGAGCTCTCTGACGGTCATCTTTTTCATGATACACCTCCTCTTGGCCAACTCTCTTTCCTGGTTAATAAGATAAGCTTTAATCTTATGATTGTTAACCAGATTAATTGACGTCGCCCCCTCCGACCATCGATGATGGGAGTGTTTGTCATAATTTCGCGCGTACATGCCCGGCACGGCAATAGTCCCCATGGTAAACGTCCCCGGGGCAAATCCTCCGGTCATGGCGAGACAAACACAAACAAAAAGTGACACAATGGCAAGACCTCCTTTTAACTCGGAGAACCAGGAGCCAGTAGCCTGATAGAGCCGATCGGAAATACCGGGCCGCAGCAGCAGGTTGGACATAAAGACAAACAGGGGGGATGGGAATGAGAGCGGTACTCGTCAGCTGGCTGTAAGTAGTCATCGCAACATTGAAACGACACTCTCCTCAAAAAGAACATTCAGCTCCAGCGAGCCTCTTGGCTATCGATAACCAGTTAGAATTAGAATTTCTTTTTTATAAAGTCAGAAATACTTTGCCACAGCAACAGTACGGCGACACATTGAGCCCTGCACGCCATAGCCCAGAGGCCGGCAAATAGTGAATAGAGTCCGAAAACCTGAACAGCCATGGGCCACACCCAGGTTGTCGGCCGATTCCACAAATATCTCATGAACACTTCAAGGGAAATGGAGAGAGGTGGCTCATTTTTTTGGTCAATAAAAGACCTTGTGGTACCCTTCCTTGCCGGAGTCGCAGCCGATGGCAGCTTCAAATTTAAAAATTACACCCGGATTTGGTTCACGGCCATTATCTTCTGGGAACTCGACGTTTGGTGAAATTTCCATAACCAGCCAGTCACGGTAAAACCGTTGCCTGTATCTCATCAGCAACCGGATATTGTAAAGATTGTATTCCGGTTCGGTCTCAAAAAGAAATGACGATTCGTAAGACAACGCCTGGTAGCTACTGTACCTCTGGTAGATCCTGAAATGCTGGCCATGGGGATACCCGTCCCTCCCCTCGGAGAACAGTATTTCACTGGTTGACCGGAACAGATAGTTGTTGTCCAGCTGGAATTCTAGGTCATAGAAGGTCTTGTTTTCCCACCCGTCATCGGTATAGTAGCGCAGACGATTGGCAAACCTGCCCTGCAGGGTGCCGAAATCCTGCAAATGCCGGAACCGAAACCCGCTGTAGAGATAGTCCCAGGATACACCGACGTCAAAAGCCAGATTATATTTGTCGTTTTCCCGGAAGAAATACCTCAGAGCAGTAACAAAGCTTGCGTCATCATTGTCCTGAGATGATGCTCTTTTCTCACGACTGTCACTGGCGTCAAAATCAGGATCTTCAGAGCCCAAGATGATAAGCTGGGCCTTGTTGGACAGTCGGGGCAGCCTCAATCTCAGGTCGAAACGAGGCTTGACCTCACCCCCGTCATCTTCCAGATAGTCAAACGATAATTTCAGGGTGCCTCGAGTGGTATTCCTCTCGGCAACAGAGCGTTCGTCATCAAAAAATGAATCTATCCACTCGGCAGTAGCAATGAGCATTTCGGATGCCTGGTTATACATTTCATCCAGCATCTCTTCCTGATTCTCGGTTAAAAGGGGCAGATCGCCCCCCTGTTCTTCCCCCCACCGGTTGCCGGTTGAGGGCGAAGAATTTTCACCTTGTACATGGGAGACACCAGATAACAGACCAAGACAAAGTACGGATAAGCAGAGTATACATTTGTTCATAATCTTGTTTTATTGCCAGCAATGCCAGTATATGGTACGGAAAAAACATATTCCGACCGGTGCGATTTCTTTCGATTACCCTTCTAATTACAGGAGTATCAGAGAAAATTGCAAAAATCAATCAAGCCGGTTTTCACAACAATTCAGTCTGAAAAAGCTTAACAAAAAAGAGGCGGCCGCATAGCGGCCTGTGGGGACAAACCCGTTAACGTCGGGGGTTGGAGCGAGAAGATTGGTGTTCATTTTTGAGGAATTTACGAAAATCCTCTGGATTCAGCGGCGGGCTGATAATATACCCCTGGATCGTTCTCACACCACGCTGGCGTAAAAACTCCAATTGTTGTTTATTTTCAACACCTTCAGCAACTAACTCCAGGTTCAGACTGCGCGCCATTGCGATTATTGCGTCTACCAGAACTTTGTGATTCAGGTCATTTTCCAGGCCGTGAATAAAACTGCGGTCTATCTTCAGAATATGGAGCGGAAATCTACGCACGTAGCTCAGAGAGGAATATCCTGTCCCGAAATCATCGAGCGACAGCCGTATTCCCTGGTCGGCGAAATCACGAAGCTGAGAGAGGTTCTGCTCGGAATCCTGAAGCAGCAGACTTTCAGTTATTTCCAGCTCCAGTTGATCGCTCGGCAGCCCGCTTACCGTAAGAGCCTTCTTGACTTCCTTCAGCAGAGAGCCGATGCGGAACTGTTGCGGCGATACGTTGACAGATACCTGCAGTCTTTGTTTCGTTAGCCCCTGCCATTTCATGGCTTCATTACAGGCTTGCTGCAGTACCCAGGCGCCCAGTTCACTTATTATTCCGATATTTTCCGCAAGGGGAATGAACTCACTTGGAGGGACGTCACCAAGTTCCGGATTATGCCAGCGGAGCAAAGCTTCTGCCCCTGTTATCTGGTTGAGGGTTATATCTATCTTCGGTTGAAAAAACAGGGAAATTTCGTTTTTCGCCAGAGCATATCGGAGGTGGTTTGAAATCAAGAGCTGTTTTTCGGAAATACGGCGCATCTCCTGGGAGAAAAAGTGATATGTGTTCCGGCCATCACTTTTCGCCTGATACATTGCCATGTCGGCACACTGCATGAGCTGTTCATGGGTGTCACCATCATCTGGATACACACTGATACCAATAGTTACAGTGGTATGAATTTCTTTTTTTCGCACATAGAACGGCTTCTCAAAAATATTGATAAGCTTCCGGGCGACCACCTCTGCATCCGTCTTGTTTTCCAGGTTTTCCAGAAAAATTATGAACTCGTCGCCACCGGTACGGGCTACAACATCACTCTCCCGCAGTTGTGCCTGGATCCGGTTTGCCGTTTTACGTATTATTTCGTCTCCGGCGTCATGGCCTAGAGTATCGTTGATATCCTTAAAGTGATCAAGATCCAGAAAAAGAAGGGCCACCTTTTTCTGAAGCCGGCGGGCGCGGGTAAAGACGGAATGCATGTAGGACTGGATATAATGACGGTTGTATATCCCGGTCAACTGATCGTAATTCGCCTGATAGATGAGTTTTTCTTCCCACTTGGTCCGCTCGGTAATATCCTGCACGTTGGCAACAATAATCGGCGGATTATCGGCAGTGGATAATTGCAGACTTGCCTCGACCGGAAAAAAGGTGCCGTCCTTGCGACGGTTTATGCCGCGGTATTTGACCGGCTCCCATCTGCCGTTGTGCAGCGGTTCAATGAGATTGAAAAGCGATTTTCGATCAAGGGTAGTAAAAATATCAAGAAGGGTTATTCTCGCGAATTCCTCCTGAGAGTATCCCAGGTTGTCCAGCGCCCCCTGATTGACCTGCAGGCATTTGAGGGTATCGGCATCGATTACATAAATTTCCGTAGTGCTGTCGTTTAAGATGCGCCCCAACCGATTGCTCAGTTTGTTCTTTTCCTCTTCAAGATTTTTTAACAATTTTTTGTTTTCATACCGAAGTCTCGTACTCATTACATAACTTCGATTGTATTCAAGGCTCATCTTCAACAAAAAAGCACCGAGCACAACAGTCATTATACTCGTCCCCGAGTACAGCAGATCGTGGTTGAAAGTGGATTGAATAAGCACCGGGGACAACAGCGTTACAAGGTACAGGGCAAAGGAAAAAACATCGAGCAGCATCGTCACGGCAGCCATCGCAATGCCATATGGAAACAAGATAGCAATAAGAAGCAGGTACAGGGAATCTTGCGGGAAAAAAAATATATTGAGACTGCCCATAATCGACCCGGTGATAAATATCCCGAGCCTGAATATGGCAAGTCCGGACGGCAGGGATTTCGGGAAACGGGAATCTTCCCTATACCGCCTGAACAAAAACCAGCGCCAAGCAAGAACGACGCTGAGAATCAAGAACCAGACAACAAGGTTGACAGCATCGAATTGTTTCGACAGAATAAGGACATAAATAGCACTTGAGACAAACAGTCCGATAGATGCAACTTTGGACCTTACGTATAGATGATCGAGACGGGTTTTTTCTATGTAATATTCGACGCTGTCAAAATTATCTACCATAGTCATATTGGCAACAGGTGCGATCTTAGCGTCAATTGCGTAACCGCCGGTCGAGATTCTTCCGCCGATCGTGCAAAATCGTTTTACCGGACCAATCTTTCAAAGGAAACGTTGTCTGTTCTGTATTAAACCGACGATCCTGTTTTGTTCTCAGAAGCGCGAGCCCTTTGCGAATTTTCGCCGACTGAACCTTAACGAGCCTGTCGATAAGGCGCAAGTCCTTCTCAGTAACCCGCAGCGCCGCCTCAACCCATATCTCCGTTATATCCACGAGTTCCTGATATTCAAGGGGATGATAACGCTGCCTGACCATCTGCAGGGCACGCAGGCTATTGCCGGCATGGCGATGCTGGCGCATAAAGTCTTCCACGCACTCAACCCCCCTGTCCGGCTCGCCAAGGTGATGGATAATCCCCATATCATACAGCTCTTTTGCGCTGTAGGTTTCCCCGCTGGTAAGCAGTCTTTCAGTAACAACCATACCACAATTGCGAGCCAAAAAGCTATAGGCACCCATGCCAGGGAACAGGTTAAAGCGAATTTCAGGAAAACCGAACCTGGCATTTTCGGTTGCTATTAAAACGTTGCTCGATAATGCGCACTCAAATCCACCGCCAAGAGCGTCACCCTCCACCAGGGAAATCGTTGTCAGAGGCAGACGCAGATTAACAGAATTGAGGTAGAGGTTATCTATGCACTGCAGGGCATATTTATGCAGGGTCTCACGGTCTTTTTCCCTGATCGCCTGGCTAAAGAGAGCCAGATCACCACCCATACTGAAAACTCCGGGGATCTGTGAATGAAGCACCTGGTAGTGGATCAATGAATCGGCATCCGGATTTTTTTGTTGAAAATAATCCATTATTCCCTGCTGCATTTGCCTGAGTTCCTGCAGCATCCTCAACGAAAAGCATGGCCGAAACGACGGTTTATAATAACACCAGATAGCCCGATGCTCTGCATCATATCTTAGAGTTATTTCCTGATAATCAGAAAATATATTTAAAAAGTTACGGTCCACGCTTTACGCTCCTGAATGTTAACTGAAAGTCAAGATAAAGCAAATTCGATCACCGACAGCTATCGCCATGAGCAATAGAGCAGAGTGCCGCTTCGCGGCCCAACTGATTATCAACACAAAACGTTCAGTATTACAAGACAATTACTATAAAATAAAAAATTATAATTCAATGGCGGAAATAGCTGAAACAAAATCGAAAAACTGTCCAATATATAGCAAACACTAACCATTAACAACCTATACGGCAGGTTGGGAAGTTATCCGACAGTCGGTTCATTCCACAGTTAGTTGCACCTGGCAAAATAACCAGTCAGATTATCCACCCCTTTGCACCCTCCTGTGTTATGTCGACTACCAAAGGGAGCAGAAGTAACCTCTCCGGTTATTCTGAAAAAAATGGATAATCCGTATATCCTTCAGCTCCTGATGTATACCAAAATGTCATATCGTCGTACGGGGCGAGGGGCCAGCCGTTTTTCATCCGGGCAACAAGATCCGGATTACTTATAAAAGGTCGGCCAAAAGCTGCGATATCCGCCTGTCCGCCAGTCATTCTCTGTTCCGCATCATTTAGAGTGTAGCCGCAATTACCGATAATAGTTCCGGTAAAACATTTACGGAACTCATCAAGTGTCATTGGTTCCCCTTTGTTGTGAAAACCAAAAGCGAGGCCATCCATGATATGTACATACCCGGGGCTGAGTTTGTTCAGTTCCCTGGCAACATACAGGTAGGTTTCCCTGAAATCATCACTCCCCATATCGTTGAAGATGCCGTTGGGAGAGAGTCTTACTCCTACTCGGCCGGGAGGCCATATCTCAAAAACGGCCTCAAGCACCTCCCTGAGAAAGCGAAACTTGTTTTCCAGGCTCCCTCCATACTGGTCGTTTCGAAGGTTTGTCTTCGAATCGAGAAACTGGTTGAGCAGATAGCCGTTGGCGCTGTGAATCTCGATTCCGTCGAATCCGGCATCTTTGGCATTTGCTGCAGCCCTGCGATAGTCATCGACCGTTGCCTTGATATCGGCAACCGTCATAGCCCTTGGGGTCTCGTATTCTTTTTTTCCAGCCGGGGTGTGAATATAATCACCATTCAACCTGATCGCTGATGCCGAGAAGGGAAGTTCACCTTTATGAAAATCACTGTGGGACGCCCGGCCGCAATGCCAGAGCTGCAGGAACATTTTCGCCCCTGAAGGCTTCACCCGTTCGGTCACTTTCTGCCATCCGGCAACCATCTCTGCAGTGTATATTCCCGGAGACCCGATCCACCCAATACCCTGGGGGGAGATAACTGTTGCTTCCGTGATAAGAAGTCCGGCCGAACCACGCTGATAATAATATTGTGCCATTAGCTCGTTGGCCACCCTACTCTCCCCGGCACGCCCCCTGGTCATAGGCGCCATCGCGATTCTGTTTTTAAGTTTCATCTCACCTAGAGCGTAAGGTTGAAACAGCGATTTACCCATAGTATCGACCTCCTGTTTTGATAAAAAATACGGCAGGTAACAACATGTATTGCAAATACGATGGTTACATGCCGTCCTCACGAATAACTAGGCTTTGAAAGTTTCGGCAAACTATAAGTTCATTTCTGCAACAGTCGAGAGAATAACTCCTATTACCATGAAGTTTTCCTCCATCCATGACACCCCCAAGTTCACACCCGGCAGCACTGAGGTGATCACTGAAAAACGGTTGTAAAATCACAAGGCAACTCATTGTGCCAGGGTAAAATGGATGTTATAGGGCGTATTTGAGAAAACCATCGATTATTCTATATACCGCATCGTATATCCTGGAATCGTTGGATGCCGATTTCCCCGCAACGTTAAGCGTTTTGACATTATGGTCGTTAATGAAATCTGCAATCATCCTGATGCTTTCAAAAGGACCTGACTGAGCAAGATCGATATGCAACCACGGCTTTTCCAACTCATCGGCAAATTTTCCTGTCTGTGCCGATCCTCCGGTCAGAAGACCGTGGGTGAAAACAACCGTTGCATCCGAATAGAGAACATTCTGTTTCGTCCTCTCGGGATACCCGCCCGTTAGCATCTCGTTTACAACATAACGTTCATCAAGAGGCCCTGCTTCCGTTAACCGCCCTCTGCCAATCCACCCTCCGCACGGGAAATCATGAGCCATGGCTGCATCGATTGCCGCAATGTCCGCACCTGTCTGGTGTCCTGATATAATTTTTTCCAACAAAATATTTTTCCTGTATTATCGATAATTTATTTCTTTGCACAGAAAACCGACGATACCCCAACCCCGTTCACGGCAAAGTAAATAGAACAATTCCGGCTCCTACGTTACCACATTAAGCTTGTTAAGGGGACGTCATAACCCCGTTGAGCCAATGTTGATTTATTTTTCTTTCAGGATCGAGCAATAAGCTTCAGGATAGAATCGACCGAACCGTTCAGGCCTGCTCCAACAAATGTCCAGATTTTCTGTCGGGTCCTGTTTTTCATTTCTTCAACTATCTTTTATGGCAGCTGACGCCTATTGGCAGCATATCGTAAAAAAATTTTCAGAAGACCAAGTAAATATTATCTGGTAAAGCGCGTTATTGATCCACCGGGCAAAATAGCGTGATCGCAGTATTCAACTGCCAACACACAAGAATCGCCGCTCTACTGCCACTCGAGTTTTTGATATATCTGCACAAGGTCTCAATGTTTGCTAGTCCGATTTTTCCTCAGCAAGAGCCTCGTTGATTTTTTCACACGCCTCTGCCCACGGCGAGAAGGCCTCTTTTGCTTCTAAAATATCCAGTCCTATCCGGGTGTAGGTACCAGAAGTGGCAATGGAGTCACATATTTCACGCAGTGACTGGTCTGTTTTAACCGCAGCCAATGCTGTTGCCCCCTGCACCGAATGAAGCACCAGTTCGCGTGCCTGTGTTTCAGATAAGCCCTTTGCTGCGAACCAGTTGGTTAAGTTATCGAGAAAGGCATACATCCAGCCGTTCATGCACGCAGCTGTTGAGGCTAACCCAAACTGACCCTGGTCATTAAATACAATCACCCTGCCCAACCGGCTGAGTAGTTCTCGGGCGATCAGGTTATCCGGATGAAGTGGCACCACGCCTTGGCCCATCTCCGAACAGGCCAGGGGGAGGGTCAGCACAACTTCTGCAGGCCCGGCCAGTATCTTTATCTGCTCAAGCGAAATTCCTGCAACACAAGAGACAAGCAGATGGTCGGCTGTAAATTTCAGATTGTTGAGAATTTCTTCAACCTGGGCGGGCCTGACGGACAGCAGGACAATCTTGCACTGGTTTACAACCGCCTGGTTATCAACGGCGATATCACAGCCATATTCCTGTTTCAGCGTTAGGGCGCGTTTTTTGTTTCGAGGTGAAAGAAGAACAGGACGTTGATCGCCAGCGTTACGCAATCCCGTAACCACATAACTTGCCAGATGTCCCACACCCAAAATTCCCAGTGTTTTGCTCATAAAGCTTAAATCCTGCATAGACTTGTTTGCCAAATGATTATTTTCCTTTTACTCGTATTGCGCCACACACCGAACTGCCGCTATCACACCTTGATTGTAATTACGCAAATACAATTCGTTACAGTCGTATTCCAGTGACGTCGATAAAAGCTAACCAGGTGTTTGACACTGTTTGACACATGTCAGTTTCCCTTTTGCTATGTGTCAGCATTGTTGCCACATTTTCTCATAAAAACAATTTTCATTGAGAGGCGACTTCTCGCTGACACCTTCCTCTTTGGCTAATTGGCTGATCGACCGTTTGTGAGGTGACATTATCTCTTGCAACACCGCCTCATCTCGCTCGGCGAATATCTCATGCATAAACCTCATTCCCCCTCTCTATGATGGGTTTCAGTTCATGCGGCAACTTCCTGCCACGGTGGGGGGCGTTTGGCCCGCAATCAGCCCAACTGGGGTTTTGACCAGTGTCTTCTATAGTTGGTAACGTAAAAGAGGTCAAGTGGCGTGATAAGGCAAAACCAAACCGCTAAACAACGACTTTGGTTAGATTAGCTGCAGGATTAAGACCGTTTTCATTTTTCTTTCCTCCTTTTTGGTAAAGTGAGGATAAAATAAAACGGGTCTGATTATTCGGTACATCTTTCTTCCTTTATGCAAGAAGTACAAGGAAGGAAAGAATAACACTACAAAAACAACTGTCCCATAGCTGTCCTGGAAGCAAAACAGCCACCCAGAGAGTTCTCTAAATGGCTGTTTTTATGTCAGCCAGAAAGCGGGACCGAACCGCTAACCTGCGTTTTACCAGAGCAAAAACATGTGAAGAAACTTGATCGCAGGCAGCAAATGGTTTTGACTTATACACCCTTGTTGTATGCCTGTTCACTCTTGTCCCCAATAGCATTTAAACAGGAAAACCCTCTTGTTAGATGTGGTATAAAGTTTTTACGCCAATAAAAACAGAGCCACAATCAACGAAGAGGGTTAGTCCATGATAAAAGGTTCCAGTTTGTTTAGTCAACTTCTTCAGCATTTTCCAAGAACAGAGTTTGCGCAGCTTGTTGCCAAGCACAA
>NZ_FNJI01000044.1 GCF_900104445.1 Desulforhopalus singaporensis | reverse complement strand
ATCAGGAAAATTATTTATACGACAAACGCTATTGAGTCTCTTAATAGCGTGATCCGTAAGGCAATAAAAAACCGACGTATCTTCCCAAACGATACGTCGGCATTTAAAGTTGTGTTTCTAGCCATTCAGAAGGCATCTGAGAGGTGGACCATGCCTATTCGAAACTGGAAACCGGCTATGAACCGTTTTCTCATTGAATATGAAGACCGGTTTTCTGAGATATGAGAAATGGCAGTTACACAGAATTATTTACAGAGTCTCCCGGATAAGAATGGCCTGACGCTCTTTATAGATTACAGCCCCAGGCCATTTATGGTGGTATTGGCTCATTCCACTTTTAATTCCCTGTTAAGCAGGTCTTTTACAGCTTCTGAGCAGTTTTTGTTTCTGTAGATAATATTATATACCTGTTCCAGTATAGGCATTTCTATGCCCATTTTTGCCGCTAGATCATAGACCGACTTTGTTGTCTTGATTCCCTCTGCAACCATATTCATTTCCGACTTGACCTGCTCGATGCTTTTCCCGCTGCCAAGTTTTAACCCAACATTCCTGTTTCTACTCAGATTGCCGGTACATGTCAGGATCAGGTCACCCATCCCGCTTAGTCCTGAAAAAGTCGCTACATCGGCTTTTAATGCAGTTCCCAGTCTTGTAATTTCGGCAAGCCCTCTTGTGATAAGCGCTGCTCTGGTATTAAGACCGTATCCCAGCCCATCGCAGACGCCGGTTGCAATAGCTATAATATTTTTGAGCGCTGCGGAAATTTCAAGACCCACCATATCACTGCTGGCGTATACCCTGAAATATTCGGTACCGAATATTTTTTGTACCTCCTTGGCCATTTCAATATCTTTAAAACCAAGCGTTACTGCGGTTGGTATCTCTCTTGCCACCTCTTCGGCAAAGGATGGGCCGGACAACACACCCAACCCTATATTCTGTACACCGGAAAAACAGGCGAGTTCCTGTTCCATTACCTGAGTCATCGTCATCAGGGTATCATTTTCTATTCCTTTCACAGCGGTAACAATTCTCTGATTGTCACTCAACAGGGGGATGATCTTTTGAAAAACGGTGCGATAGGAGTGTGAAGGAACAACCATAACCACAGTATCGGCGCCATCTATGCAAGGATCCAGTTCACTTTCGGGATGAAGCGATTGAGGAAAAATTATTCCCGGCAGATATTTCCTGTTTTCCCTATCTTTGCTCAGCCTGCTTACATGGCTGTCATTATGTCCCCATAAATTGACCAGATAGCCCTTTTTAGCGAGAAGTATGGCAAGAGCCGTACCCCAGGACCCTGCACCAATGACACCTATTTTAATGCTTTTATTCATCATCTTGCCCATCGGAAACATCTTCAGCTGGTCCTTCGATTGAAGAACCTTCATTATCGAGATCTTCTTCCAAATCCTCCCCTTCATCGTTTCGGTCTTTTGCTATACTGTCAAGACTCACAACCTTTTCTTCGTTGTCCAGGTTAATGAGTCTGACCCCCTGGGTGGACCTTCCTATAACCCTGATGGAACTCAGATCTATACGTATGATTTTTCCCGAATCGGCGATAAGGATAACTTCCTCATTATCGTCCACCTGCTTGGCGGCTATGACATTTCCGTTTCTCACCGATTGCTTGATTCCCCTGACGCCTTTGCCGCCACGCTTCTGCAGTCGGTATTCTTCTATCGGGCTCCTTTTACCGAAACCGTTCTCTGTCGCTATGAGAATAGATTCTTCTGATTTAACAACTATGGCGCTTACCACCGAATCGTCGTCACCGAGTCTTATTCCCCGGACGCCCGCTGCAACCCTTCCCATGGTGCGTAAATCGGACTCGTCGAAATGAATACACATACCTTTCTGAGTAACAAGAAGTACGGTATCTTCGCCATTGAGGACATGTACATCTATAATTTCATCACCTTCATTGATGGTAAGTGCACGTTTACCTTTCCTGAGCGGCCGGGCGAACTCCTGCAGGCTTGTCTTCTTGATACGACCAAACCTGGTGACCATCAGGATGGTTTTCTGCTTCGTTTCATCATCAAAGGTATCAATCGGCAGAATTGCTGCTATTTTCTCATTTTCTTCAAGGTTGAGAAGGTTCACAATAGCTTTTCCACGTGCTGTTCTTCCCGCAAGGGGTAACTGGTATACTTTTCGCCAGTAAACTTTTCCAAAGTTGGTAAAAAATAGAAAATTATCCAGCGTGGATGCCACATAAAGCTTTGATACGAAATCCTCTTCTATATTTTTTACGGCTGTAATCCCTTTTCCTCCACGATGCTGCGATCTGTACAGTGAAACAGGATTTCTCTTTATATAGCCGGAATGGGTGACGGTTACCGCCATATCCTCAGGTGCTATAAGATCTTCGGGAAGTATCTCATCTATTGCATCGATTATCTCTGTTCGCCGCTCATCCCCGTAGCTTTCTTTGAGTTCATTAAACTCTTGTTTTACTATATTCATAACCAGGACTTCACTACCGAGAATTTCCTTGAGCTTTTCAATCTCCTTCAGGATATTCTCATAATCAATTGCAATCTTATCCCGTTCCAGCCCCGTCAACCGCTGCAGCCGCATATCCAGAATGGTCTGCGCCTGGATCTCACTGAGCTCGTATCTGCGCATCAACTCATCTTTGGCTTCCTGGGGATTTTTCGATGCCTTGATAAGTGCAACCACGTCATCGAGGTTGTTTATTGCTATATTGAGACCTTCGAGAATATGTGCTT
The DNA here is from genome assembly GCF_900104445.1 of Desulforhopalus singaporensis. Classification (GTDB taxonomy): domain Bacteria; phylum Desulfobacterota; class Desulfobulbia; order Desulfobulbales; family Desulfocapsaceae; genus Desulforhopalus_A; species Desulforhopalus_A singaporensis. The sequence goes on along the minus strand of NZ_FNJI01000044.1, from coordinate 22,628 downwards.
TTTCCTCGGCTTTTCTCAATTCAAAAGAAGTTCTTCGAATTACCACCACTTTCCGGTGCAGTACGAAATGTTCGAGAACTTGTTTTAAATTGAGAATTTCCGGTTTGTTGTTGACAATAGCCAGCAAAATGATGCCGAATGACTTCTGCAGCTGGGTCATTGTATAGAGCTGGTTTACGACAATTTCAGAGATTTCGTCTTTTTTCAGCTCTATCACAATACGCAGACCATGCCTGTCTGATTCGTCACGAACCTCGGAGATGGAATTAATTTTCTTGTCCTTGACAAGCTCGGCTATCTTTTCCACCAGGCTGGCTTTATTAACCTGATAGGGAATCTCGGTTATGACTATTGCTTCTCGTTTGCCTTCCTTTATTTTTTCCACATGGTTAAGAGCCCTCATGACAACAACACCACGCCCGGTTTCGTAAGCCTCCCTTATTCCGGCCCTGCCGCATATCTGCCCCCCGGTGGGGAAATCCGGTCCGGTAATGATGGACATTAACTGGTGCACGGTAAGGTTTGGGTCCTCTACTATTGCGATAAGCGCATCCAGTACTTCCGTGATATTGTGCGGCGGGATATTGGTTGCCATCCCCACGGCAATACCGGAAGAGCCGTTAACCAGAAGATTGGGTATCTTGCTGGGCATAACCACCGGCTCATTGAGTGAATTGTCGTAGTTGGGCATCCAGTCTACGGTATCTTTATCGAGATCGTTGACGATTTCCCTGTCTATTCTCGTCATCCTGGCTTCGGTGTACCGCATTGCCGCAGGCGAATCACCATCCATGGAACCAAAGTTTCCCTGACCGTCGACAAGGGGATATCGCATGGAAAAATCCTGCGCCATTCGTACAATTGTGTCATACGCAGCGGTATCTCCGTGGGGATGATATTTACCTATGACATCACCGACTATTCTCGCAGATTTTACATAGGGCCTGTTATGGTAAACACCCAGTTCACGCATGGCGAACAGCGCTCTTCGGTGAACCGGTTTCAAGCCGTCCCGGACATCCGGCAGAGCCCTTCCTACGATGACACTCATCGCATAATCGAGGTAGGATTTCTTTAATTCCTTTTCTATTGAAACGGTGGGAAACTGTTCCCCCGATTGGTCTATAACTGTGCTCATAAGAGTATTTCGTACTTGTTAACTGACAAATAAATAAGAGTGAAAAGAGTCCCGGCCGTTAAATATCGAGATCTGTCACTTCCAGGGCGTGAGTCTGGATAAAATCACGTCTGGGTTCGACTTTGTCGCCCATAAGAGTGGTGAAAATATCATCGGCCTGTTCCGCATCATCGACGGTCACTTTCATAAGGGTCCTGTTTTCCGGGTTCATCGTGGTATCCCAGAGTTGTTCGGCGTTCATTTCACCAAGACCTTTGTACCTCTGCAGGTGGCTGCCCTTGAAGGATTCGTCGCGAATGGTCTTGAGCATCTGCTGCCAGTTGTCGCATTTGATATCCTTTGTCTGTTCACTCCTGGTATTTTCAATGGTAAACGAGCCTTCCAGAAAATCCTTTATTGTAGAAAAAAAGTTCAGTGCCGTCCGGTATTCGTTTATAAGCGGGATCTGCGGCCCCAGGGTCATCATTATCTGCACTCTGCTCCTTACGGCTACGTCAAACTCATAGCAGTCGGGCCGCCATCTGCAGGACCGTATATTGCCTATAAACAACTTATCATCAGGCAACTGTTTTTTGAGATCGGCAACAAAATCCTCATCCTTGAATTGATCGGCTGACCTGATGTTGTTATCAAGGAGAAAATAGAGCATTTCATCCCAGACATTCATCCTGTTCATAAAAGCGGTTATTCTTTGATAAATAGATAATTTTTCAAGTAATTCAACAAACAGATTATCCTCTATCTCAACATTTTTACCTTCACGGTGAGCAATAAGCTTGAAAGTAGAACTTGCCTGGGTGAACAGGTGGGTGTTGAGTTCGTTTTCATCAAGAAAATATTGTTCTTTTTTACCTCTTCCAAGACGGTAGAGCGGAGGCTGACCTATATAGACGTACCCGCCTTCAACCAGTGGCAGCATCTGTCTGTAGAGAAAGGTAAGCAGCAGGGTTCTGATATGGGCGCCGTCAACATCGGCATCGGTCATTATTATTATTTTATGATAACGTAATTTCTCTAAATCAAATTCATCCTTACCGATGCCGCATCCAAGAGCTCCTATTAGCTGCTTTATCTCCTCGCTGCCGAGGATCCGGTCAAATCTGGCTTTCTCAACGTTGAGTATCTTGCCGCGAAGAGGAAGAATAGCCTGGTTGGACCTGTCTCGCCCCTGTTTGGCCGATCCTCCCGCAGAGTCTCCCTCAACAATGAAAATCTCCCTTTTGGCCGGATTTTTTTCCTGACACTCAGCGAGTTTTCCGGCCATAAGCAGGGAAGTGGATCCTTTTTTTCTCGATATGTCTCTTGCCCTTTTGGCGGCTTCCCGTGCCCGGGCCGCATCGACAACCTTAGCAAGTATTTTTTTGGCAATGGCCGGGTTCTGTTCCAGAAAAAGAGTCAGCTTTTCAGAACAGATTGATTCAACTATAGATTTTACTTCACTGTTACCGAGTTTGGTTTTGGTCTGACCTTCAAACTGTGGATTGGGCACCCGCACCGAGATGACACATGTCAGTCCTTCGCGAATATCATCGCCGGCCACTTTCTCGCGCATATTTTTCGGAATAAGATCATCACTTGCATACCTGTTAATGCACTTGGTCAGTGCTGACCTGAATCCGGCAACATGACTGCCACCTTCACGGGTGTTTATATTGTTTACAAAAGAAAAAAGCCGTTCCGAGTAACCGTCGAAATGCTGCAGAGAAATTTCAACCTCAACGTTATCTTTTTCCCCTGTAATGTAGATGGGTTCTTCAAAGATAGAGGTACGTTTCCGGTTGAGCCACTCGACATAGGATATAATACCGCCGGAGGCATGGAATTTGTCCTGTTCTCCGCTTCGTTCGTCTTTCAGGTAGATACGCAGTCCTTTGTTGAGAAAGGAAAGCTCTCTCAGCCTGCTTTTTACCGTCTCATAATTATAGACCGTGGTTTCAGTGAATATTTCCGGGTCGGCCTTGAAGTAAATCTTGGTACCCGTTTTCTCACTTTCACCAATGACTATCAGTTCTCCGGTTTTTTCCCCGTACCTGTATTCCTGCTTGTATATCTTTCCGTTTCTTTTTATCTCGGCGTAGGCTTCGGTTGAAAGAGCGTTCACTACAGAGACCCCGACGCCGTGAAGCCCCCCGGATACCTTGTAGCTTGAATGATCGAACTTACCGCCGGCATGAAGCGTAGTCATGACCAGCTCAAGGGCCGTCATGTCTTCTGTAGGATGTTTATCAACCGGAATTCCCCGACCATCGTCCTCAACAGAAACGGAGTTATCTTCATGGATAGTCACCCATATTCTACTGCAAAAACCCGCAAGGGCCTCATCTATACTGTTATCGACAATTTCCCAGATAAGATGGTGTAGACCCTCTTCCGCAGTATTTCCTATGTACATGGACGGTCTTTTTCTCACTGCTTCCAGACCATCGAGCACCTGTATCTGTTGTGCGCCGTAATTGCTTGCTTCTGTCACACTCAATCCTTTTTATAAATAATCTTTAAATACAAAATTTTATAACTGCATTGGCATTACAATAGAGAGAAAACCCTCATCTTCTTCAGATTTCATCAAACAGGGACTTGCATTCGAATTTATGTAAGCGTGAACCGTTTGACATTCCATAACCTGCAGGGTTTCAATAAAATATCTGCAGTTGAAACCAAGAGTCAGATTTTCACCTTCGTAGATTACAGGCAGTTCGTCCTTGGCATTTCCCAGATCCGCGTTCTGCGACGAAAGAACCATTCTGTTCTGTTCGAGCTGCAGTGATATGGTGTGAAAAATATCTTCGGTGAATAGATTGATCCTCTTGAGGGACTCAAGAAAAGGAATACGGTTGATCTCAACACTGTTGGTCAGTTCGACTGCACCTATTATTGCACTGTAATTGGGAAATTCGCCGTTTTTCAACCGGATTATCATGACAGCCTGGCCATCACGCAGTACCAATTGATTACTATCAAATGAGACTTCAACTGAATCACGGTCTTCACAGAATTTTTTCCATTCCTGAATACCCTTTTTAGGTATCAGGGTAAGTTCGTTGAGGATCATCTGATCCAGATCGGCCGCCACTTCTTTTTGCATAACAGAGAGCCTGTGGCCGTCAGATGAGATCATTTTCAGATAGTTCACTCCGTCGATTTGCTCTTTTTCAAAAAGAACAGAAGTGAGAGAGTAGATGTTTTCCTTTTCGTTTGCTATTGAAAAAATAACTTTTTCAATGAGTTCCAGGAAGATATATGTTTCGAAGGAAATGAAATTATCGTCTGAATAATCAGGAAAATCAGGATATTCATCGTCAGGCATACCCGCCAGGTTATAGGTACTGAGCCCAGCTTTGATGACAGCCCAGCTGTTGTCAGTTTCCTCCATCGTAATGCTTTCCGATCCGGATTCCCTGACTATTTCAAAAATCTTCTTGGAAGGAAGTGTCAAGGAACCTTCTTCGTGTATTTCGGCAGGAACAAAAAGACGTAAACTCACCTCAAGGTCGGTGCCGGTGAGAATCAATCCCCCATTTGTGGTTTCGATGAGAACATTGGAAAGAATTGCCAGAGTTCCCTTTTTGTTGGTTATGTTTTGCAAGCTGTTGAGACTTTCAAGAAAATCGTTTCTCGTTATTGTACAGTTCAGTGCCATAGAGGAACTCCTTTAAACCATTCCTTTATTATAGATGTTTTTATTACTATTATTGTTCCGGTTTATATGTGGAAAACTTTCCAAAGTATTTGATTTTACGATTTTTTTTACAAACAAAAAGCACGTTAATTATTTACAGAATTTGTTTGCATCAAGTTATCAACAGCGGTTTTAACAGGCAGTTAAAAAAATCTTAAAAAAACTGTGTTGAAGCTTTGTTGATAACCTTGTTGAAATTTATGAAGCCGGTAAAAATTTTGTTGAGATTTTGTCGAAAAATCATACATATATTGGAAGCGCACAGCAGGATGTAATCTAGTAAAATAAGGTAAAAATTTCAACAGAATAATGAGGGGCTGATATTGGAAAATCAAGTACTTGAAGAATTACAGGCAGCTCTTGAAAAGGAACTTGAAAAAAGTCTGTCTGAAGAAGTTTTCTCCGGTTGTTCTCTTGGCTTTTTCGATTTGGCCAATAACAGAGATTTCAGGAAGATAATACACCTGGGAACAATCGATTTATCAACCAATGCGCTCACTGTGGCCGACAACAGCTGTTATGATCTGGCTTCTCTTACCAAGCCCCTGGTAACGTCACTTTGTGTTCTTGCTCTGCATCAGGAGAAAAAACTTGATATAAATGACACCATTTCATCCGTCTTTGGCGAATTAACGGATAGCAAGGGGTCAGTTACTATCTTCCAGCTGCTCAATCATACCGCCGGATTGCCCGCCCATAGGCCGTACTATGAAAAACTTTTTGAACTGCCTGTGGAAAAAAGGGAGGGTGCACTCTTGTCCCAGTTATTTAATGAGCGTCTTGTCAATAAACCAGGTCAGGTTACCCTCTACAGCGATATCGGGTATATGTTGCTGGGGAAAATAGTTGAAAAGGTGTCGCGCCAGAGTCTTGACAGGTACTGGAGGCGGAAAATTATTGCTCCTCTGGGACTGGAAAAAGAGCTGTTTTTTGGAGCAACGACGGGGTTGGATACCAGACTATGCGTTGTTACCGGAAAATGTGAATGGAGTGGCAAAAAACTCAGAGGTGAGGTGCATGATGACAACTGCAGGGCCATGGGGGGGGTGGCAGGCCATGCGGGACTGTTCGGGACAGCTGGAGGGGTCGTTTCTCTCTGCCGGTATCTGCTGAAAATGTACCATGGCCGTTTTTCCCATCCATCTGTCTCCACAGCCCTTTTTAAAGAATCAGTGGATACTCTTGTTGGAACGAGAAGATGCGGTTTTGATATACCGACCGGACGCTGTTCTTCCAGCGGACATTTTTTTTCACCACTGACAATAGGACATCTGGGATTTACCGGCACATCCTTCTGGATAGATCTTGCAGACTGTTGCGGTGTGGTTTTCCTGACCAACCGGGTGATAAGCGGCGATGATCAGGTACCGATCAAGAAATTACGGCCGGTTATACATGACATTATAGTGGAGAGAATAAAAAACCTCCGGTAGCGGATCTCTTGGATCACTGCCGGAGGTTTGTCAGGGTCAGTTAAACCCTGAAACTTCTGACTGCAGGAGCTATTACCACCAGCAGATGGTCTGGTCTGCGGCAAAAATCTTGTCTACGAGGGTGTCGTAATCCGGATTTTCCGCATGGAGATCGAAGCTGTCCTGTTCTCTGTCACGGGTCACTATCTGGACGAGTTTTTGTACTGTTTCGTCGGGTTCGCTCTGGTATACGTTGAGTATCTTCATAAATTAACTCCTTGAAAATTTATTTGATTCCGTAAGGAATAATGTGGGTCATTTCACGAAGTTTTTCACCGAGCTCCTCAATGGTGATAGCTTCAAAACCGTTTTTTTCCACATTGGCCGGTACGGTAGAGTAGACATCACCTTCCATATCCCGCAACATTTCAATACTCTCTTGAGTTAACTCATCCAGTTCGTCAATCTCCGTATCCATGACGACGCCGTAGGAATACATATTTTCTACAGCAAGCCCCAGGGCGGATCGAATTCCATCTATAGCGTAATCCTTATGTCTGTACATAAAGCATACTTTTTTATATTCCATCTATAAACCTCCTTACAGGCTGAGATAACAGTCAAAATCTTCGATTATAATTCCATGCTGAGCCTGGGTAGCCATTTTTTTAGGGGTAAGTCCTTCCGGAACATCGTCTATAGAAAAACCCTGTTTTTTATAGCTGTCTACACAGATGGAAACATCGTCTGCCATTTCGCACAATGACTTGAATGCGGGGTCCTTGGAAAGGGTTGTCGCTTTCCAGGTGAAAAAAACCTTTACGTTGGATCCCTTAGCCTTGGCGGCCTTGGTAATGCCTATCACATGCTGAAGGTTTTCCGGCGAAGATACAAAAATGCCTAAACTTTTTGCCATTTCAACTTCCTCCACTGAAAATGGTAATGACTTTGGGGGGTAAAACTGAAAAAGACTCTAAATACGATACCTATCGCATTTAGAGTCATCCATTACAGAAAAATACAAAAACAGCAGTTTTGGTATTTCAAAAGACAATCAGCCTTTTTTGATAAAGAAGCTGATAAAACCGGAACCTTCTTTTTCACCAAGATATTCGTGTCCGGATCTTTCGCACCATCCTGGAATATCGTTTCTGGAACCGGGATCGGTTCCATCCACCTGCAGAATTTCTCCGGAAGCCATTTTACCAATTTCTTTTTTGGTCCTGAGCAGTGGCATCGGACAGCTCAAGCCTTTAGCATCAAGTACGTTTTTTGCTACGACATCGTCGGCGACGGTTTTAGTATCACTCATTTTGTTCTCCTGAAAAATAAGAAAGGGGTTAATTGAATGTGCGTTTATGCACCACCCAACAACTCCGGATTTTAAGCCCACCTGTAACCACATTGTACACTGTCCTATACTGTAGCTGTCCTGATCTGTCAAGATGGGAATGGGTTGAGTTTTTAACTATTTGAAATACTTATTTAATTTTTAATACCACATTGTGGTTATCAGAGCCGGTTTGAGTCGTTTATCTTGACAAAAAATTACCTGCTGTGTAAGAATTCCGGCACTGTTTTTAACATTTCTAAAGATTGTTCGTCCGTTAAAATATAGGCATCTGAAAAACAAAAAAGCTGATTGAACAATGGTTACAGGTAATGATGGTTATTGATACCGTCAACAGCAGGTTTAAGCATTGTCGGTGAGTGAACGGGCAGCATTCGTATTATTTACTTTATGGGGGAGAAAAAAATGAGTGAAGAGTCGGTTTTTAAAGGAAAGATCAAAGAATTGTACGGTTTGTTGTGCGAAAAGGAGTGGAATCCTTATGTAACAGGGGTCATCGTAGCTTTTTTCTCGGTTATGATCATGGCATGGTGGCGTCCGTGGGGGGCTGTCGGCGCAATACGGAACTGGGGCGACTGGATCATGTACGGAGTTGCTTCTGTTTTTGGCAGTGACACAGGAATACTCGCATTTTATGATGAAGCTCCCGGTTCGATTTTTATCAATTCGGGGTCGGTCATAGGTCTGGGATTTGTTGGCGGAGCGTTTATCTCCGCATGTCTTGGCAAACAGTTTGCCCTTCGGTTTCCGCCCTACAGAGAGCTGGTTAAAGCGGTGATCGCCGGTCTGCTGATGGGAGTCGGTTCTGCTCTTGCCGGTGGTTGTAATGTCGGTGGTTTCTATAACGCCATAGGCAACCTGGGAGCCAATGGGTTTGCCATGATGTTCGGGTTGATCTTCGGCGTCATTCTCGGACTGAAACTCCTTTATGTGGAAATGGAACATATAAGCTGGGGCGACGGCGGGTCGAAGACCATTTCTGTTCCGACAAAAGTAGGATACGGACTGGGTGCGGCAATTCTTCTCCTGATCGTTTGGGCTTCCTACAACTATGCCGGAAACGAGGATAGTGATTACATTGCCTCTCTTGGCGGAATCATCCTGATCGCCACCTGCCTGGGGTACACCATGCAGCGGGGGCGCTGGTGCATGGTCCAGGGTTTTCGGGAACCGCATATGACCGGAGATTGTACCTTGGCTAAATCTGTTATGCTCTCTATTGCCATTGTCGCCATAGGCGCCGCGGTTCTGAAATATGCTGTTCCGGTGAGGGCAGAAGGTGAGGCGGTTCTCAATTCCATGTATTATGTCCGCGGAACATTCGGTTGGGGCGGACTGGCTGGCGGTTTTCTGTTTGGTCTGGGAGCAATGTTTGCCGGTGGATGCGGTTCCGGAACTCTGTGGCGTGTAGGCGAAGGCCAGGTTAAATTGATGTTGGTTGTACCCTTTTTCGCGATTTCCAATTCGATCATGACCGCCTGGTTTAAGGATAATGATTTCGAGGCGGACGGCGTTCTTGGATCGTATGTATACCTTCCCGATGTTTTCGGCTATGGTCCCACCCTGCTGATAATCGGTGCCGTCATGATGCTGTGGTACGTTGTAGTCACCTGGAACGAGGAGACAAACAAACTGATTGTACCGATGTAATATGGGGTTTTGCTAATTTTTGGAATAACCATATTCCTGTCATGAAAAGGTGCCTGTCTGGTGGAACTGTTGATCCGCCGGGACAGGCACCTTTTGTTTTTCCAGCTTTCGGCGATACCTCCAGGGGTAAACAGGGATTTCCACTTCCCTGTAGACAGAGTCATTTATAATATGCTAGACTTTGTTCGCCCTATTCCAGGCAGCGGGGTCAATTTTAATGGATTTGTCTTTAAAAATTTTATAACATATCTTTGGTGCAAAAGGGTCGTCGAATCAATATCAGTTTAAATAAAACCGGAATCGTTCGGAGAATATCTCTTGGAAAAAAGACCAGCAAAAATACTTATAGCCGATGATGACAGCACGGTTCGAACAACAGTATCAACAATGCTGGAAATGTTCGGTCACCGGGTTACGGGTGTATCTGACGGTAATGAAGTCCTTACAAAGGTCGATGACAGCTATGACGTCATCATACTGGACATAAATATGCCCAACAGAGACGGTTTTAATACCCTGGAAAAAATAAATGGTCTCAACTACGATATTCCCGTACTATTTCTGACCGGTGTCGGGTCGATGGATTATGCGGTAAAAGCCATCCACCTGGGGGCGTACGATTTTTTGACCAAGCCCATTGAGGATATTGAAATCTTCAATGTAAAGATAGAAAGGGCTCTTGAAAAAAGGATGTATGTGCTGCAGGAGAGAAAATACCGCGAAGCCCTTGAAGAAGATGTACGGGTCAAGGCCATGCAGTTGAAGGAACAGAATGATCTTCTCGTCAAATACAGCGACAGCCTTGAAAATGCCACTGTACTGTTGATGAGCAGCCTGCAGAACGCCATGGAAGCCAAGGATATTTACACTGCAGGGCATACCCTGCGTGTTACCCGGTATGGACAGCAACTTGGTAAAAGCATGGGGTTGACTGAAGATGAACTGGTCGTCTTGAAGAGGGCTTCGCAGTTTCATGACATCGGAAAACTGGTCATAGATCTCTCCTCTATCCAGAAGCCCGGTAAACTGACGGAACATGAGTGGAACCTCATCCGCAAGCATCCGAGCGTTGGGGCGACGATCGTTGAGCCCCTGGAATTTATGGAAAAAGAGCAGTTTATAATCAGGCATCACCATGAACGTATCGACGGAAAGGGGTATCCTGACGGTCTTGCGGGTGACCAGATCGACCAGCTGACGAAAATACTAACTGTTGTCGATAGCTACGATGCCATGACCTCAAAGAGAAATTACCGGGAGAATATGACGATGGAAGAAGCCGTGGAAGAGTTGAACATCTGCAGCGGCACCCAGTTCGACTCTGAAGTCGTCGATCACTTCACCAGGAATATAATTAGCTTTGTTCCGGTTGAAAGTGCAGTACATTGACAAACAGGTGTCGGACGACCCTTTTACGTGAAACTGTAAAGGGAAGTAGGAACAGCCGGTAAAAAACCGGTGCTGAAAAAAGTTCTTCACCATATCGTAAACGGATATAACAAACAGCAACAGACCATGAAAATCAGTAAAAAAGACGTGGAGCATGTAGCCCGGCTGGCGCAGCTCAACCTTGACACTACAGAGTTGGAAACGATGACGGGACAGTTGGACAACATACTCTCCTATATAGAGAAGCTGAATGAACTCGATACCACTGATGTTGATCCCACCTCCCATGTTTTTTCCGTATCGAACGCATTTCGGGATGACGTGGTTAAGGAGTCTTTGTCCCGGGAGGACGCGCTTAAAAACGGTCCGCAGCAGGATGGAAAAATGTTTCAGGTACCGCGTATAATCTGAAGCGGTACACTGCCGTCGTTTGTATCTTTTACGTTAAGTCGGACGAGAGTCCGCTTTTTTTTTTGAGGTTGATATGAAGCCATATGAGTTGACAATAACCGAAGCGCTCCGCACCATGGAAAACAAGGAGCTGTCAAGTGTTGAATTAACCAGGAGCTGTCTGGACAGGATTGATTCGGTTGACCAGCAGTTGTCCGCCTTTATAACGGTTGATGAAAAGGGAGCGCTGGAACAGGCGGAACAGGCGGATAAAGACAGAGAGAATGGAACTGCGGGAAAGTTGTGCGGTATCCCTGTGTCGATAAAGGATCTTCTCTGCACCAAGGGATTAAAGACAACCTGCGGTTCGAAGATACTTGCGAATTTTATTCCTCCCTACGATGCAACGGTGGTAAAAAACCTGAAAAAAGAAGGGGCTGTCATTATAGGCAAGGTTACCATGGATGAATTTGCCATGGGTTCCACTTCCGAGAACTGCGCTTTTGGTATACCGAGGAACCCCTGGAAAAAAGGATACGTGGCCGGCGGTTCTTCCGGCGGTTCCGCGGTATCGGTGGCAGCGTACGAATGTTGTGGCTCACTGGGATCAGACACCGGTGGGTCTATACGCCAGCCGGCGTCCCTGTGCGGTGTAGTGGGGCTGAAACCGACCTATGGGCGGGTATCGCGGTACGGCCTTACAGCTTTTGCCTCCTCCCTGGATCAGGTCGGGCCGTTTTCCAGGAGCGTGGAGGATTGCAGCCGGATAATGGAGGTTATCAGCGGTTACGATGCAATGGATTCCACCTCGGTGAAAAAAGATGTTCCCGATTATCAGGCTGCTCTTGTCTCGGGGATGAAAGGTATGAAAATAGGGATTCCCAAGGAATATTTCAGTGCCGGCCTTGACCCCGAGGTTGAGTCGATTGTGCAAAACGGCATCGAGGTGCTCAGGCAGCAGGGTGCCGAGGTTGTGGAGGTTTCTCTGCCCCGGACCGATTACTGTGTGGCCGCATACTATATTATCGCTCCTTCCGAGGCAAGCTCCAATCTGGCTCGATATGACGGTGTGGTTTACGGCTACAGAAAAAACGATATGGATTCACTGGAGCAGATGTACCGGCAGACCAGGTCGGAAGGGTTTGGCGCCGAGGTAAAAAGACGGATTCTCATCGGAACCTACGCGTTGTCGTCGGGATATTATGACGCTTACTACAAAAAGGCTTCACAGGTGCGAACCCTCATTGTCAACGATTTCAAAAAAGTATTTGCAGAGTGCGACCTGCTCGTCTCTCCGGTAACACCCACCCCGGCGTGGAAAATGGGTGAAAATAGTGACAATCCTCTCGCCGTGTATATGTCCGATATCCTGACAATTTCGGCAAACCTTGCGGGAATTCCCGGAATGTCCGTCCCCGGTGGGTTCACCAGCCAGGGGCTTCCTGTGGGGATCCAGCTGCAGGGTGCGCACTTTCAGGAAGAAAAACTGCTCCGGGCCGGCTTCAATCTTGAGAATGGGCTCAAACTGGAAAAAAGAGAACTGCAGCTGTAAATAGTAAATATTTAAAAAACGGGTGTACCTTGAAACTTAACATTCCTGAAAATATAGAAAAAATAAAACCGTATCCGCCGGGAAAACCTCTTGACGAGCTGGAGCGGGAGTATGGCATAACCAATTCGATCAAACTCGCTTCCAATGAGAGTGCCTGGGGACCTTCGCCTCAAGTGGTCAACGCCCTCCGGGCGGAACTGGACAATCTGCACCGGTACCCGGATGGATCGAGCTACTATCTTACCCAGGCCATTGCCGAAAAATTTGGGGTAAGACCCGAGGAAGTTGTTCTTGGAAACGGGTCCAACGAGATAATTGAATTCCTCGTTAAAGCGCTGGTAGGCAGCGGCGACACGGTCATTTCAAGCCACCCTTCTTTTCTCATGTACCAAAAATTCGTACAGGTGAGAGGAGGGGAAAATCATGTGGTACCGCTAAAAGAGATGGGCCACGACCTTGAAGCCATAAAAGAAAAGGTTTCCGACAGAACCCGGCTGATTTTTATCGATAATCCGAACAATCCCACAGGTACGGCAATTGATCCGCAGAAGCTCCAACAGTTTTTACGGGACATCCCGGAACATGTAACCGTGGTCCTGGATGAGGCGTACGTCGATTTCATGGATAGTGCACTCCGGCTTGACGTGGTCTCTTACATCAGGGAAAACCAGGACAGTTGCGCAGTGGTTTTCATGCGGACTTTTTCAAAGGCTTATGCCCTTTCCGGACTGAGGGTCGGGTTCGGGTTGATGCCGGAGCAGCTCGCCGGCTGCCTGCACAAGGTTCGGCAGCCGTTCAATATAAACCGGATGGCGCAGGTTGGCGCGCTGGCCGCCCTGGAAGATGAAGATTATTACCAGCAGACCCTGAGACTTACTGCGGAAAATATTCTGTTTCTCCGTGAGGAAGTTGATAAACTCGGCTGTACCAGCTATCCCACCCATACCAATTTTTTCCTGATTGATGTGAAGGGCGATGCGGATAAACTCTACCAGGCAATGCTCTATGAAGGGGTTATTATTCGCTCGATGAGCGCCTACGGGTTTGATAGTTTTATTAGGATAACTGTCGGCACCAAAGAAGAAAACCAGCGGTTTTTAAAATCCCTGGCAAAATGTCTCAAAGAGCTGGGGTATGTCTGAAAAACTGATCATCGTCACCATAGACGGCCCCGCCGGTGTCGGCAAGTCGACCGTTTCGAAGAAGGTTGCCGCGGCAACCGGGTTTACGTACCTGGATACCGGTGCCATGTACCGCGCCGTAGGTCTGTTTTTTCAAGAGGCTTCCGTTGATCTCGACAATATAAGCCAGGTTCGGGAAAAACTGGACATGATTGAAATCGAGCTGTTTCCCGCAACCGATGAAGACAGTGATGTCGGGGTACGGCTCTGCGGCGAGGATGTCAGTGAAGCTATACGCACTCCGGAGATGGCGATGGTCGCCTCGAAGGTGTCGGCAATTCCCGTTGTCCGGGAGGTATTGACCAAGATCCAGCGAGAGTACGGGACAAGGGGCAGGATCGTTGCCGAAGGTCGCGATACCGGGACCGTGGTGTTTCCCCTGGCGGCGTACAAATTTTTCCTTGACGCCGAGCCCCGGGAACGGGCGGAGAGACGTTTTCGACAGCTGAAGGCGCGAGGGGAAGAGGCCGACTACCAGGAGCTACTCAGGATGACCATTGAGCGGGACAACAACGACAGAAACCGTCTGGTTGCCCCTTTGAAACAGGCCGACGATGCTGTACTCATCGATACGACAGCACTCGATGTTGAAGAGGTTGTAAAACAGATACTTGCAATAGTAAACGGGTAGGCACCCTGGGGACCTGTGGTCCCCAGGGCATGTTTTTATTATTCTATGACGAAATCAACCCGTCTGTTGAGTTTGTATGCTTCTTCCGTCGGCTCTGGAAAAAGTGGTCTCTCCTCGCCAAACGATACTGTTCTCATCCGGTTTGGGTTAATCCCGAGGTTGATGAGGTAGTGCCGGGTATTGATAGCCCGCCGTTCGCCAAGGGCCAGGTTGTATTCACTGGTGCCCCGGTCGTCGCAATTTCCCTGAATGACAATTCTGACATTTGGAACCGAGTGCAGGTAATCGGCATTCTGCATGAGAATTTCCGTCATCTCGGGACGTAAACCGGCCTGATCGAATTGAAAATAGACGGGAAACAGGTTGGCCGAAGATCTGCCGTGGGTCTTTTTATACTGGTCTGACTGCATTTGCGGGTCAAAAGCTGATCCCATTGCACCACCGGACTGCGTCAGGCCAGTGGAGTCGTCAAGGGTGCCCTCGATGGGAAGATTTTCTTCCGAATAGGGACCCTGGGATTCGGGGTAGTTTATATTATTGCCGTTCATTTCAGTGGCGCTGCCGTTTACGGACTGTTCCGGCGGGATAACATTTTTTTTGCTGCAGCCACCCACCAGGAGTGAACCGATAAAGACCGAGGCAATAATAGAGATAAAGAGCTTTGTTTTCATGGATTTCCCCCGCATTGGTTATTCGTTTTGACGGTGATGTCTGAAGCTGTAAGTGGTAACTGTGCTAACAGTTTGAATTTATAACCTAGTTTAGCTTTATTGCCGGAGAGGTCAAGCAGAAACTTCTCTTTGAAAATTCAACACAATAGATGTAATTTTTTTATAATGAGTTCGCGGACAAGAAAACAGTGGTGACCAAAATGAAAAAATATAGCCTCATAGCGGCCTGTGCATCAGGAATAGAGTCTCTGGTTGCAGACGAACTTCAGGGCTTCGGTGGTGAGCAGATCAGAAAGGAGACGGCGGTTGTTACCTGCCAGGGTACGCTTGAGTCGGCGTACAGATGCTGCCTCTGGTCGAGGTTTTCCTCCCGGGTTCTCATTGAAATTGGTAAAGGCCAAATAAAAGATGAGGAATCTCTTTACGATTTTGCCATGTCAGTTGATTGGCAGGACCATATGGATTGCGACACCACCTTTGCCGTTGGCTGCACCATCAGCAAAAACTCGCCGATAACCCACAGCCGGTACGCAGCACTCAAGGTAAAGGACGGACTTGTCGATTATTTCCGGCAAAAGAGCGGCAGGAGGCCATCGGTGCAGGTTGAACAACCTGGATTGCATTTTCACCTGCACCTGGACGGTTCCGAGGCGATTCTTTATGTAGATTTTTCCGGGGAAAGTTTGCACCGTCGCGGATACCGCGCCCAGGGAACGCTGGCTCCGCTCAAGGAAACGCTGGCCGCAGCCATCGTGGCGCTCAGCGGCTGGGACCGTCGTAGCGGTGTTCTGGTGGATCCCATGTGTGGCAGCGGTACGCTGCTTATAGAAGCGGCGTTGATGTTTAGCGATTCGGCACCGGGGCTGTCCCGCAAATATTTCGGTTTTTTCGGCTGGTCACACCATGATGAGGAGCTGTGGAACCGGATTGTCTCAGAGGCCCTTGACCGGGAACAGCGGGGGCAGCAGCAAAAGTGGCCCGTTCTTCTCGGTTATGACGCCGATCCCGTAGCTGTCAGCGCGGCCAGGAAAAATATCGACAAAGCCGGACTTGAGGATAAAATCCAGGTCAAACAGGCAGAGCTGGCAACGCTTCACCCCCCGGCCGGCTCAGGACTGGTACTGTCCAATCTGCCCTACGGGGAACGGTTGTCGGAAAAACGCACCGTCGGCTACCTGTACAGATGTTTCGGCCGAATTCTCAAAACCAGGTTTTCCGGCTGGAAGGCGGGGGCTTTTATTTCCAATCCAGAATTAACTGACAGTTTCGGTCTTGCCTGGGACAAAAGGGAGAGACTCTACAACGGGTCGCTTGCCTGCCGGCTGCTGACCACCGAGGTGAGGGGCGATGACCCGGCCTTTGTCTGGTCTCTGCCGGACCGGGCCGATTTGGGCGAATTCGGCAACAGGTTGTATAAGAACGTGCAGAAGACCATGAAATGGGCCAACAG
Organism: Desulforhopalus singaporensis; assembly: GCF_900104445.1. Taxonomy (GTDB): domain Bacteria; phylum Desulfobacterota; class Desulfobulbia; order Desulfobulbales; family Desulfocapsaceae; genus Desulforhopalus_A; species Desulforhopalus_A singaporensis. The sequence goes on along the minus strand of NZ_FNJI01000044.1, from coordinate 6,134 downwards.
AGAAGGTATCACCTGTTTCCGTGTTTATGACCGGGATCTTCCCGAATACAATCTGAGCATAGATATTTACGGGAAGTGGGTCCATGTCCAGGAATATGCCCCGCCTAAATCTGTCGATGAAGAAGTTGCCGCAAGCAGGTACAACAGCGCTCTTGAGGCGATCAGAAAGACACTGGCAATACGTTCTGACCGGCTGTTTGTCAAAACCAGGAGGCGCCAGAAAGGGAGCAGCCAGTACCAGAAAAAAGATACCAGGGGAAAAATGTACGAAGTGGTTGAAGGGGACTGCAGGTTTCTGGTCAACTTCACCGACTATCTGGACACCGGGCTCTTTCTCGACCATAGGCCGGTAAGGAAGAGAATTTTTCAGCTGGCGCGGGGAAAAAGATTTCTCAACCTCTTTGGTTACACCGGTACCGCAACCGTTCATGCGGCGCTTGGCGGTGCGGCAAGTACCACAACGGTAGATCTTTCGGCGACATATCTTGACTGGACCAAAATGAATCTGGCGCTCAACGGCCTTGGCGAGGTCAATAACCGCGTTATAAAAAGCGATTGTATCGACTGGCTGCAGGAGTCAAACAGCAAGTTTGACATAATCTTCATCGATCCGCCGACCTTTTCCAACACCAAGAAGGAAAAAAGGGTCTTTGACATTCAGCGCGATCATGTCCCGCTCCTTGATCGTGCCATGAGGCTGCTTGACAGCAACGGACTTCTGCTCTTTTCAACAAACTTCAGACGGTTTAGACTGGATGATGATCTGCTGACAAGGTATGATGTGGTGGAAATCACCGATAAGACAATACCTTTTGATTTTTCGAGAAACAAGAAAATACACAGGTGCTGGGAGATTAAAAAGAAAACCCCGCAAAAAGACGTTACGGTCCGGCAGAGCCGGTAGCTCCAAAAGAGTCGACATTTCCAATGGGGGTGTTATTTGCTTTTGCAATGTTGTCAGCAACATTATACTGAAGCGGTATATAACGTTAACAATTGATTCTTTATTTTAGATAAGCTTACAGTGAGTCAACCGGAGGTTAACAGTGTCCGAACAAGAAAACCTGGAGCAACAGCTTCAGGACGCCAGAACTGAGATCGACAGGTTAAAAAGAACCAACGAGTTGCTGAAAAAAAGAACTCTTCAGGCAATTATCGGCAACAGCGCAGCCGAACAGTGCGAACAGGACCGGAAGGTGTGTGAAATCGGCCGCGCCCAGGCGGAGCGGTCCAGCCATGTCAAGTCGGTTTTCCTGGAAAACGTAAGCCATGAGCTGAGAACTTCCATGACCGGCATAGTCGGCATGAACGAGCTGCTGTTGCGGACGGAGCTTGCTCCGGCGCAGCGGGGATACCTGGAGATGATCTCTTCCTCGGTCGACAGGCTGATGATCGTAGTAAGTGAAATGCTTGATTTTTCAAGGATCGAGGCCGGAGATCTGGAGCTTGCTCCGGATGATTTCAACCTGAAGGAAAGCCTTGATCATGACCTGTATGTTCTGAGCCTTTCGGCGCAGAAAAAGGGATTGAAACTCTCCAGCATCGTGTCTCCGATGGTACCGGCACATGTCCACGGAGACGCCCACCGGCTTATCCAGATATTGACCAATCTCATCAACAACGCCATTAAATATACCGACGAGGGAGAAATTCGGCTCTTGATCGACAATGTTGGGTACGATTCGGAAAACAGGCTACGGCTGAGGTTTTCCGTCGTCGACAGTGGAACGGGTATTGACGACAGGCAACTTGCGCAGATCGATCACTACTTCCGTCAGAAGGTGACCCCCCACGAGCCGCAGTCGCTTTCCCTGGGGTCCGGCGGACTCGGGCTGACGGTAACATCCCAGCTGGTCAAGTTGATGGGCGGAGATATCGGGGTTGAGAGTGGCCGCGGCGGCTCGACTTTCTGGTTTGAACTTCCTTTTGGGGAAGTGGCCGATATTTCCGTGATCGAGAAAAAGGCCAGCGAGACCATGGAAAATATCAAGGAAGACGCTGCCTACGCACTGCGGGGGGCACGGATACTTTTAGCCGAGGACGAAGAAATCAACCGGGTGTTGATAGAGACGGTGCTGAAACAGCTCGGTGTGGTCGTTACCTCGGTTGAAAGCGGCAAACAGGCGGTCGCGGAGGTCTGTAAAGGAGGTTACCAGCTGGTTTTGATGGATATCCAGATGGATGATATGGACGGTCTCGACGCCACCCGCCGTATAAGGAGATACGAAAGGAATCATGGCGGGCACATACCGGTAATCGCCCTGACCGCTCTGGCAATGGCCGGCGACAGGGAAAAGTGCCTGCAGGCGGGGATGGATGATTATCTGGCAAAACCGGTGGAGCGGAGCGAAGTGGTCAAGCTGCTTGCTTCCTACCTGATGAAAAAGGCACTGGTGGTTGATGACGACCCTGCAAGCTGTCAGGTTTTTGTCCGTACTCTGGTTGAGTCCGGCTGGCAGGTGACCATAGCCGACACCAGAAGATTGGCGATGTATGAAGCTTCGCTTTCTCACTTTGACCTGATTTTTTTTGATCTTTCCAGTACCAACCTGGGCGGCCTGGAACCGGTGCGGCTCATCCGTGAACTGGAAAAATACTCCATGCAGAGAGCGGCTGTTGTCGGGGTCGGTGACGATTCCTGGTCGGATGCGCTTCCCTGCAGCGAACTGGACAGTTTTCTCTTTCGCCCGGTTACCAGGGAGAAAATTGCCCGGGAAATAGAAAACCTGTAGTTTTTGACAACGGCCGGGCGGCTGTTTCACAACGTGTCGAATAGTATTGCTTATGATTGACTATAAAAAAGTTTGTCTGGATACCTTCGGGTATGAACTTCCTCCCCGGGTGGTTACTTCCGGGGAGATTGAGGAGCGCCTGGAGGATGTCTACCTGAGACTACGGCTGCCAAAAGGCCGGCTTGAGCTGATGAGCGGCATATCGAGCAGGAGGCTGTGGCCGCAGGGCACCACACCCAGCCAGGCGGCAACCCTGGCCGGTCAGCGGGTGATAGAGAAGGCGGCAATAGATCCCGGGGATATAGACTGTCTGCTGTTTACGTCGGTCTCCCGGGACATGATGGAGCCGGCCACCGCCTCTTTCGTCCACAACAATCTGGGGCTGTCGGAGAAAGCGCTCATCTTTGACATCTCCAACGCGTGTCTCGGTTTTCTTGACGGCATGGTCATGCTGGCCAACATGATAGAGCTCGGCCAGGTTGAAAACGGACTCATCGTCTCCGGAGAAACCGCTGAAGAGTTACTGGAGTCAACGATCAGAAAACTTGTTCTGGATACAACGCTCAACAGAAAAACAATAAAGCCGGCGTTTGCATCGCTTACGATCGGTTCCGGGGCGGTGGGGCTGTTCATGCGCAGAGCGGGCGACAATGAAAACAGACCGCGGCTTGTTCATGGTGCGTGGCGGGCCAATACCAGGCACAGCGATCTGTGTCACGGAGGCCAGACCGGAACCGACACCACCCTGATGGCAACAAATTCGGAAGAACTGCTCCGCCAGGGGGTGGAGACGGCCAGGAGGACCTGGCAGCAGTTTTCGGCAAAACAGGGATGGGAGGGGCACTCCATTGACCGTTTTTTCTGCCACCAGGTCGGATCGGCCCACGCCAGGCTGCTCTTTGACACCCTGGAGTTGCCCGCAGAGAAGAATTTTGAAACACTTGCAGGCCTAGGTAACGTCGGTTCGGTCTCGGCTCCTGTAACGATGGCTGTCGCCATGGAGCAGCAGGCTTTTCTGCCGGGGCAAAAAGGGGCCCTGCTGGGAATAGGCAGCGGCATAAACTGTATGATGCTTGGAGTGGAGTGGCAGCGATGAAAAAGGATCTGACCGCGGCCCAGGGTGAAATTCTGCTGGAGCTTGCCAGAAACACGCTTGAGAAACGTTTTGACCAGGCAAAGCACGTTGCCGATCCTGTTTCCGACCCGCAGTTGCTCGCCTGGGGAGCTGTCTTTGTAACACTGAAAAAGTGTGGTAAATTAAGGGGATGTGTAGGTACCCTGCAGCCGGTATCTTCAATCTGGGATGGGGTGCGGGACAACACCATCAGTGCCGCTTTTCATGACGCGCGGTTCTCTCCGCTCACCGAAGCCGAACTTGCAGACATAACGCTTTCCATCTCTGTCCTGTCGGAGCCGAGGCCGCTTGAATATGACAACCCTGAAGATCTTCCGCGCCTGCTCAAGGCCGGCGTCGACGGAGTCATACTGCGGGCCGAAGGTAGAAGCGCCACTTTTCTGCCCCAGGTGTGGGAACAGCTCCCCCGGCCGGAGCTCTTTCTCGACCATCTCTGTCTAAAGGCGGGGCTGCCGCAGGATTTGTGGCGTCGCAGGGTGGTAAAAATAGATACCTACCGGGTACAGTCTTTTCAGGAAAAAAAGCAATGAATGATGAGTTAGAACTTAGCCGCGCGTTTGTCGTCGAACTGGAGGATATCTATGAAAAACTCCAGCAGGAGTATGAACAGGTGGCCGAAGAACTGGATTTTTCCTGCAGCGGCTGTCCGGACAATTGCTGCGACTCCTACTTTCTTCATCATACCTATGCCGAATGGGCCTACTTGTGGATTGGAGTCAAGCAGCTGGACACAGCAGCACGGGGGCGGCTGATTGAGCGGGCGAAAAAATATCTTAGCCGGTGTGAAAAAGCACTGGCTGCAGGAGAGAGGCCCCAGGTCATGTGTCCCCTTAACGAAGGGGGGCTGTGCACCCTGTATCGGTATCGGCTGCTGGTCTGCCGGACCCACGGCGTACCGGCTGTTCTTAAGAGGCCCGACGGCAAGCGCCTGAATTTTCCCGGGTGTTTCCGGTGCCAGGAGATAGTCGAAGCCAGGGCAGACAAGGGGAGCGGTGCGGTAAACCGGACACCGATGCTGGTCCGGCTGGCTCGGCTGGAAAATGAACTTCTGGGAAATAAAAGAGATAGTTATCCCCGGGTGAAAATGACAATTGCACAGATGCTGGTACAGGGGCCGCCGACCCTTGGACGGCCGCATTGTGACAAGCGGTCATAACAATTTCGGCAGTGTTAACTGAACGTAATGATTTTTAATAGACATAAAACCATTTATTTGCATATCGGTAAAACAGCAGGGTATGCCGTCGAACAACTCTTATGCCCGGGAAATCGAGATGCCATGGTGGCTGACAGGACCAACCTTTTTGGATATGATCGAACACATAATGTCTATCTGCAACATGCCTCGGCGGCCTTAACTCGCGAACTGGCAGGAAAGAAGGTTTTTAGGGATTATTACACCTTTACTATTGTACGTAATCCATTCACCCGGTTAGTCTCAGTCTATTATTACGGCTTCGAGCGACATCAGAAACAATACGGCAGCTTCGAGAACTACATCCTTGCTCTCCCGGAAATTTTACAGAACAAATCTCTTTTCAAGGGGTCACATCACATCCCACAAACTTACTATACCCATATTGAAGGCTGTCCGGCCTGTGATCACATAGCGTATTTTGAAGACCTACCGAAATCTTTAGACCCGGTTCGGCAACGGTTACATATCGATGCGCCGCTCAAAAAACTCAATACCGTCTATAACCCTCTTCGTCCTGATAAACCGCCGGAAAAAATATATTCACAAGCGATGATTGATACCGTTAATCATGTTTTTCAAGACGATTTCAAGCTGTTAGGTTACTCCCAAAACCCGAAACGGGTCGCCCCTCTGTTTGAATATATCCCCTCAAGTAGTCTACGCGCATAGCTTTGTAATTGGGTATTATTATCAATTATTATTGGCATGGTCTGTGTTTTTACTTATTTTTGGGGGAAATGTTAGGAATTTAAACAATAAATTAATATAATCATCACTGATGGTTGGTTCCGAAAACTTATTGAATAGATGGGAAAAATGAAAAACGACAAAGAAGCTCAGAGTCAAAACATCGATCTGTCACAACCTGACCAGAACGAGGATCGCAGAAAGGTTCTGAAAACTATACTTACCGGGACCAGTGCTGTAGCTGCTTATCATTTGTTTCCAACAAACTGGAAACAACCAGTCATCGAACAGTTATTTTTACCCGCACATGCAGCAACTAGTGGAGATATCACCCTGAACGATCCCTGCGCGATTGAGATTCTGGAAGGCGATCAAACCACTG
>NZ_FNJI01000038.1 GCF_900104445.1 Desulforhopalus singaporensis | reverse complement strand
GTTGATTGTGGCTCTGTTTTTATTGGCGTAAAAACTTTATACCACATCTAACAAGAGGGTTTTCCTGTTTAAATGCTATTTGGGACAAGAGTGAGTTCAATTGTAAAATTACCAGCTGTCAATAAAGGGGCTGAATGTCCTTTTGTCTTTTGAATAATCGGCAGAACGCAATCCTTTAATAACCCAGTCTCTTGTCTCGGCCGGATCAATGACCGAATCGATCTCCATGTAAGATGCGATGTTAAGAGCTTTTCCCTGCTCATAATATTGGGAAACCATTTTGTTGAAAAAGGCCTCTTTCTCTTCAGAATCCTCAATAGCGGAAAGTTCTTTTTTGTATCCAGCTTTAACTGCGCCTTCAATCCCCATGGGGCCGAACTCTCCTGTTGGCCATGCCGCTGTAAAAAATGGGGCATGGAATCCACCACAGGCCATTGCCATGGCTCCCAAACCATATCCTCTTCTGAGAACCACACTGAAAAACGGCACAGAGAGATGGGAACCATTGATAAACATACGGCAGACATGACGAACCTGTGCCTGACTTTCAACATCAGGGCCTACCATAAATCCTGGTGTGTCGATAAGAGACAGGACCGGCAAGCCATGAGCATTACATATTTGCATCAATCTGGCAGCCTTGTCTGCTTCCGCCGGCTGGATAGTTCCACCCATGTACTGACAGTTGTTTGCCAGAATACCGAAAGGTTTGCCCTGTATCCGTATCAATCCGGATATTAACCCCTGGCCAAATCCGGATTTAAGTTCAAGAAAGGAGCCTTTGTCAGAAATAACATTTATAATGTTGCGAACATCGTAAGCCATACGCCGCCTTTCAGGGATCAAGTCGCGCAACTGTTCTTGATCTGCTGCTTTCCACTCTTTGATATCTCCTTGAAAATATGAAAGATATTGCTTGGCAGCAGAAACCGCCTCAGTCTCGTCTTCAACAAGAATATCAATAACACCATTTCCATACTGCACATTGGCAGGCCCTATTTCTTCCGGCGTGAATTTCCCAAGTCCCCCGCATTCAATCATCACAGGGCCACCCATCCCTATGTTTGATTTTTTCGCCGCAATGATAATATCACAACTACCCAACAGAGCAGCATTCCCGGCAAAACAAAACCCCGAAACAATTCCCACCAGGGGAATTTTCCCGCTCAAACCTGCAAATTTGCTGAATGTCGTCAAGTCAAGACCGGTAATCATGACACCGTCAGCATCTGTATCTCCGGGTCTTCCCCCGCCTCCTTCTGCAAACAGTACCAAAGGAATCCGATGCTTGTCCGCCAGGTGCAGCAGCCTGTCCGTTTTTTTGTGGTTGAAATAGCCCTGTGTACCGGCAAGCACTGTAAAGTCATAGGCTATCACCATGCATCGGGCATCCTGCTCCTCAAATTTATCAGCATTTACAGTTCCAAGTCCTGTGATCAGGCCATCCGAAGGCGTTTTCTTAATGAGATCATCAACAGATCTCCTGCTGCGCTGGGCGGCAATCGTCAATGCTCCGTATTCTATAAGGCTTTCCGGATCCAGAAGGTCATTGACATTTTCCCATACAGTCCGCTGATTTTTTTTCCTGCGCATTGTAACGGCCTCAGGCCTGTTTTCGTCACAACGGCAGTACAGTCGGTCATTGAGTTCAGATAACTCAGGGCGGAGTGTTTGATCTGGTTTTTTCATACTTATCTCCTTATCAGTGTTACTTGAGCACTGAAACAGAACACGCTGCCTTCAAAATAATACTATGTGCAGTAGAGCCAAAAACAAGTTTGCCGACTCTGGAACTATTTCTTGCGCTGGCAATGATCTAATTGATAATATTTTCCTTGGAATAGTTTACGCTATCTTCACCAGTGCCCCCCCTAACTAAAAGGTGCGTTTGGCAGAAAATCCTTTTATCTTTATAAAGAATCTGTTAGGTCAACGAGATTGAGTCTAAGCTCGAGCTCCTCTAAGGTACACCATCCATGGACCAAATATATTTTCATGTCGGCTAATCAACGTACTGCTTAACAAATCATTTTTTCCAATTCATTTTTTATCACTTTACCGGTACCCGTCATTGGTAACTGGGAAACAATATGAATTTCAGGCACTTTAAATATTGCCATTGCATTTTTACACCATTTGGCCAATGACTCTTCCGTTTCCTCGAATCCTTTTTTCAGTGTGATGAAGGCTACTGGCACCTGTCCTTTTTGATCATCCGGTCTGCCGACTACACCACAGGCGGCAATAGCGGGATTCTGCCCTAACATGGCCTCTATCTCTGTGGGAAAGACGCTCATTCCATTCACTTTGAGCATTTCTTTTCGACGCCCAAGATATCTTAGAAACCCGTCTTTAGTTATGGTTCCCAAATCGCCGGTACGAAACCAGCCGTTGAAAAAAAGTTCAGCGTTGGAATCAGGCATATTCCAATACCCTTTTAACAGAGTTGGTGTTCTCACAACGATTTCACCTTCCTCTTCAAATGGTTTCAATTCCCCTGTTATAAAATCACAGATCTTGATCTCTGTACCGGGAACCGGGATACCGACAAAAGCCGGACTTACCGAGAGGTCGAAATCATCATCTTGAAACCCTTTTGTAAACGTGTCGCAGCTATGGGTTTCGGTCATACCATATGTGGTTTCAAACATGGTACTGCCTGTAACTTTTTCCCATTTGTTTCGATAGTCTTTATTGAGTTTTTTGATAAACGAAATACATGGTGTCAATTCCATGGAATGCAGATCATAGTCACTCAGTTTCGGGTGATTCAAGACGTCATCGATACTATCGACAAGCATTATACATTGATTGACTTTATAATGATCAACCGCTTCCATGAATGCTACCGTGTCCCATCTTGCCAGCATCACAACGGTTGCTCCGTGGAATACCGGAAAAAGCAATCCCGTGGTTTCACCGGCAATCCAGAATTGAGGCAGATAAGTCATCATTATTTTATCGCTTGCTTTATTTTCAGTGTGACCAAATACAATCAACATAAAAGCAGCCGCCGTATATATCAAATTGCGGTGAGTATGAACACAACCTTTGGGCAGACCGGTTGTACCGCCGGTGTAGTTTAACGCGGCAACATCATCCAGAGCCGGGGTGTGGTCAGGGGGCGCGTCGGACACCTCGTTGAGTGCAGGAAAAAAATCGATGATTCCGTCTTTTAGATCGACTTTGGGAATCTTGAAAAAGTCAGGCAGTTGAATCGTTGAACAATCCTGTTTCAACTCACTGTAGCTGGTTGCAATGATGTGCTCTATCCCCAGATTCTGGCAAACCGGTTCCAGAACGGGTAACAGTGCATCAAAACAGAATACAACTTTAGGTTTGCTGTCTCCCAGTTGGTGCTTCAGTTCCATTTCTTTTGACAGCGGGCTGACGGGAACATGAATGGCGCCGCATTTCATTATACCAAAATATGCAATATTGAACTGAGGGCAGCTGGGCATAAAAAGAGCGACACCTTCTCCCGGCTTGATACCCAAATTAATGAGCAAATTGGCAAAACGGTTGCTGGCCAGATCCAACTCCTTATAGGAGATATCGTATCCGTAAAAACGGATTGCTTTTTTATCCGGATTTTCCCTTGCCCATTCGGTCAGGTATTCGCATATAGGCTTTTCTCCTTTGGGATAGTGGGGCTTGTTCGGAGCATTTTTCGGCCAGTTTTTTTTCCAAAGGTCATGTAATTTTTTAAGGTAGGACTTTTCATCCATGGTTTTAATTCCTCCTTTTTGTCTTACAAAGCCACTATGAAAATGAAAAAAAGTGAACGATGTTTGTTTAAATTATTTGTGCCTTATCGGGCTGTTGTGATTATTTCCCTTTATACTGCGCCAATCTTATTTCGAAGAAAGCGGTCATCCCTTCTGTCTGATCATCACTTCCAAAAAGCATGCAGAAAAGTGTCAATCAGGTAAAAATATCTTGATTAGAAAGTCCTTCAAACGTGTCTGAAGGATGTCTTACCTGGTCTTCAGTCCCAGGTCCGATTTTCCTACACCATTTATTAATCCGTACGCCAGATAGCGCACATCGTATATCAATTGTATCTGATTGTAATTGCATTAAAGTGAAATTCCGGCCTGCTTTGTCAATGTTCGCCAATCACCCTTCGGGTTAATACGCACTCTTCCCAGGCTGTTGAAATCGGATCCTGCAAAATAAATACCAAAGAAAAAATGATAGCAGGCGACGGATTATTTATGTCTAATAATTAGATATTTAGGTGTGGGGGGATGAAAGTCGAGAAGGTATGTCTGTCAACTAAATAGGTGTTGCATCCACAGATATGTAGCACTACACATATGTAGGACACAACACCTATGCAACGGACCTGGAAATCTTGTATTTTTGAATTCGTCTATAAAGGGTAGCAGTTCAGATCAGATCTGAACTACTACATATAAGAAAATGGATTTTAGATATTTTCACATTTCCCAGATTTCAGCTGATTTTGGAATGTTTTTCTCACACAAATTCATACATGGAAAAGCCTTTGACACAGGCCGAGAAAGCAATTCTAAAAACATTTTCTTCCAGGTCATTAGCAACAGAGATGCCGGCCTCTCTCGAATAAGTTCCACCCTGCTCAATTGAATAATCTTTCTGAGCACCCTCCTCTCTCGACCTAAAAACATCGGTTCATATTCCACATCCAGTTTATTTAATCAGAGCAGAACCAATAACAAGACGCTGTATTTCGCTGGTTCCCTCATATATCTCAGTTATTTTTGCATCGCGCATCATCCGCTCAACCGGAAACTCCCTGGTATAACCATATCCACCAAGAACCTGTACAGCCTGTGTGGTCACCTTCATTGCGGTTTCACTGGCCATCAATTTTGCCATAGCTGAATCCGTGGAATAGTTGAGCCCCTTACTGGCCCTGTACGCTGCTTTGTAGACCAAAAGCCTTGCTGCCTCGATCTGGGTAAACATGTCTGCCAACTGGAATTGTATCCCTTGAAACTTTCCAATAGGAGTATCAAACTGCTTGCGTTCTTTCGCGTAATCGACCGCGGTCTCAAAGGCTCCCTGGGCAATGCCGATTGCCTGGGAGGCGATGCCGATACGCCCACCATCAAGGGTTTTCATCGCAACCTTAAATCCTTCGCCCTCCTTGCCGAGCAGATTAGCAGCTGGCAAACGACAATTTTCAAAGACCAATTCCATCGTTGGAGAACTGCGGATACCGAGTTTTTCCTCCTTCTTACCAAAGGAGAATCCCGCAGCACCTTTTTCAATAATAAAAGCGCTGATGCCATTATGCTTTTTTGCTTCCTTGTCAGTTCTTGCGAAAATCACATAGGTCTCAGCATCGCCACCACTGGTGATGAATATTTTCGTTCCGTTTAATATCCACTCGTCACCATCGCGCAAGGCAGTAGTTTTTGTCCCGCCGGCATCGGAGCCGGCGGACGGTTCAGTGAGGCCGAAAGCACCAAGTTTCTCCCCTGCTGCAAGAGGCACGAGATACTTCTGTTTCTGCTCTTCGCTGCCAAACAGATAAATCGGATTAGCACACAGAGAGAGATGAGCTGACAGCGTCACTCCGGTCGACGCGCACACCCGGGAGAGCTCTTCGACAGCAATCGCATAACTGATATAGTCGGCTCCCGCACCGCCGTACTCTTCCGGGAAAACGATACCGGTTAGTCCCAGTTCACCAAGTTTGTCAAACATCAACGGGCGATCAAATCGTTCTTCTTCATCGCGTTTTTTTGCTGTTGGGGCGATTTCCGTCTCCGCGAATTCGCGGACCATGTTACGTATAAGATTCTGTTCTTCAGTTAATTGAAAAATCATGAGACTCTCTCTGGAAAAAAATTAACGAGAAGATAACGGACGAACCATCCGTTTTTCTCACATGCTGAGGCAGCCATATGCGCGCCCCACAACCCCTTGGCTATAGTTACCTGGGTTATTTCTTTAATTAACGGACATTTAGCTTTTCTGTAAGCATCGGAACGAGCTGCTTTAGGTCAGCAACCACCAGGACATCTGCCACGTCGCCAATAGGTGCATCTTTGTCGGTATTGATTGCCACGACGAACTCAGATTTTTTCATCCCGGCCAGATGCTGAATGGCACCGGAGATACCGCAGGCAACGTAGAGTTTTGGGGCTACCGTCTGGCCGGTGGTACCAACCTGACGGGTATGCTCAACCCATTCGGAGTCAACCACCGGACGGCTGGCGCCATACTCGCCGCCAAGAGCTTTGGCGAGGTCGGCGACCATTTTTACATTTTCCGGTTTACCGATACCCCGGCCGGCGCTGACAATTATCTCCGCCTTGGTCAAATCAACGCCGCCGGCTTCAGCTTCTTCGTAACCTAAGAATTCAATCGCTCCGGTGCCATCAATATCGACCTGTTCAACACTTGGACTTGCAGTCGGTAGCTCGGCAAGCCCAAAGGCCCCCGCCTGCAAGGTGACAACCGTTACATCGGTGTTGACCTCGACCTCCCTTCTGAGTTTTGCATTGCACATCGGTACTACCAGGGTACCTTCCACATAATCAACCACCTCGGATACCTGCCCCGCCTTCAACGCCCAGGCAATACGGGGTGCGAGATCCCAGCCATAACTGGAGTGGCAGAAAACGATAATCTCCGGATTTTCCCGGCCTATAACCTCCAGGAGCAGGTGTTTATGGACAGTTGGGCTGTACTCGCCGTATTTTTCCGCATCTGCGAGAAAGAGTTTACCGTCATACTGCGGCAGCGACGAGACACTGCCCACCATAAACATCGCGTGCTCGCCACCTACTTTTTCGGCAAAGGCGATAAGCTCATTGGAATTCCCAAGGGTCTTTCCGTCTCTATATTCAGCTACAAGTAGTAATTTCATTTTCCCCTCCTAGGCTAAGACGCCGGTTTTTTCTTTCAAGATCTGGATCAGCTTATCAGCCAGTTCAGCCGGTTCGCCTTCGATGATCAGGCCGCCACCTTTCTTCTCCGGAAAGTACACCTTATCGGTATGCTGTCTGGCGTCTACCTTAAGCAGATCCTTAATCGGAATAGAGAGCAGCTCTTTTTTCTTGGCCTTCATGATATTGGGCAGAGTCGGATATCGCGGGGTGTTGAGTCCCAGCTGGCAGGTGACGACAGCAGGACTGGTAAAAGCCACCTTTGCCTTGATACCGCCCTCAAGTTCTCTTTTCACTTCTATCCGTCCATCGCTGTAAACAAAGTCGACGATGGTCGTCACCGCAGGAAGCGTCAGCATCTCGGCCACGAGCACACCAACCTGGCCGCTACCGCGGTCCTGGGACTGCATCCCGGTGAAGATGACATCAAAGTTTTTCTCTTTTGCATATTCAGCGATCACGCCTGCAATCTCGCAAGGTTCTTTACCGCTGACGTTATCGTCGGCTATATGTGCACCGCGATCACAGCCCATCGCCAGCGCCTTTTTCATGGTCTCCTTGACCTTGTCGGAGCCGATTGACAGCACGGTAATATCGGCGTCTTTAACCTGCTCTTTCAGTCGAACAGCCTGCTCAACTGCGTATTCGTCATACTCGTTCATCCGCCAGGCGAGTTCCGTCGTGTCATACCAGGTACCAGCCGCATCCACCCTGAATTTTGATTCCATATCCGGAACCTGCTTTATACAAACCAGAACATTCATTACATTCCTCCACTCGTGTTGTGATCTTCTATAGACGGTCGGCAAGCACTTCGGCAATATCACGTGGCTGCAGTATCTCCTCGACATCAGCGCCTTTTACACCATCTTCAAACATGGTCAAACAGAACGGGCAATTGGACAAGAGGATCGGGGCCGCGGTCACAACAGCCATCTCTACGCGTTTGACGTTAATCCGCTCACCTAATTTCTCCTCAGCCAGAATACGACCGCCTCCAGCACTGCAACAAAATCCTTCATTACGATTCTTAACCATCTCAACGATCCGGCCGCCGGCGGCTCCAATGAGCGAACGGGGAGGATCATAGATATCGTTATGACGCCCAAGGTAACAGGAGTCATGATAGGTACAGGTGAAAGAGTCTCTGTTGAGCGTCAGCCTGCCACTGCTCAGTAACCCTTCGAGAAATACGGTATAGCTCTCAACCGCCACCTCAAAGGCCCAGATCCCGGTAATCCTTTTCCAGGGTGTTGTTGTAACAGTGCGGGCAGTTGGTGACTCATCCCGACAAACCAGTCACAACGTTGAAGCGCTTACTCTTTATCGGTTACGAATTCATGCCCCGCACCATTCACCGAAATTTCGATGCGACCATCAGCAGTTGTCCAGGTTCCCTCATTTTCAGCACACAGGACCGCTTTTCGTTCATCGACATGATGCCAAATATCGATGGCATTCATCTTGGTATGGAACTCCAAATCGAAAACTCGATCACCAAGGTCGAAGATGGCGGCATCGGAATTAGCCTCAATCATCTTACCGCTGCGCCTCAGGATATCGAGCCGAACACTCTCTTTCCTCACTGGCACTTCACAGCATTCACCGGTCAAGGCTGTCTTTAGCTTTTCCCCGGCGATAAAAGCCCTATCCAGCCTTACGCCTGGTTACCCCATCCTCCACCATTTTGGTGACAAAAGGTGACAAGAGAACGGTCGTTTGATCTTCATCGTCAATCACCAAATCATGAGTGTTCTGTACTACCATGGCCAGGGTATTACTGAAGCTTTCATCTGCTTCTACGCTCATTTCTAGAAACGTTTGTCCAAAAAAGATTTTTTATATTTCTGCCAGATATCCAAGGCAATTCGCATCGGTTTTATCATCGGCACCGTATACGACTTCAGTTGTTTTGCAGACATGTATCCACTGCTGCGGAGGACATAGTCGGAAAACCCCCGAAGAGAGATAATGAGCGGTTTTTTCAACTCGCTTTTCAGATCGACCAGACGTTCCGGAAGGTATTCGGAAAGCAAAGGAACCTGCAGGTAAATAGCTGTAATAATAACGTCGGTATTCGGATCATCATCAATTATTCGAAGCGCCTCCAGCAGTCGTTCATCATCACAATCGCCAAACATGTCAATAGGATTGTTTCCTACGCCCTGAAGTGTCGACGCCTTCAGGGCGGAAGTATCCGCTGCGAGGTTTTTTCCCATCAGTTGTTGCAGTCGAACTCTGGTTTCCGCTGTAAAGGATGCAAGCGCCATCTTTTCTTCGGTCACCTGATCCGCAAGAAGAATTCCGGCCCCCCCGCCAACACTGACTACGGCTATTTTATCCCCCAGAGGAACGGGTTGACTGGTGAGCATTGATAAGACGTTGACCAGGATTTTCGGATCTTCCGTCAAGTCTTCCACCAGGTAAAATCCTGCCTGTCTGCAGCATGCCTTAAACGCTTCGTGGCTTCCGGCCATCGACGCAGTGTGGGACAATGCCGCCTCGGCTCCTCCACCGACTCCCCCCTTTATTATCAGTACCGGTTTTTTCCTGGTTACCCTCCGCCCAATCTCCATCAGTTTCAAACCATCCGCTACCCCTTCAAGATAGATGGCTATCACTTTGATCCGATCATCCTCTCCCATGTAGGCCAGGTGTTCCGGGACACCGAGGCTGGAACCATTGCCGATTGACACCCAGCGACCAATATTGAGTTTATCTGCCCCAAACATTTCCAGGAGTTCCAGTCCTATGCCACCACTTTGGGAAATGACGCCGATGCCATTTGGCGTAGTGACCGGGGTTGAACGTTGTTCGGGGATAAAATTTGTATTCAGTTTCGAAAAATTATCGATAACCCCCATGCAGTTGGGGCCGATATACGGGACGTTATGTTGCTTGGAAAGTTCCAGAAGACTCTTTTCAAGATCGTGCCGACCTACTTCTGCAAAACCATCACTGAAAATGATGGCACCTTTGCCGCCCATCGTGCAAAATTCTTCAAATATTTGCAGGGTCCTTTCCGGGTTAACCGCAAAGACTGCCACTTCGGGAATTTCAGGCAAAGCCTGTAGATTCGGATAACATCTGAGACCATGAAGCTGATCAAACCGCGGATGTATCGGATAAATTCGATCGATGCCCAGGCAGTTTTTAAGGATAACCCCACCCTGGGTACCGGGCCTTGAGGCACCAATTATTGCCACCGACCTGGCATCAAATATCGCCTGAATAGTGTTGATTTTTTCCTGAGTGATCTGTTCAAAGTCCGGATAGGCAACCACCTCCCCTCCGATGAGTCTGGAGTCTACAATTGCATAGCCTTTTTCGTAGACCAGCACCGGGTTCAAATCCATTTCATGGATCTCCGGATGCTCAGCCATAAATTTTGATACCTTTATTGTCAGTTCAATAACAGCATCAAAGTCGAGTATCTGGCCCCTGTATCCCCCCAGTATATGGCCAGCCTTCGTCTCAACCAACATATCCAATACATCTTGCCGTGTTAACACCCCAATACCGGTTGCGGCATCAGAGAATAACTCGACATAGCGTCCCCCCAATCCAAGCATGGTAACCGGCCCAAAACTAGGATCCTGTTTTGCACCGAGCAAAAGCTCAAATCCGGGCTTTGCCATTGCCTGAACAAGGATACCGTCCAATGGCTCTCCGGTGGCCTGCAAACCATTGTCGAGCAGTTGGAAATATGCCGTTTCAATTTCAGCACGATCGTGCAGGTTAAGCAATACAGCACCAATATCAGATTTGTGGATAATCTTTTCCGATACTGCCTTTAGTACCACAGGATACCCGACACTATCTGCCGCGAAGAGTACCTCCTCCAAGCTGGAAGCAAGGATACCCTCAACGTCAATACCGTGACCTTGAAGGAGATTAACGCTCTCTATAAAACCTAACTGCCGAAGACTCATGACGCCCTCCTGAAAGTGGGTTTATTGCACCTTCCAGCTGCGAAATGAAGCGAGGATACCAAAGTTAAAAGTGCAATAAACATCCCGCGATTACGTTTTTCCAGGTCCATCTCAGCGGAGCAGCACAGCCCAAGGGCAGAAACGAACCGGATTAAAAAACCGAACTGTCATGGAACAGACAATTGTAGCTCCCCAATACCTTAGAGCATTTCAATAGCACAGGCCATCGATACCCCTCCCCCGCCGCATAGAGTGGCAAGGCCGAGGGATTTGTTTCTGTTTTTGAGCGCATACATAAGGGTCACAATCAGGCGCGCCCCTGTGGAACCGACAGGATGGCCAAGACCAATACCGGAACCGTTAACATTGGTGATATCACGATTAAGGCCAAGCTCTCTCTCACAGCCAATATACTGTCCAGCAAAGGCTTCATTTACTTCACAGAGGTCAAAATCCCCAATCTCGATTCCTGTTGACTTGAGCAGGTTTTGAACCGCCGGCACAGGAGAAAGGCCCATGATAGAGGGATGGCAGGCTCCCCTTGCTGCGGCCTTGATTTTAGCAATAGGCGCCAAACCAAGTTCCCTGGCTTTGGAGGCGGACATGATGATCATGCCGGTTGACCCATCATTTATTCCAGAGGAATTTCCTGCGGTTACCTTTCCAATCTTAGGCACAAAAGCAGGTTGCAGGGCCTCAAGTTGTTCCAGGGTCACGCCCGGCTTGAAGTGTTCGTCTCTATCAAAAACAATAGACTCTTTACGTCTATGTGGGACTTCAACGGGTACGATTTCATCTTTAAAAGATCCGTCATTGGTGGCACGTTCCGCTTCGTTATGACTTCGCAATGCCACCTCATCCATTTCTCTGCGGGAAATATCCAGGTGCTGGGCAATAAACTCAGTGGTGTGTCCCATGATATATGGTTTGCCGACAAACATGCTCAAAGGGGCCTGTGTCTCATCCACCGGGCCGTCCTCAGGATGTGGTATTATGTGTGAACCGCAATGGAGTGCGTGGATCAAGCTGTCCACGAAGGTGCTGTCCTGCAGCCTGCAGCCCCACCTGGCCTTGGGAACAGTATAAGGAATTGAGGACATATGTTCCGTACCACCTGCCAGAATAATATCCGCCATACCTGCCTGGATCATAGCCATCCCTGATATCATGGCTTCCATCCCTGAGATACAAACCCTGTTGACGGTGGCAGCAGGGACCGTGTCTGGGATTCCGGCCAGCAATGCTCCGACTCTTGTGACATTAAGGGTGTCACAAGATTCTACGCAACTCCCATACCTGATATCATCAATTAAGGCAGGATCGATATTTGCCCTTTTAACAGCTTCCTTCATAGTAACGGCAGCAAGGCTTGCCCCATTCATGGGAAGCAAAGTCCCTCCAAAGCTACCAATGGCTGTTCTGCAACCTGAAACGATGACTACCTCTTCCATTGTATAAACCTCATGTATATTATGATATTAAAGATTTAAACCGCCACAATGCTTATTTGATCGATTTCTTTAACAATCGGACGGTTGGTGTCTTTACGTTGCTGATGGTCAGGCGGGCGCGATGCCCAGACTGTGCAACAGTTCTCCCCATTCTTCGGCCAGGAGATACTGCTCCGGCAGAGTCGCCGCGCTGTTGATCCGAGAGACTTTGTCAACCAGACCAGGTTGTCAATATAGGTTTGTTTGCCGAATAATTGTGCTGCAGTGTCGCGCGAAAAATTAATCTTAGCAGTTGTCTCCTTTTCCAGGAATCCTGGCAAGACCGAAATGGTCGAAATGTCCATGAGTTTTAAAGACGTATAACAGCACCAACCCACTAACGATCTCTGTCAGATAGAGGTGAACCTCGCCGACATGATAGGGCATTTTGGTGGTGATCCTCTTCATTTTCCCAGTTCGCGGCGTCAGGCAGCCTGACCCAGTGGCAAAAAGTTCAGTCTTCAAAATCTTCAACTCCAGACCTTACCGTCAGTCCGTCCCGTTCACCAAGTCGCAGGGCGAGGCCGTGATACTTGGACAGTTCATAGTGGAAAAAATATCGTAATGTTAATATTTTCCCCTGGTAGAAACTTGTTTCTCGCTCACTCGGGTCGGTTTGCAGGGCGCGCTGAGCAGTTGTCCCCTGCAACAGCCATTGCCAAGCGATAGCAACCAGTCCGAACAACTCCAGATAGAGTGCTGAGTCGGCCAGGATAAGTTCCGGATCAACAGCGCTGGTACCGACCAACCTGTCGGTGACCTCAATCAGGGCGGTCAGTCCACCCTTCAACCGTTCGGCATAAGGTGACAGATCCTGGTCCTGGTTAGCATCCTCAATGGCTTTCTCCACCTGGGCGACAAAGAGGGGGAAGGCTATGCCTTTTTGCATCTGCACCTTACGCCCAAGCAGGTCGATGCCCTGGATTGTGGTGGTCCCTTCGTGTATCGGGTGGATGCGAATATCCCGGTAGAGCTGTTCCTGGGGATATTCGTCGCAGTAGCCGTAGCCCCCGTGAATCTGCAACCCGTAGCTGGTTGATTGAATTCCCATCTCTGAAGGGTAGCTTTTTGCGATCGGTGTCAGGAGGTCAAGCAGCAATTCGTAATGCTCTTTCTGCTCTTCCTGTTCGACCTGGCAGAGGTCGGCGTATTTGGAACATTGCAGCAACAGGCTTAGGGAGCCTTCAACAATGGCGCGTTGAAAGAGCAGCATCCGCTTGATGTCGGCGTGTTCGATGATCGGCACCATCGGCTGGAGCAGATCCTTGGCACTGGCCCTGCGCCCCTGGAGGCGCTCCTGAGCATAGTTCAGGGCATTGTAATAAGAAGCCGAGGCGATGGCCGCGGCGGCATTGCCGACCTCAAGACGGGTTTCGTTCATCATCCGGAACATATAGGTGAGCCCATGGTGTGCTTCGCCGACCAAATAGCCATGGCAGTCGCCGTTATCGCCAAAGCTCAGGTGGGTAATCGGGGCCCCCTTGTAACCCATCTTGTGAAAAGTGCCGGAGGTGGTCACGTCGTTATAGATGAGTCCGTCCTCGGTCGGGCGCAGGCGGGGAACGACAAAGAGCGAGATCCCTTTGACGCCTGCCGGAGCTCCTTCGATCTTGGCGAGGACCAGATTAACGATGTTGTCCACGCCGTCATGATCACCGGCAGAGATGAAGATCTTTTCCCCCTTGATCAGGTAGTGGTCTGTTTCGGTCGGGATTGCCCTGGTACGGATGTCCGCCAGGGAACTACCGGCCTGCGGTTCGGTCAAGGCCATGGTTCCCTGCCATTTGCCGGCGAACATGGTGGGTAGGTAGGTCTGCTGCAGTTTCTCGCTACCAAAGGTGGCGATCAGACCGGCTGCACCGGTGGTCAGAACGGGGTAGACCGCGGCGGAATAGTTGGCGGCGCTGAACATGAAGCTGGTCGCCGTCCGTATGGTAACCGGCAACTGCTGGCCGCCGATTTCATAGGAAAAGGAGGCCGCGATCCAGCCCCCTTCGCCGGCCTGGGTCATCCATTCCCTAACCATCGGGTGCACCTCAACCCTTCCATTCTTAAAGACCGGTGGTTTCTTATCCATCTCGCTGAAATAGGGGTGCAGTTGATTGCGTGCGATCTGGTCGGCGGTATCAAGAATCATCTCGAAGGTGTCACGATCATGATCGCTGAAATAATCGTAGCTGCAGATCTCTTCAATCTTGATCACTTCATTGAGCAGAAACTGTAGATTTCTTCGGCTAAAGAGTGTGTTATTCATGATCTGGTTTCTTACGGTGCTGGGTTAATAGATAGATGTTCAAAAAAGCTGCTGTTGTATAAGACCGAGAAGAGCATTCTCTTGTGAACCGGGCAGTCCTCTCCTCTTTACAGTTCCTGTCAAGTGCCTCAGGCCCCCTCGAACAGACCGGCAACCCCCATGCCGACACCAACGCACATGATGATAACCACATACTTGACGCTGCGCCGCTTCCCTTCGATCAGGGCATGTCCGATCATGCGGGTGCCGCTCATGCCGTAGGGGTGACCGATGGAGATGGCACCGCCATTGACATTAAGTCGATCGTCTGGGATGCCGAGTTTGTAGCGCAGTAGACTACCTGGACGGCGAAGGCCTCGTTCAACTCCCAGAGTCCGATATCATCCATTTTCAGGCCGTTTGTTTTCAGGAGCTTGGGAATAGCGAAAACCTGCCCGATCCCCATCCCGTCCGGCTCGCAACCGGTCACAGCCATGTCACGGTAGATCCCCAGGGGGGAGAGCCCGCGATGTTCTGCCAATTATCACCAAGTGCTGCCTTCAGTGCCTGGCTCAAACCGTTGCGAACCTCATGGGAGAGCGAATTCACCGGATTGTTGTTCATCTGAACCAGTAGAATATTGTTTTTTCCTTTTAAGGCTAATTTTAACGTTCATATCTGCCTCCCGTTGAAAATATCCAGCTACCATTATTAATCCCTACGCCAGATAGCGCACATTGCATGGCAATAGTATCTTATTGGAATTGCACATAAAGCGAAAACCAAGATTACTTTATCAATGGTCGCCAATCACCCTTCGGATTGATATGTTTGACAGGCTGTTAAAATCGGAGAACGCAAAATAGATGCCAAAGAAAAAATGATGGCAGGCATCGGATTGTTTATGTCTAACAATCAGATAGTTAGGCAGGGGGATGATAGACGAGAAGTCATGTCTGGAACTGGAATAAGCGTTGCGTCCTGCAGATGTGTAGCGCAGCACATCTGCAGGACGCAACACTTATTCAGTGGGTCTAGAAATCCTGTATTTTTGAATTCGTCTATAAAGAGTACTCCGGTCAATTCCCAACAGGCGTGCTGCCTTGGCTTTGTTCCAATCGGTTTTGTTTAAAGCCAAAAGTGTCTCTTCAGGTCCGTCATCTAATCTTTTTTTTGAAACAGCTTTTGTATTTCTTGAATACTCTCTGATTTCCGATGGCAAATGTGAAAGCATAATTCTCCGATCTCGACAAAGGATAAAAGCTCGTTCCAATGCGTGTTCCAACTCCCTGATATTTCCTGGCCAGGCATAATCCATGAATGCCTTGAGCACCTCATCTGACACCCCTTCAATATTTTTTTTAAAACGGGTAGTTAAAATACTGCAAAAATGATTCACAAGTAATGGAATATCATCAAGCCGCTCACGGAGCGGTGGAAGTTTGATCTCGACAACTTTAAGACGGTAATAAAGATCCTCACGGAATTCCCCATTCCGTACCATTTCTGCCAAATTACGATTTGTACAGGCAATGACCCGGACATCCACCGATACAGGGGTCAAGTCGCCCACCCGCTCAAATACCTTTTCCTGAAGTATGCGAAGAAGCTTCAGTTGTATTTTTGGTGAAATATCACCGATTTCATCCAAAAGGATCGTTCCTCCATCAGCAGCTTTGAAACGACCTTCTTGGTCCCTGATTGCACCTGTAAAAGCGCCTTTCACGTGACCGAACAACTCGCTTTCAAGCAAGGTTTCAGCCAGAGCAGAGCAATTTACAGCAACAAATTTTTTAAAAGCTCGGTTTCCACCATTATGAATCGCCTTAGCTGCCAGTTCTTTTCCTGTACCACTTTCACCGGTTACCAAAACCGTTGTCTCTATATTAGCAAGATCCTCTAGAAGGCTGTATATCTCCTGCATTCCAATACTTTTACCAATAATGTTGTGAAAATGGTGCCGCTCTTTCAATTCTTTTTCAAGGTCGTTAAGCCTTGTTATATCCCGTATGACAAGGACTCCTCCGATAAACTTGCCATCCTGGTCCAAAAGTGGAGAACTGTTGACAACAACTACCTGGCGAGGCCCGCACTCAATCCTGTATTCTTTAATCGTTGTTTTTCTTTCCAGAGTTTCTTTTATTAACCTGTAGCATGATTTGTTGCAGTGATTAGGAACAGCCGTGAATACCTTTCCGATTATATACTCAGCACTCATACCACAAAGCGTTTTCACCGCCTTATTCGCTTCAATCACTACCATGTTGGTGTCAACGGTAATAATGGCGTCCCTGACACTGCTAAATATGGCCGCTAAACGGCTACGATGCTTTGCCAGTTCTTCTTCAGCATGTCTTCTGGCAGTAATATCACGTACGATACTGCGGAAACCTACAGGAATGCCCTCTGAATTCTCAATTAAAGATATAGAGTTTTCAACAATTTTCCTGGTCCCATTCTTACATATAATCTCATAGGCAAATCCTTTATTCGGTATCCCAGTAACATATACCTTGTTGTATGCGTTATAGACAGCATCAACTGTGTTACTATCCAGATATTCTCGATAATCCAGACCAATTAACTCATCTCGTGGGTATCCATATATTTTTATAAACGAATCATTACAAAAAATGACTTTTCCAGAAAGATCTATTTCCCCAAAACCGTCTTCAATTTCATCAAGTACAATCCGATATCTATACCTCGATTCCCGTAGCGCTTCTTCCGCCATTTTCGATGGGGTAATATCGACCATATTTCCCAAATCACATGATTTGCCCCTGTAAGAAACACTTTTTATACCCATCTCTATCCAGATAATTGAATTATCTTTTTTTCGTGCTCGAAATGTAAAACGATCAGGCAAAACACGATGTCTGTCACATTTGAAATAACTTGATCTGACAGCAGATCTGTCCTCGGAAACCGTCATGTCCCACAATGATTTTCCGATAAATGCATCAGGCTTATCATAACCGAACATATCCAGCAGATGTCCATTTACATACTTGAATCGTCCTTCCTGTATAATACATATCCCAACAAGCAGGTTATCGACAATCACTCCATGATCATCCTTCAACCCTTCACAGTTCATAGCTTCGCCCTCCCAAATATCAAACTTGTTGGTAATCTTATCCATTTTCTAACCCCTTAGACTGGAACACAATGACAGATTCAAATCACTGACCAGCCCATCATCCGCCCTTATATCAATTCGTGCATTAATCTTGAGAAGTCTTTTTTACGAATTTCCTGTAATTAACGTTTGAACAATTCAGGCTACGGCAACAAGGATTTCGATTACCAAAAAAGCCGGTGTCAATATAAAAACAGACAGTAACTGCAGCCCACCATGTCTCAGATATCCTTTCTTCCAAACAACTATAGCCATCAGGGCAGCGAAGTTCATTATTAATCCGGCGGAAAAATAGGATAAATTCACACGATATAATGGAGTTGGTTTTACGTCAACAACACCTCCGTTTCCCGACACAGTAGCGAAGATCAAGATCATCGACAAGTTCTCTTTTCTTATCTGGTTTCAGAACGTTATTGAGAGCACGTACTGGAGCATCTGTTTATCAAGACTGAGATCAGCGACAATTTTTTTAAGCTGCCGGTACTCTTTTTCAAGCTGTTTCAGACGTCTCAGCTCACTGGGACCAAGTCCGCCATTTTTTTATCCAGGTATAAAGGGTAGCCTGGGTGATTCCCATCTTCCGACATACCTCCTCGACTTTGGTTCCCGTCTCTGCCTGCTTGAGTGCAAAGGCGATTTGCTCTTCTGTAAATTTCGATCTTTTCATGGCCGATTACCTCCCTGGTCTTCGGAGCAGTTTGCCAGAAAATATCAAATTTTGATATATCCAGCTTTCAGGGAGAACGTCAGTCAATAAGAGAAGCCTGATAGAATTAACTCTATCAGGCTTCTTTGTTAAACTGCGCTAACTCGGTACGGTGCTTAAATTAGAACTTGAAAGATAAGCGTACACCACTCTCAAAAACATCTTCATCACCGGTAGCATCGCCGGCTGCGAGGTATGCTAGAACGGCATCAAGATTCATGTTGTCCATAAGCGCGTAGGTAAGTTTACCGTCGACCTCAAAACCGAGCTCGTTTTCACCGGCTGCGTTGTCTTCAGCAAGCATCGCGTACCAGAGGTCTGCAGAAAGGGTCAGCTTGTCGGCAGGTTTAACGGTTACACCAGCGTTAACTGCGAGAATATTGGTGATTCCGTCAGCAGGAGAGCCGGCTGAAGCGTTATTATCGAAAACACCGTAACCCATGATCTCAGACCAGTAGTAAGAACGACCTACAGGATTGAAGAATGCTTCCATGTCGCCGTCAGCGGCATCATCGTCGCCGGTTGCGAAGAAGACCTGACCGTGTGCGATACCTGCGTCAACGCCCAGGGCGCCGAGGAATGCGCTGATGTCGTCATCACCGTAGTCGCCGCCGTTATAGATAAGAGAACCCCATACGCTGGCTACGTCCATCTTCAGGTCAAAGTCAGTACCGAGATAGTAGGAATTCCAATCGCCTTCAGGAGTTACCACGCCTTCATCGTCGACGGAGGTGCCTTCGTCGGCTGAGTAATATACAAAATACGGGGTGAGACTCAGGTTGTCGCTTACCTGTACACCGACCTGGAAAAAAGCAATACCTTCGGTGTAGTCATAACCACCGCCGTCTTCAGTCTTTGCGGAGATGTATCCCAGTGTCGGAGTAACGTTGCCGAGCTTGGGAGAAACCAGGATACCTGTGAAGTCATTGTTAAAAATAAAACCGCGGGCAATAGTGTAACCCTGTATACCGAGCTTGGTACGAACATTACCGAGAGTGAAATCAGCATAGGAGTGCTTAATCTCGAACACCATACCGTCAGCGCCGATATCTCCAAGAGGTTCGCTGCCCCAGTTAGAGTCAAATTCGAACTTGTTTACGAATTTGAAATTGTCGTTGAATTTTGCGGTGTAATAGAGACGAGTTCGATTGTCAATACGTCCGTAGCTTTCGCCGTCCTGATTAAATTTATCCTGAACAATAGCACGGGTACGCCAGTAACCGCCGAATTGATTTTCCATTGCAGATGCTGTAGTAGTCGCCACACCACCAGCGAGCATGAGGCCAACGGCTGAAGCAATAATCTTTCTCATTGTAATCTTCTCCATATTTTATTTTTTAGCCCTCTCTTCAAAAGGCCGTTTTTATCTTTCACAGGTTAGCTAGCTGACCTTCAGCCAAAACCTCGCGGTACACCATGGGGCCAACCGTGAAGATATACTGCTATGCTTGTACTATTTACCCAGGTCGAACCTGTGGAGAGATGCAAAGAAGTGGCTCAAAAGAGGGAAGAACTCAGTGCCTTTTTGCTTTTGCAAACGCAGTCTTGAATGGTGAACTTCTCCCCGGTAACAATGAATACAATTTTTTTCAGTAGTCAGTTGGTATTAGTCAGTACATTGATTAGCGGACACAAGCGTATATTGCGTCCAGAGGGCTGGCAGCAGAAATCAAGTTCACTTTATGCCGGATCCTGTAGTCTTAAAAGCGGTGAGAATTTTACCCACCAAAATCATGTGTGAGAAAAGCCTGGCCCTCTCCAGGCTTTGAAAAAAATTCAGGCCACCGATTCAGGCTTCAACCACGGTCATGTAGAACTAATTAATTCAGATTTCACCTTAACCGTGACCATATTCTCTCTGAAAAACCGGGACCACTTCTGCCCTTTCATAATTAATTCTGTCTATTCAAACATCAGAACGATCAGTTCGCAGACACAGACTGGCTTGTCGTTGTTCTCAATTTCCACCTCACAGTGCCAGGTAACTTTCAGTCCACTGTTCTCCATTTCTTTAACCTCCCCTATGCGGCAGGAGAGACGCACCCGGCTTCCCACGGGCACAGGTGCGGGAAAGCGTACCCGGTTTAATCCGTAATTCACTTCGATTTTCTTGCTGGAAGACTCGACCACATCCCTGATCATGCCAGGCACCAAAGACAGGGACAGAAAACCGTGAGCCACGGCCATGCCAAAAAATGATTCCTGTCGGGCTCGTTCGGGGTCCGTATGGATCCACTGGTGGTCGTGGGTGGCCTCAGCAAAGGCATTGACCATTTCCCGGGTCACGGTTACCCATTTTCCTTTGGGAAGCGGTGCGTCCTTTTTTTGTTTGAACGTTTCAAAACTGTTAAATTCAACTGCAGCCATGTAACTTCCCCTTTTAAAAAATACCTGTAATACCCATGGCCGGATTCCCGACCAAGGCATTCCTTTTCCATTAATTTTTCAATTGGGTCCAACTCTGAACGAAGATGAATTTCCGCGTGGGCTTGATCTATTGATCTTAAACACTGATCCAGGCCGGGTTCGATTGCTGTTCAAGGGATTCCAGGATTTTTGCTCAGTATCAACAACCTTTAAACAAGGGCTTCCTTTTTTCCATAAACGCTTTCATGCCCTCCTTTTGATCAGCCGTGCTGAAAAGCATGCAAAAGCAATCCTGTTCGATATACAGCCCGTCCTTGAGCGAAACCTCCAGCCCCCTGCGCATGGCGGTCTTGGCCGCCCTCAAGGCCATTGCCGGCTGCTTGATGAGCTTTGAGGCAAAGGCCTTCACCTCGTCTTCGAGCGCGCCCGGATCGACCACCCGGTTAAGGATTCCTAATTTTTCAGCTTGATCCGCTTTGATCATTTCACCGGTCATGATCAGTTCTGCCGCATTGCTGTAACTAATCAGCCGGGACAGGCGCTGGGTACCGCCGCCGCCGGGAATAATACCCAGGGTGATTTCAGGAAGCCCGAGTACAGCATTGTCAGCTGCGATCCTGAAATCGCAGCACAACGCCACTTCAAGCCCGCCGCCAAGGGCATATCCGCTGATCATGGCGATGGTCGGCTTGGCAAGATAGGCCAACCGTTCCTGGGCGCGCATGCTGATCTCGCCTAGCCGTGCCGCGTCGGTAACGTCCGCGTCTGCCATTTGATCAATGTCCGCTCCTGCGACAAAGGCTTTTTCGCTGCCGGTGAGGATCACAACCCGGATCTCATCAGCCTCCTCGCAAGCGGCCACGGCCTCCTCCAGCTCTTTAAATACCTGGCTGTTGAGGGCATTTAGTTTTTCCGGCCGGTTGAACCGTATCCAGCCGATTCCATTTTCCTGTTTGAGCAATACAGTTTTTGAAGCCATGGTATGTTTATTCCCATCGGTTATGCATTTCCTGTAGAGAGATCCTACAGGTGTTATTTGTCGCTGTAATCATACCAGCCCTTGCCTGTTTTCTTTCCGTAGCGGCCCTCGACATACTGCTTCACAAGGTTAGGCGACGGCCGGTCGGCAACGTTACCGGTCTCCCGGAATGTTTCCATTTCCATGGTGTACATCAGATCGAGCCCGGTGAGATCATTCAGGGTAAACGGCCCCATGGGGTGCCCGGCGCCATATATACAGGCCTTGTCAATGTCTTCAATAGAGGCAACATCCATATCGAGAAGCCAGAAAGCTTCCCTGAACATGGCGAGCAGAATCCGGTTGAGCAGAAACCCTTTGACTTCCTTTTTTACATGCACGGCCTTTTTGTGAAGACGTTTGCACAATTCCATACTGACCCGAACGGTCTCCTCGGACACATGCGGGCCCTGCACGACCTCAACCAGCTCCATCACCAGCGCAGGATTAAAAAAGTGCAGGTTGATAACCTTCTCCGGCCTACTGGTGACATCGGCGATTTTAGAACTGACTATTGCCGATGAATTTGTCGCCAGAATGGCATGTGGTGGAGCGATCCTGTCCAGATCCGCAAAAATCTTCCGCTTGAGATCGAGGACTTCGAGTACCGCTTCAATCACATAGTCGGTATCTTTGGCAGCTTCTTCCAGGGAAGGTGTAAAGTGAATCCTTTGCCGGACGTCCCTGGCCTGCTCTGTAGAGAGCTTCCCCTTTTCCACCCTGCCGGCAAGATAGGAGTCCACGAAATCATCCGCTTTCTTGAGCAAGTCCTCGCTGATGTCCGTGCAGATGGTGGTGAATCCTTTTAAGGCACACTGGAGACTGATCTGGTGTCCCATGTTTCCGGCGCCGATAACGGTGATGGTTTTGATGTCGTCGATGTTCATAGTCTGTCTCTTTATGGATTTTGAAATTAATTCTGTAGGTTCTCGATGACGGTAGCCACGCCCAGGCCGCCGCCGCAGCAGGAGCCGAATACGCCGTATCTGCCGTTGTTCCTGATCATGTGACGCATGGCGAACATGCAGATCCGGGCGCCGGATGCGCCGTTGGGGTGGCCGAATGCAATGGCGCCACCGTAAGGGTTCCACTTTTTCATGTCTACGGTTTCGCCGGTCTGGTTCTCAATCTCCTTGATCACGGCCAGGTTCTGTACGGCAAAGGCCTCATTACACTCCATGACGTCTATCTCGGAAAGCTGAAGGCCGGCACGGCCTACTGCCTGGACCATGGCATAAGCCGGACCGATGCCCATGATTTTAGGATCGCATCCGTAATCGGCACCGGCGAGCCATTTGGCCATTGGGAAGTATCCCAGTTCTTCCGCCTTCTGCCTGGTCATCATCAATACAAAAGCGGCCCCGTCGTTCTGGCCGGAGGAATTGCCCGCAGTGACGGTGCCGTTTTTTTTGAACACAGGCGGCAATTTGGCCATGCCTTCCAGGGTGGACTGGGGTCGGGGATGCTCGTCCGCGTCAAATATCTGTTCCGGGGTCTTTCGGGTGGCCGGGATAGTCACAGGAACGATCTCGTCCTTGAAATACCCTGCCTTGATTGCGTCCTGGGCGCGCATCTGGCTGTTAAAGGCAAATTCGTCAGACTCCTCTCGTGAAATGTTGTACATTTCCTGGAGATTTTCAGCGGTGAGCCCCATACCGATGCACTCTTCTTCAATCGGCGAGAGTTTTTGCAAGATGGGCATGGGCGGGATCAATTTGTAAGGCTGGGTAGATGAAGAAAATTTGAAAGTCATCTGGCTGTAGGATTCCATGCCCCCTGCAATAACAACGTCAGCCTGGCCGGCCAGGATTTTCCACGCCGCATGGTTGATGGAATCGATGGCGCTTCCGCATTGCATTTCCACGTAAGAGGCGGAGGTGGTGTAGGGGAGTCTTGTAGACAATACCGCATGCCGGGCCGGGTTGATGGCCACGGAGCAGCCGGTGGCGGATCCCAGGAATACGCTGTCCACATGCCCTTTTTCAAGGATCTTTGTTTTATCCAGCAGCCCGTCGACGGCAATGCCGGCTATCCGGCTGGCATACAGATCCTTCAATGATCCGCCCATGCGACCGAACGCAGTACGGACACCTTCGACAAACACAACTTCTCTAGAACTCATTGGTTGTTCTCCTTAAGATTAATACGCATGCAGATAACGGTTCTGTTACGCCAGCACGCCGTTGTCGCACACGATGATGACATCGGTGGTGCAGCAAGCTGCCTCCGAGACCCGGCAGAGGGATGCGCCAGTCATTGCGACAGGCCGGACCATCCTCCATGGCCGTCCCCGTACCTGGATGGAGTATGAAGTCCGACAGTCAGAACATCCAATTAGGCATCACGTATCATTTCCACAGAATAACCATGCCCATAGAAGCTCTCCCTTTTTGCCGGAATTCTTTTCGGCCTGTTACTTCCGTCCGAGCTCCTGCAGAATCATGTTCCGCAGTTTGTACTTTTCGACCTTATGAGTCAGTGTCTGGGGTATCGAATCGACAATCCGGATATATCGAGGGCGCATAAACTTGGGCAGGTTGTCATCCGAGTACGAACGAACCTCATCTTCAGTCAAATCTTTCCCCGCAGACGGCACGATATAAGCTACAATATCATCTTCATCACCTTCATCACTGGGGATGCTTACAACAGCGCAAATGTTCACGGCTGATAGTTGCGTCAGCATATCCTCTACCTGGAAAGAGGAGAGGTTTTCACCACGAACACGAATCCGGTCACCCAAACGATCGACAAAATAGAGGAGTCCATCCTTATCCAGGACAGCGGCATCTCCCGTATGGAACCACAGGTTTTTGAGAGCCTCTATGGTTTTTTCCGGTTTCCCTAAATATGATTGGAAGAGCAGTCCCGGAAGTCTTGGACGATAGGTTAATTGTCCTGGCTCTTCAACCGGACATTCTTCATCATTTTCATTTCGAATGGAAACCTCAACGAAAGGCGAAGGATATCCCATCAAACCTTTCCTGGTCGCCTTTTCACCCGCCATGAGGAGCAGGCCGGATTCTTCAGCGGCTTTTTTGACCTCGCTATGGCTCATTCCATGGTATTGATCCGGAGGTGTACCTTGACCTTCTTCCAGTTCTTTCAGTATGACGAATGCACCCATACCGGTCTCAGTTTGGCCAAAAGCTGCTTGTACAAAGTCGATGCCGAAACGTTTGGCAAAGTCCGAATGGTTCAACGGAAGAGGCTGCATGTAGACCTTGTTCAGGGTGTTCCGGCGGTCATCATCGCGCGGCTCAGCCTTCGTCAACCAGGAAAGCATGACATCGAGAAGGATGGCTGTGGTTACCTTTCTCGAATGAATACGATTCCAAAATTCATTAGGACTGAAACGGTTCCATACGACAACCTCACAGCCGGCCCATACTGCGCGACAGACATTCGCGATAGCGCCACCCACATGGTAAAGGGGGAGGTCATTGTATATGACATCATCGGGTGTCAGGATTGCCCGCAGCCCATAACTATACCCGGCCATCCAGCGGTAAGATTGGACAACCCCTTTGGAGGGGCCGGTTGTTCCGGAGGTATAAACCAGATTAGCCGGGTCATGAAAGGTGACCGTAATGTCAGGCCGGCTTGCTGGCCCGGTCAGTTCTTCCCAGGTAACTGCTTTGAGTGAAGAGTGAACAGCCGGTAACTCGGCAGTGTAATCATGACTACCCTCGGGTGCTTGATAAACTGTCACCGCTGGTAAGGATTTGAGTTCTTCAGCAATTTCATTCACTTTTGGAAGCAGATCCGGCGCGGTCACGATCAGCTTTGGAGCAGTGTCGTTTAGCTGATATGCCAACAAGCGCCGGGAAAAGGAAAAATTGACCGGGCAAAAAACTGCTCCGGCCTTCCAAATACCAAACATCATCAGTGTGCATAACAGTGAATTGGTTGTAAACACGCTCACGTGGTCACCCTGTTCAATACCAATCGCTGCGAGGTTGCCTGCAATTGCATCAGTACGCTTGGAAAACTCCGCATAAGTTAACGTGACATCGTCCTCACCGTAATAAAAGAAGGTTTTGCCCCCTGCTTCCTGGGCCCAGTAATCCAGTTTTTTGGTGATAATTTCCTCATCAGCACGAAGCATCTGGGTCAATTGATGTTCATCCATTTTTCAGTTCTCCTGGTCTACTTGTTTTTTTATAGAATTTTTTACAACCTTCCCAATCATGGACGCGTACCAAACGAAGGTTTACCCAACATCTGCGGCAACCGGTAATAGGCATCCTTAACCCACTCACAGAGAAGTGGACGGCTATCACGAGGATCAATCATATTCTGAACGCCGAAATGTTCAGCCGTTCTAAAGGGCGACGCAATGTTCTCCATCTCCTTATTGAGACGTTCCAATTCGGCTTCACGATCTTCTACGGTGTTCAGGTAGGCCCTAAATGCTGCCTCGATACCGCCTTTAGAGGGAAGTGACCCCCAGGTGCCCGAAGGCCAGGACCAGCAGGATGCAGCGCGATGACGGTTCACCATGCCCGCGCCGCCAACGCCAAATACTCTGCGTAAAATTACCTCGGCCTGAGGAACCTTGGCTTGGTAAACGGCAGAAATGGCGCGAACTCCGTAGCGGATGGTACCGAGTTTTTCTGCCTCAGAACCGATAGACACCCCTCCCTGGTCGGTCAGGCTGACTATTGGTAAATGGAAAGTCTCGCACAGGTCGATAAAACGAGTGAGAGCCTGGGCACCTTCAACGGACATGATCGCTCCTTTGAAAGGATTGCTTGCCAGAACACCTACGGGGTAGCCATCGAGACGTGTCAGAGCAGTGATGGTGGAGCCACCATATTCAGCGTAGGTAAACAGGGAGCCTTGATCAAAAATGGACTCTAGAATTACCTGCAGATCGTAGGGCGTTCTCTCATTGTGCGGCACAGCTTTCAACAGTCTGTCGTCGCGGCGATCAACCGGGTCAGTACATTCAATACGCTTTGGCAGTTCATCGACATTTCTCGGCAGATAGGAGAGGAAGGCGCGAATAGCCTCAAACGCTTCTGTCTCGGAATCCACGATACGTTCCACCATGCCGTTGTTGGCATGAACATCAGCACCACCAAGTTCTGCGGCGCTTATATCTTCACCGGTGGTGCCCTTGACGACAGGAGGACCAGCGCTGAATATCTGGCTGGTTCCACGCACCATAATGGCGAAATGGGACATGACCAATCTTGCTGCACCGAGCCCAACAGTCGGACCTAGGCAAGCAGATATCACTGGGACCAGAGACAGGTTTTCAACCACTGCATCCCAACCAGGGTTGACGGGTAAATAGTGGAAGCCTTTTTCCATGGCCAGCTTCACACTGCCTCCGCCGGAAGCACCGTCCAACAGTCGGACAACCGGCAAACGCATTTCGCGGGCATAGTTTTCCAGGAAGATTTGTTTTTCATGGATAGCTGAATCACCGGAGCCGGCTCTCAGGGTGAAATCGTCTACGCCCAGGGTGACCCGTTGTCCGGCGATATTGGCCAGCCCCGCAATAAAATTGGCAGGTTGCAGGGAGATCAGATTGCCGTTCTCGTCATACTTGCTGAAACCGGTCAAGGCACCGATCTCGGTGAAACTGCCCTCATCCGCCAGAGCGTCAATGCGTTCGCGGGCCGTCAGCTTGCCTTTAGCTTTTTGCTTGGCAACATTATCTGGACCTCCCATCGCATAGGCAAACTGCAAGCGTTGATTGATTTCCGCGACTTCTGCGCTCCAGTCCTGCTCTTCATCAGCTGGCGCAGTTTGCTTGCGGGCAAAAGAACGTTCGCTCAAGCCACTGGGTTCAACAACTAACAGAAGGCATTTATCCTTGATCGCATCACCTTTATTGACACAGATTGCAGTGACGACGCCATCGTACTCTGCTCGCACCACGTGCTCCATTTTCATAGCTTCGATCACCATGAGAACATCACCCTGACACACCTCATCACCAACCGCCACCTCCATGGCAAGAACGAAGCCTTGCATCGGTGTGAGTATGGTATGTGCAGGGTCGTAATCGTCAGGCAGCCCAGCCGCCTCAGAATGTTCACTGGAATCCTGATCGCTCTCTACAGTCAACGGAGGGGTAATATTTATCAGGTTGCCCATGGATTCATGCAACTCTTGAGTGTAGTCTGAGATGAAAGTCGTACTATAGTCGCCATTCATAAACACCTGATGTCCAAGGATTGCGCGAAGCAAGGGTATGTTGGAGGGAATATTGGCAATATGGAACTCGCTAAGCGCGCCCGCTACCTTGCCAATGGCTTGTACAAAATCAGTGCCTCGGCCAATCACCTTGGCAATCAAGGAATCATAACGGAGGCTGGTTTGGTAACCGCTGTAACCATAAGTGTCCACTCTAATTCCCGGGCCGGATGGTGGTGCGAATATTTTGAGTAAGCCGGCCTTTGGTATAGTGGTGCCATCAACCGCTATTTCCTCAAGATTGACCCTTGCCTGAATGGCAAAGCCGTTGAGGACTGGAGGCTGCTGTAATCCAAGGTCCTCCAGGGAAAATCCTGATGCAATATGGATCTGTGTCTGAACCAGATCGACTCCGGTAACTTCTTCAGTTACGGTGTGCTCAACCTGCAGACGAGGATTCGCCTCCATGAACCAGAAACTGTTCTCCGAAACCAGGAATTCGAAGGTACCTATATTGTCGTATTTGACGTGTGACGCCAGACGGACTGCGGCGTCCAGAATGCGATCTCGCAGATCTCTGTCTAAGGTTGGGCTGGGAGCGATCTCAAGCAACTTCTGATGACGACGTTGTACCGTACAGTCACGCTCCCAAAGGTGGCAAACCTTACCGGAACCATCCCCGACAACCTGTACTTCAATATGACTGGCCTTTATCAACAGTTTTTCAACGTATAGGTCGCCATTGCCAAATGCTTGCAACGCCTCGGAACGACAACGTTCATAGGCTTCTTCCAACTCGCTCGGATCAAGAACAACGCGCATTCCCCGGCCACCGCCACCAGCCAAGGCTTTAAGCATGACTGCGCCATGCTCTTCTGCAAAGGTTCGTGCTGCGTCAAGGCTGGTGGGCTCTGACGTGCCCGGCATAACCGGAACATCGACCTCATGAGCCAGCTGCAAGGCCTTTACTTTACTACCAAACAGATCGAGAATCTCCGGCGCCGGTCCAATAAAGCGGATGCTTTGAGCGGCGCAACTTCGGGCAAAGTCTGCATTTTCACTCAAAAAGCCATAACCTGGGTGTACTGCAGAACAGCCCGTCTTCAGGGCAACATCAATCAGTGCCTGGTGATCAAGGTAGGCAGCGGCACCTGCCGCTGGCAGTTCGTACGATTGATCTGCATAACAGAAGTGCAGTGCATTCACATCATCCTTTGCACTTACCGCAACCGTCTCTATACCTAACTGCCGAGCTGCCCGGATTATGCGAATCGCAACTTCACCCCGATTGGCAATTAAGATCCTCTTCATCAGTTTGCCTCCTACTTGTTTTATGTGTTGCCACGTTTGGTTGTTCCCTGCGGCTAGTATTCTTCAACCGTGCTTTTTTTCCGTTTTTTCCATTATAGTTGTTGCTACCCGGATTTGACATATAACATCGCAACACGGATGCCACGGGGCATTACATGGACAACCCTCCTGAAATCAAAGGCCGTTTAAATGCCGGAATGGTTGACGTCTTCAAATTGTATTATTTTTTGTTGTAACTTGTGGCAATACCTCTAAAAACCTGTAAGGCTCAACAAGCTGTTAACACGCATAGACCACCCTCCTTTTGCGGCACAAAAATCGTTTCCGCAGATCTTATCTGCCTAAAACCACTCGTCCTTCATGTCAAGACAGGTACGGTCCATGTCTCTGAGTATCCGACTCTGGTATTGGATTTTGGGCAGTTCCCATCGGAAAAAGTACCCGCAGGCCTGCAGCTTCCCCATATAGAAACTGCGGTTCGATGCTGAAGCCGATTCGATTTGGCGGCTTGCGACCACTGCCTGACGCAGCCACATCCAGGCCATGACCAGGTGTCCCAGTATCTCCAGATACAAGGAGGCGTTGGCGAGATAGGCCTCCATCCCAACCTGCTCCTGCACCTCCAACAGCTCCTCTGTAGTTTCCTCAACCACCTGAAGGGCCTGGTGTAATTCCCGAGACCAGTCCTTGAGAGAGGCTTCCTCGCTACCCTGCTTGACGGTTTCTGCAATCTCCCTGATCAACAGTTTGAAGGCGGCAGCATTGAACAAGGAGACTTTCCGGCCAAGCAGGTCGATGGCCTGGATCCCATTGGTCCCCTCGTGAATGGGATTGAGGCGATTGTCCCGATAATACTGTTCCACCGGGTATTCGCGTGTGTAGCCGTAGCCGCCAAGGATCTGGATGGCTTGATAGTTTGCCTTGAGGCAGTATTTCGAGGGCCACGCCTTGACGATGGGGGTGAGAATATCAAGGAGCAGACCGCAATCGCGGCGGACCTGTTCATCGGGGGAGATCTTCTGCTGGTCAACCAACCAGGCCGCATAGAGTCCCAGGGCATAGGCACCTTCCACGTAGGCTTTTTGCTGAAGCAGCATACGTCGGACATCGGCATGATCGACAAGCATGACCTGTTTGGATTGCGGATCCTTGTTGCCCGGCAGGCGTCCCTGGGGACGAGTGCGGGCGTAATCGAGGGAATAGAGGTAACCGGCATAACCGAGCATTGCTGCCCCCATCCCAACACCGATACGGGCCTCGTTCATCATCTGGAACATGTAGGCAAGCCCTTTGTGCGGCTCGCCTATGAGGTAACTCACGCAACGGCCGTTTTCACCAAAGTTCAAGGCGGTCGAGGTGGTGCCTCTGTAGCCCATCTTGTGCAGTAGGCCGGAAAGAGCCACATCGTTATGTTCGCCGAGGCTGCCGTCGGGATTAACGTGGTAACGTGGCACCAAGAACAGGGAAATTCCCTTGACCCCTGCCGGCGCCCCCTTGATGCGCGCAAGAACCAGATGGACGATATTCTCCGACAATTCATGCTCGCCGCCTGAGATAAACATTTTATTTCCTCGGAGCAGATAATGCCCTTCAGGTGTGGACTCGGCGGTGGTCGTAATATCGGACAGAGAGGAGCCGGCCTGCGGCTCGGTCAAAGCCATGGTGCCGAAACAGCGCCCGTCGAGCATCGGCGGCAGGTAGCGGGACTTCAGCTCTTCCGAGCCGAAAGCCTCAATCAAATTGGCCGCCGCGATGGTCAAAAAAGGATAGCCGGAAGTGGCGATATTGGCGGCCTGAAAGATGGAAAGGCATGCCTGGTTGACCACCCAGGGCAGCTGGATGCCTCCCAGTTCCTCACTGTGGTGGCCGGCAAAAAAACCCGCCTCGGCAAAAACTTGGATAGCCTCCTTCACCTCGGGGATAATCTTCACCCGGCCGTCGACTATCACCGGTTCATTCTTGTCGGATTCGGCATTGTGGGGGTAAAAATATTCCCTGGCAATCTGTTCGGCCACCTCGATGATTGCGTCAAAGGTCTCCTGTGAATGTTCCTGGTAATAGTTGTACCTGGTTAATTGCTCAACATCGAGTAACTCGTTGAGCACGAAATTCATATTACGTCGATCAAAGAAGGGAATAGTCATTTCTCGATTCTCACTATTGAAGGTTGCGCTACCCTGAACAGTCAGGCTGCACCCATGCCTCACGACACATATGGTGATCACCAAGTACCTGGCAGCGTGTCGCTTGGTTACCAAGATGCGTATCTACTTGCGATTTTTTTCAGCTGAGCTTGAGATTGGTAATCAGGTAAAAATATCTTGATGCGAAAGTCCTTCAGACATCTCTGAAGGATGTCTTACCTGGTCTTCAGTTCTAGGACCGATTTTCCTTCCTACACCATTTACGCAACACTCCCAAGCTGTTAAAATCGGAAGGAGCAAAATAGATGCCAAAAAAAATAATGGCAGACATCGGATTATTTATGATTAACAATCAGATAGTTAGACGGGGGCGCAAAAGACGAGGAGTAATATCAGGCAACTGGCAAAAGTGTTGCGTCCTACATATGCGTAGCGCAACACTTGTGCGGAACGCAACACTTATGCCAGAGGGTCTAGAAATCTTGTATTTTTGAATTCGTCTATAAAGGGTAGCAGTTCAATTCTGTCTTGCTCAGTTGCGATGTACTTTTACCGATACGTCGTTTCTTTTTCTTCTTTGGTGTAACCTGCAAGCCTTCCCGCTTACGAAGCGTACAAACCCGTTCCCGACCGACCTTACATCCGTTTTCCATGAGTTTGTAATAAATGATGTGGTAGGAATTTAATGGACACTTTCTTAAGAGTGAAATATCAATTCTTAAGGGAGGTTATCCATGAGCAAAAGAACCAGACGAAACTATAGCGAGGAATTCAAAGATGAGGCGGTCAAGCTCATCACCGAACAAGGCTATTCCATTGCCGAAGCAGCCAGGAATCTCGGAATAAATGCAAACCTGCTTGGTAGATGGAAGAAAGAAGCTGAGCAACCAACAGGTGATCTCACATCATCAGGCAACATGACAGCGATGCAAGCAGAACTCAGGCGCCTTCGCAAAGAAAATAAGCAATTGAAGATGGAGCGAGAGA
>NZ_FNJI01000016.1 GCF_900104445.1 Desulforhopalus singaporensis | reverse complement strand
CTCCCAATCCGCTTCAAGCAACTCCTCCAACTGGGAAACATACTCGCCAAGTTGAGGCTGGGGTTGAAGCTTGCGCTCGTAAGTATGTTCCGTTGCACCGCTACGAATAACTTTACGGACTGTATTTCTAGACAGTCCAAGCTTACGACTAATCGTTTTTATCCCAAGCCCTTCTGAAAAGTGTAAACGACGTATTTTTGCTATGGTCTCCACTATTAACATCCTCCATTTCCTCCGTGATAATTTCATCACGGACGGGATAACATAGAGGGGTCAATTTTCGACGCTGTTTTCTTCTCTAAGGGGTCATTATTGCACGCTGATTAACAAATAAGGGTCATATAGGAATATTGGGCAGTGTGGTATTGGCCAAGTATCCCGTAATAATCCTGCTGGCGATCCAGCACTTCCGGCAGAGCTTTTACCCCTTCAAGATATGCCGCCTCTACTGATTCCAAAGCCAGTCTGCTCGCTTCGGATGCGCTGGCGTAGGCGGATATGAGACGGGTGGTATCGTTGATGCTGTCGTAGAGTGATTCGACCGAACTCTTTATCTTTTGCAGGGAGGTGCGTAACAGGGCGTCCGCCTCCTTCATCCTGCGTTGCGCGGCTATTGTTGCAGCTACATCGCCTCCGCCATCAAGCAGATTTACTCTGAGTACCAGTCCCACATCAAATTCAGTCCGGTCTTCTCCATAGCCGGCAAGGGAGTCATCGGGCTCGTTTCTTGAGTAATCCGCATAAAACGCGAGCGAGGGGAGAAAACGAGACTGGTTGGAAGAGTAGGTGTGTTGCGCCGCTTTCAGCTCGAGGCGCTTATTTATGAGAGCGGTGGAGTTGGTATCGGCAACATCCAGCCAATACTCCAAGTCGTTGGTTAGAGGCACAAACTCATATTCTGGAGCAGGATCTGCCAGGGGTGGGGTTATGCCCCCGAGCAGGGTTGCAAGCTCGGTTGTTGCCCTTTTCCACTCCAATTTCCGTGATATCTCCGCTGCCGCAGATTGTCGATAACGCGCTTCCGCCTCATACTGGTCGGTAATTGTTCCAAATCCGAGTTTGAGCCTGTCTGTCGCGTTTTGCAGTTGCTTATTGATAGCTTTAGTCTGTTTGGTTGCAATTCGCAGACTCTCCCTTGTAGAAAGGACCTCATAAAAAGCTGTTGATACCCGCAGGCGGAGATCGTCGTGACTGGTTTTCTGCTTGAGTTCTGCTATGTTCAGTTGGTTTCTCCCCTGTCTAAACGATGCTGCTTTTACCGCATCAAAGAG
This sequence comes from Desulforhopalus singaporensis, assembly GCF_900104445.1. Classification (GTDB taxonomy): domain Bacteria; phylum Desulfobacterota; class Desulfobulbia; order Desulfobulbales; family Desulfocapsaceae; genus Desulforhopalus_A; species Desulforhopalus_A singaporensis. The sequence goes on along the minus strand of NZ_FNJI01000016.1, from coordinate 105,619 downwards.
TGGTTGCTCAAAACTCAAGGTCAGCTCCTTTTCGTAAAAACGTGCCTCGCTCTTATTCATTTCGCTCTCAGCATCCGGACTCAGTTCATCGTGGCCTTTACTGTAACTGCCTGAAAGTGACAGGGTCGGCCCGTATCCGGCAATCTTCCGCCATCCGTCAGCCTGCCGTGCTCCGGCGCCATGCATGTCTGCCTCGTATTGCGCATCTTTCTCCAGGGCCAGGGCGAATGCTTCTTCAAGAGTCATTCCTGTCTCTTCTCCAGTCTCATCCCCCCTTACCGGTGCGGCGCACAGCAAAAAGACAAGGAGGGGGAACGTAAAAAGAGAAGCGGTGATCTGCTTCATCCTCAACAAAACGACGGTTTTACAGAATCCGGTCATGCTACTTGGCGTCCCTGTCCCTTTTTCCTGGTGATTTGCTGTGCGCATCTGTGAGGGTGTCATCTGGAGTGCTATTTTCTGTGTGCTTTTCACTGTTGTAGGCTCGGAGTTTACGAGCAGTTATGCCCCCGGTTTCCGGATCTGGCGCTACAAGCCGGATTTCGCTTTCCGGGAATTCGTTTCTGCGAATATCGTTGAGCATGTTCTCTATACCGCCAAAAGGTGCTACCATATCGACGATCCACAGCCGGTTCCCTGATTTCCAGTCTTCAGGTCGTAGTTTTCCACCGTTTTTCAACAGGTGGTTTTCCGCCTCTTCATTGAGAAATGCCCAGGAAATGTAGGAGACGGGGTATTCTTTCTTCATATAGAGCTTGCATTGACCTGAAACGAGGGGAGGCAAAAGAAGCCACTCCAGATCCGAGATAAACTGGAATCTGCGGTGTGACGATTGCAGGTAGAGCATGACGACCGGTCCAATGGCCGGCAGTCGTTTGACAATTTTAAGGGACTGGGCGGTGATGTGTTCGCGCAGGGCGTCGTCCGCTTCAGTCTGTTGTTGATTCATGGTTTGCCTGTCTTTTTGTTTTTCAACCTGTTTTGACATTGTCAGATCTCCCGTAAACTTTCATCCTTGTAACGCATAACCGGGCCAAGAAAATATTCTATAACCCGCCGTTGCCCCACCTTCACATCTGTCGTCACCGTCATGCCCGGGCTGAGTATGCCCTGCCTGCCATTGACCAGATTAGGGAGTTTCAGGCTGTTAATCTTTACCTTGATGGGGTAGATAGGCCCTAACTGCTCATCGACAACGGCATCTTTGGCAACCCACTCAATGGTGCCGTCAAGATCGCCATACCGGGTATACGGATATGCCGAAACCTTGACCGAGACCGGCAGCTGTTCCTTGATAAATCCGATATCCTTGTTGAGAATCTTCGCTTCTATCTCCACCCCGGCACCGGTCGGAACGATGACTAGAAGAGGTTGGGCAGAGGTGACGACGCCACCAACAGTGTTGACGGCAAGTTGTTGCACTATGCCTTCAGTGGGGGAGCGAAGTTCGCGGTGGTTCTTGCGGTTTTGCGCTTTTTCCAGTTGGTGCTCAAGTTGCGATTTTCTGTTTTTTGCTTCTGTAAGCTGGCTGAGCAAGTCCCTGCTGTACTCGGCCTCGGCAAGTCGTATCTCATCTCTTGCCCGTTCGAGACGAGCTTCAGCCTCATGCAGACGTTCTCTTGCCGTTGACAGGTCATGCCTGACATTATTTATCTCTATTTCTGCCTGGAGAAGTTCTGCTTCGGAGATCAGTTTTTTTTCTGCAAGAGTTTTCTTTTTCTTGAAAAGTTGCTGTGACAACGGCAGAGATTCAGCCAATCTGGAGATATTCCCGTTAAGAAGGGTGCACTCAACATCGGTCCGTTGGATTTCCCTGTTCAACGCTACAAGCCGCTCTTCCTGGGTTGCCATCGACTCACCGAGAAGACGTCGTTGCAACGCAACGATATTTACATCGGCGTTTGGTGGAGCAATAAAATGCGAGGGTTCACCTGTCAACTCGGCTTCCAGCCGCAGGATTGTCAGGTCGGAAGTCTCAAGCTCCTTGGTAAAACTTGCGATGTCTGCCAGGCTTTCCGAGTCGTCCATGGAGATGAGCAATTCACCTTCACTCACCCGCTGTCCGTCGCGGACATGGATTGCGGTGACGATACCAGGCTCAAGTGGCTGGATTACTTTTACCTTGCCCTTCGGGATCACTACACCGGTACCACTTACCACGATATCCATATGGGAAAATATGGCCCAGGCAATGGCGATGGAAATGAATAGAAGGATAATGTTTATAATGGCCCTGTATAAGGGTGCGGGTGGGCTCTCAAGAGCCTCAAGGGCTGTCGGCATGAAGTCCATGCTCCGCCGCTTCTCACGCCGCTGTCTGCGTGTCTCCACCATTTTTTTTAGACGAGTCGTTTTTTCAGCCATGGGTTCCTTCCTGAATTGCGTGCAGTGTCGCATAGCGCCCACCTGCCGCCAGCAATGCTTGTGGGGAATCGTTTTCAACAATCCTGCCCTTTTCCAGGGTGATAATACGATCGGCCTGCCGTACTGTAGAGAGCCTGTGGGCAACGATGAAAACAGTACGGCCCTTGCATATCTCTTGCATATTGTTTTGAATTATCCGCTCCGATTCGTAATCCAAAGCACTGGTTGCCTCATCCAGGACCAGCATTTTCGGATCGGTTGCCAGGGCCCGGGCAATGGCAAGTCGCTGGCGCTGTCCGGTTGAGAGCTGCAAGCCGCGCTCTCCCACCAGGGTGTCGTAGCCGTCTGGCAGCTGCAGGATAAATTCATGGGCACCGGCAAGTTCCGCCACCTTCATTACATCTTCGATATCCAGTTCGGGAGAATTAAGAGCGATATTGTCCCTTATCGAACTGTTGAACAGTACCCCGTCCTGCACCACCACACCTATCTGCCTGCGCAACCAGGACGTGTCGGCCATGGCCAGGTTAATCCCATCGACCAGCACCTTTCCCCGCTCCGGTACGTAGAGCCTGAGCAGAAGCTTGGCAAGTGTTGTCTTCCCAGATCCGGTACTGCCGACAATTCCGGTTACCTCGCCAGAATTGACGGAAAAATTAACTTCTTCAAGCACCAGAGGACTATCCGGACGGTAGCGAAATGAGACACGGTCAAATTCTACTTTCCCGCGAAGAGGAGGCAGCGAGACCCTTGCCGGATCAAAACCCGGTTCAGGCGGGCAGTTGAAGATATCCCCGATCCTCGCTACGGAAACCTTTGCCTGCTGAAATTCTTTCCAGACCTGTGATAGACGAAGAATAGGCGCCACTGCCCTTGAGGAGAGCATGTTGAATGCGATTAGTTGGCCAATGGTAAGGTTGCCGTGCAACACCTCTTTCGCACCCAGCCAGAGCAATAATACGGAAAGGATCTTGCTGACAATTGTCGTGGATTGCTGGATCAGGTTTGACAGGTTGCCGCTATGGAAACCGTTTTGTACATGGGCGGCGAGCTTTTCCTCCCATTTTGCACGGATTTTTGGTTCTGCGGCAGAGGACTTGATCGTTTCCATGCCACTGATGGTCTCGACAAGAAAGGATTGATTGGCGGCATTGCTTCCGTATCTGTCCTCAAGGCTGTTTCGCAGAAAAGGCGTGATAAAAAAGGATGCACAGAAGAGAAACGGCAGGGCGGCCACTACAATAGTTGCCAGAAAAGGGCTGAACAGGTACATCACCACCAGAAAGATGACGAGAAAAAACAGATCGAGAAACAACATTATCCCGGAGCCGGTAATAAACTGCCTGACGGTTTCCAGTTCGCGCATCCTGGCGATGGTATCACCAACCTGGCGACTCTCGAAATAACTCATCGGAAGGGAGATGAGGTGTCTGAACAGGGTTATGCCTAACTTGAGGTCGATCCGATTGGCGGTATGTGACATAAGGTAGCTTCTCAACCCGCCGAGAAGTATTTCGAAAGCTGAAACGACCACCAGGGCGAATACCAGCACATCAAGGGTTGACAAGCTGTTATTGCTCAGGACCTTGTCGATGACAATCATGAAGAAAAGGGGGGCAAGCAGGCCGAAGATCTGCACGAAAAGGGAGGCGAGGATGCAGTCCCGCAGGATGGATTTATATCTCAATGCGGCCTCTATAAACCACGAAAGGCTGAATCGTGAAGAAGACTCCTCAGCCGTCTCTTTTTTAATTTTAGCGATAAAGAGATCCGGTTGCAGTTGCCCTTTCAGTTCGTCTACAGCTATCCAGGATGCGCGTTCTCCGGAACTTCTCTGGACCAGGATTTTCCTTTCTTCCCTGTTGTCTTGCAGGAGAAGGGCAAAATCCCCGCTCTTTTGAAATTGTGCTATGACCGGGTAATCTTTTCCCTTCAGTTCCTGGGGCGATTTGCGCACCGAAGACACTGTAAAGCCGAGCTCAACAAGGTTTCTCTTGAGTTGCAGGTGAACATCGCTGCACGAAGATGCTGAAAAATTATGCCGAAGATGCTCCAAATCCACCGGCATGCCATTTCGTTTCAGAAGAAGTGCTATACAAAATAAACTGCTCTGCTTTTCTACCGTCAAAATATTATTTCCCAAAAGTGATAAGAAAGCGTCCCGCAACAGGGCTCTGAAGAAGGCGTCCCTGATTGCAATTTAAACAGCGGTTTGAGCTTGAACCGAATCCTCGAATTATGTGGTGCTAAAGTGCAGTGTAGACAGAAGCTGTTTACAATTTCCCTGAATACGGTTACGGACGGTATTATTCAGGAACCTTGACCAGTGTTGTTGCAGCCGTAACGCAAAATCGACGGTAGGAAAACTACCAGTGAAATTAATGATAAAGCCGACAACCAGATTTCCATTCCGGATCACCGCCATGACCTGCAATGTCAGAAGGGTCATGTACCCTACGCATCATGCTGTCGGCACAAAGCACTTGTCATGTCGGCAGGGCGGGCTCTGTTCTCATCTGAATCATCGGTCTGATATGGAGGCGATGGCCGACTCACGGATTTCACACAGTCCGGATTTTCCCACTGTCAAGAGACGGTTATGATTTTACCGCATATGCAAAATCACAGGGATATTTTGGGGTGGTGTTGTAGCTGCATTAATAGCGTGTTTCTTGTCTTAAAATAATGAATTAACATATATTTATGATACAATACCCTAACACTTAATGCAACTTATTGTTTACTGGGTGCGGCTGTTGGGAATAGTAGTACTGTTGTCAGTCTGTCCGGAGCCAATGGAGGTTTGAGAAAAGAGAAAAGCAGCAGGATTAGGACGCGACTGTACCCCCATCAGCTCGCATGGGTAATTAACAAACGACGATAGTGGCATGGCTGACGTTGTACTGGTTCAGCGGGAGTGGGCGTTCCCCCATTGTCCGGGGGAGCTGGGGCAGCTGACGAAGATGCCGGCGTTACAAGCTGCAGACAGCAGGGGGAGGATGGCGTGTCAAGTATTGCAACGTATTGATTATACGAGTCATGATATCGCTCCGACGTCTTGGCGGGAACCCCGCAATGAAAATTACCGGGAAGATTCCCGCCTTAAAAAATCAACATGCTCACACATATAGCCAAGCGCCTTCACCGCACGCTCGGGACTTGAAAAAAAGACCCCGTCGTATTTTGCATCTTCAACTTCATAAATTGCGCCTATTTTGGAGTTGGATGTCAGTGTTACCCCGAGGATCGGTTTTTCATATTTTTCCATCAGCGCGACGGTATGTTTGGCATATTGCTGTTCCCAGCGATTCATTCCGGTCAGGAGGTGTTGATAGTCGGAGAGTTCGACCTCTGGGTCTACGATAGTTGCAGATTTGACCGAGGCCTCCAGGAGAAATTCCCGCCCGGATACGCCGAGGTGGATCACTGCATCACAACCATCCCAGGCAGCAAGGGCTTCAATGGCCTTCAGCGGCAGTGTCAGGTCGTTTTCGCCGACAAGATCGACGGGATTGGCGTGGCTCCAGTATTGCGGAAGCATGCCGTTCAAGAGCTCGATCATCTCTTTGTCCAGAGGTTCAACGACCAGTTTATGCTCACTGCAAAGATCACTTGTTATCACTCCCCAGCCTCCGCCCAGGGTCATAATCGCTACCCGCCGACCTTGCGGCAAAGGCAGGGAGGAGAAGGCTGCGGCTGCGTCGAGCATTTCCAGGGGCTGATGCACACTGACCACTCCTGACTGGCGGCAGAGTGCTTCGAAGATTTTAAAATCAGTACCCAGAGCTCCTGTATGGCTTGCTGCCGCACGATCACCTGCCTCGGATCGACCGCCTTTAAGGATGATGACCGGTTTTTTCTTGCCGACCCTGCGTGCCGATTTAAAAAAACGTCTGCCGTCCTTGACACTTTCCAGGTAAAGCAGGACAGTACGGGTCTTGTTGTCCACCTCGAAAGCTTCCATGAAATCTTCGATGGCCACCATGGCTTCATTGCCGCTCCCGCCGAAGGCCCTGATTCCCAACCCCTGTTCTTCTGCAAAACTCAGCAACTGCACGCCCATATTACCCGATTGTGAAATAAGCGCGGTTCCTCCCGCCTTCGGCGTGGTGTGGACCCCGGTGAGGAACAGTTTTTCGTGAGGATTCTGGATACCCATCGTATTGGGGCCGAGAAAAACAATCCCGGCTCTTCGGGCGTCCTCCAGAATCTCATTTTCGAGAATTCTGCCTTCTTCTCCCATTTCGGAAAATCCTGACGAGATAAGCAGGGCTGCCGGGACCCCTTTTTCCTTGAAGTCGTTTATAAGTCCGCGAACCATGGCCGCAGGGATGGTGACGACCGCCAGGTCGATCGGGCCGGGCACGTCATGGATGGATGTGTAAACGGGTCTGCCCCACTGTTGCCCCCCCCTGGGGTTTACCAGATAGACAGGACCCGGGTAGCCGTGGGCTAAAAGATTGGCAGGCAGCGACTGGCCCCACTTGCCGAACCCGGTGGATGCGCCTATGAACGCAATCGACCGGGGATTGAAGATCTTGCCCAGAACCTCGGGAGACACGACCTGTCGAGGTTTTGGAGGTTGTCCGCTATCCTCTGTAATTACGAGTGCATCTACGGCGTGGACTTTACCGTCAGGGTCAACCAGAAGAGGATTTATATCCACCTCAGATACTTCCGGGTGTTCAGCCGCAAGGCGCGAAAGACCCACGAGACAGTCGACAAGAACTCTGGTGTCGGCCGGTTGCTCGCCACGAAACCGGTCAAGCAGAGCCGAAGACCTGATTTCAGCCAGCATCGATTCGGCCTCGGTTGTGTCGATTGGAACAGCTCTGAAAACAACATCGTTCAATGCTTCAGTAAATACCCCGCCAAGGCCGAACATTACGATCGGGCCAAGCATCGGATCCCGTATGAGACCGGCAACAAATTCACGTTTACCACTCAGCATGGGCTGCAGCAGGAAGCCTTCCAGGTCGGCGCCTGCGGCTCTGGCAATTTTTTCCGCAGCGTTCCTGGTCTGGTCGGCATCGGCAAGTCCCAAACGCACTAATCCGCGGTCACTCTTGTGGGTGAGTTTAGAGCCAAGCGCTTTGAGCACGACAGGGAAACCCATTTTCTCTGCGATCTGCACGGCGTGAAATACATCTGCGGCAATTTTCTCTTGCACCGTCGGAATGCCATAGCCGGCAAGGAGTTTTTTTGATTCTGCTTCATTGAGATTGCTCATTACTGATCCTTTTTATATAAAACGAATCACGCCGCTCCACTCTCCCGGTTCGGAAAGGAGCAACACCATTGTAGTGTCAAAGGTGCGCACCCCGCCACCTTCCCCGTGCCACTGTTGTTGAAGATCATCGCATACCATAAAAATGCATGCGACCTGAGGCGCAGCAGAAAGAGGGGGAACAGGGGGGCGATTCCTGAAGTGTCTATTCTCTGGTATGGCCTGGCGCGATAATTATTGAACGTCAATTATAATTGCCGGTCAGGAAATTGCTTATGTTTTTTGGATTTTAACAGTTTTTTGTAATGACTAGAGCAAAAGGGGACACCAATCCTTGGAGTAAAACTCAGCTTTCTTATGTTCGACGATCCTGATGCAGGCGTCGACGCTCGGGGCGTGATAACGGGTCCCGCGTCCTGAGCGGATTTCGTTCAGGGCCGCTTGTATACCCAGTGAAGGACGGTAGGGACGGTGGGCCGACATTGCTTCCACCACGTCGGCTACAGCAAGTATCTTCGCTTCCAGGAGTATCTCTTCATCGGTCAAACTCCTGGGATAGCCAGAGCCATCGAGATGTTCATGGTGCTGATAGACAATATCAGCCACCGGCCAGGGGAAATGAATGTTTTTAAGTATGTCAAACCCAACCTCTGCGTGGTGTTCGATCGCGGCCCTTTCAATACGGGAAAGTAAAGATGGTTTAGCCAGGTATTCGGCCGGCAGGGCGATCTTGCCGATATCGTGCAGGAGGGATGCGATGTGGAGGCCTTCGATCTGCTGATCGGGAAGCGCCAGCTCTTTTGCAATTGCAAGTGCCAGGCGATTTACCCGTTCCTGGTGCCCGGATGTGTAGGGGTCCCTTTTTTCGGTGGTGGAGGCCAGTGATATGACGGTTTCCTCAAGGCTTTTGCTCAATTCATCCCTGCTTATCCGCAGCTTTTCTATCAAATCCAGGAGCCGCTTGTCTCTTGCCGCAATCAGGCTGGCCATAACGTTGATTTTGTCTATTATTGCATCGATGTCTGTTCGATTTACAGGTTCTAAAACGTAATCATATGAACCTCCGGCAATAATCTCGATCCCGCGGGTCAGCACAGAGAGCGGTTTCGTCAGAAACAGTTTCAGTAATATCCTGCTTGCTGTGATAACAGAGAGGATGACCGAGAACATTATTATCAATGTCAGATAGAGGGTAGTCCGCTGAGCCTCGATAATTCCTTTTCTTGAAAGAGAAACTTCAACAGTTCCTACGAAACGGACATCATACCAGTAGATGGGTTTTTTTACGGTGAGGAGGGATAAATTCTTGGGACCGATGGGATCGTATACCCCCTGGCCGTTGGCGTCGAATACACGTACCACAACCACACCGTGTGATCGCATGTATTTCACCGAAGTGATAACCACCGATTGCTCATCTTCCATCAAAAGCGGTGTGGCCAAAAGCTTGGTTAATCTGTTGATGTGTTCAATGGCTTGGGATTCCAGACGTTTTTCAGCGCTTGATGTCGAAGAAAAATAATAGAGGAGACTGACTGTGGCGGTGACCAGGACGACAGTAACAGTGAGACCTAAGGTGAGATCCCCGGCAAGAGTACGTTTATTGGTTAAGCCCATAAATGAAAGAACCATTTGTCCACCCTGAGATTCAGCAATCGTTTTATAAACGAGATTGGGTAGTTAAATTTTAATCTGTAATGGGTGCCCCCGCCAAGGACAAAGAAAAAAAACAGCTCGGATTATCGTGTTTTCAGATATCACCTGTATGTGAAGATAAGGTGGTCAGGTCCTGGTACAAAAACAATTGCAAGATAACAGCAGACAGATACCATAAGTGATTTATTGTTAAGGAGTTATGGGAACAACGGCTACCATCGTGTCACCGCGAAAAACAGCGTTTATTTTGCCTGGAATCATTAAGAAATAAAGAAATATACAGATGATAATGAAATACAGTCGGCGGCAGCTGTTGGGCTGCCAGACTCACATGCCGGGGAAATTCCGTTTCTATTCGTGCGGTTGGAGGAAGGAGTTGATCTGTCACCCTCCGAAATTATTGACCCGCTGAAGCAGCTGATCAGCGAGCGGGCGGCAGTTCCCAAAGAGGTTTTTATCCTTGATCTGATACTATTGACTGCAATTGGCAAGGTGTTCAAGTCGAAGCTGCGGTGGCTTGCCATAGAAACCGTCTATCGGCGAGTGCTCTCGGGCCTTGGCGCTCAGGGTGTTTCGCTGGATATCCGTGTCTGCGATGATCCCAGCTACGGGAGTTTGGCCACTATTGCACTTGAATTGGCTCCAGAGTCCGACGATACCGTTATCCGTCGACAGGTTACCGACCTGCTAGGGCCTTATTCCATCAGGTATGATCTTGAGTTTATCTTAGTCTAGAAGGATCCCGGTGTGGAAAAAAATATCACAAAAAAAGATTTGAAAAAATATCTGAGGAAAAAATCTTTCGCCGGGTCGTCGAATATGCCCGCGCCGAATCGAAAAATGTGCAGATATATTTGTAATATTTCAACTGCTTCCTATACTGATGTCTCGTCGACTTTGGCGGTGGAAATTGAGAGTGTGGTGTCGGAAAAATTTAAATCCATGATTATCCAGGCTAAAGAAAGGGGCGAGATTTCTCCCAACGTCGACGCCCCCTTCGCAGCTTTTTGGCTCGATGGGTTTATAACCAAGCTGCTGCTCTCTTACTCGACGGTTTACTACAGGGAGGAGATGAAGATTTACCTGGGAGATAGAGCTTTCCAGGATGATTATCTCATTGACAGAATCATTACTGCCGTACGAAGATCCCTGGGTACTCCGCATCGCTGGGAGGAGGAGTAAGTGGCGGGGCGGTGCTTAGTTGAACAGCGGTTACTCTTTCTGCCTGTTCTGCAGGACTCGGTGCAGGATAAAATATCCCATGATCCCCGAGGCCAGGCTCCCGAGAATGATCCCTGTTCTCTCATCAAACAGATTCCCGGAAGAAGTTTCCTCAAATGTCAATGAGCCGATAAAAAGGCTCATGGTAAAGCCGATCCCGCAAAGCACTGCCGCGCCATACAAGCTTTTCATGTCCACTCCTCTCGGCAGGGAGGTCAATTTGAATTTTATCGCTATCCAGCAGAATCCGAAAATTCCGATCTGTTTCCCGATAAAGAGGCCGAGGCCGATGCCGAGCGGAACCCCGTGCAGGATGTGGTCGATGCCGGTTCCGGATAATGCGATTCCTGAATTGGCAAATGCAAACAGAGGCAGGATGAAAAATGCGACGGCGGCGTGAAGATCGTGCTCAAGGTCCTGCAGCGGGGAAAAATCAGGCCTGTCCCGATCGTGCATCGGAATGAACATGGCAAGGATGACGCCTGCCAGTGTTGCATGGATACCCGATTTGATCATCGCCGCCCACATGATGACGCCCACGCCGATATAGGAGGTCTTCGACACTATATTGATCCTGTTCATGGCATACAACAGCGGCAGGCAGCAAATGACTGCTCCGAGCGCCGTAACCGAGATTTTTGAAGTGTAGAAAAGGGCGATGATGATAATTGCCCCGACATCGTCAAAAATAGCCAGGGAGGTGAGAAATATCTTCAGGGTGACAGGCACTCTTGTGCCCAGAAGCGCCAATACCCCGAGGGCGAAAGCGATGTCCGTTGCGGCGGGGATGGCCCAGCCCTTCATTGCCGAAGGATCATTGGCATTGAACAGGACATAGATCAGCGCCGGCACTGTGATGCCGCCGATGGCTCCGATGCCCGGAAGTACGATGTTCTTTCTTTCCGCAAGCTCTCCTGTGAGCAGTTCTCTTTTCAGCTCGAGGCCGACCATGAAGAAAAATATTGCCATAAGGCCGTCATTAATCCAAAGCAGCAGTGGTTTGGCTATCTCAAATGTTCCTATCGTAACGGCAACCTTGGTCTGCAGAAGCAGGTCATAGTAAACTGCCAGCGGCGTGTTGGCGATCACCATTGCCACGGCGGTGGAAACCATGAGTAAAATGCCGCCTGCCGCCTCCAGCTGCAAGAAACGGGTGATAAAAGACGTCCGGCTTGGGGCAGTGTTCATCTGGCTCTCCATGGTGGCTGCGGTTGCCTGGTAAGGTGTGAGGCGGCTAAAAGGACAGGCCGTGTTTTTTTAATTTTCGCACAACAGAGGACTGGCTTATCCTGAAATATCGTGCTAAATCTCTTGTATTGTCAAATTGTTCCATGGCATGCTCGATCCTTTTTCGCTCAAACTCCAGCAAGTCTTCCTGAAGCCCCCTGAAAACATGGGCCTGTTTTTGTGGCGGCGCTTCCATGGATACGGCCGACTGGATCCTGTTTGCCGGAAGAATTCCCGTCAAAAGATCTTTTTCCTTTATTACCACTGCATTTTTGATCAGATTTTCTAATTCGCGGATGTTGCCGGGGAAGTCATATGCCAGGAACTCCTCTATACATCGTTCCGAGAATCTCTTTTTCTGCCTGTATGTTTCATTGAATTTTTTCAGGAAAAATTTTGCCATTGCCAGGATATCCTCCTGTCTGTCCCTCAGGGCCGGTATTCTGACAGGAAAAGTATTCAGGCGAAAATACAGGTCTTTTCGAAAAGTCTTTTTCTGGACCAGGTCTTCTAGGTTGAGATTGGTTGCGGCAATGACGATGCAGTTCACCTTGATACTTTTGGTTCCGCCGAGCCTTCTGATCTCCCCGTCGTCGAGGACCTTGAGGAGTTTTGCCTGGACGGAGAAGGGCAGGTCGCCGATCTCATCGAGAAAGATGGTGCCGTTGTTGGCCAGTTCGAACAGCCCGGCCTTGCCGGTTTCCGAGGCGCCGGTGAAGGCCCCTTTCTCGTAGCCGAACAGTTCCGCCTCAAGAAGCATCTCCGGCAGGGTGGCGCAGTTGATTGATATAAAGGGCTGCTCTTTTCTGAGGCCGTGTTGATGTACGAATTTGGCAAGATATCCTTTGCCCGCGCCTGACTCGCCCGTGATGAGAATGTTGGAGACGTCCATCCTGGTCAGTTTCAGCAATACCGTCAACACCTGCTTCATTGCCGGTGAGATGGCGATGATCTCACTGTTCTCAAGCTCCAGCAGGTTTCGATCCGACAGCTCTCCCCTGATGGTTTCCGCCACCTGTTTTGCCTGGTTCAGCTGTGCCCGCAACTCCTTGACAATGGTCATGTCATGTTCGATGACGACAACGAACATGATCTCTCCCTGTTCATCGAGTATGGGAATGCCCGAAGCCATGATGTACTTATTGCTTTTGATTGCCCAGAGGGGACGGGTTAACGGTTTTTTTGTTTTTAATATGGCAGGGGTCAGAACTTCTTCCATAATACCGAGATCGACGAGTTTGAATATGCTCTTGCCTATTACCTGGTCTTTATCAAGTCTTATAAGATCGGCGGCAACGTCATTTACCTTCAGGATGATCCCCCTGCCGTCAAGGATGTATATGCCGTAACCGCTGTGCTCCAGAAGGGCCTGAAACTGAAGATGCATCTCTTTTATGGGCGGCAGGTTGCGGGCAGCTTCTGCGGCATTTTTGATGTCGCGCAGAAAACATAGGGCTCCCTGAGGGAGGCTGTCATGCATCATCGTTGACACCAAGACCTCGATATCTCTCTCTTTTTCTCTGGCGACAAACGCATTGGAGTGTAGTTCCTGCTCCATGCATAAAAGCACCTGTCGACCGATGTTCGGTGCCACGGTCATCAGGGAGACGTCGGCTTTGTCGACCCGGCAGTCCAGAAGGTATTCGGCCTGGGGACTGGCATACTGGATAATCCCCAGCCGATCCACCTGGAGAAAACCGATAAAAGATTCTTCTGGATTTGACTCGTTCCGTATCATTTTTGATTTTTCTTTTCTTGTTTGATTCTTCGACCAGGCCAGTTTCCTGCCTGTAAAAGAAGGGGCATTGTGCCGATTGCCGGTTTTGTTTAAAAAATATCCTCGGAAAAATCACAAAATATCGCTTGGATCATTAGGTTCTTATCAATTTTTTCTGATACGGTCAAATCTATTCCGGACGGGATCGGGCGCTGTCCACGTTTGTTACTGCTGGTTTGCTGAACTGCGCAGGCTTTGAGTCGTTTTTGCGTCCTTAGGCTCGTGAGAGCCGTTTATATTGTTGATATTATGGCGTGTTTTTGCTGAACCGTTATTGGTTTGTGGCTGTTTCTCTTTATTTCTATTTATTTTAATAGGTTATCTGTTTGCTGGGATGTCGTTTTTGGATCGGCAATGCAGGGTTGGTATCCGATGCCCGGCAATGACCCAGCCCTGAAACATGGTGTTAAATCGAATCGTTATGTTTTTAGAGTCGAAACGGCACATATATTGCTATTTCGAGAGCCAGACAGATGGTCTCGCAACGGCAGAGGGGCGTGAACATATGGTGTGGATTGAGTGCAGCAAAAAATAAAAATCAGGAGGTCACAGTATGAGAGGAGAATTACCCTCACACGCGCAGGTGGTCATCATTGGCGGAGGGATTGTCGGTTGCAGTACCGCATATCATCTGGTGGAGCTTGGCTGGAAAGATGTGGTGCTGCTGGAACGCAAGAGAATTTCATCCGGAACATCCTGGGCGGCGGCGGGGCTTCTGGGCCAGCTCTGGTCGACCAGCCCCCTTACCAGGCTGGCAAAGTACGGAGCGGATCTGTACGCAGGGCTTGAAGCCAAGACCGGCCAGCCGACCGGGTATAAGCGGCATGGCTCCATACGTGTTGCCCGCACTCAGGCGAGAAGGAGCGAATATATGAGGGCTCTTGGCATGGCTCGGGCGTTTGGAATCAGAATGGAGGAGATCAGCCTTGAAGAAGCCAGGCGCCTTTTCCCGGTGATGGAAACCAAGGATCTTACCGGCGCATGGTTTCAGCCCGACGACGGCGTGACCAATCCCGAAGATACCACCCAGGCACTTGCCAAGGGTGCACGCATGGGGGGGGGCACAATCATTGAGAACGTCAAGGTGCTTGATATTGATGTCAGAAACGGAGCGGTTACCGGAGTAAAAACCGATCGAGGCGAAATCCGATGCGAATACGTGGTCAACTGCGCCGGCATGTGGTCGAGAAAGATTGGTAAAATGGTCGGGGTGCCGATCCCCCTTGTTGCGGCGGAACATATGCACATGACAACCGAACCGATGGAAGGTGTCTACAAGGAGATGCCTTATCTTCGTGATATGGACGGCTACATCTATATCAAGGAGGAGATGGGAGGGCTTCTCATGGGCGGGTTTGAGCCGATGGCAAAAACCTGGGGGGTCAGGAATATTCCCGATGACTTTGAATATACCAGGCTCGAAGAGGATTGGGACCAGATGGAGCTGTTTATCGAGAACACCATTATCAGGGTTCCCGCCTTCGCCGAGGCAGGCGTTACCAGTTTGACCACGGTACCCGAGAGCTTTACTCCGGATACGTCGTATCTTCTCGGGGAAGCGCCGGGAGTCCGGAATTTCTTTGTTGCATGCGGGATGAACTCGGTCGGAATCACCAGTGCCGGCGGTGCAGGCATGGCGCTGGCCACCTGGATGGTAAACGGCTACCCGGAAGAAGATCTGTGGCCGGTGGATGTGAGGAGATACCATCCCTGGCAAAACAACCTCAAATACATTGAAGAGCGGGTTCATGTGGAGTCGGTGGGAAACCTCTACAGCGATCACTTTCCCTATAAGCAGCCCAGCTCTTCCAGGAATGTTCTGAAGACGCCCATTCACGACCGGTTGAAGAAGATGGGCGCCTGTTTTGGCGTGGTGTCGGGATGGGAGCGCGCCAACTGGTTCGCCCCTGAAGGCGTCGAACCGAAATACGAATACAGCTGGGGCCGTCAGAACTGGTTTGGATATTCCGCCCAGGAGCATATGAATATTCGTGAAAATGTAGGGGTTTACGATCTTACCTCCATGGGTAAGTTTCTCATGCAGGGAAAGGACGCCGAGAAGGTTCTCCAGATGATCTGCGCCAATAACGTGGCGGTCCCTGCCGGCAGGGTCGTTTATACCCAGCTGCTCAATGAGCGTGGCGGTATTGAAGCGGACCTGACAGTGACCAGGATGGATGAGGAAAAATTCTTTATCGTCACCGCCGGAGCCACCACCACCCGCGATTTTGACTGGATTAAAAAACATATTCCCGAAGACGCCCATGCGGTTCTGACCGATGTTACCTGGTCGTATGTGATGCTGGGGGTCATGGGGCCCAGGGCCAGGGATCTGTTAAACAAAATTACCGACGCTGATCTTTCCAATGAAGCCTTTCCGTTTGCCACCGCCAGGGAAATTTATGCAGGATACGCGACCGCCTTTGCCATTCGGATGAGCTTTGTCGGGGAACTGGGGTGGGAGCTGTATATTCCCACGCCTTTCGCCCAGGGAGTTTTTGATGAACTTATGGCGGCGGGAGAGGAGTTCGGGGTGAAGCTCTGCGGGCTCCATGCGGTGGATTCGCTTCGGCTGGAGAAAGGTTACCGCCACTGGGGCAGCGACATAACGCCTGACGACACCCCGTTTGAAGCGGGGCTGGGGTTTGCCGTAAAACTGGACAAGGCGGAGGAGTTTATCGGCAAATCGGCCCTTGTCAGGCAAAAGGAAGAGGGCATAAGGAAAAAGCTTGTGATTTTTACCATAGATGACCCCGATCCGCTGATTTATCACGATGAACCTGTGTACCGCAACGGCGAAATCGTCGGCGAGAACACCCATGGCTCCTATGCCCATGTCTCCGGTCACAGTATCGGAATGGTCTATCTCGGCAAAGAGGACGGAATCACCGACGACTGGATCATGGAGGGAAGTTATGAGATCGAAGTGGAAAACAAGCGGTACCCGATCACAATCCACTTAAAGGCCCCCTATGATCCCGAGGGAAAGTCGATAAAGGCATAGGCCACGAAGATCAATAAAACCTGGAACGAGGAGTATACAATGAAAAGACCCTGTAAGGCGGGAAAAGTCTCGAGCGGCGGATTCAGTCTCAACGTGTTTAGTGAAGACGAACTGCATGAGATTCACCTGGGAACCCTTGAGATATTGAAAGACACGGGGGTGTTCGTTGAGAGTGAGGAGGCAAGGCAGATTTTTAAAGACGGCGGGGCAAGGATAAATGAGGAAAACAGGGTTGTTACCTTCCCCCCATACCTGGTGGAGAAATGCATTCGTTCGGCGCCGGAAACCTTCCACGCTTACGGGCGTATTCCGGAAAGTGACGTGGTGCTGGAGGGCAAGCGGGTAACGTTTACCAATTTCGGCGAAGGGATCATGTTCGTCGACCCCTATACCGGCGAGCATCGCAAAACCACAAAAAAGGATATAGAGATGGCCGCCCGGGTCATCGACTATCTTGACCATGTGGAGACCTATGAGCGATGCATGCTCTCACACGACAGGCACCACTCCGTTCAGGCCCTGCATAACGCCGAGGCCTCGTTGACCAACACCACCAAGCATCATTGGCTGGGACCGGTGGACCGTTACCAGTGCCGTAAGATAATCGAAATATGCTGGGCCATTGCCGGAGGTGAGGAAAAATTCCGGGAGCGTCCTTTTCTCACTTTTGTCACCTGTCCCATCAGTCCGCTGCGGCTCTCTTCGCATCATTGTGAAATCATCATTGAAGCGGCCAGAAACGGTATGGGGGTCAACTGTATCGCAATGGCCATGTCGGGCGGTTCCTCCCCCATTCATATCGCCGGGACACTGGTGCAGCAGAATGCCGAACTGCTGGCAAGTCTTGTCCTGGGCCAGCTTGTGCAGGAAGGAGCTTCCTTTATATATGCCAGTTCCACCTGTCCTCTCGATATGAAGAATGCAACGGCTTCAGTTGGTTCCCCGGAAACCGGCATCATCAATGCCGGTGTTGCCCAGATAGCCAATTACTACAACCTGCCTTCCTTTGCCGCCGGCGGATAGGGTGACAGCAAAGTAACCGATTACCAGTCCGGCCATGAAAAAACCATCACCGGTATCCTGCCGGCGTTGTCAGGGTGCAACGTCATTTACGGCCTGGGGATGCTGGAGATGGGAATTACTTTCGATCTGGCGCAACTGGTATTGGATAATGAGGTCGCCGGACTGATCAAGAGAACGGTCAACGGTATCGAGGTCAACGACGAGACCCTTTCCCTGGATACGATCAAGGAGATCGGACCTTTCAAGGATTATCTCGCCCACGAGACCACATATAGGCACATGCGGCTGACCACCAGCCCGAAACTGATGGACCGCAGGATGCGGCCAAGGTGGGAGGCGGCAGGTTCCAAGGACGCCTATCAGCGTGCATGCGAGGAGGTGCTGCGTATCCTCGAGAATTATGAGCCGCCCAGGCTGTCGGACGAGGTGCTGCAAAAAGTTCGTGATATTGTCAGGGGCGCTGAAGCTGAACTGGGAATAGTGGAGACAGAGAGTGAAATTTCGGGCTAAGGTCCGCTGCCAAATAAAAAAACAAGGGTTACGGCAATGCGTATTTATGTCTGTATCAAGCAGGTTCCCGATTCCGAGGCGATAATAAAGATTGTAGGTGATACGGAATATAACAGGGAGGTTGTCTATGTGGTCAACCCGTATGACGAATATGGGGTGGAGGAGGCTGTCCGCTTAAAAGAGAACAACGGCGATGGCGAAGTCATAGCAGTTTGTGTGGGCGGCGAGGGGGCGGTCAGTGCCTTGAGAACGGTCATGGCCATGGGTGTTGACCGCAGCGTGCTGGTGAAAACCGGGGAACAGTTTGTCGGAAGCGATTTAACGGCACAGGCTTTGGCCTGGGTAATAGAGCAGGAAGGTCCGGCTGATATCATCTTCGCCGGAAAACAGTCGATGGATAGTGAAGGAATGCAGACGCCGTACCGGTTGGGTGCCCAGATCGGTCTTCCGGTGGTCAGCAATGTAGTGAATTTTTCCCTTGAGAAAACGACGGCACTGGTCCAGCGGGAAATGGGCGGCGGTCTGCGGGAGTCTCTTACCGTGAAAACTCCTTGCATTATTGGTGCGAACAAAGGTCTGAACGAGCCCAGGTATCCAAAAATGCATGCCATTCTCAAGGCTAAGAAAAAAGAGATCAAGGTGCTTGATATTGCAGAACTGACAATTCAGGACAATTCAGGCGTGCAGCTCAAAGGCCTGCACCCTGCGGAAGATCGTTCTGAGGCCAGGATTCTTGAAGGCACCGCTGAGGAAGCGGTATCCTCCCTGGTGGATATCCTGGCGGAACAAAGAATCATTTAAGGAGAAGCGATGTCAAAGATAGGTGTCTTTATAGAAATTGTGGATCAAGCGCTGGGAAAAAGTGTTCCGGGAGTGGTTGGCGCAGCTTGCCGGGGAGGCGATGTCGTGGGTTTTGTTCTCGATGATCTTGCCGACAAGGACAGGGAACTGCTGGAAGAATACGGGGTCACTGAAGTTGTCGTTGTCGGAGGCCGGGAAGTTGCCCTGTCAGAACTTCCGGTTTCCGCCGGACTCGCTCTCGCCGATGCGGTAAAGGCTTCCGGGGTCAAGGCGTTGCTGGGGGTAAGCAGTTCCACCGGCAATGATCTGTTAACCAGGGCCGCGTTGTCATTGCAAGCGCCCCTGGTTCTGGACTGTACCGGGATCGATTTTAATACGAACTGTGTCAGAAAGTCACATTTTTCCGGCAAGGCCACAGCAACCCTGCAGTTGACGGCGGCGCCTTTTGTCTGCGGGATTCGTCCGAACAGTTTCGACCCGGTGCCGGAGAAGGTAGCCTGCACGATTACAAAATTTGAGTATGCCGGTCCGATAGACGATGCCATTACCGTGACCGGCGTTGAAAAGAGTGGTTCGGGTAGAAAGGACCTGGCCGAGGCGGACATTATCATCACCGGCGGACGCCCCATTGGCTCAAGTGAAAATTTTAAAATCCTTGAGGAGTGTGCAGATACGATAGATGCTGCCATTGGTGCTTCCAGGGCTGCGGTGGACGCGGGTTATGCGCCTCATTCCATGCAGGTGGGGCTTACCGGCAAGATAGTCAGCCCCAAACTGTA
Organism: Desulforhopalus singaporensis; assembly: GCF_900104445.1. Classification (GTDB taxonomy): domain Bacteria; phylum Desulfobacterota; class Desulfobulbia; order Desulfobulbales; family Desulfocapsaceae; genus Desulforhopalus_A; species Desulforhopalus_A singaporensis. Next base: position 86,030 of record NZ_FNJI01000016.1, on the reverse strand, counting down.
TATCGGCTGCGGGCTCTCCGGTTCGGTACAACACTTCGCCGGTATGAAATCCTCAAAATTGATCGTCGGTATAAATACCGATAAGGACGCACCCATTTTTTCGAAATCTGATTATGGCATCATAGGCGATCTTTTTGAGGTGGTGCCGCTTTTGACAAGACAGCTGCAGAAAAGGAGATAGTCGTAGAAGACGGTGACCTAAATATCCACCCAGTAAAATAAACACCAACAACTAATCAAGGAGTAAGGATGGAAAACGTAATTGAGAATACAATGAGATCCAAAACGAAACCCCTTGGTTTCATTGGCAAGTACGATCCCCAGTTGTTCTGGAGTACCCTCGTCCTTGTTGCCGGAATTACCCTCTGGGGTATTTACGGGGAGGAGAGTTTTTCCAAGGCGATGAGCTCTGCGCAAAGTTGGATCTCGGTCAAGTTCGGATGGTCTTTCATGCTTTCGGTGTCGCTGTTTATCCTTTTCCTGGGGTATATGGCGTTCAGTAAATACGGTGATATTCCCCTTGGGCAGGACGGAGAGCTGCCGGAATTTTCGTACAGTTCCTGGATAGCCATGCTGTTTAGCTGCGGTATCGGCATCGGTTTTATTTTCTGGGGCGTTGCCGAACCTCTTTACCATTACATGTCCCCTCCGTATCTGGCGGCGAAGGCGACACCCGGTGCGGCACCTGTCGCGCTTCAGGTGAGCCTGTTGCACTGGGGAATTCATGGTTGGGCCTGTTATGCCGTTGCCGGACTCGCGATTGCCTACACCACATATCGTCTCAAACTCCCTCTGTCCATTGCCAATTCACTGTATGGGGTGCTTGGCGACAAAGCTCAGGGGTTCTGGGGTAAACTGGTCGATTTTCTCGCAGCGTTTGCCACTATTGCCGGTATTGCCACCTCGCTGGGAATGGGGTTGATGTCAATACGGTTCGGCATCAAGCACGTTTTTCATGTAGAACTGGGTACCACTGGCCTTGTGGTTGTTACCTTGATTCTTGTTTGCGGGTATACGATTTCGGCGGTGTCTGGTCTCAACAGGGGTATTAAGATACTCAGCAATATAAATATGGTCCTGGCTTTTCTGGTATTGATGTTCTTTCTCCTTGCCGGACCGACGGTATTCTTGTTGAATCTCATGGTCGATTCCGTTGGCGAATATTTCCAGAATTTTATCTTTATGTCGTTCTGGACCGATCCCATGGCCCAGGTCAGTGAAGGCAAATGGCTTGGCTGGTGGACAGTTTTTTACTGGTGCTGGTGGATCGCCTGGGGACCTTTCGTGGGGGGATTCGTAGCCAGAATATCCAGGGGCAGGACTATTCGTGAATTTATTTTCGGGGTCGTCTTCGTGCCCCTCGTCATTACCATTATCTGGTTCAACGTGGTGGGCGGTACTGCCCTGAATGCTGAGATCACCGGTACCCTCGAGATGTATAAAGCTATCTCCGCCGATGCCGGCTCCGGTATTTTCACACTGCTTACCCAGTACCCATTGGGCAGCCTGGTAAGCGTGGTGGTCTTTTTCAACCTGATCATCTTTTTGATCACTTCGGCGGATTCCGCAGCGTTTTTCGTCGGGATGATCATATCCGGCGGGGAACTTGAACCGAGCACCCCCATTAAACTGATTTTTGGCGGTCTCATTGGGTCCATCACCGCGGTGCTGCTGATAACCGGAGGCTTGAAAGCGTTGCAGACCGCATCCATCGTCGCCGCTTTGCCTTTTATGTTTGTCATGATTTTCATGATGATTTCAGTCTACGTCCTGCTTAAGAAAGAAAATAAAAAACAAACGAACCAATAATACTATGTTTACTTCGAATACATTTTGCAGCTCCGCTACACGCAGGCTGCCCCGGACCAAGATCGTCGGAGACGCTGACCTTCCTCGAATTCATGAGGCAAGCATTGAGCTTCTTGAGACCACCGGCATAATCTTTGAACATGAAGAGGTCCTGGAGATCTTTAAAAAACACGGGGCCAGGGTAGAAGGAAACACCGTGTACATATCGGGTTCCATGGCGGAAACGGCCATGAACCTGGCGCCGGCGGTGTATCGTCATGTGGCAAGAAACGACCAGCAGTCCGTTACAATTGGAGACGGCATTGCCCCTCACCCCAATGTGGGCTGCGTCTTCTGTGAGGATATGGATAGAGGCAAACGCCGCGGGTTGCTAGAGGATTTTGCTAATTTTCAGAAACTCTCCCAGGCAAGTGATATCGTGAAGCTGACCGGGGCAACACCGGTGGCCCCGGATGACGTGGCGGCCTCCGAGCGTGCCCTCTTTATGCTTTACGAAACCATCAAACATACCGATAAGCCGGTGATAGGCAGCTGTACCGTAACCAGGAAAGCAGAACAGTCGCTGCACATGATGGAGATGGTTTTTGGTGAAGATTATCTCCGCGACAACTACTGTATCGGGGTGAGTACCAATCCGCTCAGTCCGCTTAAATACGCGACGGAGACCCTGGACACCATACTCGCCTATGCCACCAAAAAACAGCCTGTTTATCTGCTGCCTTGTGCCATGGCCGGGGTAACTTCTCCCATGAGCCTGTTTGGCAGTATCGTCCAGCAGAATACGGAAGTGTTGGCCGGCACTGCGCTGATACAGTTGATAAGCCCAGGCAATCCTACGGTATATTGCCCTGCGTCGACGATGGCGGATATGCGGACGGCTATCTGCACCTACGCGCCGCCCGAGCAGTTTCTCATCAATTCTGCCTGCCTGCAGATGGCTATCGATTTTTACAAGGTTCCGACCAGGATAATGGCCGGCATGACGAACTCCAAGGAGGTAGATATTCAGGCCGGCTATGAAACCATGCAGAATATGCTGATGGGAATGATGACCGGCGGTCATATGGTCGAGCAGGTTTTCGGTGTCCTGGATGCTATCATGACCATATCCTACGAGAAGTTCATCATCGATGAAGAGATGATGAGCCGGGTCATTCGTATCTGCGAAGGAGTGGATACGTCCGATAGCGAAATTTCCCTTGAGGTCATGAAAGAGGTGGGGCCCGGGGGTTCTTACCTGTCTCATGCTGATACCTTCAAGCGGTTCAGGAGCCAGTGGCTTCCCTCGGTGTCGGACTGGCGTTCCTATGATAACTGGGACAGGGACGGCAAAAACAGTATTCTTTCAAGGGCCAACAAAAAGTACAAGGAAATCCTGGCCGGTCGTCCGGAAATGATGATTCCGGGTGACTTGGACAGAGACCTTAAGGCTTACTTGGAAAAGTCAAGAGGCCTGTAACCCCTTACTTCCTAATTCTTTACCCACATCCCCGGCAGTCCCGCAGTATTCGCAGAATATGACGGTGTGTGGGTACAAAAGCCAGGACGGTGGTTATACACGCCGTCCTGGCGATAATTTAGACGGGATTGGTGTTCTGGTTTTTCTGGGAAACAGCCTGAGGTGCACCGCATGGTTCGGGCAGATTTCGATACACTGCAGACATTTGAGGCAATCGCCGGCCAGTCTGACTGTGTCTTCGGCTAAAAGACCTGCGGGGCAGGTTCTTCGGCATTTTGCACAGCCGTTACAGGCCGTTGGGTCCACCTCTGGCAAAAGAGTTTTGTTCCAGCTCGCGACAAAGCGCTGCATCAGCCCGTCCGGGCAGCAGGTTTTCCAGCCGTGTCTAAAAAAGAGGCCGACCAGAAGCGGCCCTGCCAGTAACAGCAGGTCGTATCGCAGCCTTTTGTGAACCGCAAGTTCGATGACATTGCGCGAGACAAGACCCATGGGGCTGAAGATGGTAAAAAACGGAAAATCAAAGAGAGCGACTCCCGCAACCAATCCCAAAAAGATGGCAAGCCCGTCACCATAGCCAAGATTCAGTTTTTTGCTGACACCTTCGCAAGGAGTAAGAAAGAATCGTTTCAGCCACGGAACCCGTCTTCCAACAATCGGCCTATATAAAACAGGTTCGGCAAGTTGGTGCACGGAGGAGGCCGAACAGATCCAGGAGCAGTAAAAGCGGCCGAAGAGAAGCAGCAGCAACCCGATGATCATCATTCCTGGTACCAGTTCCATTCTGACTCCGTGACTGAGTAGACTGTTTTCCACAAAGCCTGTCGGAAATACCAGCCGTAGGTGGCCGATTTTGATGCTGCAGTTGGAGACGGGAAGACCCCAGAGGGCGGCCATAACAAATCCCGCCAACACCGCAGCCCGGATCGACAGTCTGGTTTTTTTAATGTATAGGTTCATTATCCTGGTTCTTTATGCCTCGACCATGGGGGCATCGGACTGGTGAAACATCGAGGTCAGACGGGTTTGACGTCAATCACCTTCACCGGACAATAATGGGCGCAGAGGCCGCACCCCACGCAGCGGTCATCCTTGATATACGGTTTGGTTTTCGCGTATTTCATCTTCATCCCGCTCGGAATGTCATAGGCGCGTGTATACGGCGGACCATCCGGATTGGGGAAAAGCACCGCCCCCTGGACCGGACATTTTTCGAAGCAGAGCATACAGTTCACACACCCCTCTTCCCGGATGGACGCCGTGCCAAGTACCTGGCTTTCAAGCGGGAGTTTTTTGTCAAGAGCTCCGGTCGGACAAACCTCGGCACATTTGCCGCAAGGCTCTTTCCAGGCGGTGCAGCCGCCCCGGTTCGGATTGAGGACCGGGGTGCCGGTATTCCTGATATCAAGACTGATATCCTTTTGCTCAAGGGCCCTGGCCGGGCAGACCTCGACACAGTTCCCGCATCTGATGCAGCTGGCGGCCATGTCGGCTCCGGCGGCAACCCCGGGAGGCCTCAGAGGAGTAGAGGCGACAGAGACAAGGCTCAGCCCAGAACAGAGTCCTATGGCAGCCCCCGCCTGCATGCCATATCTTAAAAATGAGCGCCTGCTCAATCCGATGCTGTTCATGGCTTGGGGTTACCGTTGATTGTTCAAGACGCCGCCAGCCGATCTTTTCATCGTCTTTCTGAAGAACAAGAATAGCCAGAAAAGAAAAAACATCACTGCCCAGCCAAGAAAGATGTAGGCCGCCGTGGACTCAAACTCCCTGAAGCTTTCGACGACGAAGTAGAGTCCTGCAATGGTGTTGAGCCAGCAGAAAATGGTTAGCATATTGTCTGTAATCGTTTGTTTTGTTATGGTAAATCTGATTTCCATGAATCTGCCTCTCTTAATCCCGAATAATTTTGTGAACATTTTTACAGAAAAAGATCGATCTGTTCGGGTTAACCGACCGTGCGTTCAAAATGGCGAGGATCAAGTCCATAACTCCCCGTCTGCATTTCCATGATCTCCCGGTGCGATCTCGGTTCACCGTAGCCGAACGTGTCGTCGAGATTGAGCCAGATGGAGTTCATCCATGGTGCGTGGTTGATCAGGTTTCGTGTGATATCGTGGGTTACCATAGCACCCTTGGTAAAGGGACAGACGGCGACACAATTCATGCAGCTGCTGCCGTTTTCCACCCAGTAGAGATGGCATTTCTTCAGATCATTGTGATATTTGAAGACTCCTGCATTGTTGCATTCGCTTTTGCCTTCCCAGCCCTTGTCTCCCTCGGTGATCGATTTTGACGGACATTCCCGGGCGCATTTCTTGCAACTCTTGCAAAACTCCTGAACCCCGAATTCAATGGGGTTGTCGGGAATAAGCGGCATGTTGGTTATGACTTTGGCGAGGCGCACGTTGGGACCGAATTCCGGAGTTATCAGGATGGAATGCCTGCCCACCTCACCGAGACCTGCGTCAACTGCCATCGGCACGCTAAGGCCTGTATCGTTTTTACACGGCAGAGCGGTATAACCTTCCATGCGGATATACTCGGCAAGGGTTATGGTGGCAAACCCCATCCTTGAATAGCCCTGAAAGGTCGCAGCCATGGACAACATGGAGGGGGATGTCTGCACCATCCGGCGATTCTGGGCAAAGGCCATGACTATCGCATACCGGCAGTCCTCCGGGATAATCAGCTGCCGTTCCGTCTCTTTTGGTTTACGGCCCTTGAAGACAATTTCCTTGGTTATGGCCGGACCGGACGAGAGTCCGTTACGCTGCACTTCAGAGTAGATCCAGCGACGATCAAGCCTGCAGATTCCCACCAGGTCGGCACCGGCCAGTCTGGCCATAAGTTTCACCTGTTGGGTGAGTATTTCCGGATCACGCTGGGTGGGGGGGAGGGGGAAGTCATGGTCGCTGTTCCAGCTGAGGGCCTCTTTGTTTTCCATGTTCTCGCCATGGGTGCCGGTGATTTCGTTCATCCGGTCCAGGGCCAGGAAGAAAGCCGCCTCGGAGCGCGCTTTTGCGGGAGAGCCCAGCTGGATCTCTTTTGCGCCGTAGCCTTTTTTTATATTTGCGACAGCATTTTTCTTCATCACCGTCAGCCAGTTTTCCCCAAGTTCACGGGAATTGATGTTAAACGCCATGTTCTTGCCGTTGAACCGTTGGTAGCGTGCCGTATCCACCTGGTGGGGGCCGTCCGGAACCGGCTGCACCATGCGGCCGGTTACCGGGTTTTTTTCTTCTGCATGGCCCAGTTGAGCGGAGCCCAGTGCCATTCCTGCGGCGGCAACCCCGAGGCCACCTATAATCTTACCGAATTGACGCCGGTCAAATCTCATTGTATCTTTTTCTTCCTGCTTCATGCCTACCTCCTGGTTTTACGGAAACCTTCCCGTAAATATTTCCATATGTTTCCCGGATGACTGTTTTCCCATCCGGTCTTTTACAAATTTATCCATGCTGTCTGTTCAAGAGCATAGGTAAGGGACTCTTATTCTGGATCAGCAAAAAAGATGCCATGTTTTACCATGATGTATTTGCATGGTTTTCAGGTATTGGTGCCGAGCATTTTGCCAGTATCACGAAATATCACGTGACTTATCACTCTATTTCGCGATATCACTATATTAAGCGCATAATGGTAGTTGCCGTAGGCGACGGGTAAAAAAGGAGGACGCCAAAGAGATGGAAGAGAATGATTTTTTCAGGGAAATAACACTCCGCATCTGCGGGACTCTGGATCTGGAAAATGGTATCAGGAACTGTTTGAAATTTTTACGAAACGTTATGCCGGCAGACGGGATGTTTTTTGCCCGCCTGGACATGAACAAAGAGATCGTACAGCCTCTTATTCATTCTTCCCTGGCCGGGTCGCGGTCAATCGATACACTCATTCCCATCATTGGAGAAGAGTGCACAAGCGAGATAGAGGAACTCCAGCAGGAAAAGGTTCTCATCAGAAATGAACCGAAAGAGCATCCCATAGCCCGCATCATTGCTGACAGTCTCGGCTCGATTGACATGTCTTTTCTGGTAATGCCGCTGATAATAGATGAAAGACAAATCGGCATTCTCAATCTCTACACCCTAAAAACAAACGCTTATACCGAGACTGACGCCCATTTCTACAACCTTCTCCATCATCCGTTCGCAATCGCCATGTCCAATGCCATGGAACACCGGGAGGTGGTTAAGCTCAACGAACTGCTGGCAGACGACAACCGATTTCTTCACCGGGAGATGCTGCGGCTATCCGGAGATCAGATCATCGGTGCGGGTTTCGGGTTAAAGGCGGTGGTCGAGTCGGTCAATCAGATTGCCTCACTTGACAGACCGGTACTCCTGCTTGGTGAAACTGGGGCGGGCAAGGAAGTGATCGCCAACGCCATCCATTTTTCTTCGCCCCGCAGCCAGGGCCCTTTTATAAAGGTCAACTGCGGGGCTATTCCCGACCAGCTCATCGACAGTGAGCTCTTCGGCCACGAAAAGGGTGCCTTCACCGGGGCAATCAACATGAAGCGCGGACGGTTCGAGCGTGCAGATAAAGGCACCATCCTGCTTGATGAAATAGGCGAATTACCCCAGCAGGCCCAGGTAAGACTGTTACGGGTCCTGCAGAACCGTGAGTTCGAAAGGGTCGGCGGAACCAGCACTCTTACCGTCGACGCCAGGGTTATTGCAGCTACCAACAGGAATCTGGAGGAAATGGTGCGTAAAGGCGACTTTCGCGAGGATCTTCTGTTTCGTCTCAATGTCTTTCCTATAACCATCCCCCCTCTTCGTCAGCGCAGAGAGGACATTCCCGCCCTCGTTACATACTTTCTGGACCGCAAATCGAAGGAGTTGGGAATTCACGCCATACCGGAACTGGCTGCAGGAAGCATGGCGCTTCTGAAACAGTACAGATGGCCGGGAAATGTCCGGGAGCTGGAGAATAAAGTGGAACAGGCCCTGATCCGCTATCTGGGCAGACGGCAGGAAGGGTTCCTGGAGTTTGAAGGGCTAAAAAGGGAGACCGGTCCGGGGACAACTCCGCCTGAACCGGAGCAGAAGAAAGCTGAGTTCCTGGAGTTTGACGAACATGTCCGTCAGCATATCCTGGAGGCGTTGCACCGCTCTGATAACCGTATCTACGGTAAGCGCGGTGCCGCCAGGCTGCTCAATATCAACCCCAGCACCCTGAGGAGTAAAATGAAAAAGCTCGGTATCAGTCTCACCCGCGCCATCTCTTCATGAGTAAGCAGTTCGTACCGCAGACAGCTGCAAACATTGCTGCCGCCTGCATCAGAGAGGGGCAACGCTCTTTCCCTGATGCAGGCGGCAGCAATACATATGATGGCAAAAGCCATGAACGTGGTGCGGCGATATGGTGCTAGGCGCACCGGTTAATTACAGCGCGTTACGCTTCGTAAACCGTTTTATCCTCAATGATGGTTTTGAAAATGGCGGTATCCTTTATCGCTTCCGGTTCACACCGGGTAATGTCAGCAGAGAGAAGGGTGAAGTCGGCCAGCTTGCCGGGGGTAATGGATCCCCTGTCGTTCTCGGAGTAGGAGCATTTGGCCGCCATGGTCGTATAGGCCGCCAGAGCCATATGCGGGCTGATTTTCTGCTCCTCACCCAGGACTCTGCCGCTGCTGGTTTTTCTTGCTACCGCAGTGGCGATTGACTCCATGGTCCATGGCGGCATCACCGGCGTATCGGTGTGCAGGGTGAAGTCCAGTCCGGCCCTGGCCGCGTCGCCACAGGGGTTGATCCTCGACGCCCGCTCCTCCCCAAGAAACGTATCCACGTGCCGGTCGCCGTAGTAGTGGACATGCATACCGAAAAAACTTGGAATCACACCGGCATCCTTCATTCTGTCAATGTGGGATCTGTGGGCGGTCTGGCAGTGAATCACCATGTGCCGCGGGTCTGGCCGGTAATGTTGTCTCTGGGCCTTTTCGAAGGCGGAGACGACCAGCTCGATGGCCGCATCCCCGTTGGCGTGAATCGAGATGTGGTCGCCGTTGGCATGATACTTGAGAACCGCTTGTTCCAGTTCACTTTTGTCCACGACCAGCTCTCCGCTGAAACCGGGCCTGTTCCTGTATGGGGCGAGCATCGCGGCGGTATTGGCCTGGATAGAACCGTCGACAAACAGTTTTATTCCGCCAACCACGACTCTCTTCCTGCCCATTCCCACCCCGTCGACCTGTTCCGGTACAAAGTCAGCCGAGGATTGAACCATGGTGGACAAAAACGCCCTGATATCCAATTCCCCCATCTGTTCTAGCCTGTTATAGGCGGCAAGGACACTCGCCCCGGTTCCGGCGACACCGATTGCGGCGTCATGAACACCTACGACCCCGTACCGGTTGAATTCCTTTACGCTTTTTTTGATAAGCGCCTGGATCTTTGCCGGGTCGGTAGGCGTGTCCAGCTTGTCCGTTACCAGATGAAACCAGGCCATTTCCTCGAGTTTGCCGGTGGGGTTGCCGCTCTCGTCTCGTTCGATCCAGCCGCCTTCCGGGGCTTTGGTTTCTCCAGTAATGCCAAGCAACTCCATCGCCTTGCTGTTCACGTAACCCACGTGCCCTGACATATGGTATACTGCAACCGGCCGTGTGGTGGAGACCCTGTCCAGGTCATCTTTGGTGAGATGGTGCACCGACGGGGTGTAGGTGTCGTCGTAGCCGTAGCCGATGATAAAGGCCGAATCCCTGGTCGCAGCACCGTGGGCGCGCAGCAGCTGCACTACGTCGTCGATGGTTTCACAGGCGCCGCCGCCCAGGTTGCAGTGATCGAGAAAAAACGCGTAAAGTGAAAGGTGGTTATGGCTCTCGATGAAGCCGGGCACCAGAAAGCCGCCGTCAAGATCAACTTTGCGGGTGTGGACGTCCGCCAGATCGCTGAGCTCGGACTTGCTGCCGACCGCTTTGATCACGCCGTCTTCCACCAGAACCGCTTCCGCCCGCACCGATGAACTGTCCATGGTATAGACGGTGCCGCCGCTGTATAGTGTTTTTTTACTCATTGTGTCTTCTCCGGGTGTAGAAGGAATTTTCTCTATTTACATATTATTGCTCGGCCGGTATGGATGGTGCGGAGGTTTTACCGGTCGATATTGCGGTATCTTTCTGGCTGCCGAAGTACCATACGACCCCGAAACAGAACAGGGTGTACAGGGCGTAATAGCCGATGATGCTCAAAAAACCCATGTTCGGCACATTGGGTGCGATGACAAACATGGGAACAGCGGCGGTAAAAAGAATTGCGATATTGAAAAAAGCAAGCTCCAGGGAGACTCCGGTTGAATAGTCAGGGTCCAGGATTCGCAAGAGCAACAGTCCGTTGCCGGTTGCGCCGGTACAGCATCCCAGCTGAGCGATCATTCTCTCCGGGCCGAGATGAGAGAGTTTCCTGCCGAAAAACCAGATATAGAAAAATGTTGCCGCAAGGATCCCTATGGAAATGACGATTATCGGTCCCAGGTAGCTGACCAGTACCTGAAAACTGACACTCATGAAAGAGGCGACGAGCAATACGTCAACGGCGGCGCCGGTGATATGTTTCTGCAGCCTGACGCTCAGCATATGGCCAAGCCCGATCTTGTTGATGAACAGCCTGACGAGGGTCGCAACGACAAGACCATGAAAGAAGAACAGTCCCCACGAGCTCAAAACCCCGACAACCGGAAGACCTTTAAGGTGAACCAGGGCATATTTCATATACAAGAAGGTGATGCCGTAACAGATAAAGAGGATCGATAGCTGAAACGCCAGGGTGTCGATGTTGGCAGGGTGGGTTTTTTCGTGTCCCATCGAGCTGCCACTCTTGTCCTGTAAAATGCCGACGAGGTACTCCTGCTCGATATTGGCTTTTTGGTTGGCGTTTTTACCCTGTTTTATGAAAAATCTGGCTAGTGGCACCCCTATTATAAAGGCAAATATGAAACCGACGTTGGCATAGATCAGTCCGACGATGGGTAGATCGGCTGACCCTCCGAGGTTGGCCCACATCTTGCCGTAGGCCAGGCCCTGTCCGGGACCCTGGGTGAACCCGTGGGTTGCGATGTAGCCGAACATCTCGGAAAAGCTCGAGCCGGTTACCTTGTTGTAGGCGACTAAGAGCAGACCGCCGACAACGGCCTGCAGCCCGCAACTTCCCGCCCATATAAACGACATCCACAGGCTGCCCCGCAGATACTCTTTCTTGTCTGTTTCCGGTTCGTCAGCAGCCTTGTTGGTCAGACAGAGGGACATGAAGCTGATGATGAAGGCGTGCATGCTGAAATTAACAAACTGCTTGGGTTCAAAGGGGATGACACCGGTGTTGACCAGGATGAAACCGATGGCGCCGCCGATAATGGCTGCCGGTATCAGAAAATTCTGCAATACCTTGATTTTTGCCCTAAGGACCACCCCGATAACCAACATCAGGCCGACGACAGCCAGAATGTTGAATCCAGTAAAAGTGTCAATGTATGCCATGTTTGTCTCCCGTTGATGGTTTTCATCTTATGACAGGGGTAGAATTCCTGCCGAAACGGTTGTGCGGTACAGCGGTTATCGTCGGTTTAAAGGCCGGCGTGCGTGGCCGCGCCGATATATCTCAGGCTTAGGGAAAGGGAGAAGTGTAAAACAGGAATCCGGATACGGGCTGTATGCGAGAAGTCATTGCCAAAGAATCTCCTTACAGAAAATCTGCTGGATGAGTCGGATGTTGCTGACTCCGGAAATAATCTTTTTCATGTATTGCAGACTTGCAGTATGCATATTGCTACTATGTATTATGTCATTGGTCAAGTATTTTTTCCAGTGAAACATAATTTATAATATCTGTACATTCTCTCCTGTAGGGTTCAAAAACACTAATTAACGCCGGCAGTTTCAGGCAACCGGAGGGACAGCCGCGTACTCAGGAGATCAGAACAGGGACGGACGTGAGAATAAAAGAGCTGATAGAAATCACCGTGCAAGTGAGCATTGGGAGCTTATCACTGCGGAAGTCGTCGGCGATCAAAAGGCGTATTCACATCACGATCTGACTATCGGCCGGGTTATCAGGGAGATAAGAAGGCTTGGCATTTCCTGTGAGCGCGGGTTTCGGCGTGCTGGTCTAAAAGAAGTACGGGATATTCTCCATGAGATCATGGTCAGGGTGGCAAGGGTTTTGTGTACGATACCAAGGACAAGGTCCAGCCGGAGCAGATTGATGAATTGAGTGAAGTTTATACAGAGATTATGGCCGTATTTTTCTACCATCTGTCCCTTTGGCTGGCAAAGGAGGCGGTGGAGCGAAACTTTGGCAACATCAGGTCCGAGCCTGATTCCAGCTCTATCCGAGGGCAACAAGAACAAGACCCGTGAACAGAACGGCAACGCCGACAAAGCGGGGAAGGGAGCCTCGTTCCCTGAGAATGACCACCCCCATAATGGTCCCGAGGGGGATGGACAGTTGGCGCAGGCCGACAACATAGCTAACATTTCTGGCGTGGGTCATCGCCAGCAGGATTATGCCGTAGGTGGCGCCGATGGCAAGCCCGGTCATCAGTCCCGGCTTGAGCAGTCGCCGCCACTGGCTGCCAAATTTGGCTGTTGACCGTGGGGTAACCAGCATGAGGATCAGGAGCCAGAAAGCGGTGAATATGCATTCCAGCAGAAGATAGAGCAGCGCCCGCATCCATCCTGCGGCATCGTCGGTGACGAGTTTGAGCATGTGCATGCCGATATCGTCGGCAAACGAATATCCGGCGGTACCGATGGCGGCCATCGAGGCGAAAGCGCAGGACGCGTTAAAATAATTGGCGAACCTGAAGTCATTGAAACTGTTCATGGGCAGGATAATGGCGCCTGCAACGATGGCTGCCATGCCGGCGATTGCCGGAACTGAAAGATCGCTGCCGCGTCCTGTGCCAAATGTGAGCCCCAGAACGAACAGCAGCGGAAGCGAACGGGCCAGCGGGTATGCGATGGAGAGTGCGCCCCGTGCATAGGCGCTGGCGAGCCCGGTGTAATAGATGGCCTGAAACAGTCCTGAGACGAATAAAATCCCCCACAAGGTGAACGGTATTTTGGTTATGAGGCCTGCGGTCATGAAAAATACAGGTGAAAACCAGAAGATGGTTCCCAGGGTTGCCAGCTGGAAAAAGCCGACGGTGGGAGATTGCGATTTTGAAAACAGGTTCCAGCCGGCGTGCATGACCGCTGAAACAATAACAAGAACTGCGGCGGTAATGGTCATGGTGGCTTGCGGTCCTTGTCTCTTATGAAGGCAACTGGTCGTTGTCCCACCATTCATGAGCTCCGGAATCCGCTGTCAATGAGCGGGACCGGCGGCTGCGCTGCGATCAGTTGTCTATGTGTTTTATGATAAAGCCTTTGGCTACGCAAAGGTCGTTTTTTATAAATTCAATGGCGCCGGTCTCATCTTTTGTTATCAGCAGTCGCGTCAGGTTCTCATGTTTTTTTACCTCGCGACCGAGGTCGTCGCGTGATTTGTCGATGGAGGCGATGACAAGTTTGAGGTCCAGCATGAGTGTACGCTCGGTCTCCATCAGCCGCTTGCTGCCTATGAGGCCGACCAGGGCGGAATGAAAATCGACATGACTGTCTGCCGCGGCAAGAGCGTCTCCTGTTGCAGCCGCAGCGGCATACTGCTGCATGGCTGCCTCAAGCGCCTGCAAAGCACCTGGAGAACATTTTCTTACAGCCCTGGCCGCCGAGATTTCCAGCACCGATCTGGTGAGGAAAATATCCTTGATCTCTTCAACTGTCAACTGCCGGACCGTCACCCCCTTGTTGGGTGAGTGAACCGCCAGCCCCTCCGATGTCATTATCCGCAGGGCTTCACGGACAGTACTGCGCGAAACGGAAAAGGTTTGCGACAGCACTAATTCCTTCAACTGTTCGCCTGGAAGAATTTTCCCGTCAAACATAGCCTTCTTGAGTGCGATAACAATCCTGTCGACAGTTGTAGACCGCTCTATTTTGACATCATCTAACTGCAAGAAAAGACCTCACTGGCAAAGGTAAGTAATGTTGAAGCCGACATCTGCGTCGCAGGTAGTCGGCTCTGTTCTATTCCATGATCTGTGGGGATGTTTTCAGCGAGGATAAACGACTTTCCCGCAGGACACAACCTGTCTGACCATCGATGCTCCGATTCTGGTGGCGATTTCGTTGGGATGGCTGCATCGCAGGATTGTGAGATCGCCCCGTTTGCCGACATCAAGAGACCCCCGGTCTTGTCCCCGGCCAAGTGCATAGGCGGAATTGAGAGTAGCGCCGACTATGGCTTCTGCCGGCGTCAGGCCGAACCAGCTGCAGGCCATGGCAATGGTAAGGGTTATGGATGTTGCCTGAAAAGAGGAACAGTAGTCTGTGGCAATTGCAACGGGGACACCGGTTTCAATGAAAAGTCTGCCGTTTGCCTTCACCTGATCGAGGTAAAATTGTTCGGCAAGGGGAAGCAGCACCGCAATGGTTCTGGTTGCACCGATATCGATAATCTCCGTATCTGGAGTATAGGTCAGGTGATCGGCGGCGACCGCGCCGCCCTCCACAGCGGTGCGCCAGCCGTAGGAGTGGGTGGAAGCGTCCGCATGCACCCTGGTCGGCATGTTTATCCTTCTGCTGGCGGCCAGCAGCCTGGCCGCGGTTTCCGGTGAAAAGTCTCCGATTTCACAGGTGATGTCGTGAAAGTCAGCGATCCCCTGGCGCGCAACTTCGGGCAGCATTTCCTCCATGACCAGGTCGGCAAACTGGTCTGGAGTCGGGCCGTCCTGGGGGGCGATATGAGCGCCGAGGAAGGTGAAGACGATATCCATCGGTGTCTTTTGTGAAGCCTGCTTGAGGATTCGCAACAGACGCAGCTCTTCTGCTGTTGTCAACCCGTAGCCGGATTTGACCTCAAGGGTTGTCACGCCGCCCGCCAAAATCGATGAAAAGGCCTGGAGGGTGTTGGCTTCGAGTTCGGGGTCGTCTGCAGCCCTGGTGTTGACAATGGTGGACCAGATACCTCCGCCCTCGCTGCGGATGCTCTCGCCCGACTTTCCCTGCAGCCTGCGGACATATTCCCAGTGGCGGTTGCCGGCAAATACCGGATGACTGTGGGCCTCGACCAGGCCCGGTAATACTGAGCAGCCCTGCGCATTGAGTGTTCGGAAACATTCTCCGGCTTCGTCCAACACTTTTTCGGTTGTGCCGACACTGACGATTTTGCCTTCACGGATAGCCACTGCTCCGTCTTCGATGATGTTGAGTTCGCCCTGGTGCCGGCCTGATCGGGGCGTCCCGGAGTCGCAGATTTGCACCAGTGAATCGGCGCAGATAACGTTGAGATCCGACATTTTGTTGTCGTTAACCGTTGGCATGACACATTACCTCAGTGAGTACCCTGGCGCACATTGTCGTTGCGCAGACTACCGGAACTTGATTGTTTTTCTGTACCGCCAGGCGATGTTTTTCCGTAAACCCCATGTCGTCGAGGAGGATTATCTCGGCACCCTGCTTCGTTACGCTTTCGCCCGCCCGTATAATGGCACCGGTCTCTCCATAGGGTGAGGCGGCGCCGCAGACAACTCTTCTGGCGTACGGCTGCCATTGGGCCGGAGCCAGTGCCAGATCCGAGGCCGGGCCGATTATACCCAGGATTTTTGCTCCTGCCAGGCCATGAATAATACCTCGCAGCAGAATTATCGGTTCAATAATAGCGCTGCAGGCGGAGCGGAGTTGGTCAAACTCGCCGGAACATAATAAAATAATATGGTTGCATTGGTCCTGCAGCTTAAGCGCCTGGTGAATAAGCAAGGGGGTGAGCCGCTTTTTATCGACCATGACACCGCTGCCGCCGGCCAGTCTCGTTTCGATTCCCGAATCGGCCGAATCAGGGGCGAGAGCGTCGATCTGCTCCTGGCTCAGTCCGTCCAGGGCCCCCGCTTCCCTGATGGTTGTGCCGGGGGGGAGCAACTCCTGAAATGAAGGAATGACATCATCGCGGGGGGATTGTCCTAGGGTAAGGATTCCCAACACATTGGCGTTACTGTTCATCTACATGCACTGGAAAAGAGATTCGACGCGTCATAAAAGACGCGTCGAAAAAAGCAATTAAGGTCTCTGGCCGTTGATCAGGGGTTCTGTGAGGGCGCCGGTTGAGATTTCCCACTTGGCAAGCAGGTTCTGGTATGTGCCGTTGGCAAAGAGTTCCTTAAGGGCCGCATATACCGCATCCCTGAGCTGGGAATTATCTTTTGCAAAGCAGATTCCGTAGGGATCGGGGCGAAGGACAGGACCCACCGGCACGAACTGGCCCGGATTCTCCTTGCTGAGCCAGCCAAGAACCTCGGGGCTGATGGCGGAAGCCTGGGCCCGCCCCTGGATCATCTGCAGACGGGCGGTGGCTTCGGAATCCACGGCAAGAATCTTGATCGCTTCCCGGCCCTTGGTTTCCAGGTTGTCATGGCTCCACTGCTGCATTGTGGTCAGGTAATCGGTGGCAGCCGAAACGGCGAAGGTTTTACCGCTCAGATCCGCCAGATCCTTGATGGTTTCCGCATGGGCTTTCATGGTGAAGCACTGGGTTCCCGAATTGAAATAGTCGATAAAATCGAGGGTCTTTCGGCGAACCTCGGTGTCGGATATGCCGGAGATCACCATATCGACTCTTTTGGTATTGATCGAGTTGATCAACTGGTCGAATTTCTGGTCATCGAAAACGATGTCGATGCCAAGCTTCTGGCCGATCGCCTTGGCCAGGTCAACGTCAAAACCGATCAGTTCGTCTTTTCCCGGTTCCTTGAATTCCATCGGCGGGAATATGCCGTTTATGCCGATGATAATCTTGCCCTTGGCTTTTACCGACTCGGGAAGGGTACTGCTGTAATCCGCAGCCATCGCGGTGGATTTCATAATGAAAAAGGTAGCGAGAATGAAAACAACGGTCTTGGCCGTCTTGCTGAACAGTTTACGATTCATGACTTTTTCTCCTTTTCCCGGGACTTTTCCCGGCAGCTTGAATATGAGGTGCATTAGAGGGATATCACTTCCCCACGTTGACAAGAAAACCCTTTGTTCTGTCGTTTTCCGGATTGGCAAAAATCTTTGTCGGAGCGCCCGCCTCGACGACGACTCCTTCATCCATGAAGACGACCTGATCCGCAACTCCCCGCGCAAAACCGATTTCATGGGTCACGACCACCATGGTCATTCCCGATTCCGCAAGGTCCTTCATCACCGCCAGGACCTCGCCGACGAGTTCGGGGTCAAGGGCCGAGGTCGGTTCGTCAAACAGCATGAGCTTTGGGGCCATGGCAAGTGACCGGGCGATGGCCACCCGCTGTTGCTGTCCGCCGGACAACTGTTTGGGATAACTGGCTTCGAGGTGTTTCAATCCCACCCGGTCCAGCAGCTTTCTTGCCCGTTCAACGGCCGATTCCCTGTTCTCTTTTTTTACCCTGACGGGACCTTCTATCAGGTTCTGCAGTACTGTCATATGGGGGAACAGGTTGAAATGCTGGAAGACCATGCCGATATCCATCCTCTGCCGGCAGATTTCCGCTTCCCGCTGTTCATAGATCCGTCCTTTATGTATCCGGCCGCCGATTAATTTGGTGTCAACATAAATCCTGCCCTGGTCTATTCGCTCCAGGTGGTTGATGCAGCGAAGAAATGTGCTTTTCCCCGACCCTGACGGGCCGATAAGGCACATCACTTCCCCTGTTGCGACCTCGAGATCGATGCCCTTGAGGATTTCATTGCGCCCATACGATTTATGGACATTCTGCGCTTGCAGCATTGGCGGACGATTGTTCATCTTGCACCTCCTGCCATTCCTCTTCGGGCGCTCATTATGCGGACAACATTTCGCAGCAACGAAGGCGCCGAGTTCCTGGTTTGCCCCTTGGCAAAGCGATTCTCGATAACCGTCTGGAGACTCGAGAGAATAGTGACGACGATGAGATACCATCCTGTCGCCACGATCAGCAGCTCCATCACTTTGGCGTTAACGAAATAAATCATCTGGGCGCGGTGAAGCAGCTCGGTGTAGGCGATGGCACTGGCCATGGAAGATGTTTTCAGCAGGCCGATAAACTCGTTGCCCATCGGCGGAATGATCACCCGCATGGCCTGGGGCAGCACGATACGCTTCATCGCCTGCAGCCTGGTCATCCCCAGGCTCGAGGCCGCGTCGAGCTGGCCCTGGTCAACGGATAGAATCCCGCCCCTGACGATCTCCGTCATGTACGCACCCTCGTTGATTCCAAGCCCCAGGAGGGCGGCAAAAAACGGGGTCATGATATCCACCATCCGTCCTTCCCAGAATCCGAGGTTGACGGTGGGGAACACCAGGGCGAGGTTGAACCAGATAAGCAGCTGCAGATAGATGGGAGTGCCCCGGAAAATCCAGATATAAAAACCGGCAAACCATCTGGTGACCGGATTGTCCGAGAGCCGCATCACGGCAAAGATGACTCCCAGGGCAATCCCCATGATCATCGCCAGCAGGGTTATGATTATGGTGTTGCCAAGGCCTTTTATAAGTACCGGGGCCATGAAAAATTCACCGATGACCGGCCAGTCGATCTGTCCCTGTACAAAAGCCCTGACGATCAGGACCAGGAGGAAAATTACCACTGCCCCGGAGACCCAGCGACCATAGTGCCGCAGCGGGACAATTTCGTAATTTTCAGTATTCATCACGTCTTATCTCCACCATTGAATGAGTGGTTAAACTGTTTCATCCTGGATAGCCAAAGAAGTCAGAACTTCCCTTTAATCCTGGGAACTCGGATTGTAAATTGTCCCAATGTTTGATTGTCGGACAATTTTAATTACATTGGTGCTTCCTGAAATGCAATATTTTTTTCCGATCATTACCTCAATATTTTGTGAACCTGATATAGTCTGTCTGTGAACCGTCAAGGGTTTTACGGCATTTTTATATGGCGCAACGCCTTGGCAACGAAGACCAGAGAGCGCCAGGGGCGCGACGGGGAAAGACTATTGCCCACCGCTCCTATCTGTTCTATATTTATGCACGATGTAAAATAGTTGGCAAAATTATCCAAAGAGGTCATCTTTGACGGAAGAGGGAATCGATACGATTGCACACTCCGGCATGCGCGGTATTGACCTGACGCAGGCCGTTTCATCCACTATGTCGACATATCCCGGAGATCCGGAGGTGTCGATAGAAAAGTTCCTTGTCCATGATAGGGACGGGTGCCATGTCAATGCCATCCATATGGGGTCCCATACCGGGACCCACATTGACGCCCCTTTTCATTTTCTGAAAGACGGCAGGACCATCGACGAATATCCTGTCGATCGATTTCTGGGCAGCGGGGTGCTGGTTGATGTCTCGGGCAGGAAACCGGAGGAACCTGTTGTGGAAGATGACTTGTCCGACTATCTGTCAATTATCGAGCCCGGCGATTTCGTCATCTTCAGGACAGGCTGGGATGTTTTTTTCAACAGCAGCAGATACTTCACCCACCCATATCTTACGCCGGGGGTGGCCCGGCTGTTGCTGAAGCTTGAGGTAAGCCTTGTGGGGATCGATGCCTTAAGCGTTGATTCCACAGTTGGCAACAGCTTTTCTGTTCACCGGATTCTGCTTGGCGGCGATGTCCTGATCGTGGAAAATATCTGTAACCTGGGAGCTGTGCCGGAGCGGCGAGGATTTTACCTGTTTCTGCCGCTTAAGCTCGACAGCGCCGATGGCTCCCCGGTAAGAGCGGTTTTTCTCTCCCGAAAAGGTCGACTCCGTTCACCATAGTCTTTTTTTACAAAAATGTTTTCGAACTGTCCGGGATGGTTGATTTTGTCTTAAATTGTGAGCAGTCCAGACCGACCGGAACCAGGAATTTCTTTGCATTTTTCTCGTTTTTTGGTTAACAGGTATTTTTACAGGGGTTAACCAGATGAGTCCAAAAGAAAAAATATATAAAATCCTCCATGAAGCCCGTACCGTTGTGTCGGGCGAAGATATACGTGCAGCGCTCGGGGTCAGCCGGGTTGCCGTATGGAAGCATATTCAAGGGATGATCAAGTCCGGTATCTCAATCGAGTCATCTCCTAAGGGGTATCTTTTGCGCAGCGATTCTGACAGCCTTCTTCCCTATGAATTCGGCAAAAGGCAGGATCGCGTTCATTATTTTACCGAACTGCCTTCCACCATGGACAAGGCCATTGAACTTGCCAGGGGCGGATGTCGTGCAAATACGGTGGTGATTGCCGGGAGCCAGCAAGAGGGCCGCGGCCGGATGAGGCGGGCGTGGAACTCCGGCGAAGGGGGACTCTACTTCAGCGTTGTAGTAAGGCCGGATATTCCGGTAAATCTTGCAGGAATCGTCAATCTTGCGGTGGCAATTGATATGACCGCCGTTCTCAGGACCCGTTGCCGGGTTGCGGCTACGGTGAAGTGGCCAAACGACATCCTGGTCGACGGGAAGAAGATTTGTGGCATTCTGTCCCAGATGGAGACCGAAGGTGATTACGTCGACTACATAACCATCGGCGTCGGCTTAAATGTCAACAACGTCCCGGCAAAAGAGATACCCAACGCCACGTCCCTGAAAGTTGTGACGGGCGGCAGTTTGGCGAGAAAGGAAATTCTTACCGCATTTCTCGATCGTTTTGAAAAACGAATTTCAGCGTTCGACCCCGGGGAGGTGCTGGACCAATGGAAGGCTGTCAACTCCACAATCGGCAAAGCGGTACATATTGTAACGATCAACAGCACCTTCAGCGGAGAAGCAGTCGCCATAGATTCCCAGGGCGGTCTGGTGCTGCAGAAAGAAGACGGAAAGCGTCAGACCGTCATTTACGGCGACTGTTTTTACAAGTGACAGGATAAGGAGAAAATCATGGATGCAAGTGCTCAGCAGTTGAGAAAAATGGTGTATGCCGCCCTAATGGCTGCCTTAACCGCGGCGGGGGCCTATATAGCGATCCCCATCGGACCGGTGCCCATTGTTTTACAGAACCTTTTTGTGATGCTGGCCGGACTCCTGCTCGGCAAACGCTGGGGACTGATCAGCGTCGCGGTTTATCTGGTGGCCGGTGCCGTCGGTCTGCCGGTCTTTGCCGGCGGCACGGGGGGGATCGGGAAATTTGTTGGCCCGACCGGAGGGTATCTTGCCGGATTTGCCGCAGCGGCGTTTGTGATAGGGGCAATAAGTGAAAAAGGCGGCAACAGGGTAATTGTCGACATCGTGGCAATGATCGTCGGCACCGCGGTGATTTACGGTGTCGGTGTCTCCTGGCTTTCGGTGGTCACCGGAATGGGATGGTATAAGGCGCTCACTGTCGGTATGTTTCCCTTTCTCATCGGAGACGGCGTGAAGATCGCCGCCGCGGTACCGATCGCAAGAGCGTTAAGGCCGATTATGAAAGAAAAGGCCTGTGTTGTCCAGGCTGCGGGATAATATCGTGACGATAATTGAAACGGTCGATTTAATCCATACCTTTGGTGACGGCACAAAAGCCCTGAAAAAGGTAAACCTCACCTTTAAGGAAGGTGAATTTACGGTTATCACCGGAGCCAACGGTTCGGGTAAGACCACCCTCTTGAAACATTTCAACGGGCTTCTGTTCCCGGCAAGCGGCAAGGTCCTGGTCTGCGGGAGATCGGTCGCGGAAAAACCGATGTCGGCAAGGCAGAATGTAGGGATGGTTTTCCAGGATGCGGACAGTCAGATCGTCGGTGAGACCGTCTATGACGATGTCGCGTTCGGGCCGGAAAATCTCAGGCTTGATCGGTCTGAGATCGACCGGCGGGTGGGGCTGGCGCTTGGCGATGTGGACCTTTCGGGGTTTGAAGAAAAAAGCCCGCACAACCTGTCCGGCGGAGAAAAACGCCGCCTGGCCATTGCCGGCGTCCTGGCCATGAATCCCAGGGTGCTGGTCATGGACGAACCGTTTTCCAACCTCGACTTCGCCGCAACCCGGATGGTTCTCAAACAGGTCCTGAAGCTGCACCAAAACGGGCATACCATCATCATTACCACCCATGATCTTGAAAAGGTTCTGTTCCACGCCGAGCGGCTGGTTGTCATGGATAAAGGGGAAGTGGTTGATGACGGCAGGCCGGCAACGGTTATCGAAAATATCGGCAGATATGGGGTCCGCCCGCCCTGCTCGGTGTTGTTTGAGCGGGGACTCCAGCCATGGGAAATATAACCGTCATCGGGTTCAGGCCGGGAAAATCCCTGCTCCATAGACTCGATCCCAGGACCAAGCAGTTTTTTATCGTGGTATTGAGCCTTGCCAGTCTTACCGGCAGCGTATCTTTTCTCGGGGCGGCAACCCTGGTCCTTGTCTTCCTGGTATATGCGACGGGGTTACGCCTGTTACGCATACTCTATGAAATCCGGTTCTTCCTTTTTTTCCTGGCGATGGTATTTGTGGTGCGTACGATCACCTTTACCGGTGAGTGGATGGTGGCCGTTTCCTCCCCCGCTGTGATTGGCGATGCTGTTGTTGTCTGCTGGAGGCTGCTCCTTGTTGTTTTCATGTGTCTGCTGCTGATGGCTACCACCCGTATTGCCGACATGCGCGCGGCACTGATCTGGATTTTGCGGCCCCTGCCGCTGGTGAACGAGAACGTGGCCGCCACAATGGTGGGGCTGCTCGTCAGGTTTCTGCCGCTGATTCTTCTCCAGGCCGGTGAGACGGGAGAAGCGCTCAAGGCTCGGGGAATAGAAAAACAGAAAAATCCGGTCAAGCGTCTGACAAGGTTGACCATTCCGCTTTTCCGCCGTGTTTTTCTGCGTGCGGACGAGCTGGTGGATACCATGCAGGCGAGGTGTTACAGCGAGCACCGTACTACTCCCAGGCTGCGGTTCCACCAGCTTGACCTTGTCGCTGCCGGTGGCGTGTTTGTCATGTGTCTGACGGTTTTTTTCCCTTGAACCGTTTCCGTCAACTCGCTTGTTGAAAATTTGCCAGCCCTGCCCATGATGTGTTTCTGATCTGTCTGCCTCCGGATAAATTGCCTGACTCAAAGTGTCGATAGAGAGGTAGTGTCTATCTCACCGGTTTGATACTCAGTAGGTTGTATCTTAATCTTGAGAGAAATTCTTTTGTATCTGCCAAGAAGAGCGGCCAGGGAAACCCCTGAAACCGGAATCGGTAAAATTCTCTGGGTAAGCTGGGGTGCAATCCGATATCTTTTGCCTGCCTATTTTCCCTATAAAAAGCTTGCGTTAGCTGCAACAACGGAATAGGATGCGCGCCTTGCGCGGCAGAGGCGTGTTTTTGTGTTGTTTAGCGTTGCTTAGCTTCCCGTATTCTGCAATATTTCACCATGCGCTGCCGGGGTGGAAATCCTGGCCTGCCTGAGCGCCACCGTGCCGGCAACCGTGCGATAGGGTACGGTTTTTTGTCAAGGTTACGGGAAAAAGCACAACTGAAAATGATTTCAGGCTCGGAGATAGAGGATAATAACGGATGAGTCAGGTCAAAATTGGATTGATACGTGAAGGAAAAGTTCCCGTGGACCGGAGGGTTGCACTGCCGCCGTCCCATGCGCGTAAAGTTGCGGAATTGTATCCCGGAGTAGAACTGGTCGTGCAGAAGAGCGATATTCGCTGTTACCCCGACGACGCCTATGTTAACGCTGGTATTCCAGTTGTCGACTCCCTTGAAGACTGTGATATAATTTTTGGCGTAAAAGAGGTGCCGGTCGATCAGTTGCTCCCCGGTAAAACCTATTTTTTCTTTAGCCATACCATCAAGAAACAGCCGTACAACAGGAAACTGCTCCAGGAAGTTCTGCGTAGAAATATCAGGCTGGTGGATTATGAAACCCTCACCGACAAGACCGGCAAAAGAATCATCGCTTTTGGCAGGTGGGCCGGAATCGTCGGAGCGTATAACGGAATCTGGACCTATGGCAGGCGCTATAACCTGTTTCATACCAGGAGGGCGTACGACTGTTTCGACCTGGAAGATCTCAAAACCGAATTCGCCAAAATCAAGCTGCCGCCGATCAAGATTGTCCTGACCGGGGGCGGACGGGTGGCAAAGGGGGCCATGGAGGTTCTCATGGGGATCGGTATCCGTAAGGTCACCCCGCGGCAATTGCTGGAAAAAACTTTTGACTATCCGGTGTTTGCATTATTGAACGCCAGGGATTATAACGGACGCAAGGACAAAGAAGAATTCAGCAGAAACGAGTTCTACCGCACCCCTCAGTTGTATGACGGCTGTTTTCTTCAATATGCAAGAGAGGCCGATATCCTGATCGCCTCCGCTTACTGGGATCCCAAGGCACCGGTGCTTTTCACCAGAAAAGACATCGTAAAAAACGATTTCAAGATAACGGTTATAGCCGATATTACCTGTGATATTGACGGGTCCATACCCTCGACCAGGCAGCCGAGTACCATTGAACAGCCGATTTACGACTACAACCCGAGTGACGACGCGGTCGAGAATCCGCTGTCCGATGAAGGAAATATTACTGTAATGGCAGTGGATAATCTGCCCTGTGAACTGGCAAGAGACGCCTCAGCCAGCTTCGGCAGACAACTTATGGATAACGTATTGCCGGAACTGCTCGGCAATGACGAAAATGGTGTCGTTGAACGGGCGACAATTGCCGAAAACGGCGAATTGACAAAGAGATATCGTTATCTGCAGGATTATGTAGGCACCAACCCATGACTGGAAGTAAAACCTGCGATTACGCCCGGGCGTAGCGGCGGTTTTCTTCCGCCACTGTGTTGCGGCATGGTATCGCTGTTGCCAGCAAAACCTGCATGAGGTATGTGAGGTGCGGCAGCGGATAATCTTAAACAAGGAGAGAGAAAATGAAATTCATGAAGTCACTGGTAGTTGCGTCTGCAATTACGGCTGGTTTTCTTGCAAACAGTGTCCAGGCGGGAACACTTGATGCCGTAAAGGAAAAAGGTTATGTAAATGCAGGAGTTTCCGGTAAGGTTATCGGTTTTTCGGCACCTGATGCAAAAGGGAACTGGACCGGGATGGATGTCGATTTTGCCCGCGCGGTGGCCGCTGCTATTTTTGATGATCCGGCCAAGGCCCGTTTTACGCCGGTAGCGTTCAAGGAAGCGTTTACTGCGTTGCAGTCCGGAGAGATTGATCTTCTGACACGCAACACTACCTGGACCTTCCAGCGTGACACCAAGCTTGGCCTCGAGTTTGTCGGTACCCTTTTTTACGACGGACAGGGGTTCATGGTTAAAAAAGAGCTCGGCGTAAAAAGTGCGCTGGAGCTTGACGGTGCCAGTGTCTGCACCCAGTCCGGAACTACTACCGAGCTCAATATCTCTGATTACTTCACCGCCAAAGGGATGACTTACAAACCGGTTGTTTACGAAAGCGCCGACGAAGCAACCGTTATCTATGATACCGGACGCTGTGACGTTTACACTACCGATACCTCAGGGTTGGCCGCCAGACGGACCACCCTTGGCAACCCCAAGGATCACATAATTCTTCCCGAGGTTATCTCCAAGGAGCCGCTGGGGCCGGCTGTACGGCAGGGGGACCAGCAGTGGAGCGACATCGTGCGCTGGACGCTGTTTGCCCTCATAAATGCTGAAGAGATGGGAATCACCTCGAAAAATGTCGATGAAAAGCTCAAGTCGAACAATCCGGCGGTAAAGCGCTTTCTCGGGGTGGATGCGGATTTCGGCCAGTATCTCGGTCTGAGCGCCGACTGGGCTTACAGGATCATCAAGCATGTCGGAAACTACGGCGAACTGTACGAACGCAACGTCGGCCCCAATACCGCTCTTGGTCTTGAGCGTGGTGTCAACGCCCTGTGGACGGATGGCGGCCTGATGTACGCTCCCCCGGTCCGCTGATGCCCGATTCTTTTCTGGCAAAGGGATGAACAGATGGTGAAAGTGCGGATTGGTCGGTGCGGGGCTAAACAACAGTCCGCACTTTCAACCTGTGCAGGGGCTGATTGACCGGAAACAGAGCCTGTACTGTTCACTGTTCTTTGGCTTTGGTGTTATTACCGACCGCAAGTCCACTAATTTTTGCACGGCGACCGACTCTATGGCGGATAGATACGACAGGGAAACAGACAAAACAAAACGCAGCATGCTCAACGATACCAGGGTGCGAGGGTGGGTGGCCCAGGCACTTGTCCTGGCTGTAATTGCATGTGTCGCCGGGTATGCAGTGTACAATGTAGGGCAGAACCTTCACAAGGCTGGAATAACCACCGGGTTCGGTTTTCTCAACGATCCTTCCGGGTTTGACATCAGCCAGACGCTCGTATCCTATTCGGGTGAAAGCACCTACGCGCGGGCGCTGCTGGTGG
Source organism: Desulforhopalus singaporensis (assembly GCF_900104445.1). Classification (GTDB taxonomy): domain Bacteria; phylum Desulfobacterota; class Desulfobulbia; order Desulfobulbales; family Desulfocapsaceae; genus Desulforhopalus_A; species Desulforhopalus_A singaporensis. The sequence continues at coordinate 59,480 of NZ_FNJI01000016.1, read as the reverse complement.
GGCTCCTCAATACCATGCTGGTTTCGGTGCTCGGCATAATATTCGCAACGATTCTGGGATTTTTCCTGGGAGTGATCCGGCTTTCGCCGAACTGGCTGGTATCGAAGATGGCGGAAGCCTATACGGAGATCGTCAGGAATGTTCCCCTCCTGCTGCAGATTCTGTTCTGGTACCTGGCTATCCTGGCCCCGCTTCCTGGCCCCCGGCAGGCTCTGAACTTCAATAACTGGATATATCTATGCAACCGGGGAATGCAGATTCCCAGGCCGGTAACCGAGGCGGGATTTGGTGGTGTCCCGATAGCTTTTGCAATCGCCGTGATTTTCTCGATAATTCTTGTCCGCTGGGCCAGGCTGCGGCAACAGAAGACCGGCATCCGCTTCCCGGCATATCCGGTATCGTTTGGCGTTGTTGTCATGCTGCCGCTCGTGGTTCTGCTCGCAGCCGGCGTTCCGGTTCACTGGGATGTGCCTGCGCTGCACGGGTTTAATTTTCGCGGGGGGATAACGATATTGCCAGAGCTCATTGCGCTGTGGCTGTCGCTTACCCTCTATTCCGCCACCTTCATCGGTGAATATGTGCGCTCCGGAATAATGGCGGTGGACAAGGGGCAACGGGAAGCGACTTTTGCGCTCGGCTACAGCCCCTGGCTGACTTATCGCCTGGTTATCATCCCCCAGGCGATGCGCGTGGTTACCCCGCCGCTGATCAGCCAGTACCTGACTCTGATTAAAAATTCGTCGCTGGCGGTCGTTATTGGTTATCCGGACCTGGTGCATGTTTTTGCCGGAACGGCGCTTAACCAGTCGGGTCAGGCGGTTGAGATTATCACCATTACCATGGCGGTCTACCTTACGCTCAGCATCACCATTTCACTTTTCATGAACTGGTACAATAAAAAATTCGCCCTGAGGGGATTTTGAGGAGAAATCATGGCCAAACAATGGAAACCGGCCCCCTCCAGGCCGTCACCGGAAACATGGACAGGCATTGTCGGCTGGCTCAGGATTAACCTGTTCTCGTCCCCAGCAAATACCCTGCTGACCATTCTCGGGGCGGGACTGCTGCTGGCGATCATTCCCCCCATGGTGCGTTGGGGCGTTTTTGATGCCGTATGGCTCGGTGATTCCCGGGCGGTCTGCGACTCCAGCGCCGCAGCCGGTAACGGCGGTGCCTGCTGGGTCTTTGTCAAGGTCCGGCTGGATATGTTTCTCTACGGGTTCTACCCGGAACCCGAACGGTGGCGGATCGACCTGATGTTCACGGTGCTGGGATTCTCCCTGATCCCGCTGCTGGCACCCGATTTTTTTCGGACCGGCCGCAGCCAGGCGCTGGTCGGCGGCTGCGGTGTGGCGGTGGTTTTTCTGCTGTTTGGCGCCTTGCCGGCCGTATTCATGATCGGCTACACTTTCGCCCCCTTCCTTTTTGAGCGCGTTTCCCTGTGGCATACCCCGCAGCAGATCCAGGCCGGAAAGCGTAGCGCCGCCGCAACAGGAGCGATTGGCGTTTTCGCGGTTGTTGCGGCGGTTTACTGGTCTGTCCGGCTGGCGGGTGTTGAGACGGCGGCGTTGCCGGTAAGTCTTTCAGCCGGGGTGCTCAGTCTGTGCCTCCTTTTTTTCGGGCGTCTCGGACTGCTCGTCTGGCGCTGGATTTTTCTGTTCTGTGTTTTTTCGGTCTTCGCTTTTTTCATGCTTGTCGGCGGTATCCTGGGCCTGCCGGAGGTGGAGACCCATTACTGGGGCGGACTTTTCCTCACCCTGGTTGTCGCCGGAACGGGGATGGGCACGGCGCTGCCGGTCAGTATCCTGCTGGCGCTCGGCAGACGTTCCGAGCTGCCTGTCGTCAAGACCCTTTGTGTCAGCTTTATTGAATTTGTCCGCGGTGTCCCCCTGGTAAGCGTGCTGTTCATGGCGTCGGTGATGTTTCCTCTTTTCCTGCCGGAAAACGTTACCTTTGACAAGTTGCTGCGCGCTTTGATCGGCGTGGCCTTCTTTTACGCCGCCTATATGGCTGAAGTGATACGCGGCGGTCTGCAGGCCATCCCCAAAGGGCAGTATGAGGCGGCCAAAGCTCTGGGATGGACCTACTGGAAAATGATGGGGCTGATTATCATGCCGCAGACCCTGCGGCTGGTTATACCGGGACTTGCCAACAACTTTCTGTCGCTGTTGAAAGACACAACCCTGGTGGCGGTTATAGGTCTGCTGGATCTGCTCGGTATCGCCAAGGCCGCCATGGCCGATTCGGAGTGGCTCGGCTTTACCAAGGAAGCCTATGTCTTCGCCGGCGTGGTGTTCTGGATCTTCTGCTTTGGCATTTCCCGATATTCCGTTCGCCTCGAGAAAAAATATCACACCAATTATCAGTAATGCATATCCGGGCCGCAGCTGGGTTGTGGTTCCGGGGAGTACGGCGGCACTTAGGTAACGATCAACGACAACAACAGAACACATCATCGAAAATGGCCGATACAGACAAGAAATCAGCGCGGGACAGGGAAGAAATTATCGCAATCTCTCATCTTAACAAGTGGTTTGGCGATTTCCATGTCTTAAAGGATATCAACATGACAGTCGCTAAAGGTGAAAAGGTCGTCGTGTGCGGTCCCTCGGGTTCCGGCAAGTCGACCCTCATCCGCTGTATCAACCGGCTGGAAACCCATCAGGAGGGGAAAATCTTTGTCAACGGCATCGAACTTACCAATGATGTAAAAAGGATCGATCAGGTTCGCCGGGAAGTTGGCATGCTGTTTCAGAACTTCAATCTTTTCCCCCATATGACAGTGCTTGAGAACCTTACGGTTTCACCGGTGTGGATCCGCAAAATGCCCCTGGCGCAAGCCCGGGAACTGGCGTTTCAATATCTTGAACGGGTGAAAATTCCGGATCTTGCCCATAAATATCCGAACCAGTGTTCCGGAGGACAGCAGCAGCGCATTGCCATTGCCCGTTGTCTGTGCATGAACCCGAAAGTGATGCTGTTTGACGAACCGACCTCGGCCCTTGACCCCGAGATGATCAAGGAAGTGCTCGATGTCATGACCGATCTTGCCAAGTCCGGCATGACCATGATCTGCGTGACCCATGAAATGGGTTTTGCCAGAACGGTCGCCGATCGTGTGGTCTTCATGGACGGCGGGGAGATTGTTGAGGAAAACGACCCCGAGAACTTTTTTACCAACCCGCAGTATGACAGGACGGTCACCTTTCTCAGTCAGGTTATCGCCCATTGACCGGCGGGAAGTTTTGGCTTCAGGCAAAAAACTGTCGGCTGTAACATTTTTTTTTCAGGGGAACCTATCGATGCAGGAACTGGAAACACCAACCGCAAGCTATGCAGAACGACTCGCCGGCTACACCGCAGGGCTCAGCCTTGAAGAGGTTCCCGATAACGTCGTAAGTCACGCCAAACACCTGCTTCTCGATCTTCTCGGCGCAGCTCTTGCTGGTGTCGATACCCCCGAGGCTCAAGCTGCAGCAAAGGGGGTGGCGACCCTGTTTCCCGGGGGTGGTCCCTGTACGCTGTGGGGAGGGGCCCAAACCTCGTCCGCCCCGGGGGCCGCCCTGTATAACGGCATAGTTTCCCACGCCAGGGAACTCGATGATTTCGGTGGAGCAGATCATTCGGGCGCCGTGGTAATTCCAGCACTCATGGCGGTTGCAGAAGCGTATCCCGTGATCAGCGGCAAGAGACTGCTTGAGGGAATGATAGTCGGTTACGAGGTGTGCCGCAGGGTGCTTGACAGCGCCGGAGGCTATCGGCCGCATAATCACGGAGACGGCTTCCATTCCACCGGCACCTGTGGCGCTTTCGGCGGTGCAGCAGCCGTTGCCAGAGCCTTGAACCTCGACGTGCAACAGACCGCCTGGGCCATCGGGCTTGCCGGCACATTTACCGGCGGCACGTGGGCTTTTTCCGGCGAAGCCGCCATGTCCAAACGGTATAACGTCGGCCGCGCGGCAGAGTCGGGAGTCACTGCTGCCTGTCTTGCAAAAAATGGCTTTACCGGTCCAAGGCAGGTGTTTGAAGCCCGGTGGGGAGGTTTCTGGGGAACTTATGCCAGAACCGCGCAAAAACCTGAAGCGCTGCTGGCAAACCTGGGCACGGAATACGGATTGATGCGAAGTGGCATAAAGCCGTATGCAGCCTGCCGTGATATCCACTCCACACTTGATGTGATATTACAGATAAAAGACAATCACCGGCTGGCGGCGGAAGATATTGCGACTATCAAGGTCCGGTGTATTCCGGAAATGATGCAGATGGTAGGCGGCACCAGTTCTCCCCGGTCGCGGCTCCAGGCGCAGCTGAGTCTGCCCTATTCCGTCGGGGTGCTCCTGGCCACCGGCAGGGCCTTTATCGAAGAGTTTGAAGCCCCGTACCTTACCGATCCCCGGGTGTTGAAACTTGCCGCGCTGGTAGAGCTTGTCGAGAGTCCGGAGCTGCCCTACGATTCGGAACCGTATATCAGCGTCGAAACGGTTGACGGCCGCATCATCGAGGACCACGTCGACTATGCCGGAGGAGCCCCCCAGAATCCCCTCGCCCCCCAAACAGTCATTGAAAAGTATAGAGCCCTTGCGGCACGGACCCTTGATCAGACAAGGGTTGAGCGCCTCGAAAAGAGTATCCTGGGTATCGAAACATGCCAGGATGTTCGCAGCATCACCTCCTGCCTGCGTCCAGGGCACAGGTGAGAAAGAGTATCCCGTAACTCGCCTGGGCGTTCTGTGTGCATTGGTATATCGATTTTAATTTCTGTACCGCAGGGGGGTATGACCTTGCACAAGGTGGTGTTACAGTGCAATAATATTGTTGGAGTCGGATCTTTACCTTAACTGTTTGATGGAGCCTTTTGCATGACACTTAGACGCATCCTGAAAACCCGGACAGGGATAGAAAAGGAAATCGAAAATTTTCTCAATCAGGTCAGCCAGTCGGGACTTATCTTCAATCAGGGGATAACGACATTTTTCGAGTCCAACGGGGATAAATTCGAACGGCTGCTGCAGCAGATGATCGATACCGAACATCGCGCCGATCGTCTTCGCCGTTCCATAGAGGACCATCTCTACCGGAAAACCCTTATTCCCGAATCCAGGGGAGACGTGTTGCGAATGATAGAGACCATGGACTCGCTTCTCGGTAAATTCAAAGGGGCCATGTATCAGCTGTACATAGAGAAACCTGCCATTCCGCAATCGCTGGCGGCGGGGGTCAAAAGCCTTTCCGACAACGTCGTAAACTCAGTGGAGGCGCTGACTCTCTCGGTCCGTGCCTACTTTACCGATATCAATAAAGTCGCCGACCACCTGCACAAGGTGTCGTTCTGGGAAAAAGAGGCCGATGTTGTGTCGACGCAGCTGCAACTCGAAATATTCAACAACGAACAGTTCGAGTTGAGCCAGAAGATGCAGCTGCGCGATATAATCCGCCGCATCGAGGATATCTCCAACCAGGCGGAGGATGTTGCCGACAGTCTGTCCATCTATGTCATTAAAAGATCTTTATAGAGCTTTACGCCATGACTCCATTTTTTCTTTCAAGCGGTCTTTTTCTCGGGTGGTCACTGGGGGCCAATGATGCCTCCAACGTCTTCGGTACGGCGGTAGGGTCGAGAATGATCCGCTTCAGGACCGCTGCCGTTTCCTGCTCAATTTTTGTTATTCTCGGTGCAGTGATAAGCGGTGCGGGAGCCACCGAGACCCTGAGCGATCTGGGAGCGGTGAATGCCATGGCCGGAAGTTTTGTCGTTGCCTTTGCCGCCGCGGTGTCGGTTTACCTGATGACTTTGGCGAAGTGGCCGGTTTCGACCTCGCAGGCCATCGTCGGTTCCATTGTCGGCTGGAATCTATTTTCCGGATTCGCCACCGATTATAACGCGCTGACAAAGATCGTGCTGACCTGGGTCGCCTGTCCGCTTCTCTCCGCGGCTATCGCCGTTATCTGCTACAAATGTGTCCAGGTTCTGGTTAACTCATTCTCGTTTCATATATTTATGCTGGATCGGTTCACCAGGGCAGGACTGCTGCTTGCCGGGGCTTTCGGGTCCTACTCGCTGGGGGCAAACAATATCGCCAATGTGGTCGGGGTATTTCTGCCAGGCTCCTTTTTCGACGACCTTGTTGTTTTCGATACCCTGGTTTTCAGCGCCAGGCACCAGCTTTTTCTTATCGGGAGCATTGCCATAGCGGTTGGCGTCTTTACCTATTCCCGCCGGGTGATCGAGACGGTGGGAAGGGGCATCTTCAAGCTCTCCCCCATTATGGCTTTCGTTGCAGTGTTGTCCCATTCGATTGTGCTGTTTCTTTTCGCGTCCCAGGGAATTGAGAGCTTTCTTCTGGCTCACGGTTTGCCGCCAATCCCGCTGGTACCCGTTTCCAGCTCCCAGGCAATTGTCGGAGCCGTGCTGGGGATGGGCCTCATGAGGGGAGGACGCAATATCAACTGGAAGAAGGTAAGCGGTATTGCCGTTGGCTGGGTCTGTACCCCGGTGATTGCCGGTATCGTCTGTTTCATCTGCCTGTTCTTTGCCCAGAATGTGTTTCAGCAGATTGTCTTTCACCGTGATCTGCCGATAGCCTCGATTGCGCAGCCACCACATGTTGCCCGGAATATTGTACCGGACACAAGATGGTTTGCAGAAAATAGCAACAGGGGCCGATTTCAGGGTGACAGCACCTTTGCCATTGTATATGGTCTTTGAGGTTGCGGTAAAACAGGTTGTGGCTGGCAGTGGACGGGTTGACAACATGGTTTTTTCAACAAGAGACTTGAACAGAGTCTGCACATGAGTAATAAAGGTATCTGGTGGTTGCACTGATTGCTACAACAGTTGCAGTAAAAGATTCGGGTAAACTTTTTTAATTGCCGCAGCGGATGCGGCACAAAGAAGAGAGAAAACAGTTATGTCGAAAATTAACAAGATAGTTTGCAGGGAGATAATTGACTCACGGGGAAACCCAACGGTTGAAGCGGATGTATACCTGGAATCGGGTGCCTGGGGAAGAGCCTGCGTTCCATCAGGGGCCTCTACCGGCTCACGAGAGGCTCTCGAACTGCGCGATGGGGACAAGAGCCGGTATCTCGGCAAGGGAGTCTTGAAGGCTGTCAGTGCTGTGAATGAGATTATCCGGCCGGCGCTTATCGGCCATGATGCACTTGACCAGGAAGGAGTCGACCGGGTCATGATCGATCTCGACGGTACCGAAAATAAAGAAAAACTCGGTGCCAATGCAATTCTTGCGGTCTCTCTGGCCAACGCCAAGGCGGCGGCGATGAAGAAAAAGGTGCCGTTTTACCAGCATATCTCGGAACTCAATGGTACCCCCGGCCAGTATCTGATGCCGGTGCCGATGATGAACATCATCAACGGCGGCGAGCATGCGGATAACAACGTCGATATCCAGGAGTTCATGATCCAGCCAAGGGGGGCGGAAAATTTCAGGGAGGCGCTGCGGATGGGCGCGGAAATTTTTCATAACCTGAAAAAAGTGCTGAGCGGCCGGAAGCTCAATACCGCGGTGGGGGACGAGGGAGGTTTTGCCCCGAACCTCTCCTCCAACGAGGAGGCGCTGGCTGTTATCGTCGAGGCGGTGGAGGCCGCAGGTTACAGGATGGGTGAAGATGTCACCCTGGCGCTTGATTGTGCGGCTTCTGAGTTTTACGAGGAGGGCAGCTATAATCTCAAGGGTGAAGGGAAGAGTTTTGACTCCGACGGGTTTTGCGATTACCTGGCTGAACTCAGTGAAAAATATCCGATCGTCTCCATTGAAGATGGACTTGACGAAAGCGATTGGGACGGCTGGGCGACTTTGACCAAAAAAATCGGTTCGCGCATTCAGTTGGTGGGTGACGACCTGTTCGTTACCAATACCAAAATCCTCAAGAGGGGGATTGATAACGGCGTGGCAAACTCCATCCTGATCAAGCTCAACCAGATCGGATCGTTAACGGAGACCCTGGGGGCGATTCGAATGGCCAAGGAAGCCGGTTACACTGCTGTAATCTCCCACCGCAGCGGAGAAACCGAAGACGTTACCATCGCTGATCTCGCGGTTGGCACGGCTGCGGGACAGATCAAGACAGGATCGCTTTGCCGTTCTGATCGCGTTGCCAAGTACAATCAACTTCTGCGCATCGAGGAAGAGCTGAACGGAGCGGCAGGCTACGGCAACTGACCGCATCTTTCGCTGCAATTGGTCAAATCCGGTCGAGCGGTGTGGTGCTTCCGGATTTGACCCTGCCCGGACCCTCAGGAAGGCGACAGATACGGACAATATTCTTTCCTGATGAAAAATCTTCAGGGCACCTGCTGGAAAGGGCAGGTTCTAAGATATCGCGGAGAGAGCCGAAAAGATGTTTTCTGCTGAATTTTAACCATTGGGAGGGGGGCTTTGGCACAGAAGGCTTGCCGTTTCTGCGGTTCCACCGAGAAAATAACGAAAGTCAAAAAACGCTTTTCGGCGTGCGAGAAATGCAGGCCTGCGGTCTATGCCGTGCTGAACACCCCCGATGTCGTCGAGCAGGTCTGGCCCCTGCTGCAGGACAGGGCGATCCTGCCCCAGGTGCGAAGGATAAAGATTCCCTGGAGAACGGAAATAGCAGAGGAACTTGAGGCGAAAAGGTTCCGGACTTTTGACCGGGAAAGCAACAAATGGTATCTGGTTGTCTCTGTTTTCAATGAAAAGCCGGTGGAGCTTTTTGTCACATCGCCGAGGGAAAACGACCATCGACTCCAGTCGAGTCTTGCCAATCTCACCGCGTTAACCAGGCTGGTTTCATTGATGCTGCGCCATCTGTTTATCGGCGAACAGATAACTCTTGAAAAGATCGTAACGCAGCTAGGGCGAAGCTCACGACAGAAAAACGATCTGCCTGACTTGGTGAAAAACGTCCTCCATGATAACTATCTGGAAGACGAGAAAACAAGTTGACCTGCCATTTTGCCGGGCAACTAAACCGCAAAATCATCTGCAACCCCGCAAAAAGCCGCACCGGAGCTCCGGAGCAGCGGCGGGTCTGGCGTCAGCTGTCGGAGGCTTGCTGCGCGGGCCGAGCGTGATGGCCGGACAGGGAGGGCTTTGGGCTGTGCCTGACCGGGTGGTAGTGGACGAACACCCGCCGCATATAGGCTATTTCATCCACCAGCCTGTTTTCCACCTCCGTCGCGATCCGGTCCCCTTCCTCCACCTTGAGCTCGGGTGATACGCCGATGGTGATATTGACAACCATATACATGCCGAACCGATGGCCGTGTATCTCCTCGATATCAAGGACGTCCTTGATGTCGGCGAGCTGGTGATGGATTTTTTCAGTGAGCTCCTTGCCAGGCAGGGTGGTCATCAAGTCTGCGGCGGAATCACGGATTATTTCAACTCCGGTCATCAGGATGATTACGGACACCAGCCCACCGGCAAAGGGATCCACCCAGATATGGCCGTGCTGGCTGAAAATTATACCGATTGTTGCCGCCAGCGCGGTGAAAATATCGTTGCGGTGATCGGCGGCAAGCGCCAGGATCACGCTGTTGCTGGTCCTGTTGCCTATCTTGTAGGTCCAGCAGGTCAGCCACATCTTGAGCAGCACGGTGAAAAGAGCAATCCACAGGGCTAACCTGGACGCCGAGGCGAAATCGCTCTGTCCGCTGAGCAGATCGTACACTTTGCTGATGGACGACCAGAAGATGGAAATGCCGGTGGTAATAACAAAGGCACCTACCACCACGGCGGCAATTGACTCCAGCCGGTCATGTCCGTACGGGTGCTCGTCGTCGGCCGGCTTGTGCGACAGGTGCATGAAGACCTTGACGACAATTCCGTACGCTACATCAGAAGTTGAGTTGATGCCGTCGGCAAGGAGCGCCGGACTATTGCCGATGATGCCTACGCCGGTCTTCATGACTGCCAGGAGAACGTTGGCGGCAAGACCAACGTTGATCGCCAGTATTCCCTGTTGTTGCCTTTTCTTGATGATCATGGGGTCAGTTGTGTTCCAGTTTCCAGTTATTCTTCAGGTAAGAAATACCGGAGTGATTGGTGAGGTCGAGCTGTATCGGGGTTATTGACACGCACCCGGCACCAAAGACGTAGACATCGGTATCTTCGGACGGGTCCATAAGCGGGGTGCCGCCGCCTATCCAGTAGTGGGGGATGCCTCTTGGATCGTGGGTCTCGTGGATGGAATCTTCCCAGAGCCGTCTGCCCTGCCGGGTGACCCGTATCTTATACCGCTCATGGCCGGACGGTACGTTTATGTTGAGCAGGGTGTTTTCCGGCAGACGGTCGTTCAGCGCTTTTTGGGCGATAAAGGCGGCGATCCGGGTGGCACCACGAAAATCGAAAGGGGGCTCGCCGCCAACCGATATCGCTATTGACGGGATTCCGTACATGGTTCCTTCAATTGCAGCAGACACGGTGCCCGAATAGCTGATATCGTCGCCGAGATTCGCTCCCCCGTTAATGCCGGAAATAAGGAGGTCCGGCGGGGACGCGAGAATTTTTTTTATCCCCAGCGCCACACAGTCGGTGGGGGTGCCGTTGACCGTGTACATGTTGTCTTCGAGTTTTGACACTTTCAACGGCCTGTTCATGGTCAGGGAATGGGAAACCGCCGAGTTGTCCCGGTCGGGGGCGATGACTATGGTCCTGGCCAACTTCTCCATCGCTTCCTTGAGCGCTTTTATCCCGGGGCTGTGGATTCCGTCATCATTTGTTATCAGGATTGTTTTCATACCGAGTTGTTTGATGTCGATACCGCTTCTCCGGTCACATCCCAGAAGGACTGGACCACCCTGTTGTTGAGATTGGCGGCCAGGGTACAGGCGCCGACCACAAAGGGCTTGAGTCTGGGGCCAGTGTCGAGGACGTCGACCTTGTTTCTTAAGCTGCTTTTTTCCAGCACCAGCTGCGGCACGATACCGATGCCGGACCCCATGCTCACCATGGCGATGATCGCCTCGTTGCCCGCAACCTGTGAATAGATGAACGGTCGGATATTGTTTTTCCCGAACCAGTCTTCGACTCTGGTCCTGCTCAGTCCCGTCAGCGGTAGGATAAGCGGACTTTTTTCCCAGTCGATCTGTTGTTCCCTCCACACTACTGTATCCGGGAAAAATTTTGGTGCAATAAAAAGAAGTGGAGTTTCAATGAGTTTGATAAATTCAATAGCTTTCGGCCGCTGATCGGGCAGGGCGGCTATGGCTATATCGACTTCGCGATTCTGCAGTTTTACCAGCGCCTTTGCCGCATCCCCGGTCTGAAGGCGGACATTGACCTTTGGATAGGTCGAGCGAAATTGTTTGAAGATCTGCGGCAAAATCGACAAAATCGCGGTGACGGAACAGTAGACGGACAATTCTCCGTGAAGCGCGGTATCACTTTTCAGGCCCGACTTGAACAAGTAGAAACGGGTGAGCGTCTCTTCGCAGTATTCCCTGAAGAGCAGCCCCGCCGGAGTGAGGTTTACCGAGCGGTTGGTTCGAAAAAAAAGGGTCTCACCGATTTCGTTTTCCAGCCTCTGGATTGTCCTGGTCAGGCCCGACGGGGTGATGTTGCATTCAAGCGCCGTTTTCCCGAAATGCAGGGTTGCGGCAAGATGTTTGAACAGCTCGAGGTCTCTGATATTCACGGTGTGGCTGCAAATGGGCTTGAGGTTTTCCGGATGAATTGTATTGCCAAAAACCAGGTGTAGTTGTTTACTGCCCGGCATATTCGCCGGGATAATAGACCACTATTGCCTAATATGCAATGCAGTGTAGCGAACAAATCACTTGACGCAATAGAAGTTACGAAATATATCAGTGGTAAACCTGAGGTCGATCGGAAATAATATTGGAAAACAGACCAGATACAAGGAGAATAAAATGGGTGAGAATTATTTTAACACGTTGCCGCTGCGCAGAAAAATAGAAGAGCTCGGCAAATGCCGTTTCATGGACAGTTCCGAGTTTAATGGGGTCGAGTACCTGAAGGGAAAAAAGATCGCGATTGTCGGATGCGGTGCCCAGGGGTTGAACCAGGGGTTGAATCTGCGTGATTCCGGACTCGATGTCTGCTATGCCCTGCGTGCCGAGGCTATTGCCGACAAGCGTCAGTCGTGGAAAAACGCTACGGAAAATGATTTCACGGTAGGTTCTTTTGAGGAGATCATCCCTATCGCCGATCTGGTGATCAACCTTACACCGGACAAGCAGCATACAGCAGTTGTCTCAACCGTAATGCCGCTCATGAAAAAGGGTGCCTGCCTCTCCTATTCCCACGGCTTCAACATTGTTGAAGAGGGGATGAAGATCCGCGACGACCTGACGGTTGTGATGGTTGCCCCGAAGGCTCCGGGAACCGAGGTGCGGCAGGAGTACAAGCGTGGTTTCGGGGTACCTACCCTGATCGCCGTGCACAGTGAAAACGATCCCAACGGCGATGGCTGGGATATTGCTAAAGCGTATTGCTGCGGTACCGGCGGCGACAAGGCGGGAGTGCTCGAGTCGTCTTTTGTCGCGGAGGTAAAGTCGGACCTGATGGGTGAGCAGACAATCCTGTGCGGAATGCTGCAGACCGGGTCTCTGCTCTGTTTTGACAAGATGGTTTCGGAGGGTATCGATGCTGGGTATGCGGCAAAACTGGTGCAGTATGGCTGGGAGACTATCACCGAGTCGCTCAAGCTTGGCGGGATTACCGCAATGATGGACCGGTTGTCCAACCCTGCAAAAATCAAGGCGTTCCTGCTTGCCGAGGAGCTGAAAACCATTCTGGCACCGCTGTTTGAAAAACACATGGACGATATTGCCTCCGGCGATTTTTCCAAGACCATGATGGAAGACTGGGCCAACGACGATGCCAACCTGCTGAAGTGGCGCCGGGAAACCGGTGAGACCGGGTTTGAAACAACGGCTGCTGGTTCAAACATAGAGATCAGCGAGCAGGAATATTATGATCACGGCATACTGATGGTGGCCATGATCAAGGCCGGGGTTGAACTGGCTTTCGACACCATGGTCAGCTGTGGCATCAAAGAAGAGTCGGCCTATTATGAATCCCTCCATGAAACCCCGCTTATCGCCAATACCATCGCGAGAAAGAAGCTGTATGAGATGAATGTGGTGATTTCCGATACCGCGGAATACGGCAATTACCTTTTTGCCAATGCCGCCATTCCGCTGCTCGAGGATTTCATGAAGAGTGTTGCCACCGATGTAATCGGCAAAGGACTCGACCTGGAAGATTGCTGCGTTGATAATCTCGACCTTATCCAGGTAAACGAAGCCATCCGTTACACCCTGATTGAAGAAGTGGGTGCGGAGTTGCGCTCCCATATGAGCGCGATGAAGCCTATCATGTAGAATTTATCGAAATAACAAATAAAAAAGGCCTGTGGGGATGCTGTCCCCGCAGGCCTTTTTTGTTTGGAAAAATGATGTTGCCCGGCTGTGTAGGAAAAAAATAAGAAAGAGCGGGTAGGGTCTGGAACCAGAGTAAACCGGTACCGTGCCGGTTTTAGCCCCTGCCGCGCGTGCGTCGATGCAGGGTATGATGTTGCAAGGAAAAAAGGAGAGCAGGTATGAAAGTATTGAGATTTGCGGTACCCCTTCTCGTGGTCCTAATGCTCGGTCTTTTTGGCGGACTGGTCAACGGGTATGCCAAAACCGAAGGCAAACAGGTCAGCACGGCAGCTGTGGAGAAAAGTAAAAAAACCACAAAAGCCGTAGCAAGCGCGATTTCGATCAACAGCGCCGATCAAGAGGCGTTGACACGGATTCCGGGGATAGGGCCTAAAAAGGCACAGGCGATAATAAAGCACCGCAAAAGCAATGGCAAATTCAAAACAGTCGATGACCTGCTCAAGGTCAAGGGTATCGGTGCAAAGAGTCTGGCCAAAATGAAACCCTACCTTAAACTTTGAGATCAGTCCGGTTTTGCCTGAGGGGCGAAAGCGGGTCCAGCCCCCCTGGAAGCTCCTCTTCGCAGCCCCGTTTTCTGTTTTTCGGGACTGCGAAGGCGAGCCGGAACCGAATCTACCGTGTTTCAACGGGGTAGTTGCTGCGGTGCCACTCCGTCCATCCCCCTTGCAACGCGTAGACGTTGAGATATCCCTTGTCGATCAGTTGTTGTGCCATCCTGGCACTTGTGTGTTCGTTCGGTCAGGAACAGTAGAACACGAAAATTTTTTTCTTATCATAATTCTTTACAGCGTTGAGATCGTGGCCGTCGATGCGGACAGCTCCCCTGATCTTCAGGTCGCTGGCGTTCCAGGCTCTTTCGCCGCGGACATCGAGGAGAACGAGGTCCTCGGAGTCAAGCAGTGACCTGAGTTGTTCTTTATCCATTCTCGGGGATGCTTCAGCCGGATGCGGTATGGCGAAACACAGTACTAACGCGATAAGATTTGCAAAAAAAAGTTTCATTGTCGCCTCCCTCTGTTTTCTATCTGCCGGTCAGTGTCGGGTTATTGTCGGTGACGGTTTGTCTGGGATGCTGGTGAAAGCAGACATTCAAAGCGCCTTGCATCTCTTGATAAAACTAAGGATAAAACGTTTCTCGACAACAAAAAATATTGGCTGTTTTATTCACCGGGCAAGATCGGGGCCTGGTTGTCGCCGCTCTGCTACTCCTGTATTTGAAAAGCCGGCTGTTGTGCAAGAAATATTTTATAACACAAAGGTAATTGCCGTGTTATCCTGGGTGGCTGGATGACATCTTTTTACCAGACGGGTAAGAGGGGCGGCAAATACAGAGCGCATACCATCTGCAACAGGGGAGGATTTGACAATGACGGAGATCTACCGATCTTTATATACGGTGACCGTGGGCGATATCAATTACAGCGGACATCTCGGACACGAGAGGGCTTTTACGGTTTTTCACGACGCCAGGATTCGGTTTCTTGCGTCACTTGGGCTCTCCGAGATGGATATCGGCGACGGGGTGTCGATACTTGTGGTGGAGGTCAGCTGTCATTACCGACAGCAGGTTGTTCTTCATGATCAACTGGAAGTAGTGGTGGAACTGGAAGCTGTCGAGGGCAGGAAAATTGTTTTCACCTATCGGGCGGTAAACAGCAAGACCGGAAAAGAAGCCTTCCAGGGCCGGACTGTAATGCTCGGATTCGACAAAGCTGCAGGCAAGGTCGCTGATATACCGTCTTCTTTCTTGCAGAATGTAAGAGTGTGATATCGCTTTGCCACCCATGTTTTTTGCCGGGTATGGCGGTGACAACCATTGGTACCGGCCGTTCTCCAAGGTTAAGAACGGCCGGTGCGGTCCTGCTGTTAATCAATTACTTCCATCTCTTTTCCGCAGCAGAGAGGGATCGCGGTTCCCGTCTTGACATTCATATATTTGTTGCAGGTGTGGCAATAATAGGTATTGTCTTCGGGAGCGGTTTTTTCTTCGTTGTACACTGTTGTGCCGCCCCGCACTCCCTCGATGTTGAACCTGGCTACGTTGTCTATGCCGGGAACGAACTGACCCATCGGTGCAAGCTTCTTGTTGTCTCCGTAGCAGTCAATGATAATTTTCCACAGAACATTGAGCGATGCTGTTTCCTGTTCTGATTCCGGTTTGATTTCAACGACATTTCGATCTATTGAGATTTTCATTTCTCGCTCCTGTTTGGTGATCGGCCATGGCGATAGGTGTCATGGCAGGCAACGGTTAACTTCAGTCGGCCTTCCAGAAATCTTCCTTGGCTGCACCGCATTTGGGGCAGACCCAGTCTTCAGGCACTTCTTCCCACGGGGTTCCGGGATCCACGCCATTTTCATAGTCACCTTCTGCCGGGTCGTAGATGTATCCGCAGGGGCATTCCCATTTCTGCATAACAATTCTCCTTGATAAATGGATGGTGTTGTTAAAGCTCAAACTATATTAATAGTAATAGTATCTATTGTCAACTCGAAGTCGATGTTTTCAGGTAAGCCGGGGCCAGGCCTCCCCCGTGCCCTTCTGCAGTCCTGTACCCGTCTGTTTCTACGGCTTTGGTTGTGTACCATCCGGAAAACGATGAAGCGTTACCGGATTACAGTTTTTTATGGTAACTTTACCCTGCAGCAGGTTGCCTTTTGAGTATTCGCTGAAAATACAGGTGTTGGTTGCCGGGTCGTAATTTTCCACCCACAGATTGTCATCTTTCCAGGTGGCACCGATGTGCAGATAGTTGGCCGGTACATGGATGGACATTACTCCCCCATATCGTTTGACGAAGACCTGTTGGAGTCTGAAGTAATAAGTGGACCAGCCAAGCAGCAGCACAACCAGGGCCAGTATCAACCCGGTTTTCCAGCTGTTGAGTCTGGCAGCTACACCCAGCACGAGTGCGGCTCCGGTCAGAATGCCCGCCCAGTAAAGATAAGTGACCATATTGTTGCTCCAGTTTTGCCATGGGATTGTTGGTTAGGCAGGTGATGATACATGAACAGCTGCCATGAAAATGATTATACGTAACATATTACCATTACAATTTATTTTGCCAACTGCGATTGCTCTTGGTAAATTTGCGGGGAAATGGCGACTGCAGTGAAATAAGACTACAATAATCATGGTGTTGTATGTATGATCATCTGGACAAAGTAAAGAAAAGTGGAAATATGTGACAGCTGAGATTGTTGCATGGCAGGTTGGCAGGACACCGGGGTTTTTGTGGCCCTGGAAAGTAATTTGGTGAAGATATCCAGGGGGGTGGCTCGGAAAATACCCCGGAGAATTATCGGCGGAGATTTTGTTTACAATGTGCGCCTTGGACCGGATATGGCTCATTTACAATAAATTCCAACTTTAACGACTGTAGAATATGCTATCAATTTTTCTGGCATTACTGGCAACCTTGGTAACCGGTGCCCAGGCACTGTTTATCTATCTTGAAGGAAGCGGATTCTGTCTGTACAACGGCTGTGAGATTGTGGAGAGCATGGCGTTGGTCTCGCCCCTGATCTTCAATCTCGCCGGCTTTGCTTTTTTTGTTCTGCTGTTTTTTTTATTCTCCATGGGGCGGAACGGTTCATCGTGGAGGCCCTACTGGCAGCGGTTTGCAGGACTGTTGCTCCTTGCCGGGCTCGTTGCGGAAGCGGTTCTTGTCTATTTCCAGTATGCCGTTGCCGGATTGTTCTGCAGCTACTGCACCGTAATCCTGGCTCTTGTGGTGTTGCTGAACCTGTGCTGCGGTCCCCGTCAGGTTTTTCGGGGAATTATTCTTTTTTCATCGGTTCTGCTGGCCTGCTTTTCGCTTGGAATGGGTGGAGCGACGGTGCAGAAAACGCTTGGCGAGGGCACGCTGGCAGCAGTTGAGGGCAATCAGAAACAAGATATGGAACTGTATCTGTTTTTTGCCAAAAACTGCAAATACTGTGAAAAAGTGATTGCGTCTCTGGAACAGCAAAACAGGTGCTCCATCGCCTTTAATCCCATCGAGAAGATAGATGATTTCCAGTTTGCCGGATCACGACTTAACGACAGGTACGATCCCGGGGTCAATATTGAGTTCATGTATCAGCTGGACCTGAGTACCATCCCGGTTCTTCTGGTCAAGGACGGTCAGCAGCGCCTGCTCATAAACGGCGGTGACCGGATCGTGCAGTTTCTCAATGAAAATTGTTTCCAACCCGCGGTTGAGCAGTCAGCCGGGTATGGGGGTGTTTCTTCTGCCGAGCCACTATCGTACGAGACTTTGTTAAGCGGCGGTACGCCCGACGATGACAGCTGCCAGATAACCGAGGTCTGTCCGCCAGAGGATGAGGCGCCGCTTCCTGTGCAGCAGTAGCGCCGGATTATCGGAATTGATCGATCTGGCTTTCGAGACCGATCACCTGGTCCACCGGAAGAACGAAAGCGATACCGGTGCCCGGTTTGTCAAATTCGCCGACCCTGCCGATTGTTTCCAGCACCTGGTCGACAACACTTTGCTCCAGCAGAAACATGATTATGTCGGTCTGGGCCTCCAGGCTCAGACCGAAAAATGTTTTTGCTTCCCGTATTCCTGTTCCGCGGGCCTGGATTATTGTCGCCCCGGTTGCCCCCGCATTCTTTGCAGCATCTACGATCTTGTCAGTGATGTTATTTTTCACCGATGCCAGGATAACTTTAAACTGCATGATCTTTCTCCTTTCTTGAGGGAATTTTTCTGGTTGCAAACCAATTTGCCGCCTGGGCATAGGCAAGTACACTGATAATGGGGAACAGGCTTGCGAACGCGATGAGGCCAAAGCCGTCAACTGCAGGGTTCCTGCCCGGTACCGACGCAGATAGCTGCAGGCCGAGGGCTGCAACTATCGGAACCGTAACCGTGGATGTGGTCACCCCGCCGGAATCATAGGCAAGCGGGATAAGCGATTTTGGGGCAAAAAATGTCTGCAGGGTAACTACAATATACCCTGCCATTATATACATGTGAAGCGGTGTTCCGGTAATGATCCTGAATGTTCCGAGGGTGATGCCGAAGGCGACTCCTATTCCCACCGTCAACCGGAGCCCCCATTGGCTGATACCTCCTCCCGACACTTCGTTTGCCTTGTAGGCAACGGCGATAAGCGAAGGTTCGGCAACGGTGGTGGCGAACCCGATCATTGCCGCAAAGAGGTAGAGCCAGCCGTAACTTTTCCAGTCCGTCAGCCTGGCGATTTCGCCGTTGATCTGCAGAAAATCCGGGTTGGTCAGCTGTTCGGCCATTATCTCGCCAACGGGAAACAGTGCCTCCTCAAGACCAGTCAGAAACAGGGCGAGACCGAGGAACACATAAAGTGCGCCGCCAAGGATCCGTGGAAGACCGGCGACCGGTTCTTTGATGATAACAAGTTGAAAAAAGGTAAAGATCAGGGCTATGGGAAAAAGGTCTCTGCTGGTGGCAAGCAGCGTTGATGCAAAATCGGTAATTATCTGCATATGATTCTCCTTTTAAATCCCGAACACTACGATTCCGTATCCCATGACAAAGATCATCGGCAACAGAGATGCGAAAGCGATAAGGCCAAAACCGTCGAGAAGAGGATTTCTGCCCCGGATGACCGTGGCCAGCCCTACCCCAAGCGCTGTCACCAGGGGCACGGTAATGGTGGAAGTGGTTACCCCGCCGGCGTCATAGGCAATACCGATGATCGGTTCGGGGGCTATGGTTGTTATGAGGATTACCAGCGCGTAGCCGCCGATGATCATAAAGTGGATCGGCCAGCCGAGCAGAATGCGCAGTACCCCGAGCAGAATCGCAGAGCCCACGGAAAAGGCAACGGTGATACGCAGCCCATAAGCGTATGAGGCGAGGGATTGCGGATCATTTTGCAGAAAACCGCCATTGGCGGCAATTTGGGCGGACTTGCCGCAGATCGCGATCAGCGCCGGCTCCGCCACCGTGGTTGAAAATCCGAGAGCGAAACTAAAGGCCAGCAGCCAGAACAGACTTCCTTTGCGGGACAGGGCCTGGGCCATATTCTCCCCCAGTGGGAAAAGTGCCATTTCCAGCCCCTGGATAAACATGCTCAACCCTACGACCACCATCAGCGTGCCCATCAGGATCTCGGCCAGCTGGGGCAGAGGCTGCCGGATAATGACCAGCTGGAAAAAACTGACAACCAGGACAATAGGCATCAGATCCGTTGCAGCTTCTTTGAGTTTGTTAAAAATAAACAGAAGCGTGCGGTATTGAGCAAGAGGGTTGGTCCGTTTCATAGGTGTTGACAAATTGATTTATCGGGTCGGTCTGCTGCGTATACCAGGTAACGAATAGTGTCGATCCAGCTGCAGCGTAACATGTGCAGCAAGTAGTCATTGTGTAACTAGCCGTTTATGCACCAAATATCAAGCTTTTTTATTTTTTTCATTCCAGAGGCGATCTGCTGGAAAACCTGAATTTACAGCTATATTTTACAGGAATTATTTTTTTAAAAGCCGGTTGGAGTTGGCGCATTAAATATGCTATGCTGAGCGCGATCCGTGTTTTCGCAAACCGGACCTTCTTCGACTATGGATGAAGCTGTACCCGGAGCTTGCAGGTCGGAGGGTGGGTGCAGCACGTCTTCCTAAGATCTTTACCCGAACAAAGAACGGACTGGTATGGTAAGCAATTTCATAATGACTGTTTACGGTGCGGATATTCCCGGTATCCTGAAGTCACTGGCACGGATGACCAGGGATTACGAAGGGTCGTGGTTGACCAGCAAGGTGATCAAGCTCGACAGTCAGTTTGCCGCAATCATGAGTGTGATTGTGAGCGACGACCAGGAGTCGATGCTGAAAGCTGCCCTTGAAAAAGCCTTCCCCTCGATCAATTTTATCTACACACCCGCCAAGGTGCTCTGCCAGGAACCGTTGAAAACGATAAATCTGGTGGTCGACTGTATTGATCGACCGGGGCTTACCGGCGATCTTTCCAATATTCTCGCCAATCTCGACCTTGACGTTGAAAACATGGAGTGCAAAAGAATGGTCATGGACGGAATTGGGGAAACGGTATTTTCCGCCCAGCTTACACTGGCGGTTCCCGAGGGCGTTGACAGCGAGATTATTGCCGGTGAGATCGAGACCCTGTCAGAAGATGTTAAGGTGAATGTGCTCTGATCCCTGGTGGTGGAGCCCAGCGCGGACACTGCTGCATCCATGGCTATTATTTGGAAAAAACGAGGGGGCTGTTCCAGAACCACGGACAGCCCCTGTTTCCCCTCCGATACGGGGAGAAGCGGACAAAAGGATTAGCAGCTTTCCGGGTCGTTTGAGCACAGCGCTTCATGAAGCGCTCTTTGCGCCAGGACAAAATGGTCCCGATGCACGGTGAACTGCATGTTGGTCTGCCTCGATGTCTGGGAGACGGTCAGGATGTTGATATTGGCATCCGCCAGCGCTTTGGTCGCCTTTGCCAGAATTCCAGGTTTCGCAATATTGGAGCCGATGGCGCAGACAATTGCAACCTCCTGGGCGGTTACCCGCTCAAACTGCTGTCTCAGGTCGCCGAGAAGGCTGTCGGAACAGTCCTTGTCGTAAATGACTATATCTATGGTATTGGCGTTTGTCGCCTTGTTGATATAGCTTACCCGGTGTTTTTCGAGCACCTTCATGATTCTCAGGTCGAAACCGACCTCGCCCACCATCTTGGTGTCGTGGATTTCGACACAGGTGACGTTTTGCGATCCGGTGATAACTTCTGTCTTGGAAATCGGGCAGATGTAATCCTTGGTCATCAGGGTGCCGCTGTGGCTGGGGTCGAATGCGTTCATTACCCTGATCGCAATTCCGGCAATTTCAAGAGGCTTTGACGCTTTTGGATGGATAGCCTCCATGCCCACGTCGGCCAGCTGGTCTGCCACATCGAAGTTGGTGTTGCAGACCGGGTGTACATTCTCCTCGCCCATGATCAGCGGATCCCCGGAGCAGAGATGATACTCCTTGTGGATGACCGCTTCGGCGGCTTTGAGCTGTACGGCTATTTTGGAAAAAGTAACCTCGGAATATCCGCGGTCGAACTCCCGCATAATACCTTCGGTACCCTTGGTGTAGCCTGTGGCAACGCAGATGGTTTTTGCCGGATCGAGATTCTCGAATGTGTATTTTATCCTCTCGTCGATGGTTCTTTCCTTCCGGTCCTGCCACCCGCTCAGGTCGACGAAGGTTGCGTTGTAGCCGAGGTTCTGCAGGATATTCGCGCTGTTGAAGGCACTGTGCATTTCACCTATGGAGGCAAGGAGTTCCCTGGCCGCGAGCAGTACCTCGGTCTTGTTGACGTAGCCCGAGCCCAGAACGTTATCCATGCTCTTGAGTATGTTGACGGAAAACGCAATGCGGTCACAGATGAATTCGTCAGCCTTGTCGATATCGAGGCCGATATCCTGGAAACTGTGGTTCAACTTGCACAGCTTGTGCTGCAGGTTGAGCATGGCGGGTTCGTACGCCTTGTTCTGGACGAATGTCTGGTAAATTCCGGGCTGCCCTGTTTTTTTGTGTTCGAGGAGTTCGTTGGTGATGCCGGCGTATGCCGAAACAACGTAGATTCGGTTGTATATATCATTTTTGTCTTTCAGGATGACGTTTTGCAGGACTTCGCCAAACCTAGACATTGTGGTGCCGCCTATTTTTTCGACTCGCAGTTTGTTGTTGCTCATAATCGTTTCACCGGATTCAGACCATACCGCAGGGGATGGTGCAGAAGATTCGTTGTTGCTCTGGGGGCAGAGCATCGTTTTTTATCTGAAAATACTGGCGCAATATCCTATCGTAATACTTTTACAGTCGCAACAGTAATTCGATTAAGGGGCCGGCCCCCGTATATAAAAACGGTCCGTGGTTACCACGTTTATTTCAAGATGCTGGCCAAATTCGCGAAATGTTGCCGTTGTTACTGTTTAATGTCCTGGAATTATAACATAACCGGGGCTGGTTCTGGCTGTTCAGGGTGGGGTGGGACAACTTTTTGCGGCAGTTTGTTGTTGACTCTGGATATGTCGTTTGTCCGGGAGGGTTATAGTTATTACGCGAATTGGGTGGGAAAAAGGCATAACAGATGGCGCCCATCCGGTTTTCGTGGTAAAAAACGGGCGGATAGAATCATAGCTCTTCGGAAAAAGCGTAACGACAACTCTGCTCCGCATGCCCATGGATTATCCTAAACTGAAAATATCGTTGATACTGCTGTTTTCCACCATTGCATTTGGAACCTTCGGCTATGTGATATTTGAGGATATGCCTGTATTTGAGGCATTCTACATGACTCTTATCACCATCAGCACGGTGGGGTTTTCGGAGATAAAACCGTTGACCCATGTCGGGCGGACCATTACCATTGTCATCATTGTTCTTGGAATAAGCCTGCTCACCTATACCCTGGGGCAGGTCGCCCGTATCTTTGTCGAGGGTGAATTGCGCAAAATTCTCGGGAGAAGAAAATTGGAAAAGCAGATAGCCGGGTTAAAGGATCATTACATTATTTGCGGATATGGCCGTATCGGTTCGATTATTGTCAAGGAACTGAGGAGTGCGGGGATACCGCTTATTGTAATTGAGCAGCACGAAGAGCAGATACAGATGCTGGAGGCGGAAAACGTCCTTTACCTGAACCGCGATGCAACGTCCGATGAATCGTTGATTGAAGCCGGTCTGCCCAGAGCCGTCGGCCTGGTGACGGCGGTGAGTTCCGATGCCGATAATGTTTATATCTCGTTGTCTGCCAAACAGATACGCCCTGATATCTTCATCCTGGCCAGGGCCTCCGATGTGAAAAACGAGACGAAACTTCTTCGGGCCGGAGCCTCAAGGGTAGTCTGTCCTTACCAGATCGGCGCCCAGAGGATGGCCGAAATACTTCATAAACCGACGGTGGTTGATTTTCTCGATCACGCGCTGGTCAACAAGGAGCTTGATCTCCATATAGAAGAGTCGCTGCTTACGGAGAATTCACCTATCATCGGCAAGTCGGTTATGGAGAGTCAGCTCCGGCTGAAATACGGGGTGATGATTATTGCCATAAAACGCATATCCGGGTTGATGGTGTTCAATCCCGGGCCGGAGGTTGAGTTCAAGGCTGGTGACGTGATCGTCGTTATCGGTCAGAATCAAAAACTGCAACTCATGAAAAAAGAGATCCGCTAGTCCGATTTGCTCCCGCCTGTTCCCGTTGGCTCCCGTTACATAAAATTCTGCAGGGGGTGCTGGTATTCATGTTGACAGCAATCATCAAATTTTTGTACTCTGATACCCTTATTCCCATCATGATTTATAGATATCCATAACCATAGAATGGAGGCAGTATGTGGCGAAATGTTGAAACCGCACCGGCAGATTCGATTCTGGGATTGACTGAGGCATTTAAGAACGACACCAATCCCGAGAAAGTCAACCTCGGTGTCGGGGTATATAAGGACGAAGGTGGTAAGACCCCCGTGTTGCAGTGTGTCAAGGCAGCTGAAAAAATTCTTCTGGAAAAAGAAGAGACCAAGAGTTATCTGCCCATTACCGGAGATCCGCTATACGCTTCGGAGGTACAGAAGCTTCTGTTCGGCGAAGACAGCGAAGTTGTCTCGACCGGCAGGGCGGTGACAGCCCATGCTCCCGGAGGAACCGGGGCATTGCGGGTCGGTGCTGAACTCTTGAAAAAATTCAACCCCGATGCCAAGGTCTGGATAAGCAGTCCGACCTGGGCCAACCACAAAGGGGTCTTCTCCGCTGCCGGCTTTGAACTGGCCGAATACAGCTATTACGATGCGGCCACCAAAAGCCTCGATTTTGATGGAATGGTCGAGAGTCTGAACAAAGTTCCCGCCGGAGACATTGTTCTTCTGCATACCTGCTGTCATAATCCCAGCGGTGTCGACCTCAATGAGGCCCAGTGGAAAAACATCGCCGAAATCGGCAAGGAAAGGGGATGGATTCCGTTCCTGGATTTTGCCTATCAGGGATTCGGGGAGAGTGTCGAGTCTGACAGATGCGGCGTGGTTGCATTCGCAGCCACCGGTGTTGATTTCTTCGTGGCCAGTTCTTTTTCAAAAAATTTCGGTCTCTACAATGAGCGGACCGGGGCAATAACCGTTGTCGCGCCGAATGCGGAAGATGGTGCCGTGGCCATGAGCCACCTGAAAACCTCTGTCCGGGTGATCTACTCCAACCCGCCAGCACACGGCGGACTGGTCGTGGCCACGATCCTGGCTGACGCGGAGCTCAAAAAACAGTGGCTCCAAGAGCTGTCCGGGATGTGCGACCGTATTAAGGAGATGCGATCGGCACTGGTCGACGGTCTGGCTTCAAGGGGGGTGGAGGGGGATTTCTCTTACATCACCAGCCAGAGAGGAATGTTTTCCTTCAGCGGGTTGTCCGACGATGTCGTCAAGTGGCTGCGGGACAACAGGTCTATCTATGTGGTAGGCGGCGGGAGGATAAATCTTGCCGGACTGACCCGTGCCAATATCGATTATGTGTGCGACTCAATCGCCGAGGCACTGAAGGGTTGATCGGACGGTCCGCCGGTTCAGGACTAGTGACAGAATCCCCTGGCATCCGTTTTACGCGGGTGGCGGGGGATTTTTTTTGGGACAGGTGAGAAGCAGAAACCCCTCTGAAAAACGTTGCCGGCTGTGGGAACCAGAAGGGAGGGGGCTCCCCGCCGGCAACAACCCCTTTGGACCTTGCAGATGGCTATAAAGTGGAAGCTATATACTCAGGTGTCAAAGAGGAAATCTGTCAGTTTCAGGACCGGTCGGGCCGTGGCGCAGACCCGTCGTGCAACTATCAGGGATGATTAAATGTTTTGCGCTTAAATTTTCTCCGTGTCTGTTCTTGCCTTACTCTTGGTAATCGATACTGAACCATAAAAGGTGGATAGGATAAAGTCAATTACGGCCTGGTAAATATGTGGTAAGAATTATTGCTATTAATAATGGCGTGAAGGCTGACAAGCACTCTGGAAAAGTGTTACAGTTGGTGCAGCCGGGTTTGCGATTAACTGTGTGCAATCCGTGAAAAACATCCTGACAGGAAAAGGAGACGGAAATATGAAAATGCTGATGGTGCTGGGGAGTCCGAGAAAAGACGGCAACGGCGAGGTTATTGCCCGGATTATGGCGGAGGTGCTTGAGAAGGGAGGGTGGACGGTTGATTATGTTCGCCTGAACAGTCTCAAGCTGAGACCGTGTCAGGGGTGCGGCGGTTGCGACAAAACCGGCGTTTGTGTGGTCAAGGATGATATGGGCCCTATTTATGAAAAAGTAGATGAGGCGGACAGGGTCATGATGGTGAGTCCCGTATATTTCTACAGCCTTTCCGCGCAGTGTAAGATTTTCGGCGACCGGATGCAGGCACGGTGGGCCAGGAGGTATCTGCTCAAGGAGAGATTCCGCCAGAATGACCAGCGAAAGGGGTACTTGCTGTCCACCGCAGCGACCAGGGGAAAGAAGATTTTCGACTGTTCCATTTTGACCGCCAGATATATCTTTGACGCCATGGATCTGGAGTATGGAGGGGAGTTCCTGGTTAAGGGTGTGGATGAAAGAAAAGCTGTTATGCAGTCTCCTGAAGAAATGGAAAGGGCACGCCAGTTTGCCGCCGATATACTGGAAGGTCGCGTGTAACCCCGGCTTGTTAACGGTACATAGGTCTTCGTTGACACCGCATCGTAATCCGCAACCATTGGCAGGCAATTGCGGCAAGATTCAGGCAGGGTGGCAGGCGCTGGCTAGTCCCGGCGATTGATTTCCTGCATCCTGGGAGGAGGGGGTGAGCTTGTGTCGCGTCCCCAAAGTTTTCCCTGCATCCGCCCCAGATAGGTGTAATGGTCCCGCGGACCGAGGAACCCCAATCGACTGTTTTTACCCCAGACAGGGCTGCCTGCGATATCGGGATACCTGTTCCAGTAGGCGCGGGCCAGTTCTTTTTCGAGTTCGAGGTCTGCAGGACGAAGGACCGGCTTGAAGATGCGGCCTTCCTTCTGCCCCATCCGGCGGTAGTGGTCCCGCGGGCCTTTTATGCCCAGCACTCCGTTTTCGCCCCAGTAACTGCTCTTTTTCACCTCCCGATAGCGCAGCCAGTAACTCTCGGCAAGCAGCCTTTCCCGGTGCAGGTCCGGATCGTTTCGCTCGATATAGCGGTGCAGGAAAAGCCGCTCCGCCGCGAAATTTTCCTCTGCCAGAGGGCTATGGGTAACTCCCCTTATATAATAGAAGATGCTTACACAAAAAAGCATACATCCGGTCAGGGCCAGCAGCCGGTTTCCGGGGGACAGCATGCTTTTGGTGGTGAAATGATTCTTCATGAAAGCTGTATGCTCCTTGATGTCAATATGGCTGCTCTCCGGGTAAGAGGCAAACGATCTGTTCAGTTGCCTGCCGCATCCGTTTCCACGTCAAAAAGTGCCAACAGCGTGTCCGTGATGTCATGCCAGGAAACGGTTCTTTCTGCAGACCAACTGTTGTCACGTGATATATGGGGTGGAAGCCACACCAGCCAGTCGCCCTGTGGCGGGTCGTCTTTACGGAACGGTCCCGTGACTGGGCGGTTTATGAGCAGCCGGTCGCTCCACGGGGTTTGGCTGTCCTTTATGACGGCAAGAAAACTGTTGCGGTAGAGCCCGCCGCTGCGGTACAGGTTCCACAAACTGTCAAACCACCTGTCAAACTCCTTCATGGCCGAACCGCCGCTTGAAGGGGGGCTGCAGAACAACAGAAACGGGGTGTTATCCTTTTGTTTTTTGGCGATAAAGAGCAAAGGTCCAACCTCTGTGTCGGCAACAGGCTCGATTGGAGCGGCGGCGGGAAATGTTGCTGTACCGGGAGTTGCGCCGATTACATATCCCCTGGTCTTGAGACGGTTGATAAGTCCTGCAAGAGATGCGGGGACTGCGCCCGGACCGGGGCCGGACTGGTGGGTATCGACGATGATCACAATACCGCGCAGTTGCCCGCTGCGGACCAGGTCATTGCGGACCTGGTATACCAGAAGAGCAAAGAGTGCAAAGCAGACGGCACTAAAAAAAAGATATTTCAAACCCATTGATCAGCGGAGGATAGAGGAGCAGGCAAAACCCGTAGTAGCTTACACTGTCTGTCCCATGACCGGGCCGGCCCCCGTACATTGCCTTGAGACAGAAGAAAAATACCATAACCGCCGCAAGCGGCAGCATGGTCCACAACGGAATGTCGATGTTTTCACAGGCTGTTATCGGTATCGCCAGCAATACAGAGCCGAGGGCCAGCCACAGAAAATAGAGCAGCAGGTAACAGGTCACTCCATCGGTTTTGGCCTTGACGTTGTCTTGTGCACAGGACAGGTCGATCCCGTGCCAGATGAAACTTCCGGCCAGAGCGCCAAGGGTGTTGACCAGGATATCCATTAAACCGCAGGTCCTGGCCGGGTGAATTCCCTGGAGGATCTCATCATGAATGCCGAGCAGGCTGGTCACAAGCCAGGAGCAGAGCAGCAGCATGGTCCCGGATTGACGATGTGACAGCGTCAGGCGGACAAGCAGTGACAGCAGCATGTATTCGGTCACGTGGATGCGCTTGGCCGCAAACGCCGGATCAGGGAGGACAAGGCCTAGAGCGGCTGCTCCCAGTCCCGCCGCAATCCATCGCCACCTGATGACCCGGCGTGTTTCCCGTCTGTTCCGCAGCCAGAGGTAGAGCAGCAGCAGGAGGAGGACGAGGGGAGCCAGCATTGGAGATGCATAAATAAAATGCGTGCCCAGATGTGTTCTTAAGAAAAAATAGAGCGAATAGAGGTTGACGAAAATTGCGACGCTGGCGGCACAGCCGCAGTGCAGGAGAATAAGACGAAGAGTGTGTCGACGAACGGGGAGATGGACCGAACCTGCCATGTAACCTGGTGTGTTGGAGGATGACGTGAAGGATTGGCTTAATTATGGCTTCATGTTACCTGCCCTTTGTCCGTTTGCAAACCACTTTCTTGCCTGGGGCTCGCTGCTGTTTTTAATTTTCGCCCGGACCTTTTGTGTAAAAGTGGTTTTCTTTGTGATTGTAATATGATACCGGGTTGTTGCATTGAATCATGGCAACATCTGTGATACCCTGTGTTGTATCAGGCGGTGACGATGCAATGTCAATATGACCCGAGGTCGATCCTCATAATACCGAAATGACTCTGCGATTCTCCAGAAGAGTAGCGATGCAAACAGGAATTACAGGTTTTCTGTCAATGGTTGCCCAAGGCTGCACAAACTGCCCGCATCCTGTGGAACAGGAGCTGGCACCGCTAACAAAGCGGATAAAAATCGGAGTCATCGGCGATCCCCATGTCGATATCAGGGGAGAAGACGGCTGGCGGCTTGGCGCGTCAAGTGTTTCCGGACTAACGACAACGGTCGCTGTTTTGAATGAAAAAGAACCGGACCTGGTGCTGGTTCCGGGGGATCTGCTTGCAGACGGTGAGCAGGAAAACCTTGATCGGGCCAAAGCTGTTCTTGACCGGCTCCATTGTCCTTATCTTGTTGTATCCGGAAATCATGACTACATTCCCGCCGACCGGAGCCGTTTGCGCAGGGGGTTCAATTACCTTTCAAGTGCCGAGTTCGTCGGCGCCTTTACCGGTCACGGCTATGACGATACCGGGAAATTGTACTGGTCGCAAAAGATGTCCGCCGCCGGGCTGCGGGTGATAGGCCTCGACGGTTGTCTGCGGGAGGAAAAGATCGGGTGGGGAGGGGTTCTGCCGCAGCAGCAGCTGGCTTTTCTCGCTCACGAGCTGCAGCAGGCAACCCGGAGGTGTATTGTCATGGTCCACCACAGTCTGTTGCATTGGGGGGATGACGGCAATTCGCAGAAGGGCCGGTGGTACAGCCTGGACAATTCGGCCGATGTACGGCGGATACTGGAAAAATACCGTCACAAGGTAGCGATGGTGATCTCCGGGCATCGCCATATAGGCCTGCGTTTTCAATGTCGCAACGGGGTGCCGTATTTTGTGGTGCCTTCGATTAACACCTATCCGCTGCGTTATGTCATGTTGACCCTGGATGCAGAAGGCATCGGCTGGCGGACTTTTCCGGTCTCGGTCGCTGAAGGGTGCCATGAAAAGGCACGGCTTGGCCTGCTTGCCAGTTCGTCCTTTGCCGGGCTGGATGAACAGCAGAAAAAAAAGCTGCTGCTGTTCTACGAAAACAGTGCGCAGCGGACAGGATTCCATCCCTGGTGACCACCGCGGCGTTTTTGCCGAAAATAGTTAAAAACCATTTGAGTCGGCCAGACTCTTTAACCGCCTCACCATGACCCCACGGATGAACTGCCTTAGCTGGTCCTTTTTTTCAGTTCTTGCTTGAACCTGGCCTCAATGTCGGCTGCCAGGTCGAGCTTTTTTTTCTCGCTGCTTCGTTGCAGGGCGGCAAATTTTTCATCTATATCACTTTTTTTGTTCTTAAAGTTGCGCAGTTCGTCGGCCAGGGTCTGTTTCTGTGCTTCCTGTTTCGGGATATCTTCAATTCTGCGATGATCGCCAATCGAGAGCCTGATTGAGAACGGGTCTTCGATTCCCTCGATAATAGCCTGCTTCCGCAGCGACCGGTAGAGGGCATGCCCCGACTCAAGAGAAATTTCCAGAAGCGTGCAGACATCCTCAAGGGAAGGGGCCTGCCTGGTTGTATGGGTCAAAACCCTTACCGCGGCGGTAAAGAGGTGGGCTTCGTTGTATGCATCCACGTCATCCTCCTTGGCTGTAATAGCCTGGCTCCCGCTCTATCGCCTTGATACCGGATATGCCAGGTGTCGCTATATTTATTTTTGGCAGTCACACTTTATATTACCGGCAATGATCTGCTGCCATTCTCCCAGCACGTCGTGGGTCCAGCAATCGTCGGCGCCCGCGGATTCGCGCATGGTAAGGGCAAGAATGTAGGCCAGCTCCTTGACCGTGGCCCCGGCTTCCAGGGCTCCCTGGAAATGTTTCAGGACACAGGGCTTGGACCGGCCCTTGATGGAGAGGGCAAAACAGATAAACTGGTAGGTTTTTTCGTCGATGCTTTTCCGGCTGGCGTAAAGGGCATCCATCTCATCAAGCATTTCAGTGAATTCAGGAAAAAACTCGGCTAACATTCTCATCGTCAATTCTCCTCTTGTTTAACTCCCTGGTGGCCGCCCTCTGCACCACCTCTAAAAAAAACGGCTGCGGTTTAAAAAAACGCAGCGGCTGACGGCGCAAAGGTACTGTAATAATATGCATTAACTCACAGGATCTATTTTGGCACCTTTTTTTCTGTGGTGTTTAAAAATATTCTATTATACCTTTTCTCAGGCAGGAATAATCGGCGCCTGCCGCTGTTGCGCCAGCTGCCTTGGACCGTAAACGTTGTCGGGGTTGCTGCAAAAAGGACCGGTTCTCCATATTTGACTATCCCGGCAAGAAGTGATACCCGCAACTACCGATTAAAGGAGCAGATCTTAATATGTTGAGCAAAAAGCTTCCTCCTCTCAACAGCCTGGTCATGTTTGAAGCTGCCGCCCGGTTTCGCAGTTTCACCATAGCGGCAGAAGAACTTTGCGTAACCCAGGCCGCGGTCAGCAGACAGGTCCGTCACCTGGAGGATTTTCTCGGTAATGATCTGTTTGTAAGAACCCACCGTAAACTTGAGTTGACTGCGATAGGTACAGACTATGCTGACAGGATCCGGGAAGCCCTGATCGATATTTCTCTGGCAACGGTCGACGCCGGTTGCACCCGGCAGGCTAGCCGAAACCGTCTCAGGATAGTCGCCGGCCCCTGTTTTTCCACATTCTGGCTGATGCCTCGGCTCAATCGATTTCAGCAACTGCACCCGGAAATCGCACTCAGTCTTACCATCGACGATCATGCGGAGAAGTGCAGCGCAAGTGACTATGACCTGGCTTTTTTCTACAGTACCGAGCCTGAAGGGCATTCGGGGTGGCATCGGCTGTTCAAGGAGAGAATTTTCCCGGTATGCAGTCCTGGCTTTCTACGGCGGCACGGAGAAATATTAGAGGTCGAACAGATCTGGGACTATCCCCTGCTGATGATGGAAAACTGGGTGGACAACTGGGAAACATGGGAAACCTGGGCCAGGCGTGAAGGTATTGAGTACAGAGCACCCCGCTCGGTGCTCTATCTGACGGAACAGACCCTCATAATAGAGGCGGCGGTTCGTGATTGCGGCATAGCCCTGGCCTGGGATTGGCACGTACAGGACCTGATCAGGGAGAAGAAGCTGGTTGCGCTGTACCAGCCGAAGAGCCGGCGGTTTGGCAGCTTCTATCTGTCTGAATCGAAAATGGCCGACTCCGGCTTGACCAGGATTTTCTTTAGCTGGGTGAATGACGAGCTTGCCGCATAGCATCACGGCAAGCTCCACGGAGCAGTCCGGGCCGCATATCTCCTCAACAGATCATTTTGTCAAGGATATCTGCGGACAGATGGCTGAGAGCGCAATAACACCTGCTACTGGAATCTCCTGTCGATTTTTTCAGACCATGATTTACGGTGGACCTCGTTTTCACCTTCCCACGCGACCTGCTCGGCGTCGAGATAGAAAAAATGTTTGTCGCAGCGCAACTTCTGGTTGCTTTTAACACGGTAGTGCCAGTCATCCCTGGAGACGGTGTGGGTCCACGAGGTCTCGACTTCAGCAGAAGTCGGGTCGTCGGGAACTATCGCGTAGCGTTCCTGTGCAACCTGGTCAACCTCCAGGCCGTGATCCGCATAGCGCAGCTTGCCGAAGTCGTCGAAGATCTCGGTGGTGACCGTTCCGGTGTACGCGTCTTCAACGGTTTTTCTTGAACTGACCCCTTCCCTTAAAACCTCCAGTTCAATGGGCGGAGCACTTACCGGCTGGTCGAACGGGTCCTTGTCGACCCTGGTTTTATTGTTATGGCAGGGAAGGTCTAAGAATGCATTCTGCAGATCGATCGTTAATCTGGTCGACTCCGGCGACGGCCATATCAGCGGCCAGTAGCTGTCGGACATGGAAACGCGCAGCCGGTGTCCCGCCGGGACAATGTACCCGATGTCATCCATCTTTATCCGCACCCTGTAGGTCTGTCCCGGAACCAGATACTCGGGTTCCTCCATGCTGTCGCGCATGCACAGGTTGCAGACACTGTAGGTGATGCGGGCGGTGCGGCCGTCGGGAAAGACATCGTTGAGACGAAAGGCCATTTTTGCCACCGGCTTGTCCGAAGCAACCGTAAATTCGAGTACCGGTGCACCCAGGATATGGTAATCGTCGCGCAGCGGTTCAGAGGTGAATATGGTGGAAAAGGCATCGTCGCGGCGCTGGTCGGTAGGATATTCGGGACCGAGCCAGATGACGCAATATTCTCCCGATGCCGCCCCGACGGTTTCCGGGGAATCTACCGTTACCTGTCCTGCCGCAGGCTCAGAAAGCAACTTGTCGATTCCCAGGTAAAAACGGTTGTTGTCGACATTTTCCGTCGGCCAGCTGGTTTCCCGAATCCAGAATCCCGGCCTTTCCGGGTAGCTTGCAGCCGGCGGCAGCGACTCCTGCATGTAGATCGTGACGGTGGGCTCGTCCATGATTTTGGTGTCGATACCCTTGAGCCAGTAGTCCCACCACCTCAGCGACTCCTGTAAAAACCCGATGGCCGGATCCGGAGTTGCAAAATGCGGGTATTTATGTGCCCAGGGACCGATCAACGCTTTTTTCGGGGCCTTGAGGTGTTCGATCATCCGCATCAGCGGCGTGTGGTAGGCATCCCACCAGCCACCCACCAGATAGACGCCCGCCTGTATAGCGCCGTAGTCCTCGCTGATGGAACCGTTCTTCCAGTATTCGTTTTTGCGGTCATGTTGCATCCAGGTGGTGGCGTGCAGCGGCATGTGTTCAAGCCTTGACAGCCACATGTTCCGCCAGGAGTCGCCTACCAGCAAGGGATCGGGGGCAAAGGCCGAGTAACTGAGCATGGTCCCCGCCCACCCGATATTCTCGTTCAGGAGGCACCCGTTATGGTAGTGGATGTCATCTAAAAAACGATCGTCGGTTGAGCAGATCGATATGATTGCTTTCAGCTGTTCGGGCCGCAGGGCCGCAACCTGCAGGGCATTAAAGCCGCCCCAGGAAATACCCCACATGCCGAGGTTGCCGTCGCACCAGGGCTGGCTGGCGATCCAGTTGATCACATCGATCGCGTCGGCCTGTTCCCGGCGATCATACTCTTCCATCATGGTCCCGTCGGATTCTCCATACCCCCTGATATCGACCCGGACACACGCATATCCGTGACCGGCAAGGTAGGGGTGGGTCAATTCGTCCCGGGCTGCGGTGCCATCCCTTTTCCTGTAGGGAAGGTATTCGAGAATAGCCGGAACGGGCCGTATCTCAGCGTCTACCGGCATCCAGATACGGGCAGCAAGCCGGGTTCCGTCGGGCAGCGGGATGAACATATTTTCAATTTCCCTTACTTCGCATGGAAAATCGTCGACCACTTTCGTTCGGTCAATTGCAGTTACTAAAGCCATTTTTACACTGTTCCTTTTGGGGTTATCCACTCACCTGGCAAATCAAGATCACAGGTTTCAAGAGTCTGTGATTACAGTTTGGGCAGTTCAATGGGTGATTTCTGTTCTGCTTCGGCACGGGAGGCGAGAAACACCAGTTTAAGCAGGGCGATCATGGCCACTGTGCAGATCAGGGCGGCGGGAAATCCGCCGAGATTTGCGAGCATCTTGACGCCCTTGAGGCCGGTGTAGTTAACCATGATGAAGGCTGTTAAGCCGATAATGCATGCCCACACTATTTTTTGACGGAGGCTGATGTCGCTCTCAACGTTTTCACTGAACACACCGCTGGTGCAGAGATTGCTGATGGCATCGGTGCTGGAATCCGCCGCAGTTACATAATTGAGAAAACCGACCACAAAGAGGACCACGATCATTATGCCGCTGATCGGCAGGCTTTTGAACGTTTCATAAAGGACCGCGTCGATCCCGCTGGAATTGAGCAGCGCATTAAGGGAGTTTCCGGTGGCGGAATCAACCTCCATTGCGGTGGTGCCGAGAATAGTCATCCATGTCATGCTGAAAAGGGCGGGCAGCACGATGATCATGATCATTGAGGTGCGGACGGTGTATCCTTTGAGCAGCCGGCCGAGAAAGAGGCAGGTTATGGGCGCCCATGCAAACCATACCGCCCAGTAAAACACCGGCCACCAGCCGGGCCACGGGTCGTTGGCGGCAGCTCCGGTAAACAGGCTGAGTTTGAAGAAATTATTGGCGTAATAGCCAAAAGACTCAATGCCGAAATTGAGTATAAGGACGGTTGGGCCAAACACAAACACGAATATTATGGTGCCCAGCATGATCCAGGTATTGATGGAAGAGAGTCTGGCGATTCCTTTTTTCAGTCCGCTGACCGCTGAGAGCGCGAAAGAGATGACGATGGCGAACATTACCGCGCCCAGGGTGATGGTGCTGTAGCCTTCGAGCGGGGGGAAAATCTGTTTCAACGCGCCGGCAAGGGTGATCGAGCCGGTACCGAGCGACGATGCCATCCCTGCCACCAGGGCAAACAGACACAAGGAGTCGATTAACTGCCTGAGTGCGGAATTGCCATTGCCGAGTCGATCTCCCAGAATGGGGTAGAAAAGAGAGGTGACGGAAAAAGGAGTTTTATAGTTGTAAAAAAGAATGGCGAAGAGGATGGACGGAATGCCGTAGATTGCGTAAGGAGTAATGCCCCATTCGAGAAAAATGTTGCCCATGGCGAACAGCTTTGCCTGGGAGCTGTTTGCGTCTATACCGAGAGAGGCGGGTGGACTGTGGAGATGATAGAGCGGTTCCGCCGTTGCCCAGAAGAGTGCCCCTACAGCTATGGTGGTGCAGAGAGTGATGCTGAACAGCTGACGAAGAGACAGCAGCGGAGCGGCGTCATTGCCTCCGATCCGCACTTTGCCCAACGGAGACAGGTATACTATCAGCGCCGTGATCACCATCATCAGGCTCATGCCCGACAGGAACCAGGCACAGTTGGCGAGCAGGTAGGAGTTGATGGCCGTCACCGTTTTTAAAAACGAGTCAAGATCGATAAAACTGGCGACAATTCCACCAGATAGGACGAGAAACGTTGGGAGGAACACCAACAACCTTACATTTTTAAACATATCTATGCTCCTTGGGATAAGGTTAATTTTGCGGGATATTTGCGTGCCGGCGGAGAAGTGTTAGCACTTTGCTCTTTGGGCCGTAAAGCGATTTTTTATTGTGTAATGCATTCGCTGTGGTAATGCTAACTGACTAATTGTTCGATAATATTGATCTTACCTGGTGTTGCCTGTCTACTTCTTGTAGAGGAAAGATTTCCCGCTGTTGACCAGATATGGTTTGGTGGGGGCCATGGGAGAATGTTGACCGGGCCTGCTTTACTCGATATATAAAGAGTTAGCCAACTCAATAAATATACAACCGGGGATCCCCATGGACCGTTTGACAACCCTGTTCAAACCATTATCGGATCACCCCTCATTACCGCATGAAAAGGACAGGAGGTTGCCAGCAGATGAAAAGTGAAACGGTTACCGGTCAAGAAGAACGGAAATTGACGAGCCTGTTTGAGAGATATCTTACCATCTGGGTCGGTTTGTGTATTGTCGCAGGAATCCTGATGGGAAAAATTGCGCCGGGCCTCGCCAGGACCCTGGACGGCCTGGCTATCCATGTCAACGGTGCACCGGTCGTTTCCTTCCCCATTGCCGCCTGCCTCTTTTTCATGATGTACCCGATAATGGTAAAGATCGACTTTGCCAATGTTGTCCGGGCCGGAAAAAGCGGTAAGCCAGTGTTCCTGACGCTTTTTATTAACTGGTGCGTCAAGCCGTTCACGATGTACGCCATAGCGATATTTTTTCTCGGTTTTGTCCTTAAGGGGCTGATCGGTGCCGAAGCGGTTGACCTGGTGAAAATGCCTTTTGGTCTGGACTTGCCGGTAGGGGCGCAACATGGCGCGGGAGTCGTGGTGCTGCATGACGGCGTGAAAATGATGCAGATTCCCCTCTGGCGAAGTTATTTTGCCGGATGTATCCTGTTGGGGATAGCTCCATGTACCGCCATGGTCCTGGTCTGGGGATACCTGGCCCGGGGCAATGATGGTCTTACTCTGGTCATGGTTGCCATCAACTCTCTGACCATGCTGGTTCTCTACGGCGTTCTGGGCGGATTTCTTCTTGGCGTCGGCAAGCTTCCTGTTCCCTGGCAGGCGCTGCTGCTGTCCGTCGCCATTTATGTGGCGCTGCCGCTGGTGGCCGGTTATTTCTCGCGCAAATTGATTATCGCGCACAAAGGTGAAAAGTGGTTCAGAGAGAAATTTTTGCAGGTGCTGACTCCGGTTACCATCGGCGCACTGCTGCTGACGCTGGTGCTGCTGTTCAGCTTCAAGGGCGAAACCATTCTGGCCAACCCTCTGACCATTCTCTGGATCTCCATTCCGCTGTTTGTGCAGACTGTTTGTATTTTCGGACTGGGCTACGTTGCGGCAAAAATACTGGGGCTTAGGTACGACGATGCCGCACCGGCCGCAATGATCGGTGCCTCCAACCACTTCGAGGTTGCCATTGCCACCGCGGTGATGCTTTTCGGTCTCTCTTCCGGGGCCGCCCTGGCAACGGTGGTCGGGGTGCTTATCGAGGTCCCGGTGATGCTGATGCTGGTCGGCTTCTGCAAGCGGACCGCTCGCTGGTTTTCTTGACCGGGCAGGGAATGTCAGCCAGAGTTCATTCACTTCGGTCTGTTCATATATAGAGGCTAGGGTTCGACCATTATTATCCTGATGGTTTTCACCTGTTTTACATAGCGCGGTCCGGTGAGAAAATCATTGGCTGAAAAGAGGTCCACGGTGCCATGCTCCGCATAGATTTTTTTCCCCTCTTTCTCCAGGATGATCATCACCCCCTCACCAACCGCGGTATTGAAAAGTTCCTGCCAGGAAAAAAGCGTCAGGTATCCGTCTGCCGCGGTTACCACCACATACATCTTCTTGGTGTCGTTATGATCTGCGGTGACGACCTCGGCGCCGTTGATAATATCGGTGAGTAACACGCCTTTTATTGTTTCGATCCGTCCTTTCGGATCGCCGCTGCCGCAGGCAAAAAGCAGATCCCCCGTTTTCACCTTGTCCATGGCGAGCAGTTCCTGCAAGGAATAATCCCGTGTCCTGTGCAGTCTGCCGGTGACCGAAAACATCTTCTTTTCATGACCAGTCATCTGTCGTTCTCCATTTTGTCCCTGATTCCTCAGCGTTGTCCAAAGATATTGCACTACATCCCATCATAATACCTTGGCCGCTGATGCAGCAACGGATTTTCTGCTGGCCGGCCTGCCGCCGGCGTGGCATAATCACTACGTTTGTCGCGGCTGGCGGAGTAGTGGAAAAAAACTTGACATGTATCATGTTGTATGTAGTATACTGCATTTAAAATTTACTTAGCCACCGTTTTGCTGAAGGTGTCCGGCCGGGATGGTGGCCGGTACATGACATCTGCAAGTAAGGCGGATCGTAGTGCCATCATGCGGGACAGGTGGCGGCAGAAGATAGTTACATGGGCAGGGAGCAGCGATGTTACAGTAAAATTCCAACACAAGGAGAGTGCAATGAAAGTTCTGAAAGCAGTCAGCCGGTTGATTTCTGTTGTGGTTCTTGCCGGGATATGCAGCCTGGGGGCCACAACCGTTGTTGCCGGAGAATCCGTGTACAAGTGGAGAGCGCAGACATATGCGGTCCCGGGAAGTGTGGGGTACAAGGCCCTTGAGGCGGCGCTGAAGGATCTGAAGGAAGCGACCAGCGGGCGGCTGGACATCACCCTGTACGGTGTCGGCTCCCTGGTCGGCCCGTTCGAGCAGCTTGATGCCATGGGCATGGGAATTTTTGAATGCGGGTTCAATGCACCGGCCTACTATGCAGGAAAAGACCCTGCGTTTGCCGCCCTCTTCAGCCTGATGAATATCTGGGAAAGCACCGAGGATGTGAAGATCTGGAGCTATTATTTCGGTGGGCTGGAGTTGGCCCGGGAACTTTACGGCAAATATAAAGTGCATTATGTCGGCCCGGCGTTGGTGGGAGCAGAGCCCATCATGTCCAAGGTTCCCCTGAAAAAACTCTCTGATTTCAACGGCATCAAGATTCGCACGGCAGGGGGACTGACCTCCGAACTATTCCAGAAGCTGGGGGCTTCACCGGTGAAGATGGGCGGCGGAGAACTGTACACCGGTCTGGATACGGGGGTTGTCGACGCCGCCGAGTTTGTCAGTCTCGCCGAAAACCACGACATCGGTCTTGATGAGGTGACCGAGTATGTTCTCTATCCATCGTTTCACGGCAACACCGCCACCTGTGATTTCACGGTTAACCAGAAGGCCTGGGACAAGTTGCCCGATGATCTCAAGGCAACCCTTGAAACATGGATCTATGACCTTGATGCCAGGTTTGACCACATGTCGACGGCCGAGAGCATCAAGGCGCTGAAAACAATGACCGATAAGGGGCTGGTCCACACCACCCTGTCCCCGGCGGATATGGCGCAGGCAAGGGCTTACTCCCTCGAAATTGCCAAGGCCTGGAAAACCAAAAGTCCCATGTCGGGCAAGATTATAGATTCAATACTTGACTATCTCAGACTCAAGGGTTCCATCCAGTAACAGGCATCAGGGGGGGGAAGCCTGCGCTCCCCCCCCCTTGAACTTTGATAACCTTTTTACACAATCTTGCCAGCCGATACACAACAGGCAGTTCCTCTTACCTTTCAAGGGCTACTGACTGGGGCCGGGTATCGGGGGCAGAGGAGATGATATGGGTCCTGAAGTTTTAACCGTATTGATGTTCTCCATGTTTTTCATCCTGCTTGCGCTGGGAATCCCGCTGGCATGGACAACGGGGAGCCTAGGGCTGATATTCGCCTATCTGTTGTGGGGTTCCGATGCCATGTCCATAGTGGTCCTGCGAATCTGGGATGTCATGGGGAGTTTCAGCATGATCGCCATCCCGCTGTTTGTGTTCATGGGGAACATGCTTCAGAAATCAGGGATCGCCCAT
Source organism: Desulforhopalus singaporensis (assembly GCF_900104445.1). Taxonomy (GTDB): domain Bacteria; phylum Desulfobacterota; class Desulfobulbia; order Desulfobulbales; family Desulfocapsaceae; genus Desulforhopalus_A; species Desulforhopalus_A singaporensis. The sequence continues at coordinate 20,033 of NZ_FNJI01000016.1, read as the reverse complement.
GACCTGTTCAGGGCGATCCAGGTCTGGGTGGGCAGTCTCAGAGGGGGGATCGCAGCTGCCACCATTATTCTCTGTACCATCCTGGCGGCGATGATCGGTACGGTCGGGGCCGATGTCACAATCACCGGCCTGATAGCCCTGCCGTTTATGTTTGAACGGGGCTATAACCGGCATATGGCGCTGGGTTCCATTGTCGCCGGCGGTGCTCTGGGGGTTCTGGTTCCGCCCAGTATCATGTTTATCGTGTACGGCGTCACCGTGGGTGAATCGATCGGCAAGCTGTTCATGGGCGGCGTCGGCCCCGGACTCCTGTTCGGGGGCCTCTATATCGCCTATATCCTCACCAAATGCTACTTTGATCCTACCGCAGGACCCGCCGCACCCAAAGAGGAGCGGAGCGTTCCCATTGGCCGGAAAGTGGCAATGATCAGATCTCTTACCCTGCCGCTGCTGTTGATTCTCGGGGTGATGGGATCGATTTTCGGAGGTATTGCCACCCCTGGCGAAGCTGCCGGAGTTGGCGCACTGGGGGCGGTGGTCTGTGCCTGGGTCCGTAAACGGCTCAACTGGAAGAATCTGGCCGAATCCCTTTTTGAAACCGGGAAAACCGTCGGTCTTATTCTGTGGATCGTATTCGGGGCCATGGTGTTCATAGCAACGTACACCCTGGGGGGAGGGGCGGGATTCGTGCAGAACGCCCTTATCTCCATGCCGTTGAACCCGTGGCTGGTACTGATCCTTATCCAGCTGATTCTCCTGTTTCTCGGGATGGTGCTCGATATAATCGGAATCACGGTGCTGCTGGCGCCGATTTTTGTTCCGGTGATAACCCAGCTGGGATTTGATCCTCTCTGGTTCGGGGTCATGTTCAACCTGAATCTGCAAGTGGCCTATCTGTCGCCGCCTTTCGGTTATTCAATCTTCTATCTCAAGGCTGTGGCGCCGCCGGATGTGACCATGTCCGATCTCTACCGGTCGGTCATGCCGTACATGGGGCTTCAGCTGGTAGGCATTATTCTGTGCATGATATTTCCCCAGATTATTCTATGGCTTCCCAACCTGATGATTAAATAAAGGAGTAAATCATGGTATATCAAGGTGGCTCGACAGTCGAGCAAACCGGATATTTTCGTTTTATCGAAACAGTTATCCGGGGCATTGACCGGTTCAGCGATCTGCAGGGGAAAATATTCTCGTTTCTGGCTTTGGCGGCAACGCTGCAGATCTGTTACGAGCTTGTAATGCGATATTTTTTTAATGCCCCCACAACCTGGGGCCTTGAGATGACGGTGTATCTGTGCGGATCGATTTACCTGATGACGGGGGCCTATGCCCAGCGGCATGGTCTGCATATCCGGGTAGATGTCTTCTATTGCCGGTGGCGGACCAGGACCAGGGCCTGGTTCGATCTTCTGGTGACAGATTTGTTGCTGTTTTTCTTCAGCGGCGTTCTTTTATGGCACAGTTCGCTCTGGTTCTGGGAGGCGTTGAGTCAGGGGTTGACGTCGGGGACCATCTGGGACCCTCCGATATGGCCGATGCGCCTTATGCTTGTCGCCGGGGCGGGAGTCCTGATGATTTCGGGGATCCCTAAATTCCTCAGGGATCTGGTCAAGGCGGTGTGGAACGTCAGGTTGTGATGATCCGGGTAGTAGTGAGCCGGCAGGGGGAGTAAGAGGTTGTTCTTTTTTCCTGGGAGGTACCGTTTCGCCGTTGGGTATGGTTTCATGGGCCACTGAAAATGTAGACTGCATGTAGAACATTAGATGCCGCATTTTTTAAAAATGTGGTATGGTAATGGTTATTTAGCATTCCAACAGGAGGGTCGCCAAATGAGATTGAACAAGCTAAACAAACCAGAACCTCTGGCAAAAATGGCATTTAACGCCCTGCGCCGTTCCATATTGAACAACGAGCTGGAAATCGGAACCGTTTACAATGAAAAAAGCCTTGCCGAATCGCTGGGCATATCGCGTACCCCGGTAAGGGAGGCGCTGCTGGAACTCGCAACCAAGAAGCTGGTCAGGTTTCTGCCCCAGAAAGGGGTAGTCCTCAATACCTTTTCGGAGAAAGATATCGACGACGTTTTTGAGATCAGGTGCGCGCTGGAACTGTTCTCCATAAAAAAGATATGGAAGAATTACAAAACGCTGGACATGAGTAGTCTGGAGGAGCATCTGGCCACCCAGAAGCGTGCCGTCAAAAAAGGCGACCGCATGGCCTTCATGGCGGCTGACCGGTTGTTCCACCTCGGGTTTACCGAGCTTACCGAGAATGAATACCTGTTTAACACCATGCGGGATATCAGGGATGTCATGCACTTGATGGGGTACCGTGCGCTGAGTCTTGATCAGCGGATGGAGGAGGTGGTCGTTGAGCACGAACAGATTTTCCACGCTCTGGCCTCGGGAGATCTTGGTCAAGCCATGGAGAAGATGGAAAACCATCTTGAGACAACCAAACAGGCGGTGCTCAAGACAATGCCCGAAATAGATCTTCCCTGATCTTCGATCAAAATTTTCCTGCGACAACCAGACCTTTTCCAGCACAAATGACAGGACAGTGCTGGAAAAGGTTTTTTTTTAGATTTCCCCCCCCCTTATAAAGTTTTTCGCCGATAGAGGGACGCAACCTGCGGGCCTGCCCCTTTGAAAATCCTTTGCACCTTTTTCCCCTTGGTTTTGCCGGGTGAACTGGTGTCTGCAGCTGCATTTGCAAAAAAATTGCTTGACGAAACCCCTACAGTAATATACTACATACTACATGGAGCATTTACAATTCAGTATTTAATAAGCAACCCGTCGGCGACCACTACCATGGACCTTCGAAAACTGAGAAAACCAGAACCGCTTGCTAAAATGGCGCTGAATGCCCTCCGCAACTCCATTCTCTCCAACGAACTGAAGGCAAACGTCATCTACAACGAAAAGAAGCTGGCGGAGACTCTTGGGATTTCACGAACGCCTGTCCGGGAAGCCCTGCTTGAATTATCGGCAAAAAACTTGATCCGGTTCCTGCCCCAGAAAGGGGTGATGCTCAACACTTTCTCCGCCCAGGACATTGAAGACGTATTTGAGATCAGGACCGAGTTGGAGTTTTTTGCCATAAAAAAGATATGCTTAACTGCCCAAGAGGTTGACCTGTTGGTTGCAGGAAAATGCATCGAACTTCAGCGGGCAGCGGTCACCGCGGCGGATGCCGTGGCCTTTATGGAAGCCGACAAAGACTTTCACCTGAGTTTTTCAAAACTTGCGAACAATAACTACCTCATGGAAACCATGCGGGATATCCGCGATATCATACATGTCATGGGGTTCAGGGCTCTTCGCAACAGCGGCCGCATGGAACAGGTAATCAAGGAGCACCAATCGATACTGGCGGCAGTTGAAATCGGAGATGCACAACTTGCCATGGACCTGATGGACAATCATCTGATTATCAGCAGAGAAGCCGTCCATAACATCAAACAGGAAGGAGACTATCATGCCTAAACCGGAGATTGAATTCAAAGATTACGATACCGAGTACCAGTGGCGAAATATCGAGGGAGACACCCTGGGAATCAAGGAGAAGATTCTCAGCCTTGATCCGGAAACCGGTGATTATACCAGGATGCTCAAGTTCCCTCCGGGGATAGAGACCTCGGAAACGCTGGTTCACGATTTCTGGGAAGAGGTGCTGCTTGTTGAAGGCAGCCTTTATGATATCGCGAAAAAAGAGACCTATCTTCCCGGGTATTACGCCTGCCGTCCCCCCGGAATGACCCACGGTCCTTACCGTATTCCAAACGGTTGTGTCACCTTCGAAATCAGATATTACAAAAAATAAAAGGGGGAACATTGTGGATATAGGGCTAACCGTACAGAAAATCGATTCCTCGACAACCGTTTCCTACACCGTCGACCGGATGGTGAACGCGGGATTTACAGGAAGGGATCAGGAGGAGGTCAGGCATCATCTGGAAGAGCTCCGATCAAAGGGGATCGACGTTCCGGAGAAGACACCGCTGGTTTATCCGGTGATCGCCAACACGCTGTCCTGTGCTGCGGAGATTGAGGTCTATGGCGGGGAAACTTCGGGGGAGATCGAATATGTCCTGCTGGTGGACGATACCGGCAGGGTTTATGTGGGGATAGGGAGCGACCATACCTGCCGGGCACTTGAACAGACGGATATACCCAGGGCCAAGCAGATTTGTCCGAACCTGATGGCTCCGACCGTCTGGGACCTGGCAGATGTGGAAGATCACTGGGACGATCTGGTCATGGAGTGCACGGTCACAAAAGACAACCGGGAAATTCTCTACCAGAAGGGTGGGCTGGGATTACTGATGAGTCCCCGGGAGTTGATGGATTTCGTAGGCTCGACGGTCAAAGGATCGTTGAACAACACGGTGATTTTTTCCGGTACCGTCAAGATGGAAACCGAAGCTTTTATCTACGCTGACCGATTCTCCGGCAGGCTCACCGACACCAGGCTCAATCGGAGCCTCGAATTCAGCTACGATATCAAGCCGATGGATTACATGGTCGGATAACGCAGAGCGGGCCCAACGATAACACAGGAGATGATGCTATGAAAGTTGCCTCTATTCAGCTGGCGGTTGTGGAAAACGACAAGGAAAAGACCCTTGAAAAAGCGGCCATAGCTGTTGAGTCATGCTCCGATGCCGACCTGATAATATTGCCGGAAATCTGGAACATCGGGTTCATGAGTTTTGACCGGTACGTCGGTGAAGCTGAAGAGTTGGACGGTCCGACCGTGACCCTGATGAGCGGGCTTGCGAAAAAGAAAGGCGCCTATATTCACACCGGCAGTTTTGTCGAGAACAGAAACGGCCGCTACTACAACACCAGCCTGCTGCTGTCACCCGAGGGCGCCATCGTGGCGGAGTACCGGAAAATTCATCTTTTCGGATACAACTCCAGGGAGACGCAGCTTCTCACCCCGGGAACGGAGGTGGCGGTTGCCAAAACGGTTTTTGGCAACCTGGGGCTGGCCACCTGTTTTGACCTCAGATTCCCCGAACTGTTCAGAGCCATGGTCGACAAAGGCGCTGACATGTTCCTGGTCTGTTCCGCCTGGCCGTTTCCCAGGCTCGAGGCCTGGTCGATGCTCAACCGGGTGCGAGCTCTTGAGAACCAGTGCTATCTCATCTCGGCCAATTCCGCCGGGTTGAACGGTGGCAGCCAGTTCGTCGGCCACAGCATGGTTGTCGACCCGTGGGGGACGGTGCTGGCCGGGGCCGGTGACCAGGAGATGATTGTGCGAACGGAGATCGATACGCAGGCTGTTGCCGAGGCCAGAGATACTTTTCCCGGGCTTGCGGGAAGAAGGGACTTTTTAAACAAATGCGCATGCTGAATTGGCATTAGGGCAGAACAAGAAATAAACAAGGAAGGTTATTATGGCAAATACGCGAGTTACTTTTTGTGGTGTGGATTTCAAGAATCCCCTGGCTGCTGCATCGGCCGAGCCTACTCTTAATGCAGCGAACATGAAAAAATGCATTGACGCCGGTGCCGGCGCGGTGATCGCCAAGACCATGACCGATTCACCGGCAATGAGAGAGCTGACCCAGCGCGCCAAGTGGCGGTTTCTCAACGACAGGCACGAAGTCTGTCACGGCAAGGTGCCCCGTTCTTTCAGCCTTTACAGCCGGAGCGGCCTGGCCCTGGAGCAGCCTGAGGACTTCATGAAGGAGATCAGGGAGACGGTCGATTATGCTGCCCAAAACGACGCCGTGGTGATCGGCAGTGTCGCCTCCACCGACATTGATGGGTGGGTGACCCTGGGCAAACAGATGGAAGACGGCGGTGTTCCGCTGATCGAACTCAACTTTGGATGCCCTCACCCGAAGCTGATGCCGGGGGTACGGACCGGTATGAATGTGGGTCAGGATTTTGACTACGGGTGTGAAATTACCCAGAAGGTGGCCGATGCCCTCAGCGTCCCGGTGATCGTCAAGGTAACGCCCCAGGTGACCGATCTGGTACTGTTTTCCGATATGCTCCATAAAGCCGGCGCCAAAGCTGTAACCCTGACGAACCGCTTCATTGGATTTGTTCCCGATATCGAGACCGGCAAACCGCAGATCTACGGCAAGGCCGGTGTGGGCGGTCCCTGGACCAAGCCCCTGACCCTGCGCTGGATCAACGAGGTCAGGACGGCCCTGGGCGACAAATTGGATATTACCGGAACCAACGGTGCCTATGACTGGCGGGATATCGTTATGTTCATCATGAGCGGTGCCCATATCGTCCAGATGTGTTCCGCGGTCATGTGCTACGGCTATGAATGGCTGGAAAAACAGGTCAGGGGCCTTGAGGAGTTCATGGATAGAAAAGGGTATGAGACCATTGATCAGATGCTTGGGATCGCAACGGATTCTTGCATGGAGTATGCCGACATGCCTCACGAGAAAGCCACCGTTGATTCCGAACTGTGCAAAAATTGCGGCATGTGCCTGAAAGCCTGTTTTTCCGAAGCAATGCAGCAGGGCGATGAAACCGTATATGTCAGGGAAGAAAACTGTGTGGGTTGTGGAGGATGTTATTCGGTGTGCCCGGTGAAGAAAACCATAACCATGGTCCGGGCATAAAGCACAGTGCACCGATGGGGAAAATGGAAATGGTGCGAGCTTCCTCCGTGATCCGGCAAGTTATTATCAATAGCGTGTAACCCGTTACAAGTAACAATAGATTGAAGGAGAGGATATGGATGACAAGACTGCCGACAATAAAACCTTTGGATGGTCGACTATTGAGTGGCCTGTGTTTCTGGTTAGCGGGGGGGGGCTCCTTCTGTTTGTAATTCTTTCCCTGGTCGATGCGGATTTTGTGTCAGGCCAGGTAAATAAATATTTTGGCTTGTCCTGCAAGTATTTCGGCGCCTACTGGCAGTGGCTGCTGCTGTTGAACTTTTTCATTGCCATGGCGCTTGCGGTTTCCAAATATGGATCAGTCAGGCTGGGCGGCACTGACGTTCCGGAAATGTCCACGTTCAGGTGGGTGGCGATTATCATGTGTACGCTGCTTGCCGGGGGCGGCGTGTTTTGGTCGGCAGCCGAGCCCATGTACTATTTTACCAGTCCACCGCCGGCGTTTGGCGCAATTGAAGCGGGTACCACAGCAGCGGTTATACCGGCCATGGAGCAGGCATTTCTGCACTGGGGTTTCCTCGCCTGGTCCATCCTGGGAACACTGGGCGCCGTGGTCCTTATGTATGTCCATTACCACAAGGGGCATCCGCTCCAGGCGAGGGCGCTTCTCTACCCGGTTTTCGGGGAAAAGATTATGACAAGTACCCTGGGACAGCTGGCCGAGGGGTGTTCCATCCTGGCCGTTGCCGCCGGCACCATCGGCCCTATCGGTTTCCTCGGACTTCAGGTCAGTTATGCCTTGAATCAGCTGTTTTCAATTCCCGATGCTTATGTCACCCAGCTGGCCATCATCATTGCCCTGGTCATTCTTTACACAATTTCAGCCATCACCGGTATTCACAAAGGTATCCAGCTGCTGAGCCGTATCAATGTGCTTTTGACCGTGGCTCTGGTGGCCTTGATCCTGGTAATCGGTCCCGGGGGATTTATCATCGACACCTTTACCCAGGCCATGGGCAGCTATGTCAAGGATTTTACCTTCCTGAGCCTGTTCCGGGGCGATACCGGATGGCTTTCCTGGTGGACGGTGTTTTTCTGGGGCTGGTTCCTGGGGTACGGCCCGCTGATGGCGGTTCTGGTGGCGCGGATTTCTCGCGGCAGAACAATCAGGGAGATCATGATCGCCGTGGGGGTGATCGCTCCTCTGGCAACCCATTTCTGGTTCACCATCCTTGGCGGGACGGGCATTTTCTTCGAGCTTGGCAACGCCGGTGTGATTTCCGGTCCTCTCAAGGAGGCCGGATTGCCGGCGGCTCTTTTGGCGGTCGTTGGCCAGCTTCCTTTGTCCTCGCTGCTGACTCCGGTTTTTCTCGCCCTGATTTTTATCTTTCTGGCCACAACTGGTGATTCCATGTCGCTGTCCATGGCCATCTGCGTTACCGGCCAGGACGATCCCCCCAGGAGCATGAGGGTTTTCTGGGCGGTCTCCATGGGGGTGGCCGCTGCTATCCTGATAAAGATGGGATCCGGCGGAATAGGGGCCCTGCAGTCTTTTATCGTCATCACTGCGGTGCCGGTGGGATTCATCATGCTGCCGACCCTGTGGGGGGGGCCGAAGATGGCTAAGGCCCTGTACGACGAACAGGAACAACGAATGGCCGCCGCAGCGGATACTGTCGGTACCATGAATTGAGAAAACAATCCGGCCTGCAAGGCCGGGGACGCCTGCAGCCCAGTTCCCGGCTTGTTGGTGCAGGCAATAAGGAGAGTATCGTATGAAAAAAAGAGAAGATCGCCTCATCATGGGAAAAGGACAGTACGCGGACGATCTTGAGTTCAGCAATATGGCCCACCTGGTGTTTGTCGGCAGTCCCCATGGTCACGCCAAAATCGTGTCCATTAACGTGGAAAAGGCGCTGCAGGTACCCGGGGTTGTAAGAATCATTACCGGCCGGGATGTTATGGAGCATTCTAATCCCCTCCCGGTACAGGCCGATTTCAAGAATCCCGGATGGATCTGGCGGCTTGCCAATGTTCATGCCATGGACGCCGACCGGGTCCGCTGGTTCGGGGAACCGGTGGCCGCAGTCATCGCTGAAGATGAAGACAAGGCCCGCATCGCAGCGGATCTTGTCGAGGTGGAGTATGACCTCCTTGAGGTAACCGCAAGCGTCACCCAGGCCCTTGAGCCAGGAGCCGTCAAACTGTACGACGACTGGGAAGACAACAAGCAGGTCCATCTGGTTTTCGATTTCGGAGACCCCGCCAGGGCCTTTGATATGGCGGACCAGGTGCTGAAGGTCACCAACAGGGAAGGGCGGGTCACGGGGGTACCTATTGAGCCCAGGGGGTGCGTGGGACTCTACGACCGGAAAAACGATACCCTGGAAATGTGGGGGTCGTTCCAGACTCCGTTCCTGTCCCGGCACAATATTGCCGCAACCCTCGGCATAGCTGAAGCGAAAGTTAAAATCAACGCTGTCGACATCGGCGGCGCCTTCGGGCTCAAGATTCACGCCTGGAAAGAGAATATCGTCGCGCTGGCGTCAAAACTTACCGGCCGCCCAGTGAAGTGGATGGAGCCCCACCGCGATTTCATAACCACTGGCCCCCATCAGCGGGATGTCTACTGGGAGGGTGAAATAGCCTTTAATAACGACGGCACCCTGCTCGGTCTCAAGGCGGAAGTCGTTCATGACTTGGGCGTTGAGAGTACCAACAAGGGAATCGCGGCGCTGAGTATTTTTCCTGCCTGCTCGGCTCCCACCAATATGTACAAGTGGGTGGGCATGCATGTGGAAGGCATCGGTGTGGTTACCAATAAATCTTTTTACTGTGCATACAGGGGATACGGTAAAGACAAGGGAATCAAGTTTATAGAGGCCGCCGTCAACCAGGTGGCCAGGCACCTTGGCATGACTCCTGAGGAAATTCGGTTCAAGAATTTTATTCAGCCCGATGAATTCCCCTACCACCAGATCAACAACTATGTCCTGGATAGCGGCGATTATCCGGCGGTACTGCAAAAGGCCATGGAGCTGGCGAATATCGATCAATACCGGACATTGAAGTCCGAGCTCGAGGGCCGGGGCCGTTATCTCGGTATCGGTCTGGTCACCTTTATCGAACCGGCTGGGGTCGCGGTACCCAACTGCCAGATGGGCGGCATCACCCAGGCGCGGGTGCTCATCACCCCGGACGGCAGCGTCGAAGTCCACAGCGACCGTACCGAAATCGGCCAGGGCTCCGAAATAAGTCATGCCACCATTGTGGCTGATATTCTCGGCGTGAAAAAAGAGACCGTGCATGTGAAGAAGGTAACCTCCGATTTCATCGGCCAGGGCCCCCTATCGAGCAGGGGCGCCGTTTATCCTGCCAGCGCCGTGGCCAAGGCGGCGAGGCTGTTGAAGGAAAAAGTCGTTCAATGCGCCGCCTCGGTGCTCAAGGCCGATCAGGATGACGTGGTACTGGAAGACGGATTTGTCTATTCTTCAGCTGCACCGGACATTCGCCTCACTTATCAGGAGTTCGCCAACAAGGTTTTCTTTTTTCCGGGCCCCAGGGGACTCGACCCGGAGATCCTGAAGCGCCATGAACATCTCCTTGACGTGACCACCACCTGGTACAGCCCGACAACACCTGAAAGCGGATCGTCTTACACTTCATTTTGCGTGTCGGCGGATGTGGCCGTGGTGGAGGTGGACGTGGATACCGGTGTCACCGAAATCAAGAAATATGTCCACGTCCATGATGCCGGTACCATCATTAACAAGCAGGTTATCGATGGGCAGATCCATGGCGGCATCGTCCAGGGAATCGGCGAGGCGCTGTATGAGTGTTTGGACTATGACTTGGACGGCCAGCTGAAAAACACCTCATTTTCGACATACCTGATACCCACCGCAGTAGAAGCGCCGGATATTGAGATTGCCCACCTTGAGACGCCGTCACCGTTTTCCGAAACCGGAGCCAAGGGAATGGGGGAAGCCCCTATCATCGGCAGCAAGGCTGTGATTCTCGATGCCATAGAAGATGCCCTGTCCAGCTTTAACGTCAGGGTCAACGATTCGCCGGCAACCCCTGAAAAAGTGAGAAGGTGGATCAACCAAGCCATGAGCGCCAACAAGGGAGACCTGTAACATGACAATGCTTCTCAATATAACTATTAATGGTCAGCAGCGAACATTTGAAATCGATGCCAAACAGACTCTGCTTGAGCTCCTTAGGAGCCAGCCTGAATATCAGAGCGTTCACCGGAGCTGCGAGGAAGGGGAGTGCGGCGCCTGCACGGTACTGCTGGACGGTGAACCGGTGAACTCGTGCCTTATCCTGGCGGCATCGGTGGAAGGGGCCACGGTTCTCACCTCTGAAGGCTTGGTGAGACAGGGGCAGCCGCACCCGCTGATGCAGGCTTTTACCGCCGAACTGGGGATCCAGTGCGGATTTTGTACGCCGGGCATGCTGATGAACTCCTACGCCCTGATTAGTGGTGCAGGTGACATCGAACTTACCGATCAGCAGATCAGGAAAAGCCTGGAAGGAAACCTCTGCCGATGCACCGGCTATGTCAATATCGTCAATGCGGTCAAAAAGGCCCAGCAGGCAAAGAATGGCGGCCAGTGGTGGTGACGGAGATGTTAACATGGGAAAACAAGGGGATCTGTTATGAAAAATTTTATAGGCTCCAGGGCGTTGCCTGAAATAAAATACCATTCGCCCGGGAAAATGGATGAGCTGCTGGCGCTGATCAGCGGGTGCAGCGGTCCGGTTAAAATCGTGGCCGGGTGTACCGACTTCATTCCGGCGCTCCGTACCGGACGGTGGACTTTTGCGAATGGTGTCAACGTTATTGATATAAAAAAAATCGATGAACTGAGCGGCATAACAGTCGAGGGCGGAATGGTCCGCATCGGCGCCTGTACCAGACTCACGCAACTGGTCGAATCGCCCGAGATACTGGCCCATGCACCTGTACTTGCCCAGGCGGCCGCCCAGATGGCGTCGTTACAGGTGAGAAACAGCGCTACCATCGGCGGCAATATCTGCATGTCGTCACCGGCGGCTGACGCTGCGCCTCCGCTTCTGGCCCTTGATGCTTCAGTGACTCTTAAAGATGGTGAAGGCGAGCAGGAGGTGGCGCTGTGTGATTTCTTCACCGGTCCGGGTAGAAATGTCATGAAACCGGGCCAGGTGCTGACCCGAATTTGTGTTCCGGTAAAAAAAGAGAACGAGGCTGCTGAGTTCAGGAAAATCGGCACGCGTACTGCCGTGATCATCTCGGTGGTCTCGGCGGCGGTACGTATCAGGGTCGTGGACGGTGTCTGCAGGGACACGAGAATCGCCCTGGGGTCGGTCGCTCCAACCCCGGTGCGGGTCAGGCAGGCTGAATCTTTCCTCGACGGGAAACGGTTCAATGACGAAAACATCGATGCGTGCGCAGCTCTGGCTGCCGAGGAAATCACACCTATTTCCGATCTCAGGGCCAGCAGTGAGTACCGCAAGGATGTTGCCCGGACCCTGGTGAAAAGGTCGGTGATGGCATGCCGAAAGCGTTTGGTATAAACTGAAACTCTGACGTGAAAAGTAATTTTTTTCTTTTCCCGGCGGGAGTTAAACCTTGACTGTCAACTGTTAACTAACCGTTTATCTGCTGTAATTAACTTACAAGAGGTTACAATGAAACCAGCGGTCCAAGTCCTATCCACTACAGAAATTGCAAAGATACAGGAGGCCTCACTGTCTATTTTGCATGAAATCGGCATGCGTCTGCCTTTGGAAAAAGTGCAGAGCAGCCTCAAAGACGCAGGCTGTACCATAGACGGTGATGTTGTCAAGATTCCCCCTGCAGTGGTCGGCCAGGCCATCAAGACCGCTCCGAAACGGGACCAGGTGGTGTTGTTCGCCCGTGATCCGCGGTTTGACGTCTCTTTTGCTGCTCACGATCCAGCCCTGGCCTGCATGACCATGGCCACAAACGTCATCGACCCCCACACCGGGGTCAAGAGACCGGCTGTCACTACGGACTTGGTAAAGCTGGTTCGGATTGCGGACCGGCTCGATTTTGTTCGCGTCAACGGCGGACTGGTAACGCCCCAGGAAATTCCCGGCAAGGTCAATGACTGGTACACCTGGGCCAGCTGTATCAAAAACAGTGTAAAGCATATAACGGGCGGGGTTCTCGATGGGCGTTGCGTGCGGGACAGTGCCCGGATGGCCGCCCTGGCTTGCGGCGGTGAGGAGCAGTTTAGAAGGCGTCCGTCTATTTCCGGATGGGTGCTTACCCTTCCTCCCTTGGGGATCGATCCAGGGTCGCTGGAGGCGCTGGTCGAGATGGCCAGCCTGAACATTCCCGCAATTGTAAGTTCAGGGCCGATCCTGGGAGCCACCTCACCGGTAACCATGGCCGGCACTATTGCCCAGGCCCATGCCGAAATTCTGGCATGCCTGGTCGTGAGCCAGCTGACCAGTCCCGGAGCACCGTTTGTCTATACGAGTTTTGCCCGCGGCATGGATATGAGAAGCGGCAACGTGTCCATGGCCGGCCCTGAATTTGCAGCCCTCAAGGTAGCCATGGCGCAAATGGGCCGCTCCTTGGAACTGCCCATCCGCATGCCCGCTATGCTCAGGGATGCCAAGACGCTTGATGCCCAGGCGGGCTTTGAAACAGGCATGGTTGCGTCCCTGGCCTCCTGCGGTGCCGATATCATGGACAGTATGCAGCTGGATATGGATATAGTCGTCGATTATGCCGATCTGGTTTTCTGCAACGAGTGCATGACGGCGCTTAACCGGTTTAATAAAGGCGTAACCGTGGGTGACGATCACATCGCTCTGGAGGTGATCAGGTCGGTGGGACCAGGGGGAACGTATCTGGCCCACGAACACACCATGAAAAACTTCCGTGACGAGCTCTGGCACCCGGAACTTCTGGAACGCAGGAACTGGGAAAGGTGGGAGGCGGATGGAAGCAGAGATATTCGCACGGTATCTCTTGAAAAATGTCTTGAGCTGATGGAGCTTGAACCACGCGATTATCCGCCGCCACCAGTGCGGGACGAGATTGACCGGATAGTTGAGCAGGCCCGGCTCGACTATGAAGCCTGATTAAATCGAGTCGAGATGTTTTTGGCGGTTGATTTTCTCAATGCTGATGACCGCATGTTTTTTGACATTGGCAATGTGCTGCTTGAGTACGTTATGGGCTTTTTCGGTATCTGCGTCGGCAATGTAGTTGTACAGCTTGATATGGTCCGAATCGGCGCTTTCCATCGGGGTTACGAAAAGGATATTGCCGGGGTATTTTAAATAGAGGAGATCAAATAGGGATTTGAGCGCATTGACCTGGATGGTGCATCCTGAAAGTTCGGCAAGGACAAGATGAAACTCCATGTCCTTTACCAGCCGCTCCTTGAGATAAATGTCCCGTACCGCCTGCAGATGATTATCAAGCGCTCCTTTTAATTTTTTCAGCCGGCTCTCGGTCATCCGGGACACGGCTTTGGGCAGCAGCGACAGTTCGATGAGTTCCCTGAATTCGTAGATCTCGGTGATTTCTTTGAGACTTATGTCTTCCGTGTAGTAGCCCTTGTTGGGTTCATGGCGGACAAGTCCCTGGAACTCAAGCCTTTTCAGGGCCTGGATGACAGGTGTGGTGCTCATGTTGAGCCGTTTTGCGAGATCAGCGTATGAAATTTTCTGGCCGGGAGTGATCTCGTTGAGGAAAAACATGCGCCGGATGCCCATATAGGCTTCCCGGGTGAAGTCTTCCTTGCTCTTTTTTTTATATTTTTTCTTTTGCTCCATGGCGAAGATAATTATCCCGTACCCCCGGGAAAATCAATTAAAAACAGACGGTTTTTTCAAATCTTCGAAAATCATTATAATGAATAAACAGCAATAGGGTTTTGCTCTTGACAGAGTTGTTCGTAATCTGTTATCAGATCACATATCTAATTAAAAATCTGATCAGATTTATGATTAAATCGCAGAAAAGGTTAAAAACCTGAGGAGATACAGATGGCTTTATCATTTATGGAAGGGAACGAAGCGATTGCCAGGGGGGCAATTGCCGCCGGATGCGACTTCTTTGCCGGCTATCCGATTACCCCGGCTACAACGATTTTTAACAGTATGCTGAAAATGTTGCCTCCCAGGGGGGGGATCTGCATCCAGGGGGAAGATGAGATCGCCTCCATCGGATATTGCATCGGGGCATCCATGGCGGGCAGAAAAGTGCTGACCGCGACATCCGGGCCGGGAATAAGCCTCTACAGTGAGCAGATTTCTTTTGGCATCGGCGGGGAAATTCCTCTGGTGATTGCCGATGTCCAGAGACTGGGACCTTCCACGGGCTCGGCAACCCGCGGAGCGGACAGCGATATTCAGTTTTTACGATGGGGCAATACCGGGGGGATTCCCGTCATTGTCCTGGCTCCCAAAGATGTCCAGGACTGCTATGTCCTCACCGTTCATGCATTCAATTATGCCGAAGAGTTTCGATGCCCCGTTTTCATTGCGTCCAACAAGGAGATAGGGATGACCAAGGAAAGCGTCGACCTGGGTGCCGCAAGGCTTCCAAAGGTTGTCGAACGGAAAATGTTTGGTGGCGGCGACTATTTGCCCTTTAGCGCCGACTCCAATATGGCTCCGCCGTTCTTGCCCATCGGCGGCAAAACGCTTGTCAGGCAGACCTCGTCCACCCACGGGCCGGACGGGTATATTACCATTGACCCGGAAGTGATTGCCAACACCCAGCAGCGGCTCGCAGATAAAATTGAGCAGGCCGAGGAGAGGATCACGCTCTTTGAGGAGACCATGAAAGAAGGGACCGACACCCTGGTGATCAGTTATGGCGTTACCTCAAGAGCGGTTGAAGATGCCGCAATCAAACTCGAACGGGAAGGCAAGCCGGTATCCACCCTCACCCTGAAAACCCTGTGGCCGGTCCCGGAAAAATTGCTCAGGAAAAAGGCGGAACCTTTCAACCGTATTGTCGTGATAGAAATGAATCAAGGCCAGTATGTGGGTGAAATCAGGAGGGTGCTGAGGGATAAGAATATAGATTTTTACGGTCAGATGGACGGGGTGTTGATCACCCCATCAAAGATAATGGAGGTCATTGGCAATGAATAGCTTTTTAAATGTAAACCGGCCGCCTGTTTTCTGTCCGGGCTGTACCCACGAAAAAATCACCCAAGGGCTCGACAAAGCCTTGGTGCAACTCGGTCTGCGACCCGACAAAACGGTGATTGTCAGCGACATCGGCTGCTCCGGTCTGTTTGATACTTTTTTCAATGTCCATGCACTCCACGGTCTGCATGGCCGGGCCCTGACCTATGCTTTCGGTTTAAAGCTGGCTAACCCCGAGCTTAACGTCATCGTGACCATGGGCGACGGCGGGTTGGGCATCGGCGGTGCCCATGTTCTTGCTTCCTGTAGAAAAAATCCCGACATCACTCTGATAGTCCTTAACAATTTCAATTTCGGGATGACGGGGGGACAATACTCCGTCACTACACCGGCGGACGCAATAACGGGGTCCGAGTTTCTGAACCGGGCTGAGATTCCCCTTGATATCTGTGCGGTGGCGGAAAGTGCCGGGGCAACCTGGATCGACCGCTGTTCCGGACAAGATAGTGATCTGGCGGAGCATATTGTCAAAGCTGTCAGACACAAGGGATTTTCCGTCGTTGAGACCCTGGGGTTATGTACCGGACGTTACACCAAGAGAAATAAGCTCACTCCCAAAATCCTCGATCAGATGATTGCCGATCTTCCGGTGAGAAACGGCCTGGTAGAAAAGAACGCAAGACCTGAGTATGGCGAGCTATACCGAAAATTTGCGGCAGAAAAAACACATTTCCCGGAACCTGTGACCATTGAGAAACGGTTCTCTTTGGAAAAACCCGAACCCCAGGAGGTGGTTATTCTCGGCAGCGCCGGGATGAGAATCGTCACTGCGGGAGATATTGTCTGCTATGCAGGACTGTCCGCGGGGATGAACGTCTCCATGAAAAATGATTACAATATCACGGTTCTTCGCGGACAGTCGGTCAGTGAAATTCTGATTTCTCCTGAAAAAATAGGATATGCGGGCATTAAAGCGCCCACCGTGGTGCTGGCACTCAGCGAAGAGGGGGTTCAGAGGCGAAAAAATATCTTCAAAACACTGTCTCCGTCTACTTTTGTTCTGAAGGAAAAGAGTGTGGAGATCCCGGACACCGGCGCTGAAGTCCATGAAATTGACTTTAAAAGTTACAAGATCAGCAAACCTGACTGGGCGCTCGCATCTCTTGGATTCCTGGCCGACAAGGAAAAGTTGTTTACCTCGGAGATGCTTCAATTTGCGATCAGGTCGCGTTTTAACGAAAAGGTGTCAGCTTCGGCATTGGAAACCGTGGCAAAATTAATGGGCAATTGAGCAGCAGCGACCAAGGTGCATATGATATTGCGGCGGGAAAAAGCGGGCAGTTTTTAGATTTCACGAATTCAGGGGGCTGGCCAGGGACATGGCCCATGGCCAAGCTACTGCGACCCTGTCGGTGGAAGACCGTGTCGCAACCCTGATCCTACGCAGCGATGATGTGCGCAATACCCTGACCGGGACCGCGCTGGTGGACGATATTGTAAAAACCGTCCGGTGGATCACAATACAACATCCGCGGTCTCGGTCCTGGTCGTAACCGGGGCCGGATCGGCCTTTTCCTCGGGTAGCAACGTAACGGATATGCGCGACCGGCCAGGTGCTTTCACCTGGAGGCGGTGAGCGCATTTTTTTACCAACCGAAAAGCCGATTCCAAGGGAAAATAGCAGACCCTGCGACAACAGCCGCATAAGCGGAATAAAATCGCACCCCGTGTCACCAAAATACCCCTTGGGTCATGTGGCGATGCTCCCTGACGATTGCTGGAGTTGAAGACAAAAGTACGACTTAAAAACAACAAGTTCAAACAGTCAAGGATTGAGAGGAAATTACAATGGACTTCATGTTCACAGATGAACAGCGGATGATGCAGGAAATGGCCAAGGACTTTGCGGAAAAGGAAATTCTTCCCACCCTCAAGGAGGATGAGGCGGAGCACAAGTTTCGCCCTGAAATCGTCAAGAAGATGGCTGAACTGGGTTTTTTCGGCTGCGCCATCCCTGAAGAGTACGGCGGCAACGGCTTCGGTTTTCTCGAATCGGTAATTTGCGCCGAGCAGATTGCCAAGGTGAGCGGTTCCTGGCGGCTGCCTTTTAACATGCAGAACATCGGTCCGGCGGTAACGGTTAACAAGTTTGGAACCGAGGAGCAGAAAAAGCGGTTTATCCCGGACTGGGTCAACGCCGATTCCTACGGTTTTTTTGCCATCACCGAGCCCAATTCCGGTTCCGACGTGGCAGGGATGGGAACCGTCGCCGTCGACTGCGGCGACCACTGGGAGCTTACCGGCCAGAAAATGTGGATCTCCAACGCCCATATCGGCGATTACGGCCTGGTCTACGCCTATACCGATAAAGCGAAGAAATATAAGGGCATGACCTGTTTCATCGTCAACCTCAAGGACAACGAGGGGATCGTCACCGCGCCGATTGAAACGAAGCTCGGGCTGCACTGCGCGCCAACCGGCGAGATCTCGTTTGACCATGCCGTCATTCCCAAGGACTCGGTTCTCGGAGAAGTGGGACAAGGTTTCCAGGTGTGCATGTTCCAGCTCAATAACACCCGTATCAGCTGTTCGGCGGGCGCCCTGGGGATCGCCGGGGGAGCCATCGCCGCGGCGATCGACTACGCCAACGAGCGGACCCAGTTCGGCAAAAAGATAGGATCGTATCAGCTTGTCCAGGGACAGATCGCCGATATGGTAGCGGAACATGAAGCGGCGAGGCTGCTGGTTTACCGGGCGGCATGGCTCAAGGACCAGGGGCTGCCCAATCAGCACCAGACTTCCATGGCCAAGCTTTTCGCGTCGGAAGCGGCGGTACATGCCGCGTCGGAGACCATGAAGATCTTCGGCAGCTACGGCTATTCAACGGAGTATCCGGCCGAGCGTTTTCTCCGCGACGCGCATTCCCTGCGGGTGGTCGAGGGTACGAGCAACATCCAGAAGACAATCGTCGCCGGGATCTCCCTGGGCGATGTGCCGAACAGGTAAGAGAAATAAAGGATCAAGCCGTCAAAAGCTACGGCAAAACCATCTGAGGGGGGAAAGATGGCAACCGACTGGTCAAAAGTTCTGGAAGTATTCGGCAGCGGTATCGTAGGGGTTTTTGTGGTGATGCTCATTGTGCAGCTTCTGACCCAGGCGTCGACCTGGGTGATCGATGTAATCGAGCGTCGCAGGGCAGCGGGACCGGCAGAGCCAAAGCCTGAAAATCAATCTGCACCTGCCAAAGGGTGAAAGGGGGAGTCGTGTACCAGATATTGAATGACCTCGTTTTCTCCAGCGGTGCAATAAGCCTGACAGGCGGCAATGTGGTGATGTGGTTTATCGCTTTCGTGCTGCTCTATCTTGCCATAAAAAAGCAGTATGAACCACTGTTGCTGTTGCCGATTGCGTTTGGCATCCTGGTTGTCAACCTGCCCCTGACGTACCTGATGGAGCCTGAACATGGGCTGATCTGGTTTTTCTATCGTTACGGGATCGAACTTGACATTATTCCGCCGCTGGTGTTCCTGGGGCTGGGAGCGATGATCGATTTCGGTCCCCTGATCGCCAACCCGAAGACTCTTCTTCTGGGTGCCGGAGCCCAGGCGGGGCTGTATGTAACTTTTTTCGTCGCGATTCTGTTTGGCTTTGATCTCCCCGAGGCTGGATCAATCGCCATCATCGGAGGCGCCGACGGGCCGACCACCATCTACCTGACATCCAAGCTGGCACCCCATCTGCTGGGAGCCACCGCGGTGTCCGCTTATGCATACATGGCGCTGGTGCCGATTATCCAGCCGCCGATGATGAAAATGCTGACCACGGACAAGGAACGCAAGATTACCATGAGCAGGCTGCGTCCGGTGAGCAAGCTGCAGCGGATCTGTTTTCCGCTGACCACCGCCATGACCATCATGCTGGTGGTGCCGTCAGCCGCACCGCTGATCTCGATGCTCATGCTGGGCAATCTTTTCAAGGAATCGGGAGTGGTTGAACGTCTCACCAAGGCGTCGTCAAACGAGCTGATGAATATCGTAACCATCTTCCTTGGATTGTCCGTTGGAGCGACCATGAATGCGGCGGCGTTTTTAAACCCCAAGGTCCTGTTCATATTCTTCCTGGGACTGTTTGCCTTTATCGTCAGTACGGCGGCGGGGCTGGTCATGGCCAAAATCATGAATCTGTTTTTGCGGGAAAAGATAAATCCGCTGATAGGCGCAGCCGGCGTTTCGGCCGTTCCCATGGCGGCCCGTTGCGTGCACAAGGTAGGGTCTGAGGCCAACCGCCGTAATTATCTGCTGAT
>NZ_FNJI01000064.1 GCF_900104445.1 Desulforhopalus singaporensis | reverse complement strand
CATCTATCTGACACAGTCGGCGAGTTCCTCGATGCCTCCTGTATGTGCGCTCCTGATCCTCGCCGTACCGATCACCGATACGGTTGTGATTATGACGAAACGGGGCTTGCAGGGTAAAAGCCCCTTCAAGGCCGACAAGCGTCACTTGCACCATATACTCATCAGTTACGGCATGAGCAAAAAAAACGCGGTTAAGACGATCGTGTCATTATGCGTGTTGTTTAGCGCCATATCTCTCTCTGGTATCATCTACAAGGTCCCGGAAAACGTTCTTTTTGCGATTTTTGCGGCCTATTTCATTATCTACACCGCTGCATCCTTCAAGATCCTTTTCTTCGCTCGTGTCACCAGACATTATCTCAATAATGGTTATATAGGTGCGGTAAAAAAATATTCAGCAATCTTTACCGGCATCTTGGTTATCACTACTATGTTGTTTTTAGCTTGTCAGTAACCGTGGCCGAGCGATTGCATAACACCAGGGCCAATTCACGCTCCTTTAACCATTGCCGGTGCAGACAGATAAATAGGTCTGTTCCACCATTCAGGACAAGTGTTGCGTTACCTCTTGGAGTCGCCTTGCTTGTCGTTATCGTCTCCTGTTGCCAGTCTCAGCTGCATGCAAGTGAGACCCAAACAGTCTATCCCCTGCGTTCGACAGGAAAGAACCTGTTAACAAATCCTCTCACGGCCGGACTATCCCCAGACAGATCGCAATCACAAGACATCGCAGTTTCATGACGCTCCGATCGGATGGCAGAAGGGCGACGGCGAAACGATCCATGACTCGGTACTGTTTTTTCAACCATCGCCTGTAGACAGCGCGGGTACTCTCGGGATCACCGGAGGAACAGATCGCCAGGGGGGCTGGCAGACCCCAATTGAACCTTGTAAACCCGGCCGCAAAAATCTCTTTACTGCCCAGTTTTACCGCAGTCAAAATGCGCTGGACGGCTCCTATCCGGAGATCTCGCTCTGAGGTGAGCGAACCCTTCTCAATACCCACTGGCAGACGGGGCGTTACCAACCACTGTTCGCCTACCAGGTTTGCCCCGAGCATACACCGGATGGTGACCGGATGTTCAAATTTATCAACTCCTATCCGGGGACGACTTTTCAGATGAGGGATCCACAACTGACCCTGGTTGAGACAGTGGCGCCAACCAGCAATCCAGAGCCGGATAATGATTTTTTTGCCATCGGGGCGTTTGGTGGCACTGCAGAAAATCTGGTTGAGATCAAGAAGATCGGGTTTAACACCGCAGTGATCGGCCTGAGCAAGGAGAGTGTTGCTGCCTGCATCGAGAATAATTTTCACTGCACGCTGAACGTCCCGCGTCAGCTGGATGAGCTTGCGGTAAAACTTGAACCAGTTGCTGACAAGATCACCACCAACAGGTTTGCTTTCTACGTCAACGATGAACCGAGCATCCATTCTTTCCCGGTGGGCCGTGCTGCAGACACATCCGGAAATCAACCTGAGACTGATCGATAAAATGACTCTCGATCCGAATGACAAGGGTATTAATTGTGGAATTGAATACAGGTTTGAAGCGGCAAAAGATGTACAGAGTGAGCGGCTTCTCCCTGACGAAGTCGTCGTTCTGGCCGCTCCTGCGCTGTTGCAGGAACGCGAAATTGCTTCTGTAGAGAATCTTGCAAGTGTACCTTTGATAGAGACCGAACGCAGGCTTGTCAGCTGGAGGGTGATCCTGAAATCCTACCCATGGTTCAAGACGCAGAAAATTCTGACGTTCAGCTATTCTCTTCATGCGTTCAAGGCTGCAGAGCTTGGATTGGGGGTAGTGCTTGGCAACCGCCACAACGCATAATGGTACATAGATGAAAACCTGCTCTTTATTCCTTTTGAACTTGAGCCTGGTAGCGCTCCGCCAACGCCGAGATATTTCATCTCCGCGGCGATGCAGAAAACTAGAATTCCCAAGGTCGTAGATTTTACAAATTGGATAAAAAAGGAAGTATTAATCCGAAGGCTAAATAGCAGACATTGTCTAAATGTCAAAAAAACCTATTATCAGTATGTTACGAGTCAATTTCTCGTTAGCGAATGTCTACTAATCAACGTACGGATTAATAGGTCTCAAAAGACTGGTGCGGGTCGAATGGTACCAATGGATAAAGACGATATTTTTTTCCTCGGCGGTCACGGTCAGGATTGACCCAGCTTTGAAGGATTTAACCTCAACCTGTATCTCAGGTTTTCGCAACAAGGCAGTAAATGACAGATGAAGTCCGTTTTCAAGAAACCACCCATCCCAAAAGCATTAATGTTTATTTCTAGTTAATCCTAGGTCTATTTTGTGTTGAATGTCCGTTGGTTGTCCGTTAATGTTGTTTACTGCTTGTTGATGTTAAGGCTATTCTCTGTTGATCAAGGAAAATAAAGACATAATCAACAGGATTTCTATGTAATGTCTTCATTTTCTCTATGGAGTAAAGATGGCAGGACATGTAAAGTGAATCACTTTTGCAAGTGACCCTCTTTACGCCTGCCTTATTCGCTTGGGGCTCAACGGGAACTTATTCGCGCTGCTCAACGGTTTTATATGTCATAATCAAGGTATTAATCCGGCGGGCATTTAGGCTTAAACTTTTCGTATATTTTAGTTAGGCGTCAAATTTATTGACGTATAAACAGCCAGATAGTCAGACACGAACCCGAAAGCGGCATCCGGATTAGACGTATTTGCCCACCGGATTAATAGTATCGCATCCACTTCAAGCAATACCTATGATGACCGGGGGGAATTTCTTGTTGACCGATATAGGTCCCAAATTGGTTGGTGATTTGAGCAGGGATCTGCAATATGAATGTTATCCTGTTAAGCTGATATCCACTAAATATGTCGTGATATTGAGCAGAAAACAGGATAACTTGTTGATTTTTCGTTGTCAATAAATTCTGCTTTCTGGAGCTATAAGGAAACCAGAGAATAATTTGTTAAGCCAATAAAGGACATAAAATGATTGATCAGTCGAACCCCGCTGGTAGATTGCATCGAATCCTATCTAATGCGAAACGCCAACCAGATAGCAAAAAGGTGAGAGAAGTTTGGGCATTGGCTATCGGGATTAAAGAAGATGATGCTGAAATTACTAAAGGGGTTGTTGAACTTTACTCTTTGTCCCAAGAGATCCAAAGCCTAATCAAAATGAACGATGGGTTAAATCACCAGTTATACCTTACATCTTTCAAACAACTAGATAAGTCATTTTTTCCTTTAAACTTGGGAGGAAATTGGAATTCTGTCAAACAATACTTAACTGATGAAGCTCTTACTAGGCTTCAATTTTGTGCGGAGGAGCTATCAAAGTTCTATTCAGAAGAAACGCTATCAGAAGAAGACCTTAAAGATATAGTCAAAAAAACAGATGAACTATTTGAAGCAATAAACAAAAGCGATTTACCAGACATTTTGAAATTAAGTTTATTAGAAGAAGTCGCTAGAGTAAGAAATGCAATAAATATGTACACCATTAGGGGAGCAAAAGGCCTTAAGGATGCTTTGCAGGGTGCAATTGGTTCTGTTGTTGTAAATCAAGATGATTTGAAAAAGCACTCCGATAAGAATGCGGACGTGATTAAACGAATTGGTGAACTAATCGATAAACTTGACTCTTTTACATCTAGGGCACTTAAGCTCAAAAAAATGCTTACAAAACCGATTAGATGCTTATTGGAAAAGGTAACTGATCCAGAAGTAGAGATTTTAAGTGACGAGGCTTAACAAGTCATTGCACCTGAAGCCGCAAACAGCGCGGCTTCAGGTGAATTTAACGTTAACATCTAAAAATGAAACCAAGCATATTTCTGAGTCACAACATAGAAGATAAAGAATTTGTTCGCAGATTGGCTACGGACTTAGACTGTCACGGTGTCAGAGTATGGCTAGATGAAGCGGAATTGAAAATTGGTGACAGCCTAATAGAGAAAATCCGAGAAGGCATTGATAATGTAGATTTTGTGGCAGTCATCATATCTGAAAACTCCATTAAATCAAAGTGGGTCCAAAAAGAAATTGATGTTGCAATGACTTTAGAAATAAGTGGAAAGGAGATCAAAGTCTTACCACTTATGCTAGAAAGATGTGAGTTGCCAGGTTTTCTACTAGGCAAGCTATATGCTGACTTTACAGATGAATCTAAGTATCTAAGTTCATTTGAGCAGTTAACCAACAGTATGAATATTGTTTTCAATAAATCTGCTCTTGTTGGCAAGACTGAATCATCAAATCTAGGGCAAGCTATAGATAAGGCATCCGACCAACTTCTTTTCTTTTATCCAAAGCCTTTTCATAGGCCATTCCAGTACATAGGTATGAGAGTTGAAGATGCAGCTAAAGAAGTTGGTGCCACTCCTAATAAAGTTGGAAATATCATTATTGATACAGATGAAATACATATGTGCTTAGAGGCAGAAGGCAGTTTTGTAAACTATATCGATGTTGATATCAAAAAAACATCACTTTGCATGCAAAATAAGGAATTTGATTCAGAGCCAATATTAGGCTGTTTAAGCATAAACCCTTCAGAGTTAGATTTAGTTACCAAGAAAACACATTACCATCATTACATGGATCATAAAAGAAAACTAAAAATAAGCGTTTCATGTCTTTATGATGGTGGCCCATTATCCGTAGGTTTTAGTGCTAAATATTATAATATGAAATAAAAATTCATGTTATTAATCCGGTGGGCATTTAGGTTAAATTTGTAACTATAAAATCATTTAAAAACAAACAGTTAGTATGTGTTGTGGCTGATGAAAAAGCCCGCCGGATTGATAACAAATCATTTCACCGGACTCGCTGAAGCTCGCCGGTGAATTCTACATTAGATTTCCAAAACTAAATATGAAAGTCCAAATAGAGAATATTCGGGGATTCTTAAAAACAGAATTTGAGAAAGAACTATTTAATGCTGCAGTCGCTTATCTAGACAAGACTAGCGACCCTTTGAGATTTAATAGTTTTTCAGCAGCAATGCGCGAGTTATCTCGACATATTTTGCAACGATTAGCCCCGGATGTTGACGTGAAAAAATGTAGTTGGTTTAAAGTTGAAACAAACAATGGTGCACCTACACGAAAACAAAAGGTCATTTATGCCGTGCAAGGAGGATTGTCAGAGGAGTTCGTCGATAAAAATTTAGATATTGAGCCAAAAGATGAAATAAAAGAAGTGATTGAGAGTATAAACTTATTGTCTAAATACACTCATGTTAATGAGAAGACATTTAATATTCCCCAAGCGGATTGTGAATCTTTGTCTATTAAAGTTCTTGATTCATTTATATCAATTTTCCAATTGGTTGAACAACTTCGACATGAGATCCACTACTCTCTACATGACTACATTTCTACGGAGTTGGACGATACATTTATGTCTAACATGTTTTCAGATCTAGACATACTCAGTTCACAAACCATCGCTGAGACTTCTGAACTTGAATCTTTCGAAATAATTAATATTACGCCTGAAAAGATAATAATTACTGGGAATGGCAATATCGAAGTCTCGCTAAATTACGGAAAATACGATGATGCTGCAGAAATAAAAGATTCATTTCCTTACGAGTTCAAATGCCACTCCGAAATTGATGAACCAAGAAAAATAATTCTTTATCAACATGATATTGAAGTTGATACAACTAGTTGGTATGAGTGAGATAATCTAACAAGTCATTCCACTGGATTTCGCAAACAGCGCGAAACCAGTGAATTCTACGTGTGTAAAGGAAATATATGAGCACCGAAAATACAAAAACTGACTATTCTGTGTTAATTGGCAAGGGTATCTTGGGAGCCATTCCATTTGTAGGGCCACTAATAGCTGAAACAGTTGGTGCAACCATTCCCAACCAACGAATTGACAGAATTAATGATTTTTTGTTGTTGCTTGAACAGCGAATTGAAGAGACTGAGAGAGAAAACGCTAAGCTAAAATTCCAAAATGAAGAATTTATAGATATACTTGAAGAGTCTATGTTGCAGGCTTCAAGAGCATTGTCAAAAGAACGAAAAGAATACATTGCTTCTATCATTGCAAATGGAATAGCTGAAGAAAAAATAGAATACAATCAAAAGAAACTATTACTAAATATTTTAAATGAACTCAGTGATACAGAAATTATTATTTTACAGCTTTATGGTTTGCCGCCAGGTGAGGATCGGGAATATTTTGAAAAACATAAAGACATTTTGACCCCACCTCCCCCTTCAATGAGAACCAGAGAACAAAGCGGAATTAACGATAGAACTCTGTACGACGCTCAAAGAAACCATCTGGTTAGACTCAACCTTACAACTCCGAAATATAAAAAACCTAAGCGTGGAGAAACTCCAGAGTTTGACCCTGCAACAGGAATGATGAAATCACAGGGATATAAAATCACCTCTCTTGGTCGATTGTTGCTTGGAAATGTTGGTTTGAAAACTTGGTAGAGATAAATATAAATCACATATCAAGTCATTCCACTGGACCCGCAAACAGCGCGGGCCAGTGAATCGCGGTGCTGACTTCGTCAAGCACCGCGATTAGGGGCCAAGCCTAGCTATCGGAAATATAACTTTTGGAGAAAAAAATGGCATATAGAAACGGAAATTACACGGCCTTTTACGTTGCAGAACCTTTCAACGCAAGCGCTCTCGGCGCACATGCAACAAAAGATTTCTGCTATTATAACATGTTGCGGGCATGGAAAGGAAAAGAAGCATCATTTCCATTTAATGATTCGCATGATAAGACGTACAACGTCCGTGACGGCAGTGATTGGGAAAAAACGCTAAAGCCAAGACTTCAAGAGCGTCTTAGAAACTCTAAAAATATCGTACTTTTCCTTAGCTCCAAAACAGTAAGCTCAAGAGCTTTACGAGAAGAAATTAACTACGGAATAAATAATCAAGGGCTCCCTGTTATTGTTGTATATCCAGAGTATAATTCTAAGGCCAGCCTGTTGATTAATGACTCGCTGAAACAGTCTGTGAAGAATCTGTGGGGTAACTTGCCTATTTTTAGAGATTCAATGAGTAAGGTTCCGACACTTCACATACCCAACAAGAAGGACATCATTGAGGCTGCTCTCAAAAATAGTGACTTTATGCTTGCTACCAAAACGAGCCCCAATTACTACTGGTACGAAGTATGACAAAGGTTAGTTTCATTGACAGGAGGGTGATTGAGAATTTTCTCAAGATCACCTCTGCCATAAGCGCAACACTTTCTTTAGTTGTATTGTTTGTCGATATTCCAACAAATTGCAAAAGCACCTATGGATGGATATTTATCGGGTTGTTGGTGCTAATTTATTTGGCAATTTGGATTTGGTCTAACAATCTTAATAAAATTGATATCAATATTGAAGGAAGTGAGGTAACGATAAAAGTAGGCGACATTTTTTCCGAGCCCGGCTTAAAGGCCATTGCTTTCAATGAGTACTTTGACACAATCGTAGATAACAAAATAATTTCTGAAAATTCACTGAACGGAATTTTTATAAAAATGTATGTTGGTGATCAAGTTTCAGAGCTTGATAGCCATATTGACAACTATCCCTTTGATGAAAGTGAAAAACTCAAGAGCAACGCCGAGCGAGCCGTGGGTAAAAAGTGGCAGTATCAGATTGGCTCTATTTGCGTATATAAAGATTTTCTTTTGGCTGCTTTTACGAAGTTCGATAAAAACAATAAAGCAGTGCTCACTATGCCTGAATACCTAGAATTTTTAATTAATTTTTGGGACAAGGTCAACAATGTGTATGGTCAGCAGAGCGTAGCCACGCCGATTTTTGGTTCTGGGATTACTCGAATTCAAGGGCATAAAACTATAAGTGATGAAGATCTTTTGAAAATAATGTTGTGGACATTCCGCATTAGTGAAATGCGGTTCAAGTACCCAGCGAAGCTAACGATTGTCATCCACAAGAGCAAGATCGACAAAATTAATCTCCTTGATATTAAGTCAGCGAGAAATGGAGTTTAGAGCCCCTAACGAGGCGCTGCTGTTGGACAAATTTTCCGCTGTGCTCCAAATTTGCCTCAGAGCGGGGCGTTCACGGCGACTGCGTCGCCGTGAGTCGAAATTTCAACGTAATGACAACCTTAACTCAGAGTCGAAGGCGCGCTGCCGGTCAGCGGTAGGTGGCCTATGACGTTAGCGAATAAGATAATAAAATTATGGATAATTATGGAAAAATTTTCGGGTCCCGAAGATCTTTATGATGAATTAGTTGAGAATTCAGATGATCATTGGTTACTAGGTTTAGTTGCTTTTGCTATTATTGAAGAGCAGAAGATTGAGTGGATTAAACACCAAAAAAACAATAATGGTGGTACTCCTTCTCCTGAAGACATAAAAAACTGGTACGAGCAACAGCCAAAGGGAGTTTTACTAAGAGCAAAGGACACAGCTGAAACAAGATTAAAAGATTATTCAAATGAAATTATTGAATTTGTCATAGATGAGCAACGTAGAGAAATCGAACATGGTATTATAGTTAATGAAATAAGAGAAACGAAAAGGTTTTGGCCGCAATTCGGTGTCAACTTGGCTGGAGGTTTTGTTAGTGCCTTATTATTTGCAGCTTTGCTTACAATTGTAGCTTTTTTTGTAATACATGACACATCCCCTGTGGAGATTGGGGCAGAATTACGAAAAGACGCAACCTTGGAGGACCAAAATTATGTCAAAGAAAGAAGTAACAAGCAAAAAAGCAGCGACGGCAGCTTCAGCAGTTCTGAGAAGCAAAACAGCAAGTAAGGCTTCAAAATCTGCGGCAGGATCAGCCTTATCCCAAAGAAAAGCTCCGTCTAAAGTTACCCGAGCAAAAGCAGCGACAGCAGCTTCAAAAACATTGAGGTCAGGGGCCTCCAGTAAGGCAGCTAAATCTTCTGCAGGTTCGGCATTGACTCAACGACCAAACAAAAAAAAGTAGCGCTAACCAAACGTTCCAGCGGACCCCGCAACAGCGCGGGGCCGCTGAACACCACAACAAAGCTTCGCTTGCTTGCGCTGCCCACGGCGCTTGTCAGCACCGCGATTATACAAAAAAAGGAACAAAAAATGGCTCTTTACTTTTTAACTTATGACTTAAGAAACTCTAAAGATTATCAAAAATTATATAGTATTTTAGAGAATTTTAATGCAGTTCGTATTTTAGAATCAACCTGGTGCTTTAATAGAGTAAATACATCTGCAAAAGGGTTACGGGACTATTTCAAAAAATTTATCGATGAAGATGATGGATTAATAATCTCAGAGGTCACGAATTGGGCATCATATAAAGTTGATGGTTCTCCAAATGATTTAAAATAAAAATAAGTATAACAATGCGCTGGTGTGGCATAACAGGTTTTTCTCACGACAATATTTATATTCTTCCTGTAAATCTTGCCGCAAGCGGTTCACATGAGGGTGTTCAAAATTTTGTGTCAGTAACTGAAAGCTGATATATTCAGCGACCAAAGGAGACTGACATGACAGAAGAAAAACCAGAATTTGATTTTCAGCAAGCTCTTGAAGAGCTCCAAAAAGGCAAAGCCCTTCTCGGAAAAGAAGGAATCCTCACCCCGCTTATCAAACAGCTGACCGAAGCTGCACTGGAAGCAGAGTTAGATACTCATCTGAGCCAGGAGATTACCGGTAATCGTCGCAACGGCAAGAGCAAAAAAAACATAAAATCAGCCAATGGCAGCTT
>NZ_FNJI01000020.1 GCF_900104445.1 Desulforhopalus singaporensis | reverse complement strand
CCACATCGGCGGCCGGCAGGATCGCATAGACGTTGCCGCCGTAGGCGATATCCAGAGTGAGCCGCCCTATCGCCGGCACCTCGATCTCCAGGTCTTTTTCAAACACAAAGCTGGGTACGCCCAGAAAAGTAACCTCGCAGGCACGGCCGTTTTCCACCCGTACCCGCACCCGGGTCAGCCCCGCGGGGGTGTCGAGATTGATAAAGGTCTCCGGCTCGGTGACCGGTACCATCCCGGTCTCAACCAGCGCCGTGGCCATCCCGATGGTGTCGTGGCCGCACATCGGCAGGTAGCCGCCGGTCTCGATAAAGATTGCCCCGACATCGGCTTCGGGATGTTTGGGTTCGGTGAGGATGACACCTGACATGACGCTGTGGCCCCGCGGCTCGAACATCAGCGAAGTCCGGATCCAGTCCATGTTCTTTTTCAGGTACAGCATCTTCTCGGCGATGCTGTCGCCGGGTATGTAGGGAATGCCGCCGGTGATGGTCCTGGTAGGCTCGCCCCCCGTATGGGTGTCGATGGATGTGAAACTGTTCTTGATTATCATTGTTCTTCCCAGATGTTTTTTGGGTACATTGGTCCCGGCGCAACTGCCCCTCCTGGATTAAGAATTTGCCCGCTCTTTTTTTGTCGTCGCACCGATTTCAACACCAACAGCGCTTCACACTGTCGGCACAAATGTCAATTGACGACTAGAGAGCAAGTTGTATGCCATGCAATAGTACCGTCTGAGAGAGGGGAAAAAAATCAGCTACAGGGAATATAATATATTGTAATCAGGAGATTTAATTTTACACCCATCAACACCGGAAAGTGAACTGGCGTAAAAACTGCCCCGTTGCGGCAAAACCAATAGAAAACAATGCTACATTTTTTTTGCGCAAAAACGTGATTCTTTTTGCGCAAATTTTGTCACCTGTTTTTCTTTTTACGGAATTTATTGTAAATATATGGTATTAACCACATCCATTATTCAGCTTACCGGGTCACGGGTAAAACTCAGCAAGGAAGCTGGCACCGCCCGTCCCGCATATTCTCCGTCAGTAACCGGCTTCTTTTTGTAAAAACTTTGTTATAACGTAAGGTCTTCGGGGAATCGGCAACTACGATAAAGACGTGATGGGGCAACAACCGTTTTCGCCATTGCCTGGGAAGGATGATTTTATTGAGGAGGTAATCCCTGATCGGGAAAAAAACGGTCTACCGGAGTAAAAAAAGAACAAAGGGGAACCCGATACCAGTCCCCCTCTTTTATAAAAAAGCGGCTATCACGCCACTTTCAGGACATTACGGCAAAAATCGACACTGCGCTGAAGAGCTTCTTTTTCAATATTGAGGGAACGTTCCATACTCCCGAGGTCACCTTCCATATCAAGTTCGATGTTGATACGGTCCATGTGCGGACATGTTTTTATCAGCTCATATGCCCCGACCATATCAAAATCACCGTCCCCCACCGCAGCCCCCTGGGCTTTGACCCCCCAGGGCATATAGCTGATCCGGTTGTCACGAAAATGGTTCGTAAATGCTCTTGGGGCAAGGTTTTTTACAGCTTGGGTCGGATCCTCGGTAACGTGATATCCGTTGGCAGTGTCAACGCATGCCCCCACCAGCGGATGGTTTATCTCGTCAAGGACCCAGATAATTTCCTCAGAGAATGCGTCGGCATGGTTCTCAACAGCGACGCGGATATTTTTCTTTTCCGCATAAGCAAGCGCATTTTTGACCTTTTCGACAAAATCTTTCAGCTGCGCCATCACCTCTGGATGGAATTTAGACCTGGCATAAGGGCGCGGGCGAACCACGTCAACGCTTATCTTTACCAGATCGGCGCCCAGGTGGCCGGCGATATCCAATCCCTCTTTTATGGTATGGTTAAGGGTCGGGTCATAGTCTGCGTTCATGGAGAAGTTATATTCGAGGTAAAAATCAAGTTCTTTTGCCCTCTGTCTTACCCTGTTGAGATAAGCCGGATCAAGGCTTTCAAATGCGGCATCGTCCACATGCAGACCTTCAAGTCCTAACGATGCGCAGTGATCCATAAGCTGCCAGAGGTTCATCTGCTGCGGCCAGGGTAAGGTAAATCCGCCCCAGAGCTGGCCAATGCCGTGAAGATAAAATCCATAGGTGTGAAAACCAAGCTTCATGTCGCGACCTTTTTCGGTTATTGATTGTTATTTGCCATCAAAGATATTACCGACCAAAGACAATCGGCGAACCACATCGGCCTTTCCCCTCGCTGCTGGGGTTACGGTCAGACCGTAATCGAGAATTGCCCGGATATTGAGGTTTGCCGCAATCGGTACTGCACGAAAAGAATAATCAACCGCGATACAGCAATCTTCGCGCCAGAACCAAAAACCATGGCAAAATGTTCGTTGCAATCTGCCACGAAGCGGCATAAAAGCTGAAATTTAGAGAGCCTACACAAGAAGGGAATCACTGATTCCACAAAGAGAAAAGCGCAAAAAATGATTCTATTTTTCGCAAAAAAAATTACATTTTTTCCGCAAAATATGTATCTTTTTTTTGGAGTACCTGGCGCGTGATCAACCGGATGACATTATTCTTCGGGTCGGAGTTTTGTCTGTTGCCGGCAACACGTTCATCCATCATCACCGAAGGATCGATCAATTTTCATTTTCTTCATCCGGTAGGCCAGCAGTTGCCTGCTTATCCCCATGGCCTTTGCCGCACGGGTTACGTTTCCGCCGTGCCGTTGAAGATTACTGATGATCAGCTGGCGCTGTCTGCTGCCTGTTTTTTGCGGCAGTTTTATATTTAATGCTTTCAGTCTGCGATAAAAGGTCTGGCGGGAAACTCCCATGATTACTGAGGCATCTGAGATGTTTCCATCAGCATCGGACAACGCGTCCATGATTTTCTGCGTTTCCGCCTCATCGCCATAAGCGTCTTCTCTACCGGGAAAAGTTGCGGGAAGAACGGTCCAGTTTTCCCGGGCGATATTCTTCCTCGGCGTCATCGCTCTTTGGACCGGCTCACTCCTTGTCCTGCCGTGATCACCTGCAAACACGCCGAAACCGGACATGAGATGCCACTTTTCTATCATGCGTCCCTGGCCCACCATATTCAGAGCCCCTTCAATGATATTTTCCAGTTCCCGGACATTTCCCGGCCAGTTGTGGTGTTCAAAAAGGCGCTTGACCTCTGAGGACAGGCCGACCACGTTCCTGCCCATCCGCCGGTTGTATTTTTCAAGAAAATGCCCCACCAATAGCGGAATATCATCCATCCTCACCCTCAATGGGGGTATGGAGATATAGACGACGCTCAGGCGATAGAGCAGATCCCTTCGCACCTCACCGGTCTCAATGGTGTCCTCAATGGTATTGTTGATGGAACTGATAATCTTCAGATCCAGCTTCAGCTCCCTGTGCGATCCTATACGGCTCACCTTCTTTTCCTGAATCGCCCTGAGCAGCTTGGGCTGAACCTCCTTGGTCATCGAGTTCACCTCATCCAGGAAGAGCGTTCCGCCGTTGGCACGCTCAAAGAGTCCGGCCTTGTCTATCGCTCCCGTAAAAGCCCCCCTTTTGGTCCCGAACAGAATACCCTCCAGCAGCGTTTCGGGAATAGCCGCGCAGTTGATCGCGATAAACCTGCCGTTTTTCCGGCCGCTCAGGTTATGGATCGACTGCGCAATAAGCTCCTTGCCGGTACCGGTTTCCCCGTAGATGAGCACCGGCGAATCGGTCTGGGCAGCCATTCTTGTCCTGTTCAACACATCCAGCATTGACGGATTTTTCCCGACGATATCCTCGAGACAGAAATCGGTATCACCGACAAATGAAATCTGTGAAACCTTGCGGTCATCATCATCGACTGTGTCCTCTACCCGCCGGTACTCTTTGACAAAAGCGATAACCCCGGCTGTTTCGCCGTTTCGCACCAAGGGGTAGACACTGGTGATACTGTCGACAATCTGCCCGTCGCGGGCTTTATACAGGATGGGGCATTCAACGATCGGTCGCCCGGTGCGCAGACAGCGCATTACCAGACTGGATTCTTCGTCAAGGTGATAGACATCGGTTATTTTTTTTCCAAGGACGTCTCCAGGGGCAAGACCATCCAGCTGCGCATGCATCGGATTGTAAAACGTAATCTCACCCTTGGCGTTGGTCATCAATATACCAATATCCAGCGAGGAAAGAACCGGATACAATTGTCCGTCGCTGATATCAATTGCTGTTATGCTTTCAGGATCTTTTACAAACAAAAGGGTTCCTCCACCTCGTCTCTGGGGTTGGCTAACAATTTTAAAGTTACCACAACAGACTAGTAAACACCATGCAGCCAAAAAAATGTAGCCCAAAAACCCACCGACAGATCAGATCAAGCAAAGGTGCGGCACCGGAAAACAAAATCATGGTTGTCCATTGACCGCACCAGTTGATAATATCAAAGAAGACAGACGCGCAGCAAGAAACTGCCGGGAGTATTTCCCGGAAAAGGCCGGACGCAACAACTGCTGCAAAGAGGTTGACATTGTCAAGACATAGAATTGCTGTATTAGCGTGTCGGCCGACAACTCCAATTTTTCGGGATCACCATGTCACAGATCAGGATAAGGGCAATCGCCGGGTTGCAGCCACAGGACGTTTTCACCGTTTCACGAACCTTCACAGACGAGGATGTGAACCGATTCGGCGAAATTTCAAAAGACTATAATCCGGTACATTATAACGAACTGTTCGCCGCCCAGAAAAATTTTGACGGATGTATATGTCATGGTCTGCTGATCGGCAGCATGCTGACTGAAATAGGCGGACAGATCGGCTGGCTGGCGACCGAGATGACGTTTAAATTCAAGAGGCCTGTCTATATCGGGGACCGCGTCACGTGCACCTTCACAATTAACAGCATTGACGAAAAAGGGTACGCCAGCGGCAAGGCCGAATTCACCAACCAGAATCATACGGTGGTATTGACGGCCCAGCTCAAGGGGATAGTTCCCGGCAGGCAGGAAAGATCCCTGATGAAAGACTCCTTGTCCACAGCGTAGCCACCATGTTGACAATTCATTAAACTTTCAGGGAGCGACCCATGATCCCAGAAGATGGCCCTGTGGTCATTATCGAAGACGATTACAACACCGCAGCGCTGGTTCGTACCTACCTTGAGCGGGAAGGTTTTTCAACCGTCCATGCAGCCGACGGAGTAAGCGGGCTTGAGCTGGTCAAAGAGCGCAGGCCGATCTTTGTTGTGCTCGACATTATGCTGCCCGGCCTCGATGGCTGGGAAATATGCCGCCGGCTCCGTACCTTCTCCGACGTGCCCCTGCTGATGCTGACCGCCCGGGAGGAGGAAATAGACAGGGTCAAAGGGCTGGCCATAGGTGCCGACGATTACGTCATCAAACCTTTCAGTCCGCGTGAGCTGGTGGAAAGAGTGAAAGCCATCCTGCGCCGCGCACGACCGAGTGAAGAGCTGAAAAAGCGAAAACTCACATGCAACCGGCTGGAAATGGATCTGGAGAGACATCGGGTCCGGCGTGGGGGAAAGACAATACCGCTCACCACAACCGAGTTCCGGCTGCTGAAAACCCTCATGCAGTCTCCCGGGCGGGTTTTTTCCCGAAATGAACTTCTCGACAGTCTTTACCAGCACGGGGAGATCGTCGTCGACCGCGTCATTGACGTGCATATCGGCAAGCTGCGGCAAAAGCTGGAAGATAACCCGGCAAGACCGAAATACATCCTGACCGCGCGAGGATTCGGCTACAGCCTCTGCGATGAGGACGACCCATGAAAACCCCGCAAGAGAGCCTGCTGGTCAAGTTGCTGCTGGTGACACTTGTCCCGGCCATCACCATCATCCTGGTAATCTGGCTGGCAATAGACAAGCAGGCCGCCGGGTATTTCATGGCGCTGATGAAAAAATATGAAATCTCCCCCACCGAGATTCACCAGATGTTTCTGTCCTCGATCCACTTTTCACTGATCTGGGCCAGTCTGGTCGCGCTCGTGCTCTCTTTTGTGCTCAGTTTTCTGCTCATCCGCCGGGTGCTGAAACCGTTATCGCAGATGACGACCATTACCGATCAGGTTGCCGACGGCAATTTCTCCACCAGGGTCGATATAACCACCAGGGACGAGGTCGGCAGACTCGGTATTTCCTTTAATCACATGGCCGACAGCCTCGCGCGCATAGAACAGCTGCGCCGGAACATGGTCGCGGATGTTGCCCATGAGCTGCGCACACCGCTTACCAACTTGCGCGGCTACCTGGAGGCCCTCAACGACGGGGTGCTCGAACCTTCACCGAAAACTCTCGGCATCCTCGAAGAAGAGACCATGCGGCTGGTAAAGCTGGTGGAAAATCTCCAGCGGCTGGCAAGGGCCGATGCCGCCCGGTATTATCTGGATCTTGAAATAATAAGCATCGCTAAAGAGATCGATTACCTGCTCACTCTCTACCGCACTACCCTTCACAGCAAAGACATATCACTTACAACAAGTTTTCCCGCCGCTGCCGATACGGTCAAGGTCGACCGCGACAAGTTCCTCCAGGCGGTGAGCAACCTGCTCGACAACTGTCTCAAGTACACTCCGCAAAATGGCCGGATCGACATCTCCAGCCGCAGGACATCCGGCGCAGTCGAAATCAGTATCTGCAATACCGGGCCGGAAATTTCAGCCGACGATCTGCCCTTCATCTTCGAAAGGTTTTTCCGCACAGACCGATCCCGCTCCCGTGATGGCGGAGGGGCGGGAATAGGTCTTGCGATAACCCGCGAACTCATTGAGGCCCACGGCGGCCGGGTCTTCGCCGATAGCAGCAATGGCCGGACATGCATCAGCCTGCACCTGCCGCGGTGACTCTTTACTCCTCTTAACCACCTGCACTCTTTAACCAATCTTTACATTTACTTTATCATCCCTTTACCTCCGCTGGTTATGGTTGGTGGGTGACAACACAGTGATTACCGCAGAGTAAAAAATTATCTGCGGTGATCTCAATGTACAGCAGCAAGCCGCTACAGCCCTTGCACCACAGTGTAACGGATGCACCCGGTAACTGCTCTGGTATTCACCGGTGCAGGATCGTTGTCTTCCTGCAGTTTCCTTTAACATGTGCGAAAACCGCAACAGGAGGCAATATGTGGAAAAAAGTGACGAAATCGATTTTACCGATTATGACCCTTGCGATACTGACCGGTCTGTTTCCGGTGGGCGGCAGTGATCGCCCGGGACTGGCGACAGAAAAACATAACGAGGATACTGGGACGGAGTTTGAACATGCCCTTTTTGGAGGAGGTTGTTTCTGGTGTATGGAAAAACCGTTTGAAGCACTGAACGGGGTTCTTTCGGTGGTCTCCGGGTATGCCGGAGGGACGACCCCTGACCCGACATACAAAAATTACGGACGGGGAGGCCATACCGAAGTCGTGCAGGTCACCTACGACCCGGACAGGGTCACCTACGGCAGACTGCTGGATGTTTTCTGGCACCAGATCGACCCCACCGATGGGGGCGGTCAGTTTGTCGACCGGGGCAATGAATACATTTCGGTCATCTTCGTGTACGACAACAGACAGCGGCAACTGGCCGAAGCATCCAGAAAACAGCTTATAAAAAGCAAGATTTTTAACAAACCGGTACTCACGCCTATTATCGACGCCCCAAGGTTCTGGCCGGCGGAGTCCTATCACCAGGACTTCTACAGGAACAACCCCCTTCGCTATCGATTCTACCGCGCACGTTCGGGCCGTGACGACTTTTTGCACCGCACCTGGGATGGGATCAACGTCGATCTCAGCGGCCAACAGCAGGAGGCCGGAGTGACAAGAGAAGAATTAAGGCAACGACTTACTCCCCTGCAATACCGGGTTACCCAGGAAGAAGCCACCGAACCGCCCTTTGACAACGAATACTGGAACAATAAAAAAGATGGCATCTATGTCGATATCGTCTCAGGAGAACCGCTGTTCAGCTCCCGTGACAAATATGATTCGGGCACCGGCTGGCCAAGTTTTTCCCGCCCCCTGGTAAAAGAGAACATTATCGAGCAAAAAGATCGCAAACTGTTTATGCCCCGTACCGAGGTCCGCAGCAGCAGGGCGAATTCCCACCTCGGCCACCTGTTTCATGACGGACCGGCGCCAACCGGACTGCGATACTGCATAAACTCGGCGGCGCTTCGGTTTATCCCTGCACAAATGCTTACCAAAGAAGGTTATGGTGAGTTTGCTGACCTTTTCTAGCCCGTTAACCGTTGATGCTTGGTTCCATGCCGGCATTTCGTCTGTCTCGCCGTGGGGAGGAAGCGGCCGACCGTCATTTTTATCAATACCACCTTATTTGCTTGCCGGTACCCTGCTGCGCAGCAACAGTGTACAGACAAAACAGAGCAGACTCACCGCGACAATGATCCGAAAAACCGGCAGCATGGCATCCGATACCGCCAGCGCTATCAAGGCCTCGCTCTGCTGGTCGAGTATCTGCCTGAACTCCTGGCGGAAAAGATTCTCAAGGCTCTTGTCAAGCAGTTCCACAATGGCCACCGGAATCATGGTGGAAGACGCCTGCAGGTTTTGCAGCAGCTCAGTGGTCACCACTCCCCCGCAGATGCCCACGCCGATCGTTCCGCCCAGGGTGCGGGAGAACTGGTGAAAGGAAGTGGCCACGCCTAGGTTGGTGCGGGAAAGATCCGCCTGCACCAGCAGCAGGGTGGACAAAGTGACAAACCCCATGCCGAACCCGGCCAGGATAAAAACAACAAAACAGACGGTCAGAGAAGTCTGGGGAGTTAACCAGAGCAGCGCCGCGGTGCTGCCAGCCAGTATCAGCCCGCCAAGTACCGCTGCATGCCCGCTGCCGGTGCCGTCGACAAATCGCCCGAGCAGAAGAGAGCCCGCCGACCACCCAAGGCTCAGGGCGAGCATGGTGACTCCCACCTCCATGGGGGTTTTAGCCAGGGCTCCTTCGATAAATATCGGCACGTAGGCAAAAAGTGCAAAAATTGCAAAGCTGGCGCAGAATACCGCACAGTTGCCAAGAGCAAACACCGGGCGGGCGAAGAAGCCCAGGTCGAGTACCGGGTCCACAGCCCGTTTTTCCGCAACAATGAAGAATACGGCGAAGATCAACGACATCGCGCCAAGACCGGTTATTTCACTGGAAAACCATGGATAATTATGGCCGCCAACAATAAAAATGGTGAGGAAGCAGAGAATGAACCCGGAAAGACAGGTGATACCGGCAATGTCGAGGTGCACCTTTTTGCCACCGCCGGTCCGGGGCTGCATACATCGCCTGATTATTACCAGAGATGCCAGTCCAAGCGGTACGTTGAGAAAGAAAATCCACCTCCAGGAAACATACGTGACGATAAAGCCACCCAAGGTTGGACCGATGATCGACGATATGCCCCAGACGGAACTGGCAAGCGACAGGGTCTTGCCGCGCTCGCCGCCGGACGAAACACTGGATAACACGATATATACAAGGGAAAATATGCCACCCGCTCCTACCCCTTGAAAAACCCTGGCACCGATCAGAACCGCCATGGACGGAGCGGCGCCGGCAACAAATGAGGCGAGCATAAAAACAGTTATGGAAAACAGGAAGAGCGTCCTGGCACAGTACCGGTCGGCCAGTTTGCCCAATACCGGCAGAGACACCGCGCGGGCGAGAAAATAGGCGGAATATACCCAGCTGTACAGACTCAGGCCACCGAGGTCGGCAACAACGGAAGGCATCGCCGCGCTGACGATCAAGGCATCAAGGGCACCCAGAAAAAGTGCCAGCAGTGCGGCGACAATGATAAACGATCTGTTTTGCGAAGTCGTTTCCCGCATTGTGATATGGTGCCAAAACTTACGATAGTCCCTTACTTACAAGAAACTGTCCCATTTTCTTGTCGGTATCGTTGATGTGTGTCAGCAGCCAGTTGTTTAAAAAATTGAGTACATCCAAGGTCACTGACTTCTTTTTTGCCCGATAATCGATTTCCACCTGCACAAATTTATCGAGAAAAGCCTGATGTTCCTTTGCATGCTCTTCCACAAAGGAGGCTTGATGCCGTTGCATAAGCTCCTCTTCCATGCCGAAGTGTCTTTCCGCAAACAGACGCATTCTGCCAATAATCTTTAACATAATTTCGTCAGAAGATCCATTTGTCATCGAGTCATAAAATTCATTGACCATGGTAAGCCACTTCTGGTGCTGTTGGTCTATTTCAGCAATG
Source organism: Desulforhopalus singaporensis (assembly GCF_900104445.1). Classification (GTDB taxonomy): domain Bacteria; phylum Desulfobacterota; class Desulfobulbia; order Desulfobulbales; family Desulfocapsaceae; genus Desulforhopalus_A; species Desulforhopalus_A singaporensis. The sequence goes on along the minus strand of NZ_FNJI01000020.1, from coordinate 82,409 downwards.
CAGATAGATAATTCATCATTCCATTCAATCATGGGCATGGACTGGCCCTCCTGTCTTTCTTGTTACCGGCATCTGTCAGATCCCGTCAAAATAGCTGACAATATCATCAACATCGAGTTGTGAAGGCTGCAGATACTTATTGGCATGTTTTTCCACAATTCCGCTTTGCAGGAAGACCCTGACAATGTCGGCGTCTATTTTTTCCTGTTGGCACATCCCCTTCATGATCTGCAGAACTTCAGACAACGTTTTCGCTTTCTTGTACGGTCTGTCCGAGGCGGTCAACGCCTCGAAGATGTCGACCACGGTCAGAATTCTCGACTCAACCGAAAGGTTGCTTTTCTTTTTCTGGAACGGGTACCCGCTACCATCCAGGGTTTCATGATGGTCGACCGCTATCTCAACCACCCTTTTCATGGCTTTTGGGAAGGGTATTTGCCTGAGCATGTTCAGCCCTGTGATGACATGTTCCATTATCTTAAACCGCTCTTCGGGGTTAAGGGTTCCGCGGGAAATTGACAAGTTGTAGAATTCACCGAGGTTATACTCATTTTCAGGAATCTTTATCGCTATATTTTCGGCATTAAAAAATTCTTCCTGATTGTTTGTACGAATGACAATATGCTCGGGCTTATCCGAAAAAAGCGGCTCGACAACCGGCAACGCTTCCCCGGATTTATAACTCTTGCGGCAAAACTCTCCAGCGGAGATACCGATGCTGTCGCTGAAATGCCGCAGCCAGGTGCGCTTTCCGATCTCCCGAAGCCGGTGCCGGTGTTCCTCCTCCAGGAATTCGCCGCCGACATTGCAGCCGGCGACAAAGGCAAACTCCCGCTGCAATGCTTCAAGCTTCTCATTTAACTCCGCACCAAGTTCATCTTTATCACCGCCCTCTGTTGCTTTCTTATAATAATCGACCAGCGCGTCCCGGTGTAACACTTCAAAGCGCATGCGTATTTCATGGATGCGGTCATAGACGGTTTCCAGCTTGGTGGCTTTATCGACGACGTACTCCGGAGTGGATACTTTACCACAGTCATGCAGCCAGGCGGCAAGCCTGAGCTGCCGCCATTCGTCTTCATTGTGCAGACAAAAATCCTGCAACGGCCCTTCGCTGGTGTCATGAACCGCCTGGGCCAGATCCTCAGCCAGCTCCGGCACCCTTAGGCAGTGGGCACCGGTGTAAGGGGATTTTGCATCGATGGCTGAGGCGACGACCCGGACCAGGGCATCGAACAACTCCTGCAGAGAAAAAACCAGATTCCGATTATCAAGAGTCACCGCCGCCTGGGACGCGAGGGCGCTGATAAAATTTTCGCTATGGGCAACATTTTCGTCAAAAGAGGCGTCGACCCGCCCCCCGTTGGGGTTGAAAATCTGGATAACGCCCAAAACCTCGTCCCGCTGGGTGACGATGGGTACGGTAATCAGGGAGTTGATGGAATAGTGTGTCGGTTCATTTTCAAGCCCCGTGGGAAAAAGGGTAAGTTTTTTGTTTTTGACAGTTACTGTTTTTTGGCCGTTAAACGCTTCGCAGGCGGAACACAACACAGAGTCCCTGCTGAGAAAAGAAGCAATAGAGGGATTGACCATGATCCGCGGCGCAGGGTCCTTTGATAACCCGCCCAGCACGATATTTTCAGAACCAAGAGACAAAAGTTCCACTCCAAGTTCTTCATTGTCCAGAAGATACACCACTCCACCGTCGGCATCGACCAGTTGCCTGGCGATCTGCAGGATAAGCATTACCAGTTTATCCGATTTTTTCTCGGTGGACAGCGCCAGTCCTCCCCGGACCAGGAGTTCAAGCTGTTCCTGGGTTTTCAACAGGTGTGCCGCCTTCGACTGTATGGCTCCCTTCATGGAGTTGTAGGCATCGTTAACGGCCAGGATTTCCTTGACGCAGGTTGACGGGGGCCCGGAAAGGGAAAAATCAAAATTTTGTATCTTCTCTGTTTCCTGAACCAGCCGTCCGATCGACTTCGAGGTATTTCGCACCAGAAACAAGGAGATGCATAGTGCCACACCGACGGCTATCATCGTGCAATAAACTATCCGCCACGCCATCTTCCCTATATGCCCGGTAAGTTCATGGAGGGGGATGGTTACAACAACAACCAGGTCGAGCCCATACTGCATCAATATGGACTCGCCGCTGACGATGTAATCAGCCCCCGCAACGTCAAGGATAGAGGGTGCAGTTGCAGACTGTGCCATGAGCTGACCCATCTGTCCGGCCACCGCCTGTACCAGCGGGTCGGCAAAATCCGTCGCATCCTGAAGACGGACATCGTTGTCCGGCGTCTCTTTCCAGGAAAGACCGGGGTAGGCAACGATCCTTGCATGGGAATCCATTACCCAGATCTTGCCGTTGGAGACAACATTCTGACGCTTGAGCATAGAACTGATCTTGGTAAGGGTTATGTCGGCACCAAAAACCCCTTTTCCACTGGCAAGAACCTGCGCGCAGGTCATGCCGGGCAGATTTGATTCGGTAATCATGTAAGGCGAAATAAACTCGGTTTGTCCCGTACGTTTAGCCTCGATATACCATGGTCTTTTCCTGGGATCATAGACGATTTTATTCTGTTCGCGGCTGGCGATAATCGTGAGATCTTTATCAAGAAAATTCAGGACCTGGCTACGCTTCCCGGCATCATCGACCTGGATCAGCCAGCTGGCATATGCGGTACCGGCCGGTGCCAGATACCTCTTCATCACCGCTTGATTTCCCCGTACGGCCTCGAGATAGCTGAATTCGCCGTTATCGTAACCGATGAAAACGGAGACAAGTTCGGGCTGATCATCAAGCATAACCCGCATGCTGCCAACGTTGATATCGAGGCCGTCAGCAGTTATCAGACGCCCGTGAGCCGATAAAGTCTGTGAGGCGGTGCTTGCAAGGGTGGACAACCTGGCGAGAAAAACGTTTATCCGCTCAACGGTCCTGCTGGTTATTTCCTGGAAAATTATTTTCGCAGCATTCACCGCCGTGGCCTTGGTCTCATGGTTCATTATGGCGAGAACGGAAACCGTAATAACTGTTGCGGTCAGTATAACGGTAAAAGCGATAATCGTCGTCAGCGATACTTTAAGTTTTTTAACCCAATGCACTGCTGCTCTCCATGTATAATTTACCCACAACAATTCCTTGTGGTCTTTGCTTGTAAATTTTGCTGGGCGGAATTGCCAGCGCACCATGCGGACCCCAAAAGCCCTTTCTATCTATCGGTTATCAATTGGTATTTTTGGAAAAAGTATGACCACTGTAGCATTCTTTTCAAGGGTGCACAAACGCAATCTCCCCTCCAGAACCAGAGCGAGATGTCAGGCGATGACGTAACGGGAGCAAAAAAAAGACCAGGGATATTGAATTTTAAAGCATTTTCCAAGACCAGGCCGGCGAGCAATCAACCATGTAATTTTACGGTAAAAATAAAAAATTCAGTCAAACCGGAACCGGGATAGATAGTTCTTGAGCGTTTTTCTCTTTACTCCATCAAGGGCGGGACAATCATCCTGATCGACGCTTCCCTCAACTGCGCGGAACGCAAAAACCGTGCAGGTTTTCTCACCGCATTCCCGGCAATTCGTTTTCGGCAACAGCTTGAAAACTTCCAGAAACAGCGGCCGGCTCTCACTTTCACATGTCGGCTCTATTTCGTCCCGTCTCTGCCAGGTTTCATTGATTTCACGCTGCAGCCATGCAATGATCTTCTCAGCCTCTTCTGCATCCCGCAACGCGTTTACCGCTATCTTGCGGGCATGAAGGGTGATCAGTTTCCCGTAGTTTTTTATCATAAGCGATGGGGGATCGGCAGTATACACATGTCCCCCCAGGACACTGTTCAAATAGGGCAGCACCTCGCTGATATCGTTGTTCAGATGCGCGAAACAGTGGACTCCGGTTGCCTTTGCGTCGCATTTTGATTTGAAGATCTCAACTCTGTAGCCGGTCAGCAGCATAGCGTGCTCCTTGTTGTAGCGCCTGTACATTATATTTTCTTCTGGGGAGTCAATACCCAAACTGCAGCGCATTGCACAAATACCATGAACTTTCCACACCTGGTAAGGTGTGCGCAACCCACATGCATTTTCTCACAATATTAGAGCGAGTTGCAACAAGTATCCACCATTGTCCCCGAACTCCCATCCCCGGGGAGCCGACACCGCCAAATGTTATTTTTTGCATCTGGTGTGTCAGCATATTTAACACAATGTAAACACCGTTGACATTCCCCTGTGTCTTGCCAGTACCGCCTGGTCGCTTGCTGAAGGCAACGTCTTTCACCAACGGCTGACCTGATCTTTGACCATGCAACAGGCTGTGGCAACGGTGGAGGCATCGGCCTGGAGTTCGCGGTTTGGTGACATCTTCACGAAGGGGGTGCTGGAACGTTTTATGCATAAGCAAAGTTACTCTGTCAAACACAATTGGTTGCCCAGGAAGCTTCAGACAAAAGGAGAACGGTATGGTTGCCTCTATCTTGGTTGTCGATGACGAGGAATGTAACCGGACACTGCTGACAACAGTTCTTGAAAATCACGACTATCTTGTATCGGCCGTCCAAACCGGTGAGGAAGCCATTGCCCGACTGCAGAATGAAAGATTCGATGTCGTTATTACTGATCTGCAGATGGCTAAAACGACCGGGATGGAAGTTGCGAAATTTGCCAGGACCACTTGTGAGCAGACAATCGTGTTCATGATAACCGGCTGCCCCAAAAACCGGGTTGAAAAACTGGCAGACAGGATCGGAGTCGATGAGTATCTTGCAAAACCGTTTTCAGCCCATGACCTGATTCACCGCCTGGCGGTGCATCTGCGCGGAAGGCCCACCGCTGCATTCCCAGCCGACTCGCACTCACGCAGGTTTACCAATGTGCACAAAAGAACGTCTCTGTAATAAAAACAGAGTTCACCCTAGCTGTCGACCGCAGGCGATGCCGGCTTTCTAGCCGGACCGCCCCCCCCGTTCAGGCTGATCTGGATTGTATACTCCTGGCAATCGTCGCCGCTGTCGATCTTGAACCCCATTTTCCTGGCAAGGGCTATCATGTGTCTGTTTTCTTTCAGGACAGTACCCGTTATATGTTTGAACCCGCGTTTTTCAGCAATATCGAGACAACGGCGCATAAGGCCGGCACCAATCCCCTTGCCCTGCCACGGATCGCCCACCAGAACCGCGATCTCTCCCTCTTTTCCATCCGCCTCACCGACAATTCTCGCCCCCCCGAGCATTCTCTCATGCTCCGGCGCTTCGTCTATGGCTGCCAGCGCAATTTCGCGATCGTAATCAATCTGGGTAAAGCGCGATAACAGTTCAGGAGGCAGTTTTGTCATGACACCAAAGAACCTGTGGTAGATGGTTGTTGGCGACAAGACCTTGAAGAGCTCGGAAAAAAGCGGTGCATCTTCCGGCCTGACTGGCCGTATAACCAGTTCCGTCCCTTCTTCATCAACCATCCGGGATATCTCCTCACCGGGGTAAGGACTGATGACCAGGTGCATTGGGGAACTGACTGCTCCCTCTAAGACCAGCATGCGCGCATCGACCGCTACCGGTCTGGTGTCTTTGATTATTACCGGATTCATATCCAGCTCGGAAATTTGCGGAAAATCGACAAGCAGTTGAGACAAACAGACAATCATCTCTTCAAGTTTCTCAAAATCAGCCGGCGGACGATTCCGGTATCCCTGCAGCAACCGGAAGGCCTTGGTCTCCTGCATCAGACGCCTGGCAAGCAACCTGTTCATGGGGACCAGGGCAAGGGCCCGGTCCCTGAGAACTTCGGTAAAAATGCCGCCCATTCCGAAAAGGATGACGGGCCCGAAATCGGGATCCCTTTTTGCACCCAGAAGTATCTCAAAATCCGGCTTGGCGAGAAACGGCTGCACCGAAACGCCATCGATTCTGGCATCTTCTCTGAACTGCACCGCAGCTGCCATGATACACCGGTAGGCCGTTCGGACATCCTGGTCGGACCGTAAATCCAGCTGCACTCCTCCGGCATCGGTTTTGTGGGTAATATCAGGTGAAAGAAGCTTGATAACCACAGGATAACCCACACTCCTGCTCAACCGCACCGCGTCATCCTCGCTGGTTGCGATCTCCGTCCGGACAATCGGCAGGTTATAAGCTTTTAGAATTTCATGGACGTCCGCTTCGGACACAAAGGTTTCCCCGCTATACCTGGCGAAGACCTCTTCTGCCTTCTGCTGTTCGTATACTATATCCCGGCTCACCTTCCGCGGCACTTCCAGCAACATCTCCTGGTTCCTGGTGAACGTAACCATATAAAGGAACGCCCGCACCGCTCTTTCCGGAGTATCGAAAGTCGGGATGGCAGCATTGTTGAGGAGATCAATCGCCTCGGCAACGCTTTTTCCACCCATCCAGCACGCGAAAACAGGGTATCGGTGGCGTTTTATCGTTTCCACAAGCGCTTTGGCACCACGTACAGGGTCCGTCATGGCCTGAGGCACGAAGATGACCAGCATCCCGTCAAAATTGCGGCTGGCAAGGCACACTTCCAGGGTCTGGCGAAGCCGGTCAAAGGTCGCATCGCCGAGGATGTCGATAGGGTTGCTTCGGCTCCAGCAGACCGGCAGGACCTCATCGAGTTCCGCCACGGTCCGGGGGTCAAGGGGTACCGGCTCGTACCCATGGCTGGAGAGGAAATCCGCCGCCATCACCCCCGGTCCTCCGCCATTGGTGATTATGCCCAACCGGGGTCCCTTGGGACGCGGCTGTTTGGCCATAAGTTCGGCACAATCGAAGAGTTCCTCGATAGTGTCCACCCGGACAAGCCCTGCCCTTTTGAACGCAGCGTCATAGACCGCATCTTCTCCGGCCATCGCCCCCGTGTGGGAAGCCGCAGCCTTGGCACCGGCGGTGGATTTCCCTGCTTTTAACACGATAATGGGTTTCACCCTCGACACCGACCGCGCCGCACTCATAAATTTCCGGAAATTCTTCAAATTTTCGATATAGAGCAGAATGCTTTTGACCGCGGGATCGTTTCCCAGATAATCGATCATATCGCCGAAATCCACATCGAGCATCGACCCAATACTGATGAAGTGACTGAACCCGATCTGCTCCTTAAAGGCCAGGTCAAGGATGGAGGAGCAGATGGCGCCGCTCTGGGACACCAGAGCCATGCTGCCAGTGGCGGGCATTCCGGAAACAAAGGTAGCATTGAGCCGGCCACGGGTCTGTATTATACCGAGGCAGTTCGGACCCACGATGCGAAATCCCGAGTTTTCGATCAGGACGTGGATTTCCTGTTCCACAAGCCTGCCGCTCTCCCCGGCTTCTCTTCCCCCGGCCGACAGGACCACGGCTCCGCCCATCTTCCTGTCGATACATTCCCGGATAATACCCGGAACCGTACGGATAGGCGTCGCTATGATTGCCAGGTCAATTCCCTCATCAAGCTCAGAAACCGATCTTTTCGATGGAATTCCAAGCACTTCTTTATATTTTGGATTCACCGGGAATATTGATTTGGTAAAGCCGTTGTCCACGAGATTTTTCATTACTATATTGCCGACGGTCCCTGCGCTGTTACTGCCGCCTATTACAGCTATTTCCTGCGGATCGAGCAACCGATTGAGATTGAATTGTCCCATGACCTCCCTCCAGTTATCCGGATCTCTTTTGCTCACATACGTTCACCTGTTCCCCGGCAAGACGGCTCCCTGCCTGCTTTCAGCGGTATCAGGCAAACGACACACCACACACCCGTTCCCTACTATTTTACCAGATTCAGGCTGAGCACCGGAACAGGACAGTGCCTGAATATTTTTTCCGCCGTGGTCCCGTACATATAATCCTGAAAGCTGCTTCTTCCCCTCGAGTTTATAACAACCAGATCGACTTTTTCCTCATCCACCACTTTGAGAACCTGCTCAAAGGGAATCCCGATGCGGATAATCGCCCTGGTACCGACCCTTGCCGGAACCACCTTGCGAAAAAGATCTTCAATCCGCTTCATGCGGTCTTTTGCCTCATCTTCGATATAGTTATCCACCGAAAATGAAGTTCCCATGGTAAGGAATTTCAGTTCTTCATCCTGGCATACAGCTCTGAGATGTTCGATCTTCCGTTTGTCAATTACATTTACTGCCAGAAGTTCTGCCGAGTTCCGTTCGGCTATTTTTCCGCCGTATTCCATAAGCTCCGCACTGTAATCGGCAAAATTCACAGTAACCGCCACACGCGTTATAGTTCCCATTATCGTTCCTCCCAATTATCTCCGGCCGAATTTTTTTCTATCCCTGACGCTGAGAACAGGAACCGGAGAATGTCTGAAAACCTTTTCCCCGTTGGATCCATGCAGAGTACCCACCAGGTTACTCTTTCCCTTGTTGCCGAGAACCACGACATCCACTTTCTCTTTTTCAACCGTCTTCAGTATCTCCTGATAAGGGACTCCCGCCCGGACAAGTACCACCATCTTGATTCCGGTATTGGGGAAATGGTCATTTATCAAGTTCTTGATCGCCTTAATCCGCTTGGTCCTCGCTTTTTCAATGTAACTTTCGATGGTCAGGTTTTCCGGCAGATATGGTATGGCTATCTTGGCCGCCTCGATATCTCTGCTGTTAATAACGTTTAAAAGCAGCACCTCAACATCCAAACCCTTTACAATTGCCAACGCATACTCAATGGTCATCTTTGAGTAATCGGACAAATCCACACAAGCCATGACCTTTTTAATGTTTTCCATTTTCCACCTCTAATCCATAAATAGGTAAGTGAACTGATCAACCAGCATGTTTTTCGCTTGCCTGCAAAACGTTTTGATAAGTGTTGGCATTACGTCATCCTCTTAAACAGAATATCTTTATGCGCAGCCGCTGTCGTCCATAAGCTTTTCTATAAAGGTAACAGCAAATATCGTTCCAGCGAACAACCCGCCACGTTGCGCCACTTCTGCGCGACCGCACAGCGTCGGGTTATTCGGACAGACGGATTTTCACACCGGGTTACTGTCTCGTCGATCAACCGGGATTATTTTTTCCACTGAAAAAACCTTTTCTATTCTGTAAAAAAAGCTGACACTGTCACTGTTATTTTTCCTGCCAACATCATTGGCGACAGGAGCGGAAACCTTGAAAGACAATATCAGCGGGCAATAAAATGAAATTTGACGTATGGCATGAAATGTGCTCAAAAATTATGCAGGAAGCTCAAGGTGCAGCCTGGCGGCGCGCCCGCCGCAACGAAGAAGCCATCGGGCGCCTTAAAAAGCACTTGCATCTTGACATCAGCTATAAAAAGACATGAATGTGGCGACAGGCGGGAGCAGCCATAACAGCTCTACGAGCGATAGAGTAAAATTTAGATCTACCTACCGCATTAATATCTGGAAAAGGAGAATGCGCATGCTGAACGCTCTCAGCCTCAGGGCGAAAATAGGTTGCAGCTTCGGAGCGCTGGCTCTTGTGGTGTTGCTCAGCGGGGGATGCATGTTCTGGTATACGTACCGGATCGACACCATGATGAAAATGATGGTTAAAAATGAGTTGGTACTCTACAAAACCCTTCAGGATATCGCCTTCAGCCTTGCAAACCAGAAAGGGTTCGTGACCTATTTCACAGTTGACAAAGACGAGAAATGGCTCAAGCTGCTTACCGAATATCGTCAAGCATTCAACCGGACAATCACCCAGGCCCAACAGCTGAAACTTACCCCCGAACAAAGAAGGAACCTCGAAACAATTACGCAAAAATACAACGCCTACAGCAAGAAAAAAGATGCGGTGATCCAAAGCTATCGGAAGCAGCACAGCGACGGCACGGTTTCCAGCCTCCATGAAATACAGAGAAGAGCATTTTTTGAAATCCTCCAATTATGCAGGACGTTCAGCGAAGACCAGTGGCAGGTGATCCTGCGCACCCAGCAAACCAGCAATACTTTTTCGCAGAAACTGAGGGTGGTAGCCTTCACCACTATTGCCCTGTTTGGCGTGATCTCGGTGATTTTTCTGGCATTTCTCTACCACCACATTCTGGCACCCATCAGGGGCCTTGCCATTGAGACCGGCAGATCGCCCCAGGAAAGCTCCAGGGACGAAGTCAACTCCCTGGCCCACTCATTCAAGGATATCATGAAGGATCTTGGTGAAACCAGTGAAGAGCTGGCCAGAAGCAGGAGAAACCTCCTGCAGGCCGAAAAAATGGCGATGGTGGGAGAGCTTGCTGCAGGGGTGGCGCATACCATCAGGAACCCGTTCACCTCGATAAAAATGAGGATGTTTTCCCTGGACCGCTCCTTTAAGCTCAATGACACGCAAAATGACGACCTGCAGGTGATCTCCGATGAAATTACCAGGATTGACCGGATTCTGGAAAATTTCCTGGAATTTTCCAGACCGCCGAAACTGGTCCTTAAACAGTGCAACATCAGTGATATTATCAGGTCGGTACTCATTCTTCTGGAATACAGGCTGAAATCATACAAGGTCACCCTCCATTACATCCCACAGGACGACCTGCCAACGGTAAAGGTCGACAACGACAGGATCAAGGAAGCACTGGTCAATATCATTATCAACTCCTGTGAGGCAATGGAAAACGGAGGTAAAATCGTCATTACCGAGCGACTGCAACAGGACCCGCAGGCCGGGGAAGTCCTGGCCGTTGCCATAAAGGATGATGGCCCCGGAATTCCCAAAGAAATCCTCGACAAGATCATAACCCCCTTCTATACCACCAAGGAAGCCGGTTCGGGGCTTGGCCTGAGTATAGTTGACAGAATCGCGCAGGAACATAACGGCAGATTTATTGTTACATCACAGCAGGGCCAGGGAGCGGAATGCACCATCCTGCTGCCGACAAGAGGTTAATCACATGAACAGTCTACTTATTATCGACGATGATCAGCAGCTTGGATTGAGTTTTGCCAAGATTCTTTCCCAGGAAGGATATACCCCCCGCAATGCGTTCACCGGCCGCGAGGGGATAGAGTCGGTCAAGAAAAGCAGGCCGGATCTCGTGATTCTCGATATACGTCTGCCGGACATGGGAGGGCTTGAGGTATTTGACGAAATCCACAGCCTGTTCCCCAAACTCCCGGTAATCATCATTACCGCCTACAGCACCACCGAAACTGCCATCGGCGCCATCAACAAGGGGGCGTTCGATTATATCTACAAACCTTTTGACGTACCGGAAATGCTGGCAGTTATTGAAAAAGCCATGGTGGCGGGACGGTGCATGTCTTCCCCTGTCGATGTCAACCCGGACGGGAACAGGTTCTCGGACAGGGAAGCACTGATAGGCAACTGCAGCAGCATGCTGGAGTTGTATAAAGCCATCGGCAGGGTTTCCGCAACCGATGCGACCGTCCTGATACGAGGTGAATCCGGTACCGGCAAGGAACTCGTATCTCGAGCCATCTATAACCACTCCAGCCGGGCCGACAAGCCTTTTGTGGTAATCAACTGTGTCGCGATTCCCGAAACACTCCTGGAGAGCGAACTTTTCGGTTATGAGAAAGGGTCCTTCACCGGAGCCGTGCACCGGCGGGTTGGCAAAATAGAACAGGCCAGAGGTGGTACTATTTTCCTTGACGAAATTGGCGATATGCCGTTGTCCATTCAGTCCAAGTTCCTGCGATTGCTGCAGGAGAACAACATAGAGAGACTGGGAGGGAAAGAGCCGATCGACGTCGATGTCAGGATAATAGCGGCCACCAACCGCAACCTCGAAACAGCCGTTGCGGAAGGAACCTTCCGGGAAGATCTCTACTATCGCCTGAGAGTCGTCACCCTCACCCTGCCTCCGCTCAGGGAGCGCCGGGAAGATATAGATATCATAGCCATTTACCTGCTGACCAGGCTTTCCGCGGAAATGTCTCTTGACAACCCGGGCATTACCGATGAGTCGCTGAACAAGCTCAAGCGGTATGACTGGCCGGGCAACATACGCGAGCTGTCCAATTCGCTCAAAAAAGCTCTTATCTTCAACAGGGGAGCACCCATTCAGCCGGAGGACATCAATCTCTACAGCAACCACACAGCCCAGCCCGGCGGGCGGCAGCAATCCGCCGCCGAAGCCGATGACATCCTGCCCTGGATCAGGAGAATCCTGCATTCAACTGAGCAGGAGAGAGCGTTCGATTATTGCCTTGACCGTGTCGCCGCGCTTCTTGTCAAGGAGGCTCTTGCCATCTCCGGCGGCAACAGGTCCCGTGCCGCAAAATTACTTGGAATATCAAGACCTACTCTGCACGCCAAAATATGCAAATTTGCGCTCGATACGAAATCAGACGACCCCTGCTAGCGTGATTGGCGCAGCAGGGGTTCATATTTCACCAGAGACATGGTCCTGACCCTGCTCCATTCGGGAGGACAGCAGCCTTGATTGGACGCCTGTACAAGCGCCGCCTAGCCAACATGTCAACCAGAGCCACACCGCCGCACGTTACATCTGCTGCGCCTGAAAAGGCCCAACGACAGGTGAAATGGTATCAGGACGCAAAATTTCTTCAGAAGCCCTGAACTCATTGAAACAGGCGGCTATACAGGAAACAAGGCTGAGCAGGCTGCGGTTGTCCACCCTAATAACAATATCATGCAGCGTTGTATCATATGGGGGTTTGCCGAAGAGAAAGTGGGTCCACTCGGAAGCCTGTTGATCGTTGTCTGCAACCATCTCCCTGGCCGCCGCTTCCCCAATTCCTTCCTGCAGGACAGCTCTTTTCACTCGGTCTTCCCAATCATCGCACACCAGTACCCGCAGCACCCTCCGGTTCGTTATATCGAACAGAGATGTATGGAAACCGTAATGGAGCCTGCCGCGGGAAGAATCCAGTGTTGCGTCCAGGGTGCACCTGAGGCAGTTGATATATTGCTGTTTCCTGAGCATGTATCTGCGCAGCGGCGGCCTCCTGCCCAGTATCACTTTTTTCTGCTTCTCTACAGGGATGCCGAACTGTTCCGAAACCTCCTCGAAAAGCAGGGCATCCGAGTATACGGGTAGCTGAAGAGAATTGACCAGTTCACCAACGAGCGTCGCCCCACCGGTAAATGAACAGGGAAAAATCGCGATTGACCACATACCCCCTCCGTAATGTTAAGTCAGCGTCAGACTCCGGCAGGGGATATGTAGCAATCTACATGCCATATTCAACCGCGTTTTTTACCCGGGAACTTGGTGACCGATAAGAAGCGGAGAACCCGGACTTGTCCTGCCCGGGGTGGCCGAAACACGTTTGTTACCAGCCTGAACTGTTTCGGCCAGGGGATAAATCAAGTTTATTTCACCTTGTCAACAACCGGCTCTATACGCACCGCCGATACCTTGTACTCAGGTGTTCCGGTTATGGGATCCCGGTGTTCTGAGGTCAACAGATTGGTCAGACAGCTCTGGTGATGAAAAGTCATAAACAGACATCCCGGCTGAGATCTGTCCGTCACCCTGGCTTTAACCCGGACCTCTCCCCTCCTTGAGGAAACCCTCAGCAGATTGCCACTGATAATCCCAAGCCTTTCTGCGTCCTCTGGGTTTATCTCGACCTTCTCTGCTGCTACAATCCGGTCGATACCCTGGCATCGCCTGGTCTGGGATCCGTTATTGTAGTGCTCTCTTCTGCGTCCGGTAATAAGAGTAAAGGGATACTCCTGGTCGGCCGTCTCCCCCGGCTGATGTTGATCCAGGCCGTTAAACCAGGCTTTGCCGTTTGGCCGGGAGAAAAGATCGGTGTACAGGGTCGAGGTACCGGGGTGATCCTTGTCGGGACAGGGCCACTGGAGTCCGCCGCTTTTGAGCCGGTCGTAGCTGACTCCCCCGTAAATCGGCACCAAGGAGGCGATTTCATCCATGATTTCCGAAGGACCGGAGTATGACATCGGGTATCCCATCCTGGTTGCCAGAAGGCTTACCACCTCCCATTCGGCCATTCCGGCAAGAGGCTCCACCGCCTTGCGAACCCGCTGTATCCGCCGCTCGCCGTTGGTAAAGGTACCGTCTTTTTCGGCAAAACTCGCCCCCGGCAGGATGACATCGGCAAAGCGGGTTGTTTCGGTATGAAAGATATCCTGAACCACCAGGAAATCGACCTTTTCCAGGGCCTTGCAGACATGGTTCAGGTCAGGATCGGTCTGGGCCGGATCCTCTCCCAGGATAAAAATTCCCTTAAAACGTCCCTCGACGCATGCATCGAGCATTTCAACCGACTTGAGTCCAGGCTCTTTTGGTATCTCCACGTTCCAGGCCTTTGCAAATTTGGCGCGAACATCGTTGTCGCTCAGCTGTTGATAGCCGGGTAAAATAGTTGGGGCTGGGCCAAGATCCGACGCCCCCTGCACGTTGTTCTGTCCCCGTAGCGCCATAATGCCGGTGGACGGCCTGCCTATTTGTCCGCAGACAAGGGCAAGATTGGCGATAGCCATGGCGTTTTCAGTACCGGAAATATGCTCGGTGACGCCAAGTCCGTAGACAATCATCGCCTTTTCAGCGTGCGCATAGAGGTAGGCCGCCTCCTCTATTTGGGAAGCCGCAACTCCGGTGATCCGCTCAACCGAAACAGGATCGTATTCCTGGACTTTTTCTTTGAGCTCGGAAAAGTTTTCACACCGCTCTTCAATAAACTTGCGGTTCTCCCAGCCATTTTTCAAGATTACATGAATGATCGAGTTGAGCAGGGCAATATTCTGGCCCGGCCTGACATTGAGCCAGACATCGGCTCTTTTTGCCATCCAGGTCTTCCTGGGATCGCCGACGATCAGTTTTGCCCCGTTCTGTAAAGCTTTTTTCAGGTAGAACCCGATAATGGGGTGAGCCTCCGTCGGGTTGGAACCAAAAAGAAAAAGGGTATCTATTTCCGGCATCTGGGCCAGAGAATTTGTTGCAGCACCTGCTCCGAGACTTGTGGCCAGACCGGCCACGGTGGGGGCGTGTCAGACCCGGGCACAGTTATCGACATTGTTGGAGCCGACCGCCGTTCTCACCCATTTTGCCAGGAGAAAATTTTCTTCATTGGTACAGCGGGAGGAGGAAAATCCGCCGACCGCATCGGCCCCGTATTCCTTTATCAGTTGTTTAAAACGCGAAGCGACAAGGTCAAGAGCTTCATCCCACGATGCTTCCCGCAACCCATCTTTTTCACGAATAAGAGGCGTGGTTATCCGATCCCCATGATGGATAAAGTCATAGCCGTACCGTCCCTTGATGCAGAGATTACCGTGATTCACCGGAGCATCGAAGTCGGAATCGACTCCCACCACCTTGTTGTCCTTGACCTTGAGGAACAAATTGCACCCGGTACCGCAATAGGTGCAGGTAGTGCGCACCCGTTCGATCTCGGCTCGCCGCCCCATCCCCCGGCTTTTGCGGCCCGAGAGCGCTCCCGTCGGACATGCGGAGACACACTGTCCGCAGAACTCGCAGTTCTGAAGGCTTCTCGGCTTGGAAAACGCGGTGTCCGGCATCACGGTAAACCCGCGTCCGGTGAGGTCGATGGTGCCCGCCATAACCACTTCATTGCAGATCCGTACGCATCTGCCGCACACCACGCACTTATTCGGCTCAAAACTTATAAAGGGATTGTCCTCACGAAGCGGCAGATCCCATTGCTCTCCGCCAAACCGGTCGAGATCGGCACCATACTGGTAAGCGAGCTCCTGCAGGGTACAATCGCCCGTGGCTTCACAGCACATGCAGTCCTGGGGGTGATTGGAAAGCAAAAGCTCAATGGCGGTCTTGCGCAGCCTGAAGAGACGCGGACTCTCGGTTGTCACTTTCATCTGGTCAGTTGCCGGCGTAGTGCAGGAGGAGAGCGGCCGGGGCGCACCGTCAACCTCCACCAGACAGAGTCTGCAGCCGCCATAAGGTTTCAGTCGCTTGTCATGACAAAGAATCGGGATGGGAATGCCGTTTTGCTGACAGACTTCCAGGATAGTTTTTCCCGGCTCAAAGGCTATCAGGCGACCGTTCACCGTCATTGCTTGTTTCGGTTCCATAGGTAGATTCTCCGAACGATATAGGATGATGATACTACAATTAAGAAAACGTGCTCCCTGGGAGGAAATTCCACGTACGGGAGATGGATATTCGAATCGCCGGTTACTCTACCCCACAACCTATAAATATGCAAACAATGCATATTTATAGGTGCCCGGATTTAAAGTAATTTTTGGTTATTCTCTGGAAAAATCTCTGTAAGGGTCAGCGATGGAGGGAATCGGAATCGGAAGGAAAAAGCTCTTGAAACCGTCTGTTTGCATACGTTTCTATATCTTTTTGCAGTCTGCGGTATTTCTTTATCAGGTCCTTCGCTTCAGGGGTAAGAAAAGTACCTCCCTTAACACCCTTTTGCACAATAACCAGATCTTCGGAGAAATTACCCTGGAGCGTTTTGATATGGTTCCAGGCTTTTTTGTAGTTCAGGACCATGCGTTCGGCCGCACCGGCAATAGAGCCTTCTTCTTCTATCAGCTCGAGGATCTCGGTCTTCCCCTTGCCGAAAAGAAGCTCGCCGCTCTCATTTTCTATCCAGGTCTTGGTTCTTACACGCATTGCAGAATGCACCTCTTTTAAAGAGATATAAACTAGTTAGTTGTTGCCTCTCTGCAGCATGATAACGCATGCAACGCCCCCTGGCAAGAAAAGCCGGTCCCACCGTCCGGGCAAGCGGGTATTGAGGACCGGCAACCAGTTTCATGTTTTACCTCTGCCCCGGAATCCGGCAAAATTCATCCATGGTGTCGATGACCAGTGCTGAACCGTTGTGACGCGGAGCTAAATATTAATGAACAGGCATCTCCCACAGACCGTCCTTGACGAGCTGGTCCATAGTCTGCTCTATTCCCCTGCGGAGAATCTGCACCATCTCGTCGATCTGCTCCCTGGTGATGATTAACGGCGGGGACATGACATTCATATTAATGATCGGACGAACAATCAGCCCCATGGCCTGGCATTTCTTATCGATCCTTCCCCCCATCTCGTAATCGAGCGCAAGCGAGCTTTGTTTGTCCGGGTCCAATAAACATTCAACGCAGGCCATCAGCCCCTGGCCCCGAACATTTCCCACTATCGGGATATCTTCGAGCTCCTTTACTTTTTGCAGGAAATAAGGCTCAGTTTCCCGGACATGCTCGAGAATTTTTTCCTGTTCCATGATCTCGATGTTCTTAAGAGCGGCGGCACAGGCGACAGGATGGCCGGAGTAGGTGTACCCGTTGGAGAAAATGGTCCCTTTACCCGTATTTCCGGAGATCTCGGCAATCAGGTTGTCGGACACTATACAGGCTCCAAGAGGCTGGTACCCCGACGTCATGCCTTTGGCGCAAGTTATGATATCCGGCACTATGTCAAACACCTTTTCAGAGGCGAACCAATGGCCAAGTCGCCCGAACCCGGTTACAACTTCGTCTGAGATATAAAGAACGTCATACTTGCGGCAGATATCAAGACACATCTTGTGATACCCTGCCGGAGGGATAACAACCCCGCCGGAGGCAAGAATCGGCTCAGCAATGAATGCAGCAACATTTGCCGGCCCCAGCTCCAGGATTCTATCTTCGAGTTCTTTCACCTTTGCATCCCTGAACTCCTCTTCAGACATGCCAACGGGCCTGCGAAACGGATTGGGCGAGCCGATAAAACTGATAATATCCGCGGCGGTGTCCTGGAAATTCTTATCCCTGGTCTTACCTGAAGCAGAAGCTGAAAGATAAGTGCTTCCGTGGTACGCATCCTGTCTTGAAATTATTTTTTTCTTTTCCGGCCGCCCCTTGCAGTTGTTATAGAAGGAGACAAAACGTAGAGCGGAATCGACCGCGGTTGAACCGCCGGTGGTAAAAAACACCGTATTGAGATCGCCGGGCGTCATCTGCGCCAGCTTTTCCGCCAAAACGGCCGAGACATCATTGGTCAGGTTAAACGGTGAATAATATGGCGTACGCATTATCTGGCGGGCAATGACCTCAGCCATCTCCTTTCTACCGTACCCAATCTGGGTACACCACATGCCTCCAGGTCCGTCTATCAACCTGTTTCCTTCAGAATCGTAAAGATAGATTCCTTTCCCTCCCACCGCCACCGTTCTCTGATTTTCGCCGAAACTGCCGATATCTTCCCAAGGGTGCAGGTAGTGCTGGTTATCCTTGTTCCTTAAATTCTCGGTACTCTGTCTGTCAATCACGCTGCCTGAACTCTCTAAGATTTTATTCATTATTAGCCCCCCGTAATGGAACTCCTTGATCTTCACAGCATTACGCCACGAAATCTGCACACTGCTAATTTTGTACGATCGTTCAAATCATACTTAACTGTACAGACCCCCACCGCCACTGTCAATATATTTATATGTACGTTCATTCAAATTAAACAACGAACGAACCTGGGCAACGGTTTAATTTCGTTCAAGGCGACTAGTTATTACTTGAAATTACAACAAATCACAGTGATTTGATCCAAAACCAAAAAGCAGGAAAACTTTTCCAGCCCTTCAGCTGTGGAGGTGACAACGCGGTTTATTTCTCCTCAGGTGAAACACTGAAATGATCAGGGAAAAAACTCGACAGGAACAGGAAAACGGTCTCAACGGCTTTCCGGCGATCAAAAGTTTCGTAGTGAATGTAATAATCTACCCACATTCCTTCCACCATAGCCATTATGCCATCCACCACCATCTTCAATCTTACATTATAACCGCCTTCTTCATTGATTTTTGACAGAGGATTGCGAATATACTCAATATATCTTGCATCCCTCGTTTCGACCATGGGGATAAGCTCAGGCATGGAACGGACCTGTGAGCGCAGTGTCAGCCAGAAACCGACACTCCTCTCATTGAGAATTTCCTCTGAAAAATCGGAAACAACGAGATTTCTCATTTTCTTCACCGGGTCATCACCGCCCCTGCGCAAGGCCTCTTCGCTGGCTTTTGTATAGAGATCAGACATATAAATAGCTGTCTCAAGCAACAGCCTCTTCTTGGTCTTGAAGTGGACATTGACAAGTCCCCGCGAAACTTTGGCATGTTCAACAACTCTGCTTACCGTGGTTTCCGCGATACCATAAACAGAAACAACCTCAACAGTTGCCTCGATAATCTTCTGTCTGTGCCAGGCCTTGATTGCTTCGCGGCCTTTCGGTTTTGTTGTGGACAGTGTCATAGTACCTGCTGATTTGAATATAATTTTACAAGGCGGCCTGCGCGTCGCGCCTTTCTGCCCCTGACCGGGGTACAACTTGCCGAATATAAACGGAATTGCAAATTATTGCAACTCCGGTTCTCCCCTTCCAGGTTATGGACTCACTTGCAGACAGTTGCGATTCAAATCAGAGGATTGTCGGAATTATGGGAGCAACGAGAGAACGAAGGGAAAATCAGTAAAGAGGCGGGGAAAAGATAATCCAGAGCAACCGGGCCAGGGTCCGTTTACACGCGTTGTACCAGTTTAAATTCAACCAAAGAAGAGACGGAGCCAAGTTCCAGTCACCCTGAATTACCGGGTCTGGCTGTTGCCCTTGACAACAGCCGTTTTTAATTTTTCACAAGGAGCAGCCGTTACACTGCGATATCTGCCGACTCCAGTTCCCCGTCCGGAACATCCTCTTTTTTGTCAGAATTATTCCAGGGGATGCCAATCCAGTTTTCCACCGTCAGCGGTTTGTTGTCCGCATCCACCAGGGGTTTGGGAGCATCTATCTTCTGGGTCAGCAGGGAGACGGCGACGAGGGCGATAATTGACAGGATCACGCCCCATATGGAGCCAATATAAACCGCGTCCCACATCGCCCATTCAAAATAGACTTGACCTTCGACAATAACACCGGTGTTGGCTTCCATGGTGAACGGCAGGTAATAGAAATATCCGGCGGCCCAGCCGACCAATCCTCCGATAGCGGACGCTATTGCCCCATAGTGGTTGGCTTTTTTCCAGAACCAGGCAGCAACAAAAGGTATTGCAATGGAGACCATGCCGAGAATACTGACGACAATCATCAGGTTAAAGATTGCCTTGGCAAAAAGAGCCATCAAAAGAGCGACCAGCGCAACTACGGGAACCATGCGTTTGGTCCCCTTAAGGAGATCTTTATCCGTGAGTTCGGGCCGGAAATAACGCCAGACATTATTGCAGCAAAGCGTTGAAACACCAAGTATCACGCTATCTGCCGAGCTCATGATGGCGGCTACGAGGGCAATGATAAAGATAATGGTTACAGCAAGAGGCAGATGATCGACCGCCATGTACAGCAGGATGTTATTGAGGGCGCTATTAATGCTCAGATCCGGATTCACCCGGAAATAGATCATTCCAAGGAAAATAGGAATCAAACCTATGCTGACATACAACAGGGCGGACAGATATCCCGACCTGACGGCAACGGTTTCTGATTTTGCGGCAAGAAAACGCTGAACAAGAGTCTGAAACGGAAGCGACCCGAGTCCCAGGGAAAGCCACGCAGCTGCCCAGTAGAACCATGCTTTGTGACCGACATAGTAAAAGAAACCGGCGTTTTGATACTCGGGGTGTTGAGCCGCCTGTGAAATCGGAAGAAAAGACCACTGGTTGATTCCATAGAAGTTTGCCGGCTCATTGGAGAAGAAACTTGCAAAGCCACCGGCCTCCGGCCAGACCATAATCAGCATAATAATAAGGCTTATGATCAGGATAACCATCTGCACCGCGTCCGTCAGGCTTACCGCCCACATACCGCCCATATATGTGTAGACCATTACCACCAGGGTGGAAACAACGATGGCGGTGTTAAGAGATACTCCCGTGAAATAGTGGAGGATAGCCCCGAAGGCGACAAGCAGGGATGCCAGCCATCCGGTATCGGCAATAGACAGGACTATTGCCGAGATCGCGCCCATCTTTTTGCCGAATCTCTTATCAAGCATGTCTACGGCCGTCAGGAATTTTCCCCGGCGGAGCAGTCGGGCGAACGCGAAACCGACAACGAGTAGACTCAGTCCCGCCGCCCAGGGATCGAACAACACGCCTTGATTGCCGAACAGATAAGCATTGCCCGCTCCACCCATGCAGGTTCCTGCCCCAAACCAGGTAGCAAAAATGGTACCGGTACAGAAAAACAGACCAAGACCGCGACCGGCGACTATATAATCCTCTGAACTTTTGATCCGTTTGGACGCATACCACCCAAGCGCCAGCATGCCCAACATATATGCGACCAAACCCCAAAGTACCCAATGAGAATATTCGTAAACGCCTTCCATGTGATACACCCCTTTTTTGATATTGTATTGTTAACTCTCAATCCGTTCCTGTTCAAGAAAACTTTCCCAGACGGCAAACGTGCAAAACGAACACTGGATCCAGGTGGTTGGTCTGCCGCAGAAAAAATTATAGCCCTCCTTTTTTTACAAACTCAAAATTATTGTTGCCGTTGCGTAAATCCGCAATCGTTGCCGATCCGGGCCCCCTACTTCCTGCAGAAGGGTTTTACGCTTCTCTTTTTGAACGATCGTACATTTTACATGTATCACCCTATATGATCAAATCACCCTTGTCAAGTTTTTAAATGTACGTTCATTCAATTTAAAAATACCTTAATTACCAGGCCCACCACCCCTTGACGGGTACCTTATTGATAACATAAACTTTTCTTGAGAGAGCAGCAACAAGGATACAACAAAAAAACAAAGCAGCTTAGAAACTATTGCCATTAACACCTTAATATAGCGTTTTTTTGCGCAGCCAACCAAACCATCGACAAAGGAGGCGATTATGAAGAAATCTCTCGGCCCGCAGTGCCTGCTCTTTCCAACCCCGGTATTGTTAATTGGAAGTTACGACCAGGAACAAAAACCCAACCTGATGACCGCAGCCTGGGGAGGGATCTGCTGCTCAAAACCGCCCTGCCTCGCTGTTTCCCTGCGTGAAGCCACTTATTCCTTTTCCGCAATTGTCAAACGTAAAGCCTTCACCGTCGGTGTTCCCGGAAAACATCAGGTGAAAGAGGCAGATTACATCGGTACCGTATCCGGCCGCAAGGTAAACAAGTTTGCCGAAACCGGTTTTACCCCGGTAAAAAGTGATCTGGTTGACGCTCCTTACGCCGACGAGGTGGTTTTCGTACTTGAGTGCACCCTGCTCCACACCCTGGAAATCGGGTTGCACACCCTGTTTGTCGGAGAAATTATCGACGCAAAGAGCGATACGTCGGTGCTAAAAGATGACGGCAGCCCCGACATCATGAAAATAGACCCGATTATTTACGATCCGGCGCACCAGGGCTATCACGGGATCGGTCCATTTCTAGGCAAAGCTTTCTCCATCGGCAGGAAATGACCAGAATCCACGGGAAAAAGTTGCCGCGGCCGCACCACAGCTGACAAACGCGGTGCGGCCAAACCACCTCGGCCTGTTGCCAGCCTCGCGCAGCCCTGAGATTTTCTTACCGCACAGACCAACAAGGTCTGTCTGTTTCCGACTGAGCCTATTGCATCCGGGGTGCTACACCTGTTTATAAAAAATATCCATAGCATCGCGCAGACGTTCGATCGCAATCTGTCCGGGTGCCGAAGCATCCTTGCCGATTGCAAAGGTCACATCGGAACCGAACAACCCTCCGGCCAGACGGGTGATCTGTCCCATGAAACCCATGGACATGGTGATAATAGGGACATCCACCGTTGTGTTGCGTGCACGATTGGTGGCATTGAGCAGGGTGAGAACATCGCTGTAGCTTTTGGGCATTACCGCCAGCTTGGCGATATCGGCCCCGGACCGGCACTGGGCTTCGAGTTTTTCGACTATAAAATTCTCCCCCGGGGTTTCGTCGAAATTATGATAGGAAAGAATAAGTTTTACCCCGAATTCTCTGGCTTTCGACCGGACCGAAGCGATAAAGTCGCGATCATTGCAGAGTTCAATATCCACCAGATCAACGGTTCCGGCAGAGATTGCGGCCTCGATAAGATCTCTTCGCTTGTCCTGGTCAAGCTTTGCCATGCCGCCTTCACAATCGATGCGACAGGTATAGATCAGGGGAATATCGCCAATCACCCTCCGCAACCTTGCCTGGACATCGAGGCAGGCGTCAATATTGCCGACCCCGGCAAATCCGTCCACGCGCCACTCCAGCAGATCGGGATGCAGAGGTTTTAACAGCTCCGCCTCCCCGAGAAGATCATCACTGTTTTTGGCAACAAGGGGCAAACAGACTAGAGGCTTTTCACCTCCAATCACAACATCTCTCACCTCAACTGCAATTTTACTCTGCTGTCTCATTTTTCATCCTTGTGATATTATTTACGGGGTCATTTCTCTTGCCGTGCTATCTGTTTTCTCCAAGAGTACGCTATTTTCGCTGGCGATACACGCTAAACAATACAGCAACCGGCAACAATTGCGGTAAATCTGGTTTTTCAGGCATTTTTCCCAAGTGACCTGACGACGCACCTTCCCGCCCCATCCTTGTTCCATTATCTGGCATCCGCTTGGTAACTACCTGGTTGATTTTCCAAACAACTCTGATCAACAACGCAATATCGGCCAATAGCTGGAGATAGAACGCATAGCGCGTACCGTTCCTATCGGTCCGACTCCTTGAGGATACAGAAAAAATAGAACATCGTTCTATTTTTTCACAAAAATCATTGACAATTTATTCCACCCAATATATTCTACTGTACAGGACATCGTTCTATTTTTTACCAAACTACGTACTGCTTCACCACCGTACAAGAATAGATGACAGACCAGGAAATTTTTCCGCATCAACAATGCAGCAACCGGAGCCACTCAATCAGGAGACACAACCATGGCCAGACCGATAACCGAAGAAGAAAAGGCTTACGCCCAGGAACTTCTCAAACGCGCACAAAAAGCGCAGAAGCAGATTGAAAATCTTGACCAGGCTACCGTTGACCGGGCAATTCAGGCAGTGGCTTGGGCCACGGCCAACGAAAAGACTTTCACCCGGTTGGCGCAGATGGGGGTGGAGGAAAGCGGTTTGGGAGACCGGGCAGGCCGTCCCAACAAGCGGTTTAAGATCAAAGGGGTACTCCGCGATGCGCTGCGCCAGAAAAGTGTCGGCATAGTAGAGGAGATACCGGAAAAAGGGTTGGTAAAATATGCCAAACCTGTCGGCGTCGTCGCCGCGCTGGTGCCGACGACCAACCCGGCACTCACTCCGCCCGGCATGGGCATCTATGCACTCAAAGCCAGAAACAGTGTCGTTTTTTCGCCACATCCCAGGGCCAGACAGACCACCATTGAGACCGTCAACGTCATGCGCAGGGCGCTTAATAATATAGGTCTTCCAGAAGATATCTATGTATGCGCCGAACGACCTTCGATTCCACTGGCCCAGGAGCTGATGTCCATCTGCGACCTCACCATCGCAACCGGTGGACCGGCCATGGCAAAATCCGCCCACAGTTCGGGAAAACCTGCATATGCGGCGGGTCAGGGAAACTCGACTATGGTAATCGATGAAACCGCGGATATCAAAGAGGCTGCCCGAAACACCATGTTGTCGAAGATGTCCGATTTCGGCTCCGGCTGCTCAGCGGACGGGAACCTTATTGTCGAACAGAGCATCTACGACGCGTTTCTGGCCCAGCTGCAGGAGGAAGGCGGCTACCTGGTGTCCGATGAAGAAAAAGAGATGATAGAGAAAGTCTACTGGCAGGACGGTCACCGGACAATCGACACAATCGCCTGCCCGGCCGCACAGATTGCGGAAAAAGCCGGCTTCCCCCTCCCCGGGGATAAAAAGTTTCTCATCGTCAAGGAAGAAAATATCGGCAGAGAGTATCCGTTTTCCACCGAAAAACTGGGAACCCTGCTGGCCATTTTTAAATACAGCGGCTTTGCAGACGCGCTGGAGATGGTCCGTCACATCTACGATACCCAGGGAAAAGGCCACTCATGCGGGATCTACTCGTTCAACGACGAACACATTCACCAGCTTGCATTAACCGCACCGGTAAGTAGAATGATGGTACGGCAACCCCAGTCGAAGGCCAATGCAGGAAGCTTCTCCAACGGTATGCCGATGACCTCAAGCATGGGCTGTGGCGTATGGGCCGGGAACATTACCAATGAAAATATCTCTCTGAAACATTATCTCAACTACACCTGGGTCTCCCGCCCGATTCCCGAGGACCGACCAAGCGACGAAGAGCTGTTCGGCGAATTCTACAACACCGAAACCTGGTAATACCTAGTTCGGCAACCATGGAGAGAACCATGAACAACATCGTTTCCCACCAGCTGGTCAGATATCTGGAACGCCGTGGCATCAAGCATATTTTCGGTCTATGCGGACATACCAACATTGCGGTACTCTCGGCTATTGAAAAAAGCTCAATCCAATTCATCAATGTCCGCCACGAACAGATAGCCTCCCATGCGGCGGACGGCTATGCCCGGGTGACAGGAAAAGCATCGGTGGTATTGAGCCACCTCGGCCCCGGAATGACCAACGCGGCCACGGGGGTTGCCAACGCCGCCCTGGACTGCATCCCGATGGTGGTAATAGCGGGCGATATCCCCAGCCACTATTACGGAAAACACCCGCACCAGGAAGTGAACCTGCACAGCGACGGGGCGCAGTATGAAATCTACAAACCCTTTGTCAAAAGGGCCTGGCGAGTCGAGCGCCCCGAATTGTTTCCGGAAATAATCGAAAAAGCGTTTCAACTGGCAGAGTCCGGACAACCGGGACCGGTTCTTGTAGATGTCCCCATGGATATCTTCTCAAAAGAAGTGGATCCGCATCTTTTCGACAGACAGCTCGGCAACACCAAAAGTCTGCGAAAGCCGTCGCTTGACCAACAGACCGCAGAGGAGATCATCGACGCTATTCTCGCGGCCGAACGGCCGATCCTCTATGTCGGCGGCGGCATCCTCCTGGCAAAAGCCGCAACAGAACTTCAAAAATTTGTCGACCACCTGCAACTCCCGGTCGCCCACTCTCTGATGGGCAAAGGCGCGCTGCCGGACGATCACCCCTTTATCCTCGGCATGACCGGGTTCTGGGGCACCAGGTATATCAACGACTCCTGCCGCAACGCCGACCTGATCCTCGGCCTGGGCAGCCGCTTCAAGGAGGCCGACTGCAGCTCCTGGTATCCCGAGTATACTTTCGATATCCCCGGTACCGCCAGACTGATCCAGATCGATATCGAACCAAGCGAAATAGGGCGCAACTATCCGGTTGAAATCGGCGCGGTAGCAGACCTCAAACAGGCGCTTGGTATCCTGACAAAAGTTGCCAGGGCCAAGGTTCCCGAAGGTGTTCGACGCCCTGGGCTGCAGCAGGAAATCGCCGATGTGCAGGCGGGGTTCCGGCAGAAAAACGTGGCCATGGAGACAAGCGACGCTTTCCCGATGATGCCGGAACGGATCCTTGCGGAGACCCGTGCCGTGCTGCCCAGAAACGCCATTATTACCACCGACGTCGGTTGGAATAAAAACGGGGTTGGCCAGCAATTTCCCGTGTTCGTCCCGGGCAGCATCCTGACCCCAGGGGGCTACGCCACCATGGGATTCGGCGGTCCCGCCGCCATCGGCGCAAAAATAGCAGCCCCCGACAGAATTGTTGTCGCCCTGATCGGCGATGGCGGATTCGGCCAGAATCCTGCCCTGCTGGCCACTGCCCGCCACGAAAACCTGGCGGTTATCTGGCTGATCATGAACAACAACGCCTTCGGTACCATCGCCGGCCTTGAAAAAGCACACTACCAGACAACCTTCGGTACAGTTTTTGAAAAAGACGGCGAGTCCACTTCGCCCGACTATGCAGCCATTGCCAGAGCGTACGGCGTGGAGGGAATCACGGTAGAATCTGCCGGGGACTTCAAACCCTCACTTGAAAGAGCCATAGCGCTCAACAAACCGGTGGTAATCGATGTTCGCATGATAAACAATCCGGTCCCCACGACCGGGTACTGGAACATCCTCGACATCTATTCACCGGGGGAAAAAATTTCCCACGTGAGCACCGACTGATTCAGCGCCCACGTTTCTGTCAGGAGGGGAACGGGAGGATAACAGGCCTCCCATTTCCAGAACCGCTTCAATTTTTAGTGTGGTGTCCGGCGAGGTAGGGAATATCAGCTCAAATCTGTTCTATTCCACTACCTTGTGCAAGTATAATTCTGCTGCCTCGAAAACAGCATCTATTTTGCAAAACAACTACTATTTCACGCAGACATGATAGAATAACAGACAGAGACGATCCGTTGCCGCCAGCGATTACACGTGTTGCCAGCAACTGTTGACCACAAGACACCTTACAGCATGTAACCCACAATCCAGAGGAGGAAAAAAATGCTTCGTTCAACCCTGAAACTGGTCCTTGCAGGGACTATCGCGCTGTTTTCGACCACGGCCATCGCCGGTCCGACCATAAAGCTTGGCCACGTAGACCCCGCCAACTGGCAATCTTCCAAAAAAGGTGCTGCGGGGATCATCTTCAAAAACATTGTAGAAGGTGAAAGTGATATCAAGGTAGAGCTTTTTCCTGCAGGCGCACTCGGCAATGAAAACGACCTGGTACAACAGGTCCAGGAAGGAACCACCCAGGTTGCAATTATCTCCGGTGCCATGGGCAAGATATGCAAAACTGCGGACATACTCAACATTCCATACATCTTTTCTTCGGCACCGATTGCCTGGGACGTTCTGGACGGACCGTTCGGGGATGAACTCGCCAAGCACTGCGAGGAAAAATCGGGACTGAAAACCCTCGCCTACGGGGAGACCGGTTTCCGGAATTTCACCAACAACGTACGTGAAATAAAAAGCCCCGCCGACATGAAAGGACTGAAAATCCGGGTCCAGCCGATCACCCTCTACCTCGAGCTGGTGAAAAGCCTTGGAGGAGAACCTACGCCCATTGCCTGGTCCGAGGTTCCCAACGCCATGTCAACCGGCGTTATCGACGGTCAGGAGAACCCGGTCGGCGTCATCTATAACAATAATTTCCACAAGCTCCAGAAATACCTCATTCTCGACGGCCATGTATACGGCACCGACTTTATCGTCGTCAATAATGAATTTTTCGACATGCTCTCACCCAAAGACCAGGCTGTCATCAAAAAGGCGGCCCGCACTGCAGGACTTATGGGGCGGGCAATTCAGCAGTTTAATACTGCGGAAGGCGTCACCAAGGTTGCGGCGGAAGGCATGGCCGTCTACTCGCCCACCGCGGAGGAACTCAACCAGTTTAAGGCGCTGGCACAACCGGCGGTACGCAAATGGCTTGCCGAACAGCTCGGTGACGATGCGGTATGGATCAAGAAGCTTGACGACGCCGTGACCAAGGCAACGAAGTAATCGGTAAACCATGAAGACCGTGAGCCGGCTGCCAGTCTCCGGCTCATGAAAGCCCCTTTTAGCACGGTAGATCATCGACAACCACAAGAGGCAAATCAATGCAGAGCATAGTCAGGAAAATATCAAAGCTTGTGACCGTTTTCATGGGTGGAGGGGCATCATTGAGCATGGCCGTGGTGTTCATCGTCGTGTTTCTCAACTCCCTTCGCCGCTACACCATCGGAAAATCTTTTGAGTGGGGAGAGGAACTGCCAATTTTCGTTGCGATATACGGAATCATGTTCGGGTCGGCCTGGGCCTACCTCGAAGACCGGCATATCAAGTTTACCATGCTGGTGGGCTTTCTCTCCGAAAAGACCAGCCGTTATCTGTTTATGCTCGTTGATCTCGTCATGGTGATCACAGGTTCTCTTCTTGCTTACTCAGGCTACCTCTTTGCCGCAAAGCGAGGCGCGATGGAGTCTTCCGGGATGATCAACCTGGCAAAGCAGCTGACCGCGATAACCGGGCTCAAACATTTTCTCGTTTTCGGAACGCTGTATCCCTACCAGGCGGCAATGATTGGCGGCGGCATAATGGTGGCCATCGCCGCAATACTGAAATTCTTGCAGCGCCTGACCGATGGTGCTCCTTCCTGCAGATAACGAGGTAATTTATGGTTTACATAGTTTTAGCAACATGTCTGGTCATAGGGGTCCCGATAGCTTTTGCCATAGTTGCAACACTGTTGTATTTCATGGCCACAGGAGATTTTCCCTACAATATCCGGATAGTCGCCACGCAGATGTACGGCGGGATGAGGTCGTTTCCGCTGCTTGCCATCCCTCTATTTATCCTCGCAGGAGACCTGATGAACGAATCGGGCATTACCAGCAGGATCATCGCCTTTACAAGTGTTCTGGTTGGAAGATGCCGTGCGGGCCTGGCCATGATCAACATCTGGGCCTCGGTTGTTTTCGCTGGACTCTCAGGCTCTGCCGTCGCCGACACCTCGGCCATTGGCCGAGTCTTCATACCGGAAATGGAAAAACGCGGCTACCCCAGGGACTTCGCGGCGGCAATAACCGCGGCGTCTTCAGTCATAGGCCCTATCATCCCCCCTTCGATCCCGGTAATTATCTATGCGTTAACCGTAACCGGGGTATCGGTACCCGCCCTGTTCCTTGGAGGAATCGGCCCGGGAATCCTGCTGGCAACACTGCTGTCAATCTATGTCATGATCTTTGCCGGCAACTTTGAGCAGCCGGAAAAAACAGAGGACAAAGACCTAAAGCGCACCATTTTGCTGCAGGGCATCATCCCCCTGCTTATGCCGATATTCGTCGTTGGCAGCATATTGCTTGGCGTTGTCACCCCTACGGAAGCGGCATCCTTTGCAGTGGCCTATGCGCTTATCGTGGGTCTTTTTATCTTCAGGGAACTGAAATTTTCCGCCCTGCCCGCCATCTTCGGCCGTTCAATGCGGGACAGTGCGGTGATCATGATCGTCATCGGCGCCGTAGCCGCCGGAAACTGGCTGCTCACCTATAACCGTATTCCCAACATGATTACCGATTTTACCCTGGAGTTCATGACCGCGCGCTGGATGTTTCTCATTGCCGCAATGCTGCTCTTCCTGTTTGTCGGTCTTTTTCTGGAAGGCATAGCGGCGATGCTGGTGCTCGTACCCATTCTCCATCCCATCGCCGTAACCATGGGAATAGACCCGACGCATTTCGGTATCCTGGTGGTTTTCAACCTGATGATCGGTCTGATTACCCCGCCGATGGGACTCTGTCTCTTTGTCGCCGACTCGATCGCCAACGTCGGCCTGGGCAGGCTGACAAGACAGATTATCCCCCTTTTCCTGGTTGAGGTGCTGGCCCTTATTATAATCGCTTTTGTTCCGGCAACGGTAACCGGTATCCCCCATCTCTTTGGCTTTTAATCCGGAACAGCGACAAGATCAACTGCTGACGGATTTCCGTCAGCAAAGATGGACACCCCCAAATATCTCGGAAACCATGATACGAAAACACCCCAGGGGGTTGTACGATATTCTCAAGACCTACAACATACTCAAGGGGTGCTTTGCGCCCACCAGTACTTCAGGTTTTTCGGGGTAAAAATTATGACTGTGCCGGAACATTCCGGCACTGAGAACCAGATATTGCGGGAAAGCGGTATACCGATTGGATAACATGAACATGAAATTTTCCCTGGCCCACCTCACAGTAATTGGCTGTCCCCCGCCGGAGATGACCTACCTTGCGGCACGAGCCGGGTACGATTACGTGAGCCTGAGGCTTATCCCCATGGGTGTCGCCGGAGAGAATCTTTACCTCCCGGAAGACAAAAAAATGATCAGCGACACCAGGACCGCCCTGGCTCAAACGGGGATTGAGGTCTGGGACATTGAGCTTGCGCGCATCCTTGTTAACAAAGATCCGCGGGACTATCTCCCGGCAATGGAGGTTGCCGCGGAGCTGGGGGCGCGCCATGTTATCTCAAGCGCCTGGACCAACACCACCGGGGACCGGGATGTTATCGTTGAACATTTTGCCCGACTCTGTGACCTGGCCAAACCTCTTGGTCTTACTGTTAACCTGGAATTTCCGTCATTTTCCCGTCTCACCAACCTGCAGCAGGCCGCGGACATCGTTGCTGCGGCAAATCGTTGTAACTCGGCGATACTGCTCGATACGCTGTATCTGCATTTTTCCGGGGTGACCCCGGAGGAGATCACCGCACTGCCTCACCACTGGTTCCAGTTTATCCATGTCTGCGACACGTCCCCGGAAATTCCCCGGGACAAGCAGGAGATGACGCGTATTGCAAGAGACAATCGCCTCTATATCGGGGAAGGGTGTATAGACTTTTCCGCAATCTTTAAAAGTCTGCCCGCTGATATTACCTGCTCAATAGAACTGCCCAACCTGCAAAGAGTAAAAAAATACGGTTACGAAGAACACGCCAGGCGCTGTCTGGCGTCAGCGCGAAAACATCTGGGAGCCGGTTAAAAACCACAGCCACCGTTTTTAGGTTAAGGCCTTTTCCCCAACCTCCCGGGACCGGCAATAACGGGGAAAATACGTGTCATGAAATGACGAATTAACACGTGTATATAAAAGAAAAACCGGCTCAGAATATCGTATTATAGGCCAGGGGAATTTTGGTGGTACAGCAACAAACGTATTTGGGGTTGTACGCGATATGCTTTTCCCCGGTGACTGGATCATACCACCGGACCTCGACATATTCTCCCTCACAAGGAGCAACGTGCGTGAAGGCCACGTCTCCCCACATCTCATCTTTTGGTGTAGAGACCCTGTCCCATATCACCACCCGCATTATGAGATAACAATCATGGGAATAATCCGACCTGTAGTATTCAGCATGATCGAAGACGAGGTCGTTGCCGATTTGCTCTCTGAATTCGACCAGTTTTTCCTGCAGAATCTGCTCAAAATCATTTTCATTATGAATTATCCATCCGTTCTCGAAAAAAATCTCTGTCAGCGGACAGTGCGCCGAAGCGGTCGCAGCAACCCATAAGAGTAGAGCAGACAACAAGGTGACCATTTTCATTTCTTGCCTCCTCTATGGCGGGGGCCATCCAGCGCCCCGCACAAGACGATAATGCATGAATCGTGCGGGGCAGCCGCCGGAAAATGGTTTAATGCAACATCACCTCCAGATCCATTCGGTTTTCAGATCGAGGGCTTGCTCTTTTTCATAAAAAACGACTTCGTTACCGTCGAACTCTCCGAATGGCAGATACCACAGCACCACCGATACCTGAATTTCATCATGAATCAACTCTCTTCGAGTTGTGTCTCCTGTGGCAACATCCTTAAAAGGATATACCATTTCAAAGGTTTCATGTATCCGCGACAGCGGCGGAATACTTGTCTCCCTCAGCAGGCCGCTTTTTTCGTAAGGACCCCGCCCCATCTCCTTTCCCCGTCCTAATCGGCCGGGAAACGGCATGTAAATTTTGTTGTCGTGATAGATCTGCTCGCCATCGTTTGTTTTAGCGGTCACTTCCAGGACCAGCCGATTGGGAGTCGGTCAGCCGTCGGGAATAACATGTCCCGCCTTGTTGTAGAGCTCGACGTTGATCACCCCGATCGGCAACACACCTTCCTCCTTGTTCTTGCGCCAGAACAAAGACCTGCCCTTAACATCGACATCAAGAGCCATCCTGATCATGGTCCCGTCGTTGTAGGATTGTATGTTATGACCAAGCTCAGATTTGCGCATATGACAATCCTGGCAGGACTCGTCCCCCCCATGCGCTACATATGCAAAGAGATAACTACCGTAAGCGGTGGCGCACTGCGAAGGATGGTCAAGTTCGAAATTGGGCCCCTCGCCATGACACTGGCCACAGAATATCGATTCCCCGATTGCCGGAGCCTCAGCCATCTTGGGGTACATTTCGTCCTCATGGTCGCCTTGCTGCGACCCGTATACGGTATCGCTCTGGGGGTAGCCGTCGGCGTATTTATGTATCAGCGCCATCTTGTTATGACAAACCGTGCAGCCGATGTTGAGGCTGGTGATTTTTCGTTCCAGCTCGGCGGCCTTCTCGTCATCTGCATTTCCGAGCGCCTTCATCCAGCCGCGAATAGTCGCAACGATCTCCCTGGCCACGTCGTCGGTAGCTTCATCCAGTTGCGGCAGATGGCACTTCATGCACATCATAAGGTTTTCCACCGTAATGTCCGAATCTTCCTTCACCCCGGAGTAAGGAAAGCGTTTCAAGCCTTTTTCAATGGCGGTGATTATCGTCGGGGCTGTGCGCGGCGACCCCAGTATTGATCTGGAGTGCAGCGACTCAGACCACTGGTCATGGATATCCTCGTGACACTCGACACACCTGGAAGAGTCGTAACGCTGTGCGAGTTCAGCTACGGTCTTGGCCTTCGGGGGCGGGTCCGGCTCGGGTCCCCCGGTCCCGAAGGCGGTAAACGGCACAAACATCCATGCCGTAACCCATGCAAAAACAACAACTATAGCCCTCTTCATGATTCCTCCTGCGCGTATAGGTTCTGGGTCTGCAACACGCTGTACCAAGGTGTTGCGTTTCAGCATTTGCCGTACATTCGAATCTGCACGTAGCAAGTCGACCGCGACCCGCTACAATAAAAAAGCCGAGTTTGCCCCCTTTGCAAAGAGGCAACCCGGCCGTCTGGTGAGATCTGTATCATGTAGACCCTGTCTTCCGACAGGGTTGGCTCTATCTCGCAGTAAAATCGATTATTTCATTATCCTTAATTTTATAGTATCGGCCCACGCAGATTCAATACGGCAGCGTGGTACCTGGACAATAATTTGCGCGGCAACACAACCGTGACCCGCAGCACAGCCCCGACACCGCACCGGCTACTTATCTCCTAGAGCATCTCTATGGCGCAGGCCATCGACACGCCGCCTCCGCCGCAGAGAGTTGCAAGACCAAGCGACTTGTTTCTTTTCTTCATCGCATACATCAGTGAAACCACCAGCCGCGCTCCGGTAGAGCCTACCGGATGACCAAGGCCAATACCCGAACCGTTAACATTGGTGATATCCCGGTCCAACCCCAGTTCTTTTTCACAGCCGAGATACTGTCCGGCAAAAGCTTCATTGACCTCGCAAAGATCAAAGTCTTCAATCCGCAGTCCCGAATTCTTCAGCAGATTCTTCACCGCAGGTACGGGTGAGAGCCCCATTATCGATGGATGGCAGGCTCCCCGGGCGGTCGATCTGATTTTTGCAATAGGATTTACCCCGAGCTCTTTGGCTCTTGTCGCCGACATGATCACCATCCCCGTTGCGCCGTCGTTTATGCCGGATGAATTTCCCGCGGTCACCTTGCCGATCTCGGGGACAAAGGCCGGCGGCAAGGATTCGAGCTGCTCCATTGTCAACCCTTTCCTGAAGTGTTCATCCTTGTCGAAGATTATCGGTTCTTTTTTTCTCCGTGGTACTGCCACCGGTACGATCTCATCCTTGAACGAACCGTCTTGTGTTGCACGCTCCGCCGCATTGTGGCTCCTGAGCGCCACTTCATCCATCTCTTTTCTGGTAATTCCCAGATGCTGGGCGATAAACTCAGTGGTATGTCCCATGATATAGGGCTTGCCGACAAACATGGAAAGCGGCGGCTGGGTCTCGTCCACCGGACCATCCTCGGGATGTGGAATAACCTTCGAGCCGCAGTGCAGGGCATGCATCATGGCATCGACAAAAGTATTGTCCTGGAGCCTGCATCCCCACCTGGCTCCGGGAACCTGATAGGGTACCGAAGACATATGCTCCGTCCCGCCGGCGAGAATTATATCAGCCATACCCGCCTGTATCATTGCCGCACCGGAGATCATTGCTTCCATCCCGGAAATACAAACCCTGTTGACAGTCGCTGCAGGAACCGTGTCGGGAATTCCCGCAAGCAGCGCGCCAACCCGGGTAACATTGAGCGTATCGCACGATTCCATACAGCACCCGTAACGAATGTCGTCGATCGTTGCCGGATCGATTTCCGCTCTTTTTACAGCTTCTTTCATGGTAACCGCCGCGAGATCGGCCCCGTTCATCGGCAGCAGCGTCCCGCCAAAAGCGCCTATCGCTGTTCTGCACCCGGAAACAATGACAACTTCTTCCATAATCTTCTCTCCTGTAAATGTTACGATTACAGCTTATCCGCCCCCCGGTCCCATACAGGACCCTGCCACAGATCACTTCTGCCTGACTACTTTCGCACCGGTTGACCAACTGCGATGCCGGCCCTGTACCCCTGGTGGTTGGCTTCCAGAACGGTGGCCGGCTGTCTGGCATCCCCAACCACGTAACAGGCTATTCCAAGTTCTTTGGCAATCTCTTCAACAGGATTGTCGGAAGCGGTGCCAACGGCCACAACGACGGTGTCGGCCTCCAGCATAACCTGTTTACCGCCCTGTTCGACCAGGACTCCGGATTCTGTTATCTCCAGTACCTTTGCCCCGACAACGCTCTTTATGCCAAACCTGTCGACATCCTGCAGCATCCCCCACCTGGTCGACTTTCCGAAGTTGGCACCGAGACTGTCGACCATCTCGACGATGGTAACTTCTTTGGAACCTGCGGTGGCGAGCTTATACAGTTTCTCCGGTGATACCGCACCGCTGACGAGTAGAAACTTCAGCTCTTCCCCCGACAGCGTACCCTGTTCGGCCAGATACAGAGCAGTCTCCACCCCGACCGCCCCGCCGCCGATCACCACGACACTGGCCCCGGTCTCTTTTTTTTGCGCCAGAACATCCCAGGCCTGTACCACCTTGTCTTGTTCTGCACCGGCAATCCGGGCAACGATGGGCTTGCCGCCCGTTGCCAGGATAAGGACATCGGGCTGTTGCTGACTGATAATTTGTTTATCGACTTTTTGTCCGAGCATCACCGTTACATCGCACCTGTTCAGCCTGGCGGCGAGGTCCTCGGCAAAGACCAGGAACTCGCCCCTTCCAGGGCTGGCACCGGCCAGATGCAGCTGTCCCCCCAGACGCATCGTCTGCTCATGAAGAGTGACGGCGTGACCGGCCTCGGCGGCGGATATTGCCGCGGAAATCCCGGCTACACCTCCACCGACCACCATCACCTTTTTCACAGCCTCAGGTTTTTCAACCTTTTCAAGCTCATGGCCTGCCCGGGGATTACAAAGGCACTGCACCGGCTTCATTTTGAAGATATTATCAAAACAGCCCTGTCCGCAGGCTACACAGTGGATAATCTCTTGTTCCCTGGCGGTGCGTGCTTTTTCGGGAAACTGCGGGTCGGCGATAAGTGCGCGCCCGACGGCAACCATATCACAGAAATTCTCAGTAATGAGCTGTCTGGCTGTGTCCGGATCGTTGATCCTGTGGCTGGCGATTACCGGAACTCCGACCTTGTCCTTTATGTCCCTTGCCAGGTAGGCGAAAACACCTCTTGGCACCTTGGTCACTATCTGCGGCACCAGGGCTTCATGCCAGCCGACATTTATACAGAGTGCATCCGCCCCAGCCTTTTCCAAGGCGACCGCAAACGCCATCAGCTCTTCGGGCCCAATCCCGCCCTTCATGAAATCGTTG
This sequence comes from Desulforhopalus singaporensis, assembly GCF_900104445.1. Classification (GTDB taxonomy): domain Bacteria; phylum Desulfobacterota; class Desulfobulbia; order Desulfobulbales; family Desulfocapsaceae; genus Desulforhopalus_A; species Desulforhopalus_A singaporensis. The sequence continues at coordinate 46,055 of NZ_FNJI01000020.1, read as the reverse complement.
CCGTTCAGCCGTACCATTATGGGGTAATTGTCACCCACCCTGCTCCTGATTTCAGCGAGGACCTCAAGGCCGAACCGCATCCGATTCTCGAGACAACCGCCGTAGCCGTCCTCTCTCTGATTGGTCAGCGGCGAGAGGAATTCACTGATCAGGTATCCGGTTCCGGCGAGCACTTCCACCAGGTCGTAGCCCGCTTTCTTGACCCTTTCGGCGGCGTCGCCAAAACGGCCGATAATTTTTCGTATTGCGTCTGCGTCAAGCTCTTCGGGGGTCTCCCGCGTCAGCCTCGACGCAATGGGCGAGGGGGCCACCGGTTTTCTGCCGCCAAGAAAGAACGAAGGGTTATAGCGGCCTGCGTGGTTAAGCTGCACCGCCGCCTTTGCCCCGCCTTCATGAATAGCCTCAGCCAGGGCCGTCAGCCCCGGCAGGTACTCATCGTTATGGGCGCCGATATTAAGCGGCGTACCCGACAATTCATCGACTGTTGCATAACCTACGCTGATCAGCGCGGTACCGCCTTTTGCGCGCTCGCGATAAAATGCAATCAGCTGGTCGGTCACCTGAAAATCTTTTGCCATGTTCAGATGCATGGCGGGCATGAAGATACGATTTTTCAGATTGACCGAACCGATAGCGATACCTTCAAACAGCGGATCAGACATTGTCGCCCCTCATCTCTTTTTCCGGTGCCGATTCCGGCACCGGAGTATGGTTACCTGGTGAACTTTAGTTGAAAATATACTTTTCGCCCTCGCAGGCTGCGGCGGCCAGAGTCTTTTTCGCACCGAGCAGCCCGCTGGCATCATATTTGGTGAAACGACGGACACCCGACAAGATCATGGCAAGGTTGTCACCCTCCTCGACAAAGAAGGCGCCTTTTTTCGCCGCAGTGGCTGCAGCTTCAGCCGCATCGAAGGCAAAGATCTTGACAGCCGATGTCAACACCTCCTGCATCCGATCGCTGAGTCCTGCATGGATTTTCTCCGCCCGCAGCACGGTGCTTTCCAGGGCATAGATCTGAATGGCCAGGTTGGCAGAAGCAATGAGTATCTCCTGCTCATTGGCCAGCTTATCCATGAATTTCCGGACTCCGGCTCCGGCCAGGATGAGAAAGAGCGTTTTCAGGTTTTTCACCAGCGCTTTTTCACGGCCAAAAAGAACGGTATCGTCGATCTCGTCAAAGCCAGGGGTCATGAGAGCTTCAAACGCCTTCATCGCCTCGGCCTGAATGGGCATCTCCCCTTTCATCGCCTTACGCAGAATCATGCCGGGGATAATGAGCCTGTTGATCTCATTGGTCCCTTCAAAGATACGGTTGATACGTTCGTCGCGGTAGAACCGCTCCGCCGGATAATCCTGGACGAACCCGTAACCGCCATGTATCTGCACCACCTCATCCACCACCCGGGCAAGCACGTCGCTGCAGAACACCTTGGGGATGGCGCACTCGACGGCGTACTCCTCGATACCGACCAGGTATTCATCGTAGTAGTTGGCGCTTGTTTTCTCGACACGGGCAAGCCTGTCGTCTATTATTCCCGCGGCCCTGTACACAACCGATTCAGAGGCAAAGATATGGGCGGTCAGATCGGCGATTTTCTCTCCGATAGCGCCAAACCTGCTGATCGGGGTGTTGAACTGCTTCCGCTCGTTGGCATATTTTATTCCTTCTTTGAGAGCTTTTTTGGAGCCGCCCAGCGTAGATGCTCCCAGCTTGAGGCGTCCGATATTGAGCACATTGAAGGCGATTTTATGCCCCTTGCCCTTCTCGCCCAACAGGTTCTCCACCGGAACCTTGCAGTTATCGAGGATGATCTGGGTAGTGGAGGAACCTTTAATGCCAAGCTTCTTCTCCTCGGGGCCGACGATGAGCCCCTCGGTATCTCTTTCCACCAGAAAACCGGTGAAATGCTCCCGGTCGATCTTGGCAAAAATAGTATACAGTCCGGCTATTCCGCCATTGGTGATGAACTGCTTGGTTCCGTTGAGAATGTAGTGTTTGCCGTCTTCGGAAAGAACGGCGCTCGCCTGGGCGCCAAGAGCGTCGCTCCCGGAGCCCGGCTCGGTCAAACAGTAGGCTCCGATCCACTCGCCGCTCATCAGTTTCCCCAGATACCTCTCTTTCTGGTCGGCGTTGCCGTAGTAGATGAGCGGCAGCGTACCAATGCCGGTATGGGCAGTATAGGTGGCGGCAAAAGAACCTCCGTGGGACACCTTCTCGTTGGTGAGCATGGCTGAGACCAGATCGAGATCAAGTCCGCCGTCCTCCTCTGTCGCCTCCATCATCAGCATGCCTAGCTCGCCGCATTTCTCCATCCCGCTATAGGTATGCTCAAACTGCTGCTTCTCTATTTCATCCGTATTGGGAATTATCTCGTTTTCGATGAACTGGGCGACGGTGTCGCCCATCTGCCGGTGTTCATCGGTAAAATCCTCAGGAGTGAAAACATCCGCACACGAAGTCTCAGCGATCAGGTAGTGGCCGCCTTTTACTATCTCCTTGTCTGCCATTATGGTGTCCTCTTCGGTTAATATCTTTATAGTTTTTCGTAAATCCCGGCAGCTCCCATTCCTCCGCCGATACACATGGAAACCATACCGTACTTAAGATTTCTCCGTCCCATTTCGTGCAGCAGGGTTGCGGTCAGCTTGGCGCCGGTACATCCCAGCGGGTGGCCAAGAGCGATTGCCCCTCCGTTTACATTGATGATATCCGGATCAAGGCCGAGGGTATTGATTATCGCCAGGGCCTGCGCGGCAAAAGCCTCGTTGAGTTCAATGAGATCGAGATCATCCTGCTTGAGTCCGGCCAGCTTTAGAGCGGCGGGAATTGCCGCGATCGGGCCGATGCCCATGAGTTCCGGCGGACAGCCGTTAGCGGAGAACGCAAGAAACCTTGCCACTGGGTCCTTGCTTATCTTCTTCAGGTACTCTTCGGAGACCACCAGGCTTGCCGCGGCGCCGTCGGTCATCTGGGACGAGTTTCCGGCGGTCACCGGACCACCCGCCTTGAACACCGAACGGAGTTTGGCAAGCGATTCAACTGTTGTGCCGGGGCGTACTCCGTCGTCCACAGAGACCACCTCCTTGATAGACTTCATCTTGCCGTCCACCAGCATGTTGTTGGTCACTTCAACCGGGATAATCTCATCACCAAAAGTTCCCGCCTCAATGGCCGCGGCGGCCTTGGCGTTACTTGCCGCAGCAAAGGTATCCATCGCCAGTCGATCGATGCCGTATTTCTCAGCCACCAGTTCAGCGGTGATCCCCATGGATGCATACGCCTCAGGCCAGTCGACCATAAGATCGGGGTTGGCACTGTATTTCATGCCGCCCATGGGAACCGACGACATCGACTCCACCCCTCCTGCCACGATGCAGTCGGCGAACCCGCACATGACACGTTCGGCGGCAAGAGCAATGGACTGCAGCCCGGAGGAGCAGAAGCGATTAACGGTTTGTCCGGGTACGGTATCCGGCAGCCTTGCCTTCATCGCCGCCACCCTGCCGATATTCATTCCCTGGTCGCCTTCAGGAAAAGAACACCCCAGGTAGACATCGTTGATTGTCGCCGGATCGATCCCGGTTCTCTCAAGAAGACCTGTTATTGCAACCGCCGCCAGATCGTCCGGGCGGATATTTCTCAATTTTCCCTTATTGGCCCGGCACCCAGGAGTCCTGTAACTGCCCAGTATATATGCTTTTTTCATCTTAATTCTCCAATATGACTATTTTTTGATGATAAACTGACAATACTAGTTTCTTAAAGGCTTGCCGGTTTTCAGCATATGCTGGATCCGCTCACCGGTTTTCCTGTTGCCGCAGAGTTTAAGAAAATATTCCCGCTCAAGCTGCAGGAGATACTCTTCGGTGACGAGGGTTCCCGAGGCCACATCCCCGCCGCACATCACATCGACGATATAGCCTGCCACCAGCTCATCATAGTCGGAAATAAAGTTACCCATCTTCATATTCCACAGTTGACTCTTCACCGCCCCGGCGATGGACCGGCCCGGAGCCGGTAGAGCTGCGGCAGGGCTTTTCGGCCGATAATTCACCGCAAGACCAAGCACCTTCTGCTTGGCATCACCGATCAAGGTATCGATATCCATGGTGATGGAATCGCCGTGACGCATATAGTCCATACCGTAAAGTTCGGACGCCCCCATAGAGACCTTGGCCATGGCGATCTGCTGAAAATTCTTGATAATAAAGGGCTGAACATCGGTTTTGAACTTGGCGGCAAGCTCGATGGCCCTGATACTCATCTCCTTGGTTCCGCCGCCGCCGGGAAGCAGGCCGACGCCAACCTCCACCAGACCCATATAGGTTTCGGCATGGGCGTTTATCGCATCGGAATGCAGACAGAATTCGGCACCGCCGCCAAGGGTCATGCCAAACGGAGCGGCTACCACCGGTACCTTTGCGTACTTAAGTGCCATGGTAGCATTCTGGAACGCCTTGATCTGCATGGCGACATCATCCCAGGCACCCTCGGCAACCGCCACCGCAAGCATCATAAGGTTGGCACCGACGGAGAAATTGCTCCCCTGGTTGGCAACAACCAGACCGACCCCCTCGGTCTCGGCTCGTTTGACCGCCTTGTGGGTCATGGCCAGGATCCCGCCGGAAATCGAATTCATCTTCGAATGAAACTCGAGGCAGAAAACGCCGTCGCCAAGGTCAACCACAGAAGCGTCTGCGTTTTTGTCGACGACCCCGTTCGCCTTTTTGAGAATCTCCAGCTGAATCTGCCCTTCCTTGACTGGTACGGGGACATAATCCTTTTTCTGGAGATCGAAATATTCTTTTTGCCCCGCCTGCCCATACCGGTAGAACGAGTCGATCTCTTTGAGAATTGCCGGCACCGCTACGCCGTCCTGTTCGGCACGGCCGACAAATTCCTTGACGCCGATGGCATCCAGCATTTCAAAGGGACCTATCTCCCAGTTGAATCCCCACCGCATGGCGTTGTCCACATTGACCACGTCGTCGGCGATTTCAGGAATTCTGTTGAAGGCGTAAATCAGAGTGTCGCGGGTTGACTTCCAGGCAAATTCCGCGCCCTTGTCTGCGCCGCTCACAACCATTTTCAGTTTTTTGGCCGGATCGTCAACCTGCTTGACGGCCGCAACCGACGCGAATTTTGGTTTTTCAAGAGGTTTGTAATCGCCGCTTGTGTAATCAAAATAGAAAATCTGCTTTTTGCCGTCGAGCTTGCCTCTTTTATAAAATCCCTGGCCCGCTTTGTTGCCGAGCTGGCCATTTTCGATCATCTTCTTGATAAAACTCGGGAGCTTGAACACCTCGCGCTCCTCGTCGTCGGGTACCAGTTCGTAATTATTCGTTCCCACATGGGCCAAAACATCGAGCCCCACAAGGTCGGAAGTCCTGAACGCCGCGCTTTTGGCACGTCCGCTGGCAGGACCGGCAACCGCGTCGACTTCTTCTACGGTCATGCCCATTTCAGTCATATGCTGAATGGATTTGTAAATGGAGTATACCCCTATCCGGTTGGCAATGAAGTTAGTCGTATCCTTTGCGTAGACGATTCCCTTTCCCAGCCGCTTGCCGATAAACTCAGCCATCATCTCCATGACCACCGGATCGGTTTCAGCGCAGGGAACAAGCTCCATCAGGCGCATGTAGCGGGGTGGATTGAAAAAATGGGTGACAAGAAAATTTTTCTTCACTTCAGGCGGCAGCACCTCGGCCATCTCGTTGACCGACAGGCCGCTGGTGTTGGTGCTCAGGATGGCGCCGGGAGCGAGATGGGGGACGATCTTCTTGAATAGATCCAGTTTGATCGGCATATACTCGACGACAACCTCGATGATCCAATCGCAGCTGTTCAGTTTGTCAAGATCGTCTTCAAAGTTACCGACCGTCATGAGCCCCGCATAATCTCTGGAGTACAGAGGAGCGGGCTTCATTTTGGCAAGTCCCTGCAGACCGTTTCGCGCTATACGGTTGCGGACGACCGGGCTCTCAAGGGTCAACCCCTTTGCCTCTTCTTGCGGTTCCAGAGATTTTGGTACTATATCCAGCAAAAGAACATCCAACCCTGCATTGGCCAGATGAGCGGCTATGGTAGCGCCCATTACTCCGGCACCAAGAACGGCTACTCGATTAATCTGCCTCATTTGTTTTCTCCGTTGTTGTAATTGGTCTGCCATTCACCCAGTTTACGTCTGCAGCATAAAAGCTGACCGCAACCATTTGGTTTTTTTCACTGATGTTTCTACGTTCAATTTCAGTTCTGGCCTCTTGCCCCGGTAGCCCCTCCGCAACCCTGGCCATCACCGATACAGAACAGTTGCTATTTTATATCTCACATTAACGTTCATGTCAACACAAAGCACTGCTTTTTTACAGAAGACAGGGCCAAAACTTCAGCAACACACACCTGATTTTTTCAGATAACCACATACATCTTTTTGTTATAACAACAAATAAACAAAAACATCGACAAAAAGTAATTACAGAATTGCAACTGTCACTTTTGTCCACAAAACTACAAAATATTCCGTAAACGTAAAAAAACGAGAACTAACGCAGCCGTCGTCACGGTTCACTTCGGTTCAGCAGGTCGGATAAAATCTGCCTGGCGGTATCGGTCTGCAGCAACCTGATAAAAAGTTCCATCTCCTCGACAAGGCTCTGCTGCACCGCCCTGTCGGTCCCTCTGGCCAGAAGTTTTTTGGTCCCGTTAACCGCCGGAGCCGGCTTGCTTACCAACTTATGCAAAACTTCCTCCACCTCTGCAAAAAGCTCTCCGCGGGACCAGACTCTGTTGACAATTCCATGCGAATAAGCGGTCTCCGCAGAAAAAGGCTCGCCGAGCAGCAACAGTTCCGCAGCCCGTACCCGCCCCGTCAATCGGGGCAGCAGATAGCTGGACGCCCCCTCTGCGCATAGACCAAGATTGACAAACGGCAGCTGAAACCAGGCATCCTCAGAGGCATACACAAGATCACAATGAAGCAGCAACGTCACCCCGATACCTACGGCAAAACCACTCACCATGGCGATAACCGGTTTTTCCAGGCGGCTCAGGGCAAAGAGAAACTGCATCACCGCGCTTTTTTCACCGTCCGGCGGTGTATCGAGAAAATCCTTCAGGTCGTTACCGCTGGTAAAGCAGTCGCCAGCACTGTAGAGCAGGACAGCCCGGATCTCATCACGCTCATTAGCTCTTTGAAGTTCGCTGGCCATGGCGAGATACATTTCACATGTAAGCGCGTTTTTCTTCTCCGGCCTGTCAAGCTGTATGCGCAACACTCCCGAATCTTCCGAAACCACAATTCCTTCACACTTTCCAATCATAATATCTCCATTTTAAGATGGCGCCCCTAAAGTATCTACTTAACGTAAACGTTAACACCATCATACGTTTTTTTTGCTGCTTCTGCCACCTTTTTCTCGCTATGACCGGCCTTGCTACGGCTGATTCCAGCCCAATGTTCTTTAAGTGTTGACGCCAGAAGAGCTGTAGCAGCTGATAAAGCGGACAAAGAAAGGGACTACCGGAAAAATCCGGTCAATGATACATTCGGGGCAGGAGGCCGGGATCAACTGGATTCAGTGATCGACTGATGCCATCAAGGGGAAACAGCTGCCAGGTAAACGTCGCCCCGGCCTCACCTCTTGTTATTTTTTCAGGCAAAAGGGGCGCCTGGATGGTGTTCCGCATATTTGACACATGCCTCATATTCTGCCCGTATCAATGGTCTGCCTATCGTGTCCACCCCCTGGCAGTAAGCATCAATTACCCCATGGGTAGAGCGCATTTGAACAAGTTGTTCCAGTTGCGGCGGAAAGAGTTTTTTATAAGCCTGCAGCCGGTTTCCCGACCAGGTCGTACCAATGGATGCGCCAACCAGCAACCCAAGAGCAAAGTTATCGAGATTCCTGTAGCCGCTGGTATCATAATAAACGGCAAATACGATAATCCCCAGAGCGGCAACCACCCACGCCAGAAAAAAAACAAACCACAGGATATATTTTTTCCGGTGGCGAAAAATATCCGGATCAGGCTGTCCGGTAATATCAACTTTCATCGTAATTTCTGTATTGGTGAAATGTTATGGAATCATTCCCTGAGCCGACAACACTTTTTTCCGGTTCAGACCTGGTGGCAGTCTCGATCCTGACAAAGGTCCTGCCTACCAAACAGGGTACAACAATATTTTTCATATCCGTTATCTGCGCACCGCCAGCCTAAACGCCCAGCCACAAAGAACAGCGGGAACCAGCGCGCCCCCCCACGACACCCACATCGGGACTGTCCAGGTTCCAAGCACCACCTGCCAGCCGTTGGCGAGTCGAAGCAGGTGAAGAATTGCGACAATTCCAAATATGGTTCCGGAAATAGCCAGATATGGCCGAATGCTCATTTTCCTTCCTCCGATCTGTCTTCTGTTATTGCTTGACAATCAGCTCCCTCATTAAAAGTACGTACCAAAATGGCGGGTAAATGGTCAATTTATCCTGGGCCCAAAAGAGGCTTCATGAAATACTCCCCTCCCGGTGCTGATTGACCTGTCTTTATTTACTGAAATTCGCGTTCAATAGCCTGAAATGTATCGATAAACTTTCTGTCAATATGGTCTTTTATCCTGAAGGCAAGCTTGCCGGCAAAGACAATGGACCATTTGCAGAAGATCCCGACACCACCTCCAAGGTTATAGATAAGCAGGTATTTTCCACCCGGGTTAAACGGTTTGAGTTCATCACCATCCAGTGCTGCCATCAGGTTGTGGTAGAGAACCGGATTCTCCCGTACCGCATAAACCCCCACTTTATCAAGTGGCTGGGGTTGAAAACAGATACAGTCGCCGCCCCCGAAAATATTTGGATCCCCGATAGACTGCAGATACTTGTTTACCAGCAGTCCGCCGTCCGTTCCGGTGGACAGGCCCGATTCGGCAAATATTTTCGACGGCCTTACCCCCATGGCGGGAAACAGCAGATCGGCCCTGTAGGTTGTTCCGTTTTCCAGCAAAATGTCCCCGCCGCCCATCTCTTTCACATACGATCCTTCAATAAGCTCAATCCCCCGCCGATTGAAAATTCTGCGGGCCAGTCGACCTATTTGGGCAGGCAGATGTCCCATAAGCTTGCTACCGGCAAATATGCGGATGGTGATTGAGGAACATTTGCAGTTCCGGGTCAACTGCCAGATATTGCCGGCAATTTCAACAGACGATGGTCCTCCACCGACAATGGCAATTTCCAGGTTCTCGCTCCCGGCCCGTCTGATAATTTCCTCTCTGGCATGCCAGAGTCCTTCTATTGGCTTTGCCGTGAATACGGTCTGGTCCGTCACGATACCGGCACGGGGGACAAAGGATCCCGCGTTGCAGGAAAGAACATTGTAGGAAATTTCCGTCTCTGATTGTTCCAGCAGCACAACCCGGCGGACCGGGTCGACCAGTCGCGCCTTGTCGCGGACAAATCTTCCCCCCTGGCCTTTCACCACCTTACGGGTATTAAAACGAATCTGGTCAGGTAGGTATGTTCCGCCGAGCATCCCCGGCCCCATTCCAGAATAATAGTGGTGATCCGACGGCTGGATAACGGTTACCCCATATCCTTTTTTAACAAATGAGCGCAGTCTTGCAAGCGTTACCATGTGGGCATGGCCGCCACCGATCAACACCAGCTGTTTGGTCGCCATATCCTTTCCTCAGCTTGCATTTTGATCCAGGTAATCGGCAAGATATTGCAGATGAGTCCTTTCCTCGTCAGCAATCTGCTGCAACGCCTGACGCGCCTTTTTATCCTTAACCTTCCCCGAAGCCCTCTGATACAGATCAAGGGCCTGGGCCTCTATACCCATCGCCATTGATACAATATCGATTATGGAACTGAGATCGGGGTTAAAGCGTGACAAATACTCCTGCGTGGTCATTCCCCCTTCAAGGGCGGGAGAAACTATAGACTCGGAAAAATCCTCTTGACTGGCCCGACTGCCGGTCAGTTCATTGTAAAGATCGACCAGTTTTCCCTGATGAACAGTCTCGATCTTTGCCAATTGGGTGAACAGAGAACGGGCCGTTTCAACCGGGGATTTCTTTTCCATGGAGAGGTAAAAGTCCTTCAGCCCCCCTTCAAGACCGAAAGCGACGACGAGCGACTCTTCTACACTTTCTTTACCGGTGAACAATTCCATTCCCTGGTCTTCCGGTCCTGTGGCGGTAACCTTTTCCCAGGCTTTTATGCCCCCGCTGAGATTATAAACCCTGGTAAACCCTCTTCCTGCGAGCAGTTGCGCAGCAACCCGGCTGCGGCCACCGATAGCTCAGTAAACAATGATTGTTTTTTCCCGGTCCAGCTCACTCAGACGCCGGTCGAGTTCTCCAAGGGGTATAAGTTTGGCTCCGGGCAAATGTTCCTGTTCATATTCCTTTGGCTGACGAACATCGAGATAGACGACCTTGTGACTGTCTCCTGATTCTTTCGCAAGCTCCCTTGCCTGATTGTTGCTGATGGACGCAACCGGGGTGAGAAACTGTTTCCATTTCATACCAGTTATCCGGATTAAATTTTAGGTAACATCGCGCGACCTGAAAGATATCGTCCCCTGAAACAGGTATGGCACCTGCATAACCGGGAAACTGATCCCAAAACTCATCGGTTTCTCAATATTACCCATATCCTGCAGGCCGATGTCAAGTGAAAGAAGCTCCTCCGTTTTTGGCGTTAAAAAACCTGCCCGAGGCGGTCCCCTACAGTTTCATCAACATTTCAGGGCATGAATGAGCGCACATATAGTATTTGCTCCTCGAGTATGCCGTAAATATAGTATAATAAAAGGTGAAAGCAGATCTACCGGGAGGACATCATGAAACTTGCAGCACGCGCCCTTTGGCTGGCTATCGCGTCACTTTTGTGGGCAGGGACTATACAGGCACACATCCTGTCCCGTCTTCCAGAAGTCGAGCAGCGGGCAATGATGAGCCTCACCCAGTATGCTCTTGAATACAACAAAACCAATCAACCAGCGGATTGGGTTGGTCCTGTGCCTACCCGCAGTGGCCGCGTAACGCCGATACACACGTTTTTCAACACCGATGGAGCTCCGTGCCGGGAATTCACAACTTCCATAACCATTCACGGGAAACAGTTGAGGAGTTACGATACCGGTTGCCGGCAGGTTAACGGGAGATGGGCGATTCGGGGCGAACCCGCCACCAGCCAGGTAACCATAGTGGACAGGAGGCCCGTCTACATTTACCCGCCTTCTTCAATATATTATTCCTACCCGCAAAGATATTATCCAGCCCCCCGGTATTACGATTATCCCTACCACCTCAGGCTCAGTTTTGGCTATTATTTCAACAGGGGCAGTGTCCACCTGGACAGCCACAACCGAAGATGGGGACATTATGGCGGACATTGGCGCCACAACAAGTACCGCTACTCCAGGCATCGCCACCATTATCGCTGGTAAACGTCCTTCCCCTGCAGATTCAGTTGATCAAGGATCAAGGGCTCTTTGGTGAACATAATCTGCTATTGTAAAAAAACTAAAAAATTTGTCCATTCCACTTTTTTATTTTGAATTCCAGCACAATCCTATCGCAAAATAATAGTACACATATTATCTCATATTTGATGATTATTATAGATTTTAGCACCTTAATTTTCTTTTTTAACCAGGAGGTGACAAATACGCTGATACCAAAAAGAAACAATAGGTGAAGTCAGTGGTTTATCTTCGGTATGTTTCAAATTTTAGAATAATAACAGGATCGAGAAAAACTGAGCATCAGGCAACTGAATATGCAAAAAAATCAATGGAGAAAAGCCTGGTTCAGGCGTGTGGATCGGAATTAAAAACCCATTCAATGCACGCTATCCTGCCATAGCTGGCGGATATAATGAGTATAACAAGACAATAAAGATCAAGGTAAAGCACAATCATTACATGTAATTATCGATACATATTTATGCTCTAGCGTGAATAAAAAATCGACAATGATATTCAACAGTAACAGCAAAAACAATCACGATATTGATTGAATATTTGTTTGTTAAAAGACCACAGCCACAGAGGGGGATATCATGGCGAGAAATATATTTCCGACTCCTGAAATAGCTGGAGAAAAGCGAATTCTCAACGCTCGCAAGGATATGCCCGACATCCGGGATCGTATCTACGAACCGGCGCTGCTGCAACTGCAGCAGAAAATCGATAACCGGTACGACTGTGCCATACTGAATCAAGGCACTGAGGGAGCTTGTACCGGTTTCGGGCTGGCAGCAGTCATAAATTTATTGAATTGTCAAAAGAGAAACCTGACATTCAGGGCAAGCCCCCGAATGCTCTATGAAATGGCCAAGAAACATGACCAATGGCCGGGAGAGGATTATGTCGGTTCAAGTTGCCGGGGGGCGATCCGCGGCTGGAAAAACATGGGTGTCTGCAGCGAATTACAATGGCCCTTTGTCCCCGGCGATCCAGGGGAGTTGACTATCGATCGGGCCAAGGCCGCACGTGTCTGCACAATAGGGGCCTATTATCGTCTACGGCCGGAAATAAACGATTACCATTCGGCGCTTAATGAGGTCGGCGCCATCTACGTTTCCGCTGATGTGCACGCAGGCTGGTTCGCCCCAGGAACTGGAAGTGAAGAATTTCTCCCGATTATAAAACCATCCTTAACCGTTGAAGGCGGACATGCATTTGCCATAGTTGGCTACAACAGCTGCGGATTTATAGTCCAGAACTCGTGGGGACCTGGGTGGGGCGCGGCGGGTTTTGCCTTATGGCTGTATGAAGACTGGCTTGAAAATATCAATGACGGATGGGTATTTCGGCTTGCCATTTCAATTCCTTCGATTTTTGGGCTCACCTCCCGTTCCCTGGCCACAAAAGATGCTGAATCGCTAAAAGCTGCCCCGAAACGGCTGGAAATCGCAGGTCACTTTGCGCACTTTGATGACGGCGCCTTCAAAGAACGAGGAGATTACTGGACTACTGCCGAAGATATCAGGCGCACGGCTAAACACATCAAGCAGTCGACTGTCACCGACCACCCGACATACAATCATCTGCTGATTTATGCCCACGGTGGCCTCAACTCCCCAACCGACTCTGCCAAACGCATTGCCGCGCTCAAGGATGGATTCAAGCGCAACGGAATATATCCGTTTCATATCATGTACGACACCGGCCTTGCCGAGGAAATCAAAGACACGGTGCTGCGATTGTTCAGGAACAGACGAACTGAAGGTTTTTTTGGAGATATGGTGGAGCGGATCATTGAAAAAAGCGACCAGATGATTGAGGATATTGTCCGCAAACCGCTCACACCGGTCTGGGAGGAGATGAAAAGTGATGCCAGAAGGCCGTTTGCCAAGCTGAGAACCACCAGAGTCGGTGACGGTCTGCTTGTCATAAAGACATTTGTCGAAGCGCTTCGCGGCACCCATCTCAAAATCCATCTGGCCGGTCACAGCACCGGTTCTATACTTTTAGGCCACCTGCTGGTTGCGCTTGACGACCTCAACATACCCGACCTGATAGCAAGCTGCAGCCTGATGGCTCCGGCCTGCACCATGGCTTTTTACAAAACCCACTATGCAAAAAGGCTGAAGCCCGAACTTACCGGCAAGCCACAGACCCAAATACCCGTCCTGGATATTTACAACCTCAGCAACAAACTGGAACTGGACGACAACGTGGCCTTTGCTTACAGAAAGTCGCTGCTCTACCTGGTGTCCCGCGCCCTGGAACGCAAAATCGACAAACCGCTGCTCGGGATGCAGGTTTATTCCAAAAATCTGGCTGCCCCAGGGCTCACCATCAATTATTCCGACGGCGACCACGGCTTCACCACCAGCACCTCACATGGTGGGTTCGACAACGATGCCAACACCATGAACTCGATCCTTAGGCGAATTCTGGACGGTGAACCGGAGAAACCTTTCAAGGAATACGAAATGAAGGGATATTGACCAACAGGCAGCACACTGCCACAACGACAAAACAGCGGATTGCAACATTATTCAGAGTCTTGAAAAAGTTGATTCCTTGTCTGGGCCGCTGAAAAATTCAGCAACACACAAGGCCCGATTGCCGCCATTGCGCAGCGATGCGCTGCCACTGCCTTCTACGCCTATGAATTTTATAGTTGTGACTCTTGCAGGTCTGGTATATTAAAGATGTTTTTTGGCATCGAGTTGCGGAGACCGCTCCACCCGCCCCGTACATACCTGCTGCCGGGAAGATTCTCCTGCAGACCTCAAACTTCTGACAATATTTCCTGCCGATAAATACAAAGAGCAGTTGCCGTCTGGACAAAAGATGAGAAGCGATACTCCAAGAAACAGGGTTAGAGGGATAGTTCTGACGGTTGTTGCCGCATCATGTTTCGGCCTTATACCGTTTTTTGCAAAACTAGCATATTCAGGAGGCTTCAATCCCTTTTCTTTCAGCCTCTTTCGGGCACTAGGCACTGCCGTAACCCTGCTGGTGATACTGAAGGTGAAAAAGATATCACTCAAGGTGGAAAAGTCTCATATCCCTGAACTTTTCAAAGCGAGTTTTTTCGGTTATTTCCTGATGATGGTGTCACTGTTCGCGTCTTACAGGTATATAGACACCGGGTTGGCGACAACACTGCATTTCATCTATCCGGCCGCCACCATCGTCGGGGCCGTCCTGTTTTACAAAGACCGGGCCACTCTGCTGCAGATTGCTGCAGTAACTCTTGTCCTGCCGGGAATATACCTGATTGCAGGGACAAACTGTTCCGGTCAGGCAGCGCTGTACGGGATTATTCTGGCGCTGGTTTCCGGGCTTTTTTACGCCTATTACATCCTCGTTGTTGCTCATGGAACAATCAACAACATCAACTCCTTGCTGATAATTTTCTACATCTGTCTGTTTAACTCTATTACCTTGCTTATCACGACGGTTATCACCGGAAACCTGTCACTGGATGTCTCTTTTGCGGGGTTGGTGTCATCCACCATGATGGTATTGGTCTCCAGCGTGTTCGGAATGGTAGCGTTCCAGGAGGGACTAAAGGCAATCAGCGCCGCTGCAGCAGCCGTTCTCAGCACTTTTGAGGTGATAACCAGTCTGGCGATAGGGGTTATAGTGCTCGGCGAGTCCCTGGGCAATCTTCAACTGATTGGATGTCTGCTTGTTGTTGTTTCGGTAATCTTCGTTGCCCTGCCCGAAAAAGAGAGCCATACGCAACTTGATGCGATAAAGGACAATTAACGCTGTGTTATTGAACTGTTTTGGCCTGTCCTTGTATTTCAGAGGACACCTGCTTCAGCGATGAGATCCAGGCAACGTGCCTCACGTGGTGGCTCAAACCGGTCTCAAATGATGGACCAGAGCATCAAGATACTTTTTCCTTCAGCAATCTCCAACCCTTGAGTAAACTCCTGAAACAATCAGGGGGATCACCTAGAAATGATTGATCCTGTAGCGGCCCTTTTTTATACTGAAAATTTGTAACGAACGTAACCTAACAAACTAAGATGAGGTCAGAAATGGAAAAAATGCTCAAGGATAAAGGTGGCCATAATCACCGGATCCGGAAGAGGAATCGGCCGATGAAACCGTACAGGACATAAAAAAAGCCGGAGGCGAAGCCATTGCATATATCGGAGATGCAACTTCGGATGATTTTGCCCAAGAAATAGTGGCAGTGGCGGCTAACACCTGGGGTACCATAGACATTATCGTCAATAATGCCGGTTTCACCTGGGATTCCATGCTCCACAAAATGACGGGATGAACAATGGGACACCATTTTGGACCTGCACCTGAAGACCCCTTTCCGCCTCATCCGGGCGGCAAAACCATTTTTCTGCGATGTTGCCCAGAAAGAGATAGAAGCAGGTAAACCCGTACCAGCGCGAAAAATAATCAATATTTCTTCGATCGCCGGAATTGGGGGCAATGTCGGACAGGCAAACTATTCTGCGGCCAAATCCGGCATTATCGGCCTGACCAAAACCGTCGGAAAGGAAGGGCGAGGTATAATGTCCAGGCCAATGCCGTTGCCTTCGACATGATCGACACCCGGATGACCCAGGCGAAGGAAATCGGCGAAGCCGTTGAACATGAGGGCGAAAAAATCGCTGTGGGGGTTCCGGAGAAACAGCGAAAAATGATTGAGATGATGATTCCCATGGGAAGGGCCGGAAGTGCTGAAGAAGCGGCCTCCTCCATTCTCTTTTTCGCTTCTCCGCTTTCAAACTATGTATCCGGACAATGCCTGGTCGTAAGCGGTGGCCTTATGGTCTAAAAGGATATAGAACCGATGGAGGGCAAGACCAGAAATTATGTTCAATAACACGATCACAACCTGAATTACCAGTCTCTGGGGAGGAGGCAGTGTTTTGCTACATTGGTACAGCCCCCAAAACTTCAATCGTCCGGGTGAAGAGGTGTTGAAACACCGATATAAACTTCCCGATGTAAATGTCTATGCTCCGTGACTGGTCGTCTAAACGATCAGTCTGGATGAAACAGCAACGGTAACATCAATCATTCAAGCGGCTTTGGTCAGAGCGGTGGTTTTTCATAATCACCTTGCAAAGGGAGGGGTTTATTTTACCAATACCACACCACGTAATCCTGTGGTATATTTGCACCAGGCGCGGATGCAATTTCCTATTAAATCAAATAAATATAAAACTTATGATTGAATATGAACTTACCCCGGAACAGGCGCGCGTTCTTGGTTGTCTTATGGAAAAAGAAATGGCAACGCCGGAATATTATCCCCTCACCCTGAACGCCCTGGTAAATGCGTGTAATCAAAAATCCAACCGGAACCCGGTTGTTTCGTTCGACGAAAGCACGGTGCTCGCTGCGATTGATGGCTTGAAAAAATATCAGCTGGCCTGGCAGAGCAATGTCGCTCGGGTGCCTAAATTTGAGCAACACTTTGACAAAAGCCTGAACCTGGTGCAGCGTGAAATGTCGATTATCTGCCTGTTGCTGCTTCGGGGGCCACAGACTGTGGGAGAACTGAGGGGCCGGTCTGAGAGGATGTATAGTTTTGCCAGTCTGGAGGAAGTAAATGATACCCTGCTGGAACTCCAGGAGAGAGACCTGGTAAAACAGATTGCTCGACGACCGGGCCAGAAAGAGGCTCGGTTTAACCATCTGCTGTCTGGAGAGCTGGAAGACCAGGATGAGCCTTCAGGCTATGAACCCGTTGGTACGGCAAGCCCGAAAACAACAATCATTGATGAGCGGATAAAATCCCTTGAAGAAGAAACCAGGCTATTGCGGGAAGAGCTCACGGAACTCAAGCAAATGTTCGTCGATTTCAAGGACCAGTTCGAATGATCCTTTTAGCAGCGAAGTATCTTGGAAAAGCAATTGTTCCATCTTGCCTGGAGCAGATACCGGGGGAGGTGGGAGGCGGTGCCCGCCCTTTATCACAGATAACTGTATAAAAAAAGTAGAGAGGCTCGAATGGAAATTGCGAACCTCTCTACGATTACGCGGCCTACAACATTTCGCTCAGTCTGCGCAGATGGTCTCGTTCCTCATCTATGCACTGCGTGACGAAAGTCTTTTCAGACTCGGGTACAAACTCACGCATTTCCATGAAAAAAAGGATCGATTCCTTCTCAAACTGAATTGCTATGTGCAAGGCATCTTTCCGCGACAAGACACCCTTGTTGATCTCATCGAGATCCTTCATCCGAAAGAGCGGATGAGAATCAATGAGGGCATTAAGATAGGAGAGGTATTCGCTCTCGTTTGACCAGGCAGGCAGTTCCACCTTACTCAGACGCTGGGCAAGCTCCTCAAAAAGCTGCTTATGTTTCACCTCTTCACGGGCCAGATGTTCATAGACCTTGCGGATCTTTGAATCTTCCGCCTGGTCAACCAGGCTGAGATAAAATTTTTCTCCCCGTTTTTCAATCTCAATTGCTGCGGTTACGACATCATTGGCTTTAAATAATTCCGCCATATCTCTCTCCCTTTTCGCTAAAGTTCGTTGGGCAGCTGCTTTAACTGTTCATAAGTATATGCTGGTCCGTCTTTACAAACGTAGCTCGTACCGATATTACAGCGACCGCAGATGCCAACGCCGCATTTCATGCGTTTTTCCAGGGTTGTCACGATCTGGCTATCTTCAAATCCCAACTTGGTCAGGGCCTGTATGGTGAACTTGATCATGATGGGTGGACCACATGTCACCGCAATACAATTTTTAGGTGAAGGATTCATCTCCAGGAGCACATTGGGGATAAGGCCGACCTTGTGCTGCCAATCAGGATATTCGGCATCAATGGTCAAGGTGGTCTTCATATCATCCCGGCTAAGCCACTCTTCCAGCTCATAGCTGTAAGCCATGTCATTTGGCGTCCTGGCACCGTAAAGAAGAGAAATATCCCCGTAATCCGAACGATTATCCAGCATGTATAACAACAGCGTCCGCAACGGCGCCATGCCGATGCCGCCACCGATGAAGATAATATCCTTGCCTTTCATCTCTTCATAGGGAAAACACTTGCCCAGGGGAGCCCGTACGCCAATCTGGTCTCCTTCATTGAGAGCATGGAGTCTTTCTGTCACCTCACCTGTCTTCATGACGCTGAATTGCAGGTAATCCATGCGTGTTGGCGGTGAATTGATAACGAAGGTGGATTCCCCTACCCCGAACACGGATAATTGACCGACCTGTCCGGGCTCAAAGGAAAAGTTTTTCATTTTTTCTTCATCGTTCAACACTACGCGAAACGTTTTAATATTGTGTGTCTCCTGAATTATTTCTTGAATGGTTGCAAGTTCAGGGAGATAGGGATTAAATGTTGACATCTTCATACTCCTGTGCCGATTTTACGATTTGACGGATATCAACAGCCGCAGGACAACTCTTTATGCAGCGTCCGCAACCGCAACAGGCGATATGCTCTTCGTGCAAAGAGGGATAGTAACTGAATTTATGTCCTACTCTATTTTTCAGCCGTTTTGCCTTGCTGCTACGGGGGTTGTGGGTACTCGCCTCAAGGGTGAACAGATAATCCATGCAATTGTCCCAAGTCCTGACGCGTTTGCCTGTATTGCCGGCGGTTTCATCTGTTATATTGAAGCAATAGCAGGTTGGACAGAGATAGGTACAGGTCCCGCAGCTTATGCATTTGGCTGACATCTCTTCCCAAAAACTCTCATTGTCAAAGAGCTTTAAGAGCTTTTCACGGGCATTTGAAAAGTCCTGCGCCTGCCCCAGCTTTGTTTCAGCCCTCTCAACGACAGCCTGAGCTTCCTCTGCTTTTTGCGTTCCGGCATCAAAGAATGCAGACTCCATCAACTTTGCTCCGGCCTCGGTTACAGCCTCAGCCATAAAACCGTCGGTTACCGGGATAAGGAGAATATCTGAACCTGTGCTATCAGCCGGGCCGCCACCTACGCTGGTGCAAAAACATGTTGTCTCCGGAGCCGAACAGGCAATGGAGATAAACAGCGTATTGTCCCTGCGGGCAATAAAGTAGGGATCCTTTACAGCCTCTGTATCGTACACGCGGCTGAATATGGTTTTTCCTTTTGCTCCACACGGCCTTGAACCGAAAACAACCGTACTGTCCTGTGGAAGATGTTCCGTCAGTTCTATTTCCGGCCTTTCCTTACCACCGTCCTCTTCCTGGGGAGCCGAAACCTTTTGGGTAAAGCTCATCAAGGTTTCCACACGCGGGAAGGTCGCCTCCTTGGGCGAAGTTGTCGGCATACGTGTAAGCTCGAGCCCCCCGCCTTTACGAAAGGGGCGAAAAACAACACTGTCACCTTCGCAAAGGGGAACGAGTACACGGTGCTCTCGGAGAAGAGTCTCAAGAAAAGAGCCTATGGATTGACTCGCTAGAAATTTTTGTTGACTCATCACCACTCCCTCTCTGATATATTGTCTTCTTCCACCTTAAATGTCAGCAGCGGAGGTCTGTTTTGTGCATCGATCCCGGCCTCATAATCAAAGACCTCGCGGACCCCTCTGTTCATCTGTCTTCTGAGTAACATCAACGGAATATCCATGGGGCAGGCCCGTTCGCATTCACCGCACTCGACACAGCGGCCGGTCAGGTGCATGACATGAATCATCTGGAACATCCAGTTCTCAGCTACATTGTTCTCCTGGCTGAGCCAGTGCGGATTCCTTGTCATTGCCACGCAATGATCCCTGCACACACACATGGGGCAAGCGTTACGGCAGGCATGACAGCGGATACAGCGGCTCATCTCATGCTTCCAGAAGGCAAATCGCTGATCAAAGCTCTTGCCTTCAAAATCGCTTAAGCTTTGATGTTCAGCCCCGACATTCTCCACACGATCCACCGGTTCCCCAATGAAATGGTCAAACACCAAGGCGTTAGGATAGATGCAGTTCTCGCATTTATCCTGTTTAACCTCGGAAAAAGCGATATTGTGCTGCTGATCGCCAATCACCACATTGAGCTTTTCACCTTCGACCTTAACGTCGTCAACCGCGCCAAGACTGCCGATTTTCCTGCCAAGCTTGGTGAGATTAATAACGCCGTCACAGGTGAGGCCCAAAATGACGACATTGTCTTTATTGATCAATTTCTCCTGCAGCAACTCAATAACCGCACGGCTGTCACATCCCTTGACAATCACGCCAACTTTTTTGTCCTTTAAACCAGGGAGATAGGTCGCGAGATTGTGCACACAAAGCGGCCCTATAATGAGACGATCAACATCTTCAGGGGTTTTGATAAAAAGGGGCGTGGCGTGCAGACCGTCATAGCCTTGCTCCCATCCAATCACCAGATCAAGATCCGGGAGGATCTCGTGTATTTTATCTTTCAATTCTTCAAGGCCTTTCACCTTGTCCTCCTTCTACAATAAACGTATATCTGACCGCAAATTATATATGACAGCCGCAACCGCGCCCGGCTTCGACCTGGCGCTGGAACTCAACCATCTCTGCATCCGTGAGTGGCTCAGACAGTAACGGTGCTGGACCCAATTTATGGATACGATCGGTAAAGGTCTGCACGACGTGTTGCCAGCGCGGTCCTTCAGATGCCGATACCCATGTGTATTCAAATCTCTCGGGGTCAATTCCCGTTACCGGCAAAAACCGCTTCAACAGTTCGAGACGACGCCTTGCATAATAATTTCCTTCCGCATAGTGGCAATCCCGTGGATGACAACCAGACACCAGGACCCCGGCCGCGCCTCCTTGAAACGCCTTGAGAATGAATAGCGGATCGATCCTTCCTGAACAGGGGACCCGGATAATGCGCAGATCCGTGGCTTGATGAAAACGGGCAACACCTGCGGTATCCGCCCCTCCGTAGGAGCACCAATTGCACAGAAATCCTACAATCCTTAATTCTTTACCATCATAGACGGGCATAGTGCTTTTACCTCCGCAAGTATTTGATTATCCGTAAAATGTTGCAACTGGATAGCTGATTGTGGGCAGGTTACCGTACACACACCGCATCCCTGACAGATGGTTTCAATAACTCTTGCCTTGGGGTTATTAAAACGATCCTGCTCCTCTTTCACCGCTCCAAAGGGGCATGTCTCCACACATTTATAACAGCCTATACATCTGGAGGCATTGACCAGCGCGATCTGTGGGTCGGATTCCAACTGATCCTTGGAAAAAAGTGAAAGCACCTTGGCAGCCGCAGCGCTACCCTGGCCGACTGAAGAGGGAATATCTTTGGGTCCCTGACAGGCGCCCGCGAGGAAGACCCCGGCCGTGTTTGTCTCAACAGGCTTGAGCTTGGGGTGACTCTCCATGTAAAATCCATAGGAATCATAAGAAATACGCAGCTTCTCAGCCAATTGAGGAGCACCGGCAGCAGACTCGGCACCAACAGCCAGTACCACCAGATCGGCCTCAACCTCCACCTGGGCTCCGGCCAGGGTATCGGCACCGCGGACAATCATCTTATCGCCCTGGGGATAGATAAGCGACACCCGGCCCCGGATATACTGCGTATCGTATTGTTCAATGGACCGGCGGACAAACTCGTCGTAATCCTTGCCCGGGGAGCGGATATCCATATAGAAGACAAAGGATCGCGAATCAGGAATATGGTCCTTGGTCAAGATGGCCTGCTTTGCCGTATACATACAGCAAAAACCGGAACAATACGGTCTGTTTACAGATTTGTCCCTTGAACCGACACATTGAATAAAAACAACGTTTTTCGGCTCTTTGCCATCAGATGGCCTCTTGATATGGCCGCTGGTTGGCCCCGAAGCGCTCATTAAACGTTCGTACTGGATTGAGGTAATAACATCGGGGTACTTGCCGGCGCCATATTCAGGATATTTTGCATGATCAAAGAGATCGTAACCCGTGGCAGCCACGATGGCTCCGACATTTTCCGTAACCTCGGTGTCAGTCATCTCAAAGGAAATGGCCCCTGTCGGACATACCTTGGCGCAGACCCCGCATTTGCCTTTAGTGAACATGCGGCAGTACTCCGCATCAATTTTGGCCTTTTTGGGGATCGCCTGGGGAAAAGGAATATTAATGGCTGTGGTTGTACCTACACCGTTATTGAAATGGTCATAGGATTTCTTGCTGGGACATTTTTCCATGCACAAACCGCACCCCGTACATTTCTCCCAGTCCACATAGGTGGTCTTTTGCTTTATCCGGATCTCGAAATTACCGATGTATCCGTTTACCTCCTCTACTTCCGCATGGGCATAGAGGGTGATATTGGGATGCTGGGCAACATCAACCATTTTGGGTCCAAGAATACAGCAGGAGCAATCAACGGTCGGGAAGGTCTTATCCAATTTTGCCATCTTCCCGCCGATACTGGTGGTCTTTTCCACCAACACGACCTCCAGACCACCTTCGGCACAATCAAGGGCTGCCTGTATCCCGGCCACACCGCCACCGATAATGAGCACCCGCTTGTTTATATCGAATTTTTTTGCCATCAGCGGCGCGTTATGACGAAGTTTCTCCGCCGCCATCATAACAAGATCGATAGCCTTGTTGGTATTGAGCTCTTTGTCTTTGCCAATCCAGGAGACATGCTCTCTGATATTGGCCATTTCAAACATATATTTGTTTAATCCTGCACGCTCTACAGCCCGTCGAAAGGTTGGCTCGTGCATCCTCGGGGTACATGAAGCCACAACAACCCCGGTCAGGTTTTTCTCATGTATGGCATCAATGATCCCCTGCTGGCCCGGCTCGGAGCATGCGTACATGGTGTCTTCGGCATGCACCACATCAGGAAAAGCCTTTGCGGCGTCGGCCACTTTTGCACAATCGACGGTCCCCGCAATATTGCTGCCGCAATGGCAGATAAATACACCTATTCTCATAAGGATAGCTCCCTTAAGTAATAAAATTCTGAAATAGCACCATCAGGTGGCTGTAGTACTGTTAAGTACATAAAATCTTTAAGCTATTTCCTTATCAGCTTGGCCAATCTTGGCAAGAGCTTTTTGGGGATTGACTATCAATCTCTTCATTCCTTGAACCGCATCACTCAAATCAAAGGCCTTGGCCATAAGTTGGGTAAAGTAAAAAATCGGCAAGCTATGCTGCGTACCTTGCGCGGCGTTGATCTGGCCCTGCCTCAGATCCAGATTCATCTGGCACAGTGGACAGGCGGTAACCAGGGCATCCACTCCAAGCCCTTTTGCCACCTCCAATAATTTACCCGAGAGTGTGGTCACGATGTTTTGTTGCGGGATGCCAAAGGAGGCACCGCAACATTCCACCTTGAGGGGGAACGGAATGACCTCAGCACCTATGGCTTCCATGAGATTGTCCATGGCCATGGGGTGCTCGTGATCGTCGAAATCCATCACCTCAGGAGGCCGGTTCATGATACAGCCGTAATAACAGGCCACTTTTAATCCCTCAAGAGGTGTCTTGACCCGCTCACGAACCTTATCAAGGCCGACGTTTTCAACAAGCACCTGCAAAACAGATTTTGTATCTACTCCTCCCCCATAGGGCTGGTCCAGAAGCTCATTTACCGCCTCGCGGAAGGATTCTTTCCGCATCTTATGCTCGGCAATCTTTAAATTGCTGAGACAACTGGGACATGGCGTGGTGACCGTATCAAACCCCTCCTGCTCAGCAAGAGTCAGGTTCCTCGCAGAAAGAGCTGACGACAGCACATGATTTACCGTGTGGGCAGGGGTTGAACCGCAGCAACTCCAATCAGGAATCTCAACGAGATCGACGTCCAGAGCCTGGCAGACACCGGTCGTCGATGTCTCATATTCCGAGGAGGTTCCCTTGCCGGAACATCCGGGATAATAAGAAATACGTATACTCATTTGCTCTTCACCTCCCTGAACCGTTTAAAAATTGCTGCTATCTGCTCTTTGCCCTTTATTGAATGCGGCTTCAAGGGAAGTTTTCCTTTGGGCAGGACCTTTGGCGCGAGTTCCACATCGGTAAAGACACGGCCGGTTTTCGCCATGTAGGACACCATAAGCCCCATCTCATACACCCTGCCATGCCGCTCAACGGAATCAAGAAAAGAATCAACGAATACTTTTACCTTCCTCTCTGTTGCGAGTCCCGCTTCCCGGGCCATGTGGCGAATATGATCCATTACCCCGGCTACATCTATATTGTTCGGACAACGGGTTGTACATGACTGGCATGAAGCACACAGCCAGATGGAATGGCACTGCAGGACTTTATCGCGTTGCCCGATCTGTACGAGGCGCATGATATTGCTCACCTGAATATCGTAGGCAAAGGAAAAAGGACATCCAGCGGTGCAGTTGCCGCATTGATAACAGGCGTTCAAGTCCTGGCCGCTTCTCTTTTCGACCTCGGCTGTGAAGGTATTATCAGCAGCTGTAATTTTGTATGTATTCATACCGCTTACTACCTCTTTTGTTAAAAACCATCATAGTTAGACAAAACGTAATAATCCGAAAACAACGATCTAAATTTTTGACACATGGGCTTGTGTGACAAGATGTTCAGAGTTCCTTGAATACTAGCTGCAGGAGGGCAATCAGGGCAAGCTACTGTAAATATTTAAGAAGGCCAACAGAACCAATTTTCAACGTGTTTTTTGACTATTACAATACAAACTTCAGAATACAGCTAAAATCAAAAACCCGGGTGTTTGTCAAGGAAAATTGAGAAAAGTATAAATTATTTTGTTGAAAACATTTGTCCCGTAAACTGTAAATAGTCACCAAAAGGAGAAAATAAGGTTCAGGGATACTCTGTTCATATGGAGAAAAAGAAGCTGGCCCAAAAGATGGTACCTGCGTTCATGACTGGGCAGTCATCAACAGATTTACGGCTGGCAACCAAACAGCAATACCAAGGAAGGTAAGGTGCTCAATGGGGGCGGCGAAAGGAGAAGGACCTGGCGGGACCCACCGTCAGCCTGACCTCGCGCTCTGCTATTGTGGATTCGCAGTTCCTTCCTGCTGCGAATCCACTTTGGATTTTGAGCTGATTGCTTTGATGATCGCCCGACCGCTTTCCCGCTACATCTGATCCGGAAGCGTGTACTGTTTTTCCAAGGCGTGACTGGAAAATCCCTGATCCGGTCTGGGAAAATGAGTCTGTTTCTCTCTGATGCCAGGAACAGCTTAAAAGTCGCCGCGCAAAATCCTGGCCTCGTGTATGAGCCAGTAGATTTCGGATTGAGTATCACAATCGCTTATCCAGTCATTTGCGTCAGGTTTGCTCGCGGTTACACATCCATCGATTTTCCACAAGAGACTTTCGAGCTGGTGAGCAGCGGCCTGTTCGTGGCCTTTTTCGAGCGACTTGCTGATTGTCTTTATCTTCTGCAGGAGATTTTTCTTATCAGATCGGCCGTGAAAACAGCCAATATCGGACTCGAGAATTATTTGTTCTGCTGTCGTCAATTTTCCCAGGATAGTTTTAAGCGGATCAAGAGCACCATAAATAAGGATCTTTGAATCGTCCACATAGTTCCAACCCGCTTCGAGTATATCTATATCGGTTGTCCCCTTGGGAAGCGGCTCAACTCGGATGATAGTGGCGCTTCTTGTTGAAAATCCGGCATTGTGATCCATGTCCTCGCCAAACGGCCAGATAACTTCTTGATCATCAGCGCTTAATCTCTGGTCTGGAGGCCCGGGATTTTTTTGCGGGGGAACAAGACGGAATGGCCCCTCACCGTCAAGTTTATTTGCTTCCGTAAGCTCACCGGTATCGAGATATGAGCCGGCACGAACATACGCCAGCATCATCTGCAGTCCATTTTCGACATGTATCGGTTCTCCACCCACCAGGTTCTCTAGCCCAGGCGCAGAGTAATCACACCAGCCTTCATCGGTTATGCCTACATCCGCCTGTTCGTTATAATAAAACTCCACCTGTGGATACTGGCCGTAGACGTGATACATGAGGGGATCGCTGTCCTCATAAAGCGGATGGTATTGGGCCCACCCGTCAGGGGCAAATACCGTTATACCTGTAGCTGTCTCTCGTATCTTGACAGCGTCGAGCAGGTCTGCAACCGGCACGCCACCGTATGTCGTGTAGAAGTCACCAGACTTGTGGGTGTTCATCAGCATGGTCTGCTCATGGTATGGAAAATAGGCTTCCAATTCATCGCGACTGATTATTACATACGGAGCAGGAACCTTTGTCGGATCGTCATCCGAATCACCGGGGAAGCGAAAGGCATTGATTTCTGCTGAATTGGTGTAACCATCGCTGTCTGAATCGAGATTCTCTATAGACGTTAAAGCCGCGAAATTTTTCCCGCCGTTTTTGTAATCAACCCCATACCCGTTCAACGTATCGTCAATATCCCCGCTTTCATCATAACCATAGGAGTAATGACACCACTGACAACTGCCAAGTTCCACAAAGACTCCTGGTTTTTTCTGGTATTGGCCACCCGAATGGCATAATGCGCAGCTGTCAAGTTTTGTCCCTTCTATTTCCGGGTAAACTTGCAGGACGATATCAGAATCAGTATCTCCACCGTGATGATAAGCACCGTAAGCTGCTGACAGCGGCAACAAGAAAAAGCAAATTATTCCTTTCCATAGTCCAGATTTCATTGTTCCCTCCAAATTTTATTTTTTTGATATCCTGTCCATTATGCTGTCGTCTTGAGGCGATGGCTTTTTATTGGAAATTTGAAAATTATAAATATTTGGAGAGGACACAGCCTGTCAATCATTAGCACTAAACGGACCATAACTGACGAAAACAGACTATATAAAGAATACCGACAATCTGGGAATGACCGGCATCATTGTCCCGACTGGCTGAGAAGTGGCAACTACAGATTATTTATCAGATTTTGAGTGTGCCCGCCATTTGTGAACCTTCCCCCCTCTTGCACAGCTTTCTTCAGGAAGTGTAAAGAGCCGGGTTTGGTTGTTGCGTTACAACTGATCAGATAGCTTGCTTTGGCTCTGGGATGAATGCGATTGTTGGATCCGGAACAAAATTCTGCCGGATAACGAGGTAAATACTTTGCACTTACGGAGTGACATGCTCCATGACTAGTCCGTCCGGCATAACACTTCGCACAATTTGCATCTACCTGAAGAGCTGTAATCGTTCAAAAGTGAGGGGCTGGTGAACATTTTTATGTTTTCCCATACACCCCATGTGAGATTGACCGTATCTTTCCCTGCTTCTTTAACCTGTGCACAATCCCGTACAGTTTGGTTTTGTCGTACGCTGTCTGCTCGACAAGCTCACTCATAGAGATCCCTTCGGCACGCGCGGTTATTACCTCGGCAACATGAGCTGTTGCATTTCCGGGTGATACCGTTGGCTGCCGGGATAATTGGTTGGTACGTTTGCCCGAGACCGCTTTCTTCCGGGCAGCAGATTTCTTTTTATTTGGGCCAGCGGATGGTTTTTCGGCCTTCTTTTTACTAAAATCAGGCACATTATCCATATCGATACCAAAAATGTCGGAAAGGTCGGCATCGTCAAGCACATTGCCGCTCTTCTTTCCGGCTTTGGCAGCAAGTTTTTTCGCAGAATCTTCTACTGCCTTGGCTATCAGTTCGTTGGTGTTGACCCCGCGCAGGATAAAAAACAGGGACGGATCTTCATCCAGACGGGCTCCGACCCCGTAGAGTGTTGCAGCAACATGTTTACACATGGTGGCCCAGTCCGGGCAACTGCAATCCAGTTTGATCGCCTTGGGGTCCGGAAACAATCCCTTATCTTTGCTGAAAAAGATATCAGCCAGTGATTCAGGGAACTTTCCCGCAAGAAGATCCTGCAGCGATTGCAACTGTCCCTCGCATTGCTGCCGGATCTCTTTCCATCGTTCCAGGGTTATTGGCATTATTGAAATTTCCACTTTATACGGCTGCTCAGCAGATCCTGCCACGAGGGCACTAATCTTTTCCCGTTTAATCTGCAGATCGAGAACGGCTCCAAGGCGGACATAGCTTCGCCCCCTGTCGATACGATTTTCATAGTCGGCATAGCGTTCGAGATTTTTGTTCCACGACTTTCCCCACCAGTTACGGGCAAGAGTTTTTCCCTGCAGGATGACCGGTTTGATACCTGGATTCTTTTTCTTAAGCTTTTCCAGCTTTTTCAATGCTCTTGCCTTTTTTTCGGCAACGGTGACGTACTTTGGAAATCCCCAATACCCCATAGGATGCTCCCCCTTTCTCTATTTTTCAAACGGTTAAAGTGAAAAGATCCCGCAGCTCATCATTGCTCATTTCGGTGATCCAGTTTTCCCCGGAAGCAGCGACAACCTCGTCGGAAAGTCTGGCTTTCTCTGTCAACATTCGGTCTATTTTTTCCTCAATAGTCCCCTTGGTCAGGAATTTATGGACCATCACGTTCTTTTTCTGGCCGAGCCGAAAGGCCCGATCGGTTGCCTGATTCTCCACAGCCGGGTTCCACCAGCGATCAAAATGGATCACATGATTGGCTGCTGTAAGATTCAAACCAACACCACCCGCCTTAAGAGATAACACAAAGAACGGAACATAATTAGAACCTTGAAATTTTTCGATCAGTTTTTTTCGCTGTCCCACCGGAACACTGCCGTGCAGAACCAGTCCTTCCCTTTGAAAAATGATCGCCAGAAAGCGGGATAGCGGCTCGGCCATCTCCTTGAACTGGGTAAAGACCAGGACCTGCTCCCTCTTTTCATAGATTGTCTCACAGATTTCCCTGAGTCGCTGAAATTTACCGCTCTCCTTCTCCTCAAACAACTCTTCCCCCAGGTATTGGGCGGGATGATTGCACAGCTGCTTCAATTTCATCAGAGTCGAAAGAATGAGACCCTTTCGCTGAATTCCTTCGGACTCTTCCAGGGTTTGGTTGATTCCTTCGATGACCTCTTGATAGAGCACAGCCTGTTTTTTACTCATTGACGCCCAGCTTTTCATCTCAACCTTGTCCGGGAGGTCGGAGATAATCGTTTTATCGCTTTTGAGTCGTCTTAGAATAAAAGGACTCACAACGTTGCGAAGTCTGGCATAACCGTCGGGAGCACTGGCCAGTTGCTTGGTGAATTCACCAAACTCCTTTGAACTGCCGAGCAGACCGGGATTTACAAAATCAAAAAGGCTCCAGAGATCCGACAATCTGTTTTCCACCGGGGTACCGGTCATGACTATTCTGTTTTCAGATTTCAACCCTTTGACCGTTTTAGTCTGTTTTGTGCCTGGATTCTTGATCGCTTGCGCCTCATCAAGAATGACATAGTTCCAGCAGTTTTCCAGCAACCACTTATAGCGCTGGATCATCTGGTAGGTTGTGATCACCAGATCCAGTGCACGAAGTTGTCCATTATCCGGAACGGGAACTTTACCCGGTTTATGCATGTCCGGATGAGCGACAAACCATGACAGCGACGGGTAAAAACGTTCAATTTCGCTAATCCAGTTTGCCAGGAGCGAAGCCGGAAGAATGAGAAGTGAGGGGAGCGTTGCATTTGTACTTGTTGCCACCTCTGCCTTTAAAGCATTCAAAAACGCCAGGACCTGGATAGTCTTTCCGAGCCCCATGTCGTCAGCCAGGCAACCACCAAGCTTTAGGCTATGCAGTGTATAAAGCCAATTCAGACCATCTTGCTGGTAAGCGCGAAGTCTGGCCTTGAATGTACCGCTGGTTTTCACTTTGCAGGTTTCCCCAGGTTTTTGCAGTGAGTTGAAAACCTTCTTCAGCCACTCTCCGTGGGAGACGGATGAGAGATTTTCTGCATTCTGTTCCTCCATTTTTTTTTGCGGAGAGATCGAAAAACGCATAGCCTCCAGCAGGGTCATTCCTTCATCACCGCTTAATTGCCGGGCTTTTTCATAAGTCTCCAAGGTCTGCCTGAGTTTTTCCTGATCAACCACCACCCATTTGTTTTTCAAAAAGGCAAGTCCTTCAGACTCTTCCAACAAGCGGCGTGCCTCTTCTATGGAAATTTCCGTATCACCGAACATAAGACGTGGTTCAAAGTCCAGAAGTGCTTCCAAACCAATCATCGATGGCATCTTCCCACCAACATTTATGACAACGCTGATGTTCGCACTCTTTTTCTTCCACCAGTTCGGAATACGGCAGAGAATACCCGATTCCTCGTACAAAGGAATCTCCCGCAAGAAAAGAAACGCCTGGTGCCCGGACCAGGCCAGCGGGTGAAAAAGATCGCCACTGTCGCGCATTTCCCTGATAAGCGAACTTTTCTTTGCGGCGGTATCGACAGTAACAAGCAGATCGAGAAGCTTGGCTTGGTCGTCACCATATTCCTGTAAGGCAAATTTTAAGGGAAGATGTTTGGATTCGCCATCTTCACCGACCATGGTGGAATAGG
Source organism: Desulforhopalus singaporensis (assembly GCF_900104445.1). GTDB lineage: Bacteria > Desulfobacterota > Desulfobulbia > Desulfobulbales > Desulfocapsaceae > Desulforhopalus_A > Desulforhopalus_A singaporensis. The sequence goes on along the minus strand of NZ_FNJI01000020.1, from coordinate 15,299 downwards.
TTGCAAGAAAGGCAAACGGGGCTTCATGATCTTTATTCTCAACAAGATGAAAGTAGATGCGGCCAGCGAGGTGCACATCTGGGCTGTGTTCTTTGAAAAACTGTTCAACTGTCCCTTCGTAGGCGTCAATCTTGCTTCTGAACGACTGGTGCAATTCACGCCATAAAGCTGAAAGAACTTCCGGCTGCAGATACTCGCTCCCGGTCATCAATGGGACCGCATCGAGCAATGCTGAAAGCTCTTCATCACCTGGAAGAAGGTTAATATCGCCACGCAATTCTTCTATGTCCGATGAGAGCCTGAGCGTATTGATATAGAGAGCAGCAAACTTTCGCCAGAAATTCAGGGAAGAGGAGATGGGAGTCTTGTTACTGGTAAAACCGAGAAAAAACAGCCAGCCATCCGGTCCGGACAGATAATGATCATAGATTTCATTCTGCAGAAGATTCTGCCGATTAGTCATCGTGCCGGAAACAGTAGCCCATTCAAGCTGAAGTGCGCCATTGGGCATGAGTACTACCTGAAGTTCATCGTAAGCCATACATGTTGATTGAGGAAAAGTGGGTTACTCAAGATTTGATCTGGACAAACGACCAGTTTTGATGAGGTTTTTGCCAGGACAAATTCAGTGCAATTTCTTATTCTTCCAGATCTCGTTACTGTACTATCTTTGCTGTAAACTTAAAAAAAGTAATCGCCAGGATCATGCCACCGCTTATCCTTTCGCTTTCATTTTTGTAAAACAAAACAGAAAAGAGAAAGCTATGACCTGCGGCACTAAATGTACTCAATTTGCCCTGACAAGAGAACTCTTGATTGAACATGGCTTCGAGGGGCTCGCGGATTGTATAGCCATCCCCCATGAACTGTGCGACGTAAATTGAGAGTTCCCGTCATCTGAACGGTGCTCCTTGCGAGTGAACAGACCGCCAAACCAGCCAGGGCAACGAGTGCATAAGAAGACAATAAATACCCGGATGATCAAAATCAAACTTGTTATCCAACAAACAAGAGCAACTAAATTTTTACAAAATCGTGAACGTAATCTTCGAGATGAAAGGACACGGAACGACCGCCTGGGGCATATCGTTACGTTTATCGGGACACTCGTTGCAAAAGAAAGATGCAACAATTTCATTGAATGATTTTAAACCAGTTGAGCACATCTTCCCACAAAGGCTGGGCTTGCGGACGGAAATATCCCATGTGTCCAATGCATCCGTGACGGTGTTGGTCCGGGACCAGGTCAACGCACGTTATCTGCGAATTCTTGTAGGCTTTAATAAATGCGTTCCGGGAACGCGGCAATGCCCAATTGTCGTCTAAAGCATTCGCTGCAACGATCGGGGCTGTTACCTGGGCAAATTTTTCCGCAATTTCCGTTGCTTCCGGATCATCAAAAAAATAATGGGGAAAAGAGCACCAATGACGCCACTGTTGATACACCCCAAAAGGCAGGTCCTCTCCAATACCAAGCAGAGACATCGGCGCATATCCCCTAATAGCGAGCGTTGGGAGAACGATGTTCCAAATAAAACGAACTTTTAAACTTTCCAGGGTAGGCATCCAGCCGTGCCAACCCGCACCGATTGCAAAGACATAAAATCCGGAAATGCGTTGATGGTTGGGCAACAGACCAAAGGCATGTCCTCCAAACGAATGGCCGACCATAAAAAGCGGTACCTCGTCACTTGCCATGTACTCTACGGCGGCAGCTAAATCATCTGCCCAGTCGATAAAGCTGGCCTGGAAACCAACCAATGTTGACGGTCTGGATCTCCCTATTCCCCTGTAATCAAGGGTGAGGGTGGTATATCCATGTGAGCTGGCGTAGCGGGCAAAACTGTAGTAAAAGCGCTGAGGAACCCCGGTAGCTCCGGCCACAATCAGATGCCCAAGTGGCTGGGTTTTGGTATTGAAAAGTGATGCCGCTACTCTGTACCCATCGGCTGAGGTAATGTCAATGAGTTCCGGTTCATTAGAAATGTCTGCAGTCACAATTATCACTCCTCAATACGACAAGGCACAAATCTGTGCAGGGGCGTACCAAAACGATCACGGTGCGTTTTTTTAGTGAGACGGTTTACATTTACGCCATACACGCTTCCATCATATTCGAGACCAAAACCGTGAGGGATAATTACGGTGCCCCTCCTTACACTTTCCGATATTTCAAGTTCTCCAGATTCACTGCCAGCCTCCGTGATTACACGTACCCGCTGTCCATCGCTGAACCGTAATTCCTCTGCATCAACAGGATTCATCGCCACGGTACATGCCCGTTTGCCCGCATTCCATTCCGGGTTTCTTATAAGGGTGTTGGCGTTGTACTGCATATGGCGGCCTGCATGAAGAATGAGTGGAAATTCCGTGTCTGGCGTTAATGTTTCTCGCTCTTGCTCAGGAGTAAGTGCGACAATTTCATCCTTCATTTCAACAATAAAAATTTCCAGTTTCTTAGATTTCGTTCGTATCCCTGCCAGAGGTTCTTCCGTATTTGCCCTCCCCAGCCATACCCCCTGAGGACTCTCAAGAACAGCTCGAAACATCTGCTCTCCCTGGCGGTGACCCACGGGAAAACCAGCTCGATCGCCGTTGCTCATAACATCTCGTGGCAAGGTCATCAGCACCCCCCAGAGTGCGGCCTTGTTACCACTGTCCCAATGTTTACCTATTGTTTTTGCGAGAATGAAAGGCATTACAGGTCTGATTGAAGGCTCCTGCGATACCCACTTCATCATTTTTACCGCGAACTCCGACAACTTGCCACCTGCAGCCTTGACTATCTCTTCGGGAATATCCGGTATCAACTGCATTGCCTCCGCAAGACGGCTAAATATTTGCGAGGGCTCTAAACATTCGCCAGGAGGATCTACCGCCGGCGGTCTCATCTGAAAATAAACCTCTGGATACGTCCAGGGGAAAAAGGTCCCATCCCAGCATTCATACATGGATCGTGAGGGCAGGACATAGTGGGCAAACTGCGCTGTCTCATTCATTACGATATCGGTCACAACCAATAAATCGAGAGCCGCAAATGCCTCTTCATAAGCACTGGTATCGGGGTAGGATCGCAGAGGATTACAGCCGGTTACCAGGATTGCCCGTAATCGCTCGGGGTGGTCAGAGAGTATTTCTTCGGGCACAACTGCAGGCGGATAAAAACCGGCAGCAGCAGGAAACATCCCGGTGGCGACGGTGCGCCAGACTTTTGCATTCCGTTCGTCGGCATGACCACCCAGCGGCCGAATCATACCGGGAATGACATTGCCTCCACGCACACCAAACATTCCACAGATTGCTCCGAGTATGGTGAGTAAATAGTAAACAAGCGCACTCTGCCTGTTCATATAAACCCCGAGATCCGGATGCATGCACCATCGTTTGGTTGTCATCAAGCGGCAAAGTTCAGTCACCTGAGCCTGTTCCAATCCGCAGACATCAAGAGCAGCATCCACATCCAGATCCATAAACCAGCCACTTATTGAAGCAAAATCCTCAACGTACTGCTCGATGTACTGTTTATTCTCCCATTTATTTCTGAGAATGATCACAATCATGGTTTTGAGCAACAGTGCATCCGCACCGGGGGCAACTGCTATGTGCATATCAGCGAGCAGGGCTGTTTCACTTTTTCGTGGATCCACAACAACCAACAGCTTATCAGGATTTTTTGACAGACCTTGAAGTACCTGCGGTGCCCGTGGCATCTGGTGACTCTGCATGCCGTTCCACCCCCAGGCGACGAGCATTTCTGTTTCCGCCTCATCAGGAACAGTCAGAATGTGCTGGCCGCCCAACACACGTCCATTGACCCACCAGGCTCCGCTGAATTCCTGGCCCGCTGACGAATAGAGATATTGAGAACCGAGGGCTCTCATAAGATTGACTCCAAAGCCGGCTTCGAAGTGCCCGCCTTGCATGCTGGCCCCCATATAGGCAAGACTTCGCGGTCCGTGCTTTTCTCGAATCTCAAGGAGCCGATGGCCGATTTCTTCAACTGCCTGTTCCCAGGGGACAGGTTCAAACCGGTCTCCCATCTTTTTAAGAGGCGTCGTCAGGCGGCCTTTAGGGTACTGATAATACAAGACATTCATCCCTTTTCGGCAAACATATCCCTTGCTTCGAGGATTATCCTTATCAGGTCGAACCTTAACCATTCGGCCGTTTTCAACCAGGAGTTCCAATCCACAGTTTTGGGCACAAAGTACGCAGCTTGATTTTTTCCACTCTTTCATCACCGTTTTCCTTTTGCGTGGGCTAGATGTTTCGCGCTAGAAGCGGCACATCCCTCTTTTTGTTTTTAACGTAGAAGTAAATTACCATTTGCCTTAATCGTCGCAAAGTGGCATTTATGACAAATATCGCGCAAAAAAAGACATCAGGTATTCATTTCATACCAACGAATGGGCTGAGTTTTACATGAAATTTACCTTTCTCATCACGGAACACTGCTTTACTTCAGGAGTGGTTGGCTTGCTCGATGCCTTTGCTATTGCCAATCTCTGGCAGCAGGAGCTGACCGATAGTCGCGAGCAACTCTTTACCACAGAGCTTGTATCAATCGATGGCAAACCCATTACCAGCAGTGGCTGTATTGAGCTTAAGACGCACAGATCCATTAAGGAGACGGAAAAACCTGAATACATTATCGTGCCGCCGGTCTTTCCTTCCGCGAACCTGGGTCATCAATTAACACCAGACGTCCAGAACTGGCTGACCGAGAACCACAGACACCATGTTCCCATTGCCGCAGTCTGCACCGGTTCATTCCTGCTGGCTGAAACCGGCTTGCTCGATGACCGTACAGCAACCACGAACTGGCAGTTTGCAGGAAAATTTCAACAACTGTTTCCAAAGGTCAAGCTAAGACCCGAACTGATTCTAACTGAAGAAGATGGTCTGATATGCACAGGTGCCGCCACCGCCTATCTTAATTTCGGACTGAGCCTCATCAGACGGTATGGTTCAGAAGACTTGGAAAATGTATGTGCCAAGGCTCTCCTGATTGACCCAAATCGGACAAGTCAGGCACCCTATTTTCTTGAACGTCGCGCTGAAAAGCATGCAGATGCGGCTATTGAAAAAGCGCAGCGGCTTATGCATGAAAAATATTCAGAAATTAAGATAATAGATGAAATTGCAGACCATGTGGGCATTAGCTCCCGCCACTTCAAACGTCGGTTCAAACAAGCGGTGGGTTGTTCTCCACTTACCTACCTGCAAAACATCCGAATCGGGTCTGCAAAGAAAAAACTGGAGTCGACGCTTGCCAGTATCGACGACATAACCCTGCAGATAGGCTACGCAAACGCAAGTACCTTCCGAAGATTATTCAAAACCAGGACCAATCTGAGCCCAAGAGAATACAGAGATAAATTTTCAAAAATAATGAGTGTAGATAAGCGTTAGATTGCGAGCGATTAAAATCTCGTGAGAATTATTTGTTTTGAGACGTTGTTCATCACTTCAGGAATTGAAACCAACTCTAACAGTAATTGTACTCAGGCCTGTGGTGTAGACTATGCTTGCCAATATCAGGAAATATAACAGCATAGTTGGTTTGAGAGGTTTGAAGCGCCACAGGTCAAATAATGGACACCACTTTGTTTTGCATATAATGTAGCTCCACTCGATTTTAGGATTACTCAGACAATCCCTTTATCGCTCGCGTTGCGACCTCGCAGTTCTGTTCGCAGATCTCTATCAATTTGCTTGAAAGACCATTTTTTAAACGCGAAACAAATAATTTCCTCCATCTCTTGAACCGGCAAGGATGTGATTTTTTTTCTGGGGGCAAGTAAATAGTAAGGATACGGCATTGGAACTGTTTGGCCAAATAGTCTGATAAGTCGCCCAGACTGGATGTCTTTTTCACCTAATATCAAATCGATCAGGGCAACTCCACAACCTTCAAGCGCACCCTCCAATGCCAAATGTGCCCGTCCCATGAACAGCCCCGAAAGCTTACCGCTAAGTTGAACTCCTGATGCACTCAGCCAGCGTGTCCAGACTGTCCCATCGTCTTCGTGCAACAGAGTATGTTCCAGTAACTGCTCTGGCTTTTTAATCACGCGTACGCGATTAATAAAGTCGTGATTTGCAACTGGAGTCAGTTCGACATAAGCAGTTGAGACAATTCTCCACCCAGGAATGTCTTTTGGTTCCCCATAGCAGATCGCCAGATCAGCGTTCCGCGGATCTGTTAACTGTGTTTCAGGGATAATTTGAATACTCAGTGCGGGAAATTTATCCTGGAAGGATCTCAACGACGGAACGAGCCATTTGAGAGCCAGTGACGGAGCACAGGAGATTTGTAAGGTTCTAGTCGCCTGATTATCAGACAACTCTCTTGTTACTCGATTAATATTGGATAATGCTTCCACGAGAGTCTGCGAAAGCCTGGCGCCAGCTGCTGTCAGTAGCATTGGTTTGTGTGAACGATCAAAGAGTTTCACCCCAAGGGCATCCTCTAGAGCCCTAATTTGATGACTGACAGCGCTGTATGTAACACAAAGCTCTTCTGCAGCGCTGGCCAGCTGACGATGCCTTGCCGCAGTTTCAAAAACCTTGAGAGTATTTAGGGAAAACATTCTATCGAAACTATCCATTGCTCATTTCCTTTCTCCCTTCGACGGATTTTTGTTACCCGAAAAAATCAAACACACCCCCCTATGTACAAAAAGATATAATGTGAGAAAATTTCAAGTTATGTGCAAAATCGTATCGTTTGTCATGTTCATCTAAATAATATACCGTTATCTCATTCGATTATCTTGAGTTTTTTTTGACACATTTTTTTGTTCTCCTATCACTCCTTCTTCTAAGGGAATTCGACACAAAGAGGATATACAATGGAAAAAAATTTCTACCAACCGCTCAGTGCCAACGTTGCCCCAAAGTTCGGGGCACCAACGACGTTCATGCGTTTACCTCAACGTGAGGATGCTTCAGGGCTTGATGCTTGTTTTTATGGCCTCCCCATGGATTGGGGGACATCTGCACGTTCTGGAACGCGTCTGGGACCACGACAGGTCCGTGCTGAATCTACTCAAATCCGCCCTTACAACATGGGAACCGGTGCCGGACCATTTTCATCCTTATCCATTGCCGATATCGGTGATGCTCCTCTCAACCCTTATAACCTACTAAAATCGGTCGAAGCAATTGAGGAGTTCGTTACCAAAAAAATTATTGATTTCAACTGTATCCCCCTGGCCATCGGTGGAGATCATACAGTCTTATTGCCTATATTAAGGGCAGTAGCGAAAAAGAGCGGACCGGTTTGTCTGATTCACGTCGATGCCCATGCCGACACCAACGATGTCATGCAAGGTGAAACAATAGCTCATGGAACACCAGTGCGTCGTGCTTTTGAGGAGTGCCTGATCATTCCGGATCACAGCATTCAGATTGGTTTGCGTGGTTCAGGCTATTCTGCTGAGGATTTCGATTGGGGAAAACAGAAGGGCATTCGTGTCGTTGAGGCTGAAAAATGCTGGCATAAATCGTTGACACCATTGATGTCGGAAGTACGGCAACTGGTTGGCAATCGCCCCACATATCTGTCCTTTGACATTGATGCTCTTGACCCAGCTTATGCACCAGGAACGGGAACATTGGAGGTTGGTGGACTCAATCCAATTCAGGCTTTGGAAATTATACGGGGATGCCAAGGTATCAATCTTGTTGGCTGCGATTGTGTTGAAGTTTCACCACCTTATGATCCTTACGGACGGACGGCAACATTGGCTGCTAATTTGTTGTTTGAAATGCTCTGTGTTTTACCCGGAGCTAACTACAAAGGATCGGCGGTATAAAAATCATATTCTGCGTTTCGTTGATTTTTATGCAATGAACTTTTACTGCTGATTTACCTAACTGTTACTCAACTCAACCAAAAGGTACATGAAAGATGAAAAAGAGAATTTTAGCACTGATGGTTTCAATGCTTTTGTTTACAAGTATGGTCGCTCTGGCAGACGACAGTGTTTTTAACCTGCGTATGCAAAGCTATTACCCACAAAGCATGATTGGCTGCGCAGAAACCTTTGCAAAATTGGCCAAAACTATGAGTAATGGTCGCCTGAACATCACCGTTTTTCCAGATGGCACCCTCACTTCGCCTGACAACATTCTTAAAGCAGTCAAGGCAGGGATGATTGATATCGGTCAGGGCAGTGGATCATATTACTCTGAGTTAGAAATCGGCAATACCGAAATTGGTCTACCAATGGCCTGGAAAAACGTATCTGAAGCCAGACTGCTATTTGAGGGGCTCGGTTTCGAAAAACTTGTTGCACAGAATTATGAAAACCAGGGAGTTCATTATCTCGGCTGGGCTCCGGTTGCAACCTATCATATTTTGACCAAACAGCCGGTCAATTCTCTGGATGATCTGCGTAAAATGAAAATCCGCGCCATTGGTGGTGCTGCCAAGATGTTGAACAAGGTCGGTGTTGCGACGGTTAATATCAAATCGAGTGAGATGTATCTTGCTCTGAGTACAGGTCAGGTGGATGGCGTTTTGTTTGGTGGCGCTCTTGATTATCAGGCAATGAAATTAAGCGAAGTTGCTGGCTATTACAGTGCCACTCCAATTGTCGACCCGATTATCGACTCCTTTATTGTCAACCCAAAACTGTGGAATAAGCTGCCAGAAGATATGAAAACCATCTTGGAGACAGCGGCATTGCGCGCTGGTCTTGAGTACTACGATGACATCCTAAAAGAAGAATATCTGCTGCGTAGCAAAGCGTTTAAGGGGGTTACCAGTTTTCCGAAAGAAGATATCACAACTTTGCGCAAAGCTGCTGTCGTTGTTTGGGATGAAGAAGCAAAGCGATCTACCACGGTTGCAGAAGGTATAGGCCTGCTCAAACAGCTGAGTAGTCTTGTAGAATAGTTTGAGAAAGTGTTTGTCCTGGAAGAAGGGGCATGCAAGCAAGGCCCCTCTTCCAGGACTTAGATTAACAGAATAATATTTGTGAGGAATCATGAAAAATCTATTGAGTCGTTACATCATAATGATCGATTCCTTGAGTAAGTTGTCGGGTTCCATTCTTTCCATGTTGATTTTTTTGATGATCTTCATCGTCAATTATGAGGTTGTTGCCAGATACTTCTTTAATAGTCCGACGTCCTGGTCGCTGGAAGCAGCAACAATGACTTTCGGAACCTATATGATCGGTGGCGGCGCCTATGCGGTAATCAGCAAGGCGCATGTGAATATGGATATTTTTTATTCGAAATGGTCCCCGAGGACCATGGCGATTGTGGATATCTGCACTTACCCGCTGGTAGCCTTTTTTTTCTCGGTTATGTGTTGGAAAGCGTTTGCTTATGGGATTGAGTCTTTTCAGATTCGTGAGCATGCCTCCTCGGTTTGGAGCCCACCGCTCTATCAATGGAAAATCGTTGTAGCAGCAGGGCTGATTTTACTTTGGCTTCAGTTGTTGAGTGATTTTCTGCGCAATCTGCTTCTTATTGTCACCGGGGAGGAACGGTTATGAGTCCTTTTGCTGTAACTGGAATCATGTTTTCAAGTATGCTGATTCTGATGGTTCTGGGTGTGCCGATCGCATTTTGTCTAGGGGCTGTAGGGTTGACTACGACTCTCTGGCTCTGGGGTTCTTCTTCTCTTGATCTTGTATATTTTACTGTTTGGAATGTTCAAAACAATTTCATTCTCATCGCCGTACCGCTTTTCATATTTATGGGTTACATCCTGCAAGGTTCTGGTGTGGCAAAGGATCTTTTCGACGCAGTATATCTGTGGGCGGGACGGATTAGAGGCGGCCTTGGAATTGGAACCGTAGCCATTTGCGCAATTATGGCTGCGATGGTAGGAATCAGCGGGGCTGCAACAATTTCCATGGGGGTTATTGCTCTTCCAGCTATGCTGGAGAAGCGGTACGACAAAAAAATTGCCATGGCTTGATTCAGGCGGGTGGTGCACTCGGCTTTCTGATACCACCAAGCATGATGATGATCATGTATGCTTTCCTGTCTGGTGAATCGGTCGGCAGGCTGTTTGCCGGTGGAGTGATTCCGGGTTTTATTCTTGCAGTATGCTACATGGTCTATATAGGTTTGCGATGTTATTTCCAGCCAGAGTTAGGTCCTGGAATCCCTGAAGAAGAACGCGCCAGTCTGAGAGAGAAAGTAACCTCCTTGAAAGGGCTTATCTTGCCGGGCATTCTGATTATAGCGGTATTGGGATGTATCTTTTTCGGGCTTACATCTCCCACAGAAGCTGCTGCAGTGGGAGCACTGGGCGCGATTGTCGCCGCAGCTACACGAAAAAAAATAAGCTGGAAAATGTTAAAAGACTCGGCGCTTAAAACATTAAATGTTTCGAGTTTTACCGCGTTCATCATTATCGGTGCTGTAGTTTTCAGTACAGTCTATACCGGGCTCGGCGCTACACAGATGATTAAATCGACTATTGTCGGCTTGGATGTAAGCCCCTGGGTTGTCCTGATCATCATGCAGCTTAGCTTCATAATTCTAGGCATGTTTCTCGATGATCTGGCGATATTGTTTCTCTGTATGCCGATTTACATCCCAGTTATCAAAGGCCTTGGGTTCGATCCCGTCTGGTTTGCCGTACTCTACGTCGTAAATATGCAAATGGCATATATCACACCACCCTATGGTATAAACTTATTTTACATGAAAGCGGTAGCTCCACCCGATGTCAGCATGGGAGACATCTACCGCTCTGTATTGCCCTTTGTTTTTATTCAAATTGTCTGCCTCGGATTGTTCATGATGTTCCCGCAGATCATTCTGTGGCTGCCAAATATGCTTTTCTAAATAGAGATATCTATTTATATTTCCAAAGAAATCTCAAGACACATAACCAATATCTAAGCCACTATAAAGTAGGAGTATAAAATGTGAATTCCGTTTGATTCCGGCCAAGGTTTCCAGAGCAATCCGGCCAATTGTCATTCAGCGTCGAAAGACCCTTTTCCGCTTTGAATAGTGCCCCCTTTGCGACATGGAGACCTGAATATCTTTTATCTTTAAAATCTCTTCATACTAGAGGGTTAAGAGCTTTTAAAGATAAGAGATATTTAAGCCAATGGGATCAAAATTACACGCCGTTTGACATTCCACCAGTCTCTTATTTGGCCGCCGGATTAATAAGACAATCTTGCTGCATTGGTCCACAACCGCTTGGCTATCGCCCGCGTTGCGCAATCCGGTTACTACATAACTTGCAAGATGTCCCACTCCCAAAATTCCAAGTGTTTTGCTCATAAAGTATTAAGCCTTCAAGTATCTTGATCTAGCTACTGTAACCGAAAAATTACCTGCTATATGAACTGGCGGAGCCAATTGCTATCCTCTTTTCTTAATGCGATAAAAATTTCATTTGTTTTCCATGTGATATCAGAACGAAGCTTTGACAACCCTTCACTTGTTTCAATAAAAGAATTTTCAATAAATTCTAGCCCATAACTTTCATCACTACTAGCCTTTAATTTTCTCGAGTCTTCTTCGGTAATATTTAAAATGTAAACAAAATGTTGTTCACTAAGCCCATCTACTTCAACATTCACATTTATAGGAGTTAATTGTTTTTCAACTAACAAATTAGCAAGAATTCCTGTTTCTTCTTCCTCCCTCGCTTCTCTTTGAAGTGCCTCGAATGGCGTTTCTCCATCTTCAACATGGCCCCCAATAAGTTCAAGCAAGCCGTCACTTTTTTTACCGTATGCTTTTTTTCGTGAAAAAATGTAGTGTATTTCTGTCCTAATAAATATTTTAACTATTTCTTCGGAGATTTTTACCATAGTTTATCCTGCATTTATTCTATAAAGTTATATTTTATGTTGATAATATTATTTTCGCTTCATTGATTACTCTTGAAAATTCTTTTGCATAAAATGCATCTCTACCTTCACGTAAAGCTATTTCAGCTTCATCGAAGGTAAACCACGTTGGTTTTCTATGCGCTTCATTGCAAGCAACGACTTCATCTACTTTAAGAAAAAAAATTTCATTTAAACAGTCCTTGCCATCATTTTTTAGCTCTTGTTTATAATGTTTATAGTTAGAAAATGGTTTCTTTTGGATAAATCCTTTGACTCCAGCTTCTTCCAATGCATTTATCCTTGCAGTGGAATAATTGGATTGTCCTTCGACGTTTGTTCCTTTAGGGAATGTCCACCTTCTTCCTGATGTTCTCACTAGCATCACTTTTAATTCTGGGTTTTTTCTGTAACAAAAGGCCGCAGACTGATTTACAATCGAATTATTTTCTTGTTCCTTTGTACTGTTTACTTTTAGATAAGTAATTAGCATTAAGGATAGCGCGGCAAAAGTTAAAATTAAAAAAACCAACATCAAAATAAAAGTATAATTTTGGTTAAGTCGAGAAAAAATTGGTAAGGATAACCAATTCTTATACAAACTCCAAAAAACAAATGCAGCCACTGCACTAAAACCACAAATACTTAAAGAAGCCTTCCAAAAATTTTCCATAATTAATACCAATTGCTAAATCTGATTGCTACCAATCCTCAGTATCTTTCACTGATACTGGGACTCATGGCCGATTGATCCCGCAAAAAATGAAGCATCATAAGAATTGAACTTCTTCCAGAGAAAACCTTGGTGTTGTTAAAATGGTTTATGCACACATAAATATTTCCTCAACTGTTTGTTACGGTATATGGTTAAAAAATAAAGAAAGATTATACCTGTTTGAGAACCCTGATGGACAGATCAGTAACAAGGTGTTTTGTTGCTTCTCTGTAAGACAGCATATGAGGTGCTGATAAATGCGCTTTTAAATCCTCTAAACTAGCCCATTTTTCAATTATTGTTACTCTATTCGCATTCAACTCCTGGGGGGCGAAACCTGTTGGAACATCAATGGTTGGTGCATACTCAATACATCCTTTCTCTTCAAGAACATTTGGGATGTTGGCTTTGAAAATTTCAATAAATTCTGAGATGTAGCCTTCTTTAATCTGTATTGATGCGAGTACATGTATCATTTGTTTTTTCCTTATTTAAACGTTATGGCGTTTATATGAGGTCTATATCATGTATTTGATATTCTTCCGATGCTTAGTGGTTTGGTGATAAAACATCGCTTTTTCAGGTGCTGCTGTAAAACCACCTATTCTGCTAGAATTCTTTTAACCCGACTGACAAAATTCTACCTGTGCTACCTAGATTCTTGCAACTTTTTTTGCCAGCTGCCACGCCCCTTATATAACGGGATTCAGTTCATGCGGCAACTTTCCTGACACTGAAGGTCATCATTAAGGTCATAATGTCTCTGCCGCTTTGAGAAAATTGTTAGTGAAAAAGTTAAGCGATGGCACAAAACTTTGTGTTGATATGTTTTCTGGCAGTTATTAGCAATTGTCACTTTATCCAAAAACAAAACCTTCAGGTACTACAACAATTCCTTGTTCAGTAACGGTGAAACGGTGTCGGTCTGTGGTCAGATCATAACCGATTTGCTCTTGGGGTGGGATTTTAACGTTTTTGTCGACTATACAGTTTCGTAATGCGGCCTCGGCGCCAACTTGAACTCCTGCAAACAGTATTGACTGGTCAATGGTCGCTCTGTCATCAATAAAAATACCTTCAAACAAAACAGAGTTCCTGACGTTACCGCCCGAAACAACAACACCGCTAGCCAGCATTGAGCTGATGAAAACACCTTCTGCTCCAGAGGTGCCAGGAACAATCCTTGCGGGTGGTGTCTGTGGTTGATAGGTTCGAATAGGCCAGTCGACTTGATAAAGATTCAAAGGCGGAACTGGCTCAAGAAGATCCATGTTTGCTTTGTAGTAGGCATCTATAGTTCCAACATCACGCCAGTAGCGATCTTGTGTCACCCTACCTTTTTTACCGCCAAATTTATAGGCGTACACTTTTTTGTTTTGCACCAAGACTGGAAGAACATCTTTGGCCAGATCATGACTCGAATCAGTATTGTACTGATCTTCTAACAAAACCTGCTTCAGCAATTTTGTAGGAAACACATACAAACCCATTGACGCTAGTGTTTTATTGGGATCGGCAGCTATGGGCGTCGGTTGTTTCGGTTTTTCTTTATAATCAACAATTAGCATCTGTTCATTGGTAACGGCGACACCAAATGCATCTTTTGCTCTTTCGACTGCAACCTCAATACAGGCTACAGTGACATCCCCTCCATGATCCTTATGAAATCTGAGCAATGCCTCATAGTCCATGCGGTAAATATGGTCTCCGGAAAGGATCAGAGTGAAATCAGCATCACTGCGGTCTATCAAATTAAGATTTTGAAAAACGGCGTCTGCGGTACCTTCATACCAATGATCGCCATAATTCATCTGAGCAGGAACAGCCGTTATATATTCTCCCAGTTCGGGATTAAAAATAGACCAGCCATCTCTGAGATGCTTATGCAGGGAATGAGATTTATACTGTGTTAACACCAAAACTCTACGCAATCCGGAATGCAGGCAATTTGCCAGAGTAAAATCTATAATCCGGTATTTGCCACCAAAAGGAACTGCAGGCTTTGAGCGTCTTAAGGTCAATGGCAATAGACGAGAACCTACGCCTCCTGCCAAGATGAAGGTTAATGTTCGATTTTGCATGGCTGCATTTTACATCATCAATAATCGAAAAAAACAGGTAAGTTTTATCACACTGTTCCCATTCAGATCATATGGCACCAAAAGAGGCCATGAACCAAGAGACACTCCGTAGTAAAAATCTAACCCCAAAATAAATCATCTTGTCCACATCCCTTGTTAATCAGAAGGAATTCATGATAGATCTCAAGCGGGTCTATAAAGCAAGTAGCAAAGAAATCGCCGAGGCCGAACCAATATCTTAAATATAAGTATAAATTCTTCATGTTATCTATACCACCAACATTATCGAGGTTGTATGCCGACAGAGGTGCGTTCCCAATTCAGAACACCCTGAACAAGCTGCTCTATCTTTGTATTCTAAATACCTGTTAATCAGCGTGCAATAATGACCCCTTAGAGAAGAAAACAGCGTCGAAAATTGACCCCTCTATGTTATCCCGTCCGTGATGAAATTATCACGGAGGAAATGGAGGATGTTAATAGTGGAGACCATAGCAAAAATACGTCGTTTACACTTTTCAGAAGGGCTTGGGATAAAAACGATTAGTCGTAAGCTTGGACTGTCTAGAAATACAGTCCGTAAAGTTATTCGTAGCGGTGCAACGGAACATACTTACGAGCGCAAGCTTCAACCCCAGCCTCAACTTGGCGAGTATGTTTCCCAGTTGGAGGAGTTGCTTG
>NZ_FNJI01000036.1:38601-43211 GCF_900104445.1 Desulforhopalus singaporensis | reverse complement strand
CTCAAAATGTCGTATACGTATGCAGCGTGGTCCAGGATCGCGTCGGAGGTTTTTTCGTCGTATGAGGACTGGATGCGCTCTGCATTGGCGTGCCGCCACTTATCAATTTCGATTGGAGTCTTCAGTTTGTCGATCTTGGCAGTTTCCTTCTTGACCGCATCGTTATCAGCCGGCTGATCACCCTTGGCAGCAGCCGCAGTCAATTCTGCGTGATGTTCCTCGGCGAACGCACGAACCTCGGCCTTGTCGTCATCGTGCTCGAGTTCACGATTAATGACTTCATCGGCCCCAGACATCCAGAGTTCCATGGTTTTCAGATCGGATATCTCAGCTATTCCGTTAATAAGGTTCTTTACATTTGCCGGCAGGCGAAGTTTGATTTTCTTTTCAGGAGCCGGCGCCGGTTCCTGTTTTGTTTCCGGCTCTTTTTTTACCTTAGGCGCAGGTTTCGTTTTTTCGGGTTCAGGTTTTGCTTCTTCCTGCTTTTTGGCGTTGGAGAATCTGCTGTTCAGATCGTTAGCAACGTTTTTTGCTGGCTGTTGCTCCTGGCGTTCATCCGGTATATCTCGCAGTTCTTCAACAGACCGCATCCCCATAAGGAGCTCAGGGGCATACATCCGGCCAAAAAAGGTAGCTGCCCGGTACCGGAGCATGAGTTCAGGCATCGTCTGCCATTTAGACTTTGGCTTACCAAACCATCCTTCTTTTTTTGCAATAGATATAGATACCGCTGGGCCATCGAGTCTATCTCCGGTAGCAAGTTCTTTTGCCCATGCAACGCACGTTCGCTCGTCACCATCGCCGGTAAACTCGAAACGCAGTGGGGAATACCGACCGCAACTGTTGATCATCGCAATGATGAAAGTGGCCGAATAACCAGGCTTTCCATGGACTATATAAGTGTTCTGCAAAACGGCCATGGGGCTTGCGCCTATTCGCATTGCAAGTTCAAGGGCAACGATACAATCAGCGAGTTTGCCGTTTCTATAATCATCAACGTACAGCTTGATTTGCGCCTCTTCCGTAATCCCATTTTCTTCAAGATCCTTGCGGATCGCTTTGATTTCTTCCCTGTCTATCCTGAACGCCTGTGGCACGAGTTTGCTCATAGCCAAGGTTTTAGCCATCCTCTGGCTGTTCTCGAATGCTGTGACATCAAGGAACAATGAATTTTGCGGTACCGATTGTTGCTGAATTACTACTGGCATATTTTCAGTCATGACTTTTCTCCTTAATTATAAATTTCCGGTTGATTTCCTATCCTGTTGGCAGCCCAGTAGGGCAGGGCGATAGGAACAATCTTGTCGTTGTTGTACCCGGGCCACTGATTTTCACGCTTCAGCCTTGCATAAAGATCAAGGTTCTGCTGATATTCGGCCCTGCCCATATCGATCATTTCAGGATCCGCGAAGTAGACCGCGACCTGATACGGTTCTGATTTTTCAACGACGATGAAGAGGAAGTTATTAAAACGGTCATGGCCGAGATCTTTTCGGAATGCCGCGTTTGCCATATCAAGATAAAGCCCGGCCTGGACGTAGTAACGGAAGTTGAAGCAGGACCGAGAAAAATCCTCTGGTCCGGCCTTATCGGTGGTTTTCAGATCGACAATCAGGTCCTGGTGCATCCAGTCAGGACGAACCTTGACCAGTTCTCCTGAAAATTCTTCCAGATGATAAATAGAGGTTTCTGCCTCACCTTCCTCGAGGATTGCTGCGGCAAGAGGGTGATTTCTGACAGCTCCGGCAATGGCAGAGATCTGTTCGTTATCTTCGGCGGTAAGTACCGTTTTCCCCTCACTCTCTTCAAGAAAGGCAGCATAAGCCGCTTTACCTTCTTTCGTGCGCCTGTTTACTTGCGGTGCTACTGCATATTCCTTGGTAAACAGTTCAGGCTCAAACACCGCTGTATGGGTAGCAGAACCGATGATCATAGGTTTGGTAGGCTCCGGCCGGTTGCCGTCGATATACCGGTTTTTATAGAGCGCCGGACACTTAGCTATAAGATCAAGGCCGGATTTACTTATCCCTACACTTGAATGATAGGTGTTGTTGTCTATATCTCTGTATATTCCTGGTTCGATTTGTTTCATTTTGTATCCCTCCCCCTACAAGTTTTCCATTTCAATGCAAAGCTGCGCATACCTGACCAGTACCGGTGTAGATTCACTGCGCCACCCCTCGAGCTCTTCTTTTGCCTGTTTCAACAATCGCTTGCCAATTTCCCGGGAATGAGAGTATTCGCTGTCGGCCGGGAAAAGCATCTCGATGTGTTTTATTGCTTCTTCACGAGTCATGGTTCCCCCCTCCCCTACCAGCCGTATTCAGCAAGTTGATACAGAAAGGCGTACACACACCCAAGGGTCACGACTATCCAAACCGCTGTTTCAAAAAACACCTTCAATGCTCCTGTAAAAAACGTTTCCGATCTGAGGTGATTGAGAGTGGACCGGCACACCCTTTTTGCCGTGTGTGCTGCAGCTCGACAGCCATTCGACAACATGCCTGAACGAAAAACATGTCGAGGAGGAGTAGGCCTCTGGCTACACACATCAGGGATCACCACTGCCCCTGGTTGTCGATATGTTGCAAAAATAAATCTTTGCTGAACCAGAATGATCTTCAACAGCGCCCTGATCAGGTGGTAATTCACCTTGCCATTACACTGATCCAGGATTATATTTCGTGTTGTCTTTTGAACATTCCCGTTGTCTCGGGGACCGAGCTCATTGATTGCCGTCAATGGGCTCTTTTCTTTTGGTATTACTGTCAGGGCGTTTTCCATATTCATCTCCTTTTAGTTTTTTGATATTTTCTCTTTACGAGTCTTTTTTTGTTGCTGCCTTCCAGCTCCTACTTTTCGTTCCTTCAATTTTTTCGGCGAAAACTCAAACTCAACATGGCGTGTCGGCTGGTATTCATTCACGCCAGATGCTACCTCAAGCTCTTCTGCCTGGAGAATAAGCTCCTTTGCCATTCTCCTGAGTTTATCGGCGGTTATGGCCGCTTGGGGAAGTGGTTTCATTGTTGTCCTCGTTCCTGTTCGACCTTGATGGTGGTTCTACGGATCTCGTCTATTGCCTCTTGCTCACAGGCTTTTATCTTTTCGATTTGACAATCGTCTTTAATCGCTTGATGGTACGCGTTGAGAGCCGGGTAATCTGCGAGCATCTCCTTTTCCACTGTTGATAAAATCCGTTTCGGTGAAGGAATTTTCAGATCTGGCTCAAGTGTTGTTTCCAGGTATCGTATTGCTGACCTCACCACATACCCGTAACCGGCAGCAACAAGTCGGCTGAAAAAGTCATGAGTCATTTCGAGCGGATTGCGGCAGCGCTTAGTCGTATATGTAGGGTCCTGCGCCCAGTCGTAACCTGATCGTGAATACTTTGACGCCTTGTTACCAAAACAGGCAGATATGATCTTTGGGCCAAATGCCTTCAGAGCTATGTGAAATATCTGCCAGGGTTGCAAATTGGGTTCGTTCATTGACATTTCTCTTTCTCTTTCCCTGCTTAGAGTTGCTGGTATGAAAACGACTTTTCCAGATTACATACAAAAGATGTTAGGACCAGTGTGTCGTAAACAGTTACTGATACACCTCTTCCTTTGTTGCAAATCCTTGATCAATAAGGGCCTGCTTGATCTTTTTTGCTTTACCGGCATTCCACGAGCCTCGTTTGCCGGAAATAACAACCTGGACATACCTGTGGTTAAATCCGTTCAGTTCAGACCATTTTCTCATTGTCAGGTTTTTGTCCCACATTCTTCGGCAGATAGAATTCATTGCGTGCCCCTTATTGCTTTTGTGTTGCTTTGTGTTGTATTATTGTTTGCGTCTGTTGTTTAATTATATATCCAGAACGCAAACATATGTCAACTTCAAAAACAAACAAATGTCAATTTTATGAAATTCAATGAAAGATTATCTGCTCTTCTAGAGGCAAAATGTTGGAGTAATGCGGATTTGGTGAATTATGCTAAGGTTGACAAGTCTTCTGTTAGCTTATGGATAAATGGAAAGCGCAAACCAAGAGCAAACACTATTAGGAAAATTGCAGCAGCAGCAGGATGTAACAAAGAATGGTTGCTTACAGGTAATGGGTCAATGTTTGGAGTATCGCTTGATATTGATGATGCCTCTCAAAGACAAATAGTTGCCGATTCAAACGTAGAACCGGCCCCACTACCACATCACCCGCAAAAGCAGATACCTGTCATATCCTGGGTGCAGGCCGGATCTTGGCAGGAAGTGCAAGACCCGTTTCAACCCGGAGACTCAGATGAGTGGATTATCACCGTTGAAACAAACCATCCTCACGCGTTTGCGCTCAAAATCCGTGGTGACTCCATGACGCCAGAATTTTCCGAGGGTGACATAGTAACTGTTGATCCAGGCGTTGAAGCGATCAACGGAAAGTATGTGATCGTGAAGAATGGTAGTGAAGAGGCTACGTTCAAGCAACTGATAATCGACGGAGGCAACGTTTACCTCAAACCGTTAAATGAGCGCTATCCAGTGATCGATATGACTGGGAAAGAACTGCATATTGTTGGCGTGGTTGTGGAGAAGAGGAAGAAATATTAAGGTCGTCTGGCTAGGGTATGGGG
>NZ_FNJI01000036.1:0-38591 GCF_900104445.1 Desulforhopalus singaporensis | reverse complement strand
CACACATCAGGGATCACCACTGCCCCTGGTTGTCGATATGTTGCAAAAATAAATCTTTGCTGAACCAGAATGATCTTCAACAGCGCCCTGATCAGGTGGTAATTCACCTTGCCATTACACTGATCCAGGATTATATTTCGTGTTGTCTTTTGAACATTCCCGTTGTCTCGGGGACCGAGCTCATTGATTGCCGTCAATGGGCTCTTTTCTTTTGGTATTACTGTCAGGGCGTTTTCCATATTCATCTCCTTTTAGTTTTTTGATATTTTCTCTTTACGAGTCTTTTTTTGTTGCTGCCTTCCAGCTCCTACTTTTCGTTCCTTCAATTTTTTCGGCGAAAACTCAAACTCAACATGGCGTGTCGGCTGGTATTCATTCACGCCAGATGCTACCTCAAGCTCTTCTGCCTGGAGAATAAGCTCCTTTGCCATTCTCCTGAGTTTATCGGCGGTTATGGCCGCTTGGGGAAGTGGTTTCATTGTTGTCCTCGTTCCTGTTCGACCTTGATGGTGGTTCTACGGATCTCGTCTATTGCCTCTTGCTCACAGGCTTTTATCTTTTCGATTTGACAATCGTCTTTAATCGCTTGATGGTACGCGTTGAGAGCCGGGTAATCTGCGAGCATCTCCTTTTCCACTGTTGATAAAATCCGTTTCGGTGAAGGAATTTTCAGATCTGGCTCAAGTGTTGTTTCCAGGTATCGTATTGCTGACCTCACCACATACCCGTAACCGGCAGCAACAAGTCGGCTGAAAAAGTCATGAGTCATTTCGAGCGGATTGCGGCAGCGCTTAGTCGTATATGTAGGGTCCTGCGCCCAGTCGTAACCTGATCGTGAATACTTTGACGCCTTGTTACCAAAACAGGCAGATATGATCTTTGGGCCAAATGCCTTCAGAGCTATGTGAAATATCTGCCAGGGTTGCAAATTGGGTTCGTTCATTGACATTTCTCTTTCTCTTTCCCTGCTTAGAGTTGCTGGTATGAAAACGACTTTTCCAGATTACATACAAAAGATGTTAGGACCAGTGTGTCGTAAACAGTTACTGATACACCTCTTCCTTTGTTGCAAATCCTTGATCAATAAGGGCCTGCTTGATCTTTTTTGCTTTACCGGCATTCCACGAGCCTCGTTTGCCGGAAATAACAACCTGGACATACCTGTGGTTAAATCCGTTCAGTTCAGACCATTTTCTCATTGTCAGGTTTTTGTCCCACATTCTTCGGCAGATAGAATTCATTGCGTGCCCCTTATTGCTTTTGTGTTGCTTTGTGTTGTATTATTGTTTGCGTCTGTTGTTTAATTATATATCCAGAACGCAAACATATGTCAACTTCAAAAACAAACAAATGTCAATTTTATGAAATTCAATGAAAGATTATCTGCTCTTCTAGAGGCAAAATGTTGGAGTAATGCGGATTTGGTGAATTATGCTAAGGTTGACAAGTCTTCTGTTAGCTTATGGATAAATGGAAAGCGCAAACCAAGAGCAAACACTATTAGGAAAATTGCAGCAGCAGCAGGATGTAACAAAGAATGGTTGCTTACAGGTAATGGGTCAATGTTTGGAGTATCGCTTGATATTGATGATGCCTCTCAAAGACAAATAGTTGCCGATTCAAACGTAGAACCGGCCCCACTACCACATCACCCGCAAAAGCAGATACCTGTCATATCCTGGGTGCAGGCCGGATCTTGGCAGGAAGTGCAAGACCCGTTTCAACCCGGAGACTCAGATGAGTGGATTATCACCGTTGAAACAAACCATCCTCACGCGTTTGCGCTCAAAATCCGTGGTGACTCCATGACGCCAGAATTTTCCGAGGGTGACATAGTAACTGTTGATCCAGGCGTTGAAGCGATCAACGGAAAGTATGTGATCGTGAAGAATGGTAGTGAAGAGGCTACGTTCAAGCAACTGATAATCGACGGAGGCAACGTTTACCTCAAACCGTTAAATGAGCGCTATCCAGTGATCGATATGACTGGGAAAGAACTGCATATTGTTGGCGTGGTTGTGGAGAAGAGGAAGAAATATTAAGGTCGTCTGGCTAGGGTATGGGGTGAAACAATAATTTTTCTCAATTCTACTGCATCGTAGTAAAATCACTTTTGTATTTTTCTTTTTATTGACAGACTGTTGTATAGGTGTTTTGTTTTAATTCCTAACGTATATTTGCGGAGGCAGCAAGGAGATTAATGGCAAAAAAGATGATACTGATACCTTTATACGAGGCATAGGTTTTATAAATAATAAAAAAACGCAAGCATCTATGTATATTGGAAAGATGAGACATTTATCATTCAAGAATATGTTATTGCTGAAAAACTATTCAGAAGAAATTTAGACCATGCTATTCATCGAATAGTAAAATTCTCACCAACGCTTAAGGAATTATTAGAAATAAAAAAGTGTTCAAAAGAAGAATTAAAGAAAAGATACCCATCAGAAATTCTTGATAATCCCAGAGAATATTTGGCAGAAATTTTACGACTTATGGCTGAAGAAAATAAAACTTAACCAAACGTTTCAATATCGCTTCACTGTATTTTACACGGACTTATTAACGCACAACGGTGAACTTAAATCTGCCTGTTTAAAACCATTAAAACTTTATCTTGACCATATAAAGAGAGGCTTGAATGACTGAAAATACTTACCCCATATTTCAAGAACTAACGTCTAATGATTTGTTGTTAGATAATATTTTCCTTGATCCCAACAATCCTAGGTTTATCAATATGTCATGGGATGAGGTTCCTGTCGAAAAATATAATGATGAGTCAATACAAAAGGAAGTAAAACATAAATTAATAACAGAATTTGCAGTAAATAAATTAATTTCAAATATGGAGGTTAATGGCTATCTTCCGATCGATAGAGTAATTGTTAAAGAGTTTTCAGAAAATCAATATGTTGTTTTGGAAGGAAATAGGCGAATCTGTGCTGCAAAAGAATTGCAGGATAAATGGAAAAAGAATAATGGGTTAGTTGATGATGATATAATATCATCATTAAGTTTAATACCATGCCTTATTTATACTGGGTCTGATTCTGAAGCTTCATGGATATTTCAAGGACTTCGTCACATAATGGGAGTTCAAGAGTGGTCTTCCTTTAACAAAGCAAAGTTACTTGTTAACTTGATGGATGAAGAGGGTTTGAATCTTACTCAAGTTGGCAAAAGATTTGGCCTAAGTGCATTTGGAGCCGGCCAATGGGCAAGAGGATACTATGCTTTTAAACAAGCAAAAAATGAATCAGACTATACGAGAGAAGTAGATGAGAAAGCTTATCCGTACTTTCAAGAAATATTCAGCAGAAGTAATGCACCATTAAGAGAATGGCTTGAGTGGAATGAAAATGAAAAGAAACTAGAAAATGAACTTAACTTTAACGAACTGCTAAGTTGGTTGTACCCAAGAGATGATGAAGACCTAGAAGATGACTTTGATGAAAGTGATATTTTAGGTGATTGGAGAAAAAGGAAATTAAAAAGCAGTAGAGACACTAGAAACCTTTCCTATTTGCTTAGAAATTCAAGCAATGATTTTGAATATTTTAGAACAGAAGGTGATCTGGAAAAAGCGTACAGTAAAGCTTTGCAAAGCAAGTATGAAGCAGAGTCAAAAAAGAAGTCGAACCCTGTTGACGATGTTTACAATTCTCTAGATTCTTGTTTGAAGTCCTTGGATAATGTTCCTTTTAAAATGCTAAAAGACGAATATCAAAAAGATAAATTATATAGCAAACTTAAATCTTTGAAAACTTTAGTCGATGACCTTTTGGAATCATAAATGGCAAGCGACAAGCAGAAAATTTTAAAATATCTTACCCGTTGTATTCCTGAACCCGGAATAAAAGACTTTACAGTAATTTTGAGAGAGGCAGTTTCTACTGCACTTGGTAAAAATGGTGAGCTGCTAGATAAATATTTAGATTCCTCAGTAAATCGATATTGGAATTGCTTTAAAAATCTAATAGAGGACGACAAAAAAAAAGGAATTAAGCCTATAGCTATTATAGTTGATAATGAGTTGAAAAAATTCACTTGGTTTGTGAATTCCGAAAATAATGGTTTGTCTAAAAAAAAGAATCAACTACTTAAAGCAATACCTAGTTTATTAAAGATTTTGGATAAAGAGAATGCTCGAAGATACGAATCATTGGGTTGTTACGTCTCTGAATTGTTAGGTGCGAGTAAAGTTCACCTTACACCACCTGGAAATGAAGCTGGTATTGATTTTATTGCATCTATAAAGTTTAGTGATGATTCTCATTTTTTATTTGGCATTAATGGTCCTATAAGAATTATAGGTCAATGTAAAAAATATGAATCACCTGTTCAGGTTAGTTCTATTAAGGAATTTAATCAGACTTTACAGGATGTATATAGCTTAACTCCAAAAATGATAAAAATTCTACCAGATTGGTTTCGCCGTGAAAGGGGACCTATCCTCGGGTGGTTTATTTCTCATTCTGGATTTCAAAGTGGTGCTTTAGATCGAGCCAAAAATTATGGAATAATTGCATCTGACAGCAGGGATATTGCTGAGGTCGTTGCGTGTTCAAAAAAATTCTATTGCCATCTGCACTCTGAAGAAAGGGCCAAGTCGCTTGAGTATGAATTAAGAGCTAGACTCGATGAATGAATGATTAAAATCGGATCACATCGAACTCGCTGAATCTCGCAACTCACTTGACAGTCTGACTATTAAATTGGCGGCTTTACCGATTCCAATTCGAGGTTCAGGTGGCAACTGAATAAGATTTCAAACCGGACACATGGCTCAGGCAAGATCAAACCTCTTTTGCCGCTGGATTAATAGCTTCGCGATTTGGCATCAAAAAAAATATCACTAGAGAAAAAAATCCTATGGACTGGGGTAATGCTAAGAAAAAACAGCCGAATTTTTTAAAAATTTAGACCTAAATGCTCAAATTGATGTAAAAAGTTAATGTTGCTGATATTAGATGTACTGTAGAGGATTTTAAGAAACGTCAGGGCGTACTATCAATCCGGTGGGCATTTAGGTTAAATTTGTAACTTTAAAAACATTTAAAATCAGACAGTTAGTGTGTGTTGTGGCTGATGAAAAAGCCCGCCGGATTTATAATTAAGTGGTGTCCTATTACCTTGTTACCAACAACCAATGTCTGTACCTGAGACCATCAAGTCAGTATTCACGCGGACGAAGAAAGCTGTGTTGCGGAAAGTTGCAACACTATATAAACATCTTTATCAAGTTAATTATTGGCTCAGAGAATGGAAGCAACGATACGGTGGTATAGTATTCGTTTCAGTTTTGCTTCTTCTTGTAGTCATTAGTTTTTACGTGTCGCCACTACTACAGGATATACTTGAAGACTACTACGGGACAGAACAAGCGATTAATGGGTTACGCAGTTTAATTCAAAATGTTGGGACAGCACTGCTAGGTGCAGCAGCTATTGTTACATCACTTGTATTGTTTGCCATGCAGGTGAACATCGAACGCATGCCTCACGGATTATTTCGCCGTTTAAGTGCGGATTCGAGGCTGCTCGGTGCATTTGCGTTGGCATTTTTGTTGGCAATCACCGTCTCTATATTATCGACGTTAATAAACCAGGTCCCTATAGTTTTTGTTGTGATTTTTGCTACCTGGGCCATCATATTCATACTTGCTTTGTTCATGTACGCCTATCGGCGTGCTTTGACCCTCATTAATCCATTACAACAGCTTGGGATACTCATAACGGACACCCGAAGAGAATTTCGGATTTGGGCACAACGAGCAAAACGCGCAATACCCCTTCTAGATCAAGAAGGAACTACAAGTACCACAGCATCACCTATTGATTCCACTCACGACTTGGCTCGAACAATATTTTTCCAAATTAACAAACATTGGACTGATGGTGCAAGGCGAGCGACCCGACATGCCATGTCATTCGCGCGACGCTATGCAGAGCATGGAGATCACGAGGTTTCTCGAGCAGCACTAAACACGGTCGTAGCCATCACAAAAGCATATATTGATGCCAAAGGGAAAACCTTTTATGCCAACAATTTGGTTATCGACAATCCTCTGGCCACGGACGGTTTTATCAACGACACACTTGAACACCTGCGACAAAATATACAAAATGGCATTGCGCGCCAGGATGAGCAACAAATCGAGCAGACATTACAAGTAATGGCAACTCTTGTTCAGGTGTATCTCGGCATAGATTATTCAAATCTATATGCTTCGAAAAGCCATGCACATATTGCTGCTGGTTACCTTGCAAGCGCAATTGAGTCCGTTGTTCCCCACAATATGGCAGATGTTTTGTTAGAAGGGCAGCGTCTCATGGGGAGAGCTGCTCAATACCTGCTTGTCCATGGGCGTCCAGAAGATATTGTCACGCTTAGTGAAAAGATCGCTCTGATTGCTTGTACGGGTTATGCGAAAAAAGAATATAGACCGGTAACGATGGTAGGGGTGACACAGCTTGCAGATCTGACTTTCGCACTACTTTGCTCTAAACATCACGACATCAGGTTCGCGGTCGAGGAAGTCCGCAGGAATGTAGCTTTAGTAGTGAAGTTATTACTTAAAGTTCCAGATACACCTTTGTTGAGCAGCCACAGCACATTTCTAGGTTCATACTACTCTTCGACAAACGTGCAGAGTTTACGGGCACAACTGGTAACACTAGTCAACGCCATCTCAGAAGCTGAGGCAGACAATGAAGATGTCCAAACAGTTATACGAAATATCGAGCAGTGGGCAAACAACCTTTATCAAACAGAAAAAGAGTTGCTTCTTGAAGCTATAAAGGCGAAGTCTCACTTCACGTTCGATATCATCCATTGGATAACAGGTGTAACCGAAATCCTGTTGGCTGTGTCAAACGCTGAGGTATGTTATCCGCGCACTAGAGATGAACTCCGGAAACATGCTCGTCGGTTGATCAACACCCTGACCTGGATTCCCGAGGATATGGAAACCGTTACGTTCATAGAGAATTTTCAAATAACAGAGATTTTATTTAAAGCTGCAATGGACGCACATAATCGCGGAATTGACGAGGTCGCAAAGGAAATAGGTGAGATTCTATTGTTTTGGACATTCAAAGGCGGAAGATACCAAACTGGTTGGGGTGTCCTTGAGCGAGGGCTTTGCGGTGCCGCAGTATTTGCACTATTGAGCGGTGGCGAACGGATTATTGATCTCATGATCTCAATAGAAAAACTTCTTTCTGGTAAGACCGCTCCCGAGCAAGAAGTTCGTGACCGTGCCGCAAGACAGATACGCGACCGTGCCACATCACTGTACAGGAAGGGACATTGGTCATCACTTATAGAAATGGAAATTGCTCAGGCCGATCATGAAAAGCTGCGCCTACTCCTGGAGGATATTGCTGAAATTTTGTCGCCGGGAATTGTCCGCCAGGAAATGCCTTGATTCGACTTGGTTACTCCAGAATAAATAAACATTCAAAGAATTGTCCTGTGTGATAATGGATCTTTATTATTCGTTCCTTGTAGCATGCCTCCCTTATCGTTTGCAATAACCTATTTATTTACCTCTTGACTACTAAGATCCACAATAGTGCAGTGGAGACAAGAATCAACCAACTGGAATGACATTCGATGGTATTGATTCATTTAAGCAGGAACCGACTCTTCCGAACTTCGATCTATAAATAGCCTCCATTGATTCATTCTCAAGTTATTTTCGATCTGAAAACCTTCCAATAGCACCGAGCACTGTTTTTTGAAAATTTTTCCACAAAAATATTATCACAATTCTCTAACAATTCCATCAAACTATATCATGCGTCACAATGTAGTATTGATTTTTTCGAAAATCACAATGTAAAATAAAGAATCAATACATGGTTTAACATTGAAAGATAAAGCCAAACCTGCCGCAAGACAGGGACGGAAAGCTACGGGTCTTTAGAGAAAGCCGGGTTGCCTTTTTACAAGGTAGCTCGGCTTTTTATTTTCAGACTAGGAGGGAGCGACTCAAAAAATTTCTTCAATTACTATATCGAAAAACAATGTTTAATATTCTAGTACGGAAACCAAAATGAAAAAAATATCTTCGGCTTTCATATTCGTATCAATTCTTTTTTACTACTCAATAGTTGTTCAACTTGGCTATTGCCAAGAAATCCAAGCTATAGATATTGGGACCCTAGGTGGAAATTATAGCTTGGCAATAGCAATAAATAATTTTGGACAAATTATAGGTACGAGCAAAACTGATTCAGGTGAGCGACACGGTTTTTTTTGGGAACCGACAAATGGTATGGTCGACCTTGGTAATAATATTTGGGTTAACGGGATAAATGACTTAAGTCAGGTAACGGGTTATAGGCAATTACCTGTTGGAAAAAGTGCAATAAAATGGACACAAGAATTTGGAATAATGGAACTGGGTTCACTTGAAGGTAGTGAATATTGTGAACCCGGTGAAAGAGGTCCTATAAATAATTTGGGACAAGTTGTGGGGTATTGCGTTACCCAAGAAGGGTATCGAGCGTTTCTCTGGTCTTCCCAAACAGGTATGGTGAATCTTGGGACAACAGGAGGGAATTATAGTGAAGCACTCGCTATCAACGATCTTGGTCAAATAATGGGATGGGTTACTTCATCTTCCGGTAGAGGTTTAACCTTCTTCTGGAGTGCTGAAACCGGTATGATCGAAATCGGAACATTGGGAGGAGAGGGGACAGATCCATGGGATATAAACAACTTAGGCCAAATTGTTGGCAGCAGTGAAACTGAATCAGGGGATATGCACGCTTTTGTTTGGTCTACAGAAGATGGCATGCTAGATCTTGGCACCTTAGGGGGAGATTTTAGTGAGGCTCTAGGAGTAAATGATGCTGGCCAAATTGTTGGCAATAGTACAACGAGTTCAGGTAAAATGAGCGCTTTTCTATGGGCAGCTGACACTGGGATGATCGGACTTGGTTCTTTAGATCCAGTTGCTGATGATAGCGGAGCATTTGACATAAATAACTATGCTCAAATTGTAGGAGAAAGCGGTCATCAATCATTTGTTTGGACAATCGAAAATGGAATGGTAGCACTTGGTACATTAGGAGGGGATTTTAGTAATAACAGTGATCAATCAAATCGAGTAATAAATGATCAAGGTCAAATTGTTGGACACGCTTCTATAGCTAATAATATAGAATCTCATGCTACCTTGTGGGAAGTACCTATCCCTCCTCAAACGCCCCAGGAAGAAGTAGAAAGAATAATGATTTTAATCAGGAACCTTATATCATCTGGAGCAATGGATGAACGTAGTAGCAAATCTATACTTGTCAAGCTAGAAGCATTTATTCGGTTCGCCAATGTTGGACATACAATTCCAGCATGTAAGGTGCTTAACGCCTTTATAAATCAAATAAACGCTGAGATATCTACTGGACAACTTTTGCCGGAAAGTGGACAAAAACTGATAAAATTAGGGGAGAGTATTAGCATTTGTAACTAAGAGAAAAGATTCCATCAGTGTCAGGGGAGTTGCCGCATGAACTGAATCCCGCTATAAAAGAGGCGTAGGCAGCTGGCAAAAAAAGTTGCAAGAATCTAGGTAGCACAGGTAGAATTTTGTCAGTCGGGTCAAAAGAATTCCAGCAGAATAGGTGATTTTTCAGCAGCACCTGAAAAAGCGATGTCTTATCACCAAACCACTAAGCATCGGAAAAATATCAAATACATGATATAGACCTCATATAAATACCATAGCGTTGTAAATAAGGAAAAAACAAATGATACATGTACTTGCATCAATACAGATTAAAGAAGGCTACATCTCAGAATTTATTGAAATTTTCAAAGCCAACATCCCAAATGTTCTTGAAGAGAAAGGATGTATTGAGTATGCACCAACCATTGATGTTCCAACAGGTTTCGCCCCCCAGGAGTTGAATGCGAATAGAGTAACAATAATTGAAAAATGGGCTAGTTTAGAGGATTTAAAAGCACATTTATCAACACCCCATATGCTGTCGTACAGAGAAGCAACAAAACACCTTGTTACTGATCTGTCAATCAAGGTTCTTAAACAGGTATAAGCTGTCATTAATTTTTTTAACCATGTACCGTAACAAACAGTTGAGGAGATAATTATGTATGCATTGGCCATTTCAACAATACGAAGGGTTTCTCTGGAAGAACTTCGATCCTTATAATGCTTCATTTTTTGCAGGATCAATCGGCCAGGGGTCCTGGTATTACCATGCTACGCTCGATGTAATCCAGCACTATTCTTCACTAATTTCGAGCTGGAAATTGTTTCCTGAGATTCATTCTCAAACTATCTGCTATCTGGAGGCTTTCCAGTAGCACCGGGCGTTGATTTTATCAAATTTCAAAAAAATATTAGCTTAACTACCTAACAATTTCGACAAGCTATAGCTACTACCACGTTGTGGTATTGCGTTTCACGAAAATTACAATGTAAAATGAAGAATCAATATATGGTTTAACATTAAAAGATAAAGCCAAACCTGCCGCAAGACAGGGACGGAAAGCTACGGATCTTTAGAGAAAGCCGGGTTGCCTTTTTACAAGGTAGCTCGGCTTTTTTGTTTTTTGACCTGAAAAATCTATGTCATCAATACATTGCTAAAATTGAGGACGATAAAATGTTAAAAAGAATCGCTCTAATTATACTAATGTTATTGGGTATTTTTGTTAACCGCGCTTCTGCGGTAGAAGTTACTTGTCTTGATCCTAGTGACAGGGCATTCACGCGAGGCACGGGTGAACCAGTAACAGAAACAGTAACTTTCCCAGGAGTGATCGGTCCAGCCTTATTGAAAATATATAATGGTGCTAATGATGACACAAATGAGAAGGTAAGCAGTACAATGATTTCTCTTAACGGTGTCAATGTTACCACACCAGAGATGTTTAATCAAAACGTTGATTATGTTGAAATTGAAGTTCAACTATTAGAAGGTGAGAATGAGCTGGCAGTACAACTGAAGAGCAAGCCTGGAGGCACTGTTCGTGTGGGGGTTTACCAGGAAATAGATGCTGAAGCTGCGGCGTTTATTGGGCCGGAGGGGGGGGCTCTTCTAATTGAAAGACCTAATAGTCCTTTAGAAAATCTCAAATTAGTAATCCCTGAAGGGGCTTTGATAGAAAAAAAATTAATTTCTATTAATAGTCCGAGCTTCATCCCTAGCCTTCCTGAAGATTATAGTCTCGAATATATCCTTGAGTTGCAACCAACAAGTTTGCAATTTATAAAAAGCATCCAACTAATAGTTCCATCTCGTGGAGCTACGAATAAGTTGTTTTACTATTATGACGAGACCACAAATGATTGGGTACTAGTACCAACACTTTTTGATGAATATTTAAATTGCTTTATTGTCGATATTGAACATTTTTCTATTTACGGCGTCATTGAATGGCTTGCTTGTGTAAACCCTGATAATCCTCTATCGGTAAATTGCCCTCATTTTCCAGAATGCTCACTTGTTAAGTACAAAATAATTGGTCTCAATACTGATTTTCATGATTCTATAAAAAGAGCTTTTTCAACTTGGGAAAAAAGTTTGGGCAACAAGCTTAGATTCATTGAAGAAGAAAACATATCAGAAGAAGTGGATATAGAAATTAAATCGAATAAAGATTTGCCATGGAGTGAATGTAAACGAATTTTTGCACGCACGTCAAAGATTTCTCATAAAATCGAATTTAATATAAATGAACTTCTAACAAACGATTACATTTGGACATCAAGCTCATGCAAATTAGCTGAAAATCAAATTAGTATAGAAGAGGTCGCTCTTCACGAAATTGGTCATGCTTTAGGATTGGCTCATCGGTGTAACGTGTCGGAATATGATGAAAAATGCGATAAATATTTTTGCCCTCGTTGTAAAAACAATAACCCTGTAATGGCTAAGACTACTCCAAGAGACATTGAAAGAGATCCGTGTGTGGATTTGAATTATATAGATGAAATAAACATTGCAGATATATATAACGTTACTACATCGTGTGTAGATGCTGATGATGATGGATCCCCTGCCTATCATGACTGTAATGATAACGATAAATTTATATATCCAAAAGCGTCTGAAATTTGCGACACTCAAGACAATCAATGCCCAGGAGATATAGGATACGGTGATATTGACGAGGGATGTAACCCGGAAACGATAATCTCAAATGCAGGCATAGTAATTGATGGACTATTTGACGATTGGAGTGAAATTCCCCCCATTGCATTATCACCTGTAGGTTGTGAAGAAGAATCTTGTCCTGAGGGTACTGACATAAAAAGTCTCAAACTGGCAAAAAATGAAAACACCTTATATTTCCTTTTTGAAACATGGACTCCATTAGACACCACAGGTGAAGTTGGATATCGTTTATGGTTTGACAATAATAAGAATGGACAGCTTGACGGGGATCCCGAAGATCGTCAAATCAGTACATATTATTTGGACGGAAATTACGATATATCATGTCAAAAGATGGATGGTGAGTCAATATTGCTTAATAATAGTATTGCCATGGGTTCGGGCAATTTTATTGAAGGTCAAGTGGATGCTTGTGGCCTCGGTCTTTCGAATGAATTTCATTTGTCATCTGGTACCCATAGCCAGATAAGCCTGGATAATTTTGATCGTTTTCCAGCAGTTAACAATGTAAATGCAAATGGTATTGTTGATAATTGCGTTATTGTGCCTGAAATTGAAGTCAATGGTTTTTCATTCTATTTTGAAAATGATTTTTATATAGCTTTATTCGCTGATGATCCAGACGGTCTAGTAGATTCGATAATAGTAACAGGACCAGGCATTATAGGATCAATTCCTCTAGTTTATGAAGCTTATAGCCCTGGTGAGTGGGCTAACGCATCCCATAGTAATTTGGGGTCAATTCCTCCCGTAGCGCCAGCAACTTATACCTTTGAAATCAGTTTAAAAGAAGATGGAACTCCACCATTTACTCAGGAAACAGTCATCGAACGTTTTATAGAGCAAACAGCTACAAATCTCCAACCTGCTGGCGCAGCTTTTGGTGACATCACTTTCACATGGACAGGCGTTGACGAGCCTGACTTTATATATTCCATAGGGTTATTTAATGAAAGTGATGATTTTATAAAGGTCTGGAGCCCACCTTCTAATACAAGCGAACCCTTTTTCCCTTATGATGGTCCTCCCTTAATTCCAGGAAATTATTATGAGTATAGAGTAGCAGCTCAAGATAAGTATGGTAATGAATCAAACGCACTAGAACATTTTATCTATGAACCTGACCCTCAAGTTAGTTCTACAAGTGGAACAAGGTGCATAGAAGAGCTAATTCAAACAGGATGGGGATTTACCCCTGATGGATTAGTTGAGCTACATTTTAGAAGGCCTGATGATTCCCAATCCCCTACTATAATTGTACAAGCTGGCCAAGATGGAATGTATGATCATGCTTGGCCAATTCCTTCAGATGCCGCAATTGGCACTTATCAGCATTGGGCAGTAGATTTAACAACAGAGATCAGCACCCCAGTTGTAAATTATGAAATCACTCCTCTTGCACCAAAAGTTAGCTCTACAAGTGGAACAAGAGGAGTGGATACACTTCATCAATCTGGGTGGGATTTTGCCCCTAATGGATTAGCTGAACTACACTTCAGGAGGCCCGATGGATCATTATCCCCAACGACGATAGAATCAATCGACATTGACGGAACATTTGAGCATGTATGGCCTATCCCTTCAGATGCAGGACCTGGTATATATCAATATTGGGCAGTAGATTTAACCTGCGGTGCTACAAGCGCAGAAGTAAATTATGAAATTTGGCCATAATTATTCTTTAATTCAATCTAAAGAATTTTTTTCTATGCGAATCATAACCAGATCCGTAGTCTGTGCTGAATTTTTGAGATTCTTTCAAGCATTCCATTATACTTAGCAATTCTGCTCCAATCTCCAACGAGTTGGCGTCTCAGACAACAAAGCCTTGTACCTATAAAAGACTGAGAAATCTCCTCAACACACTGATATTTAATGATATTGATTCCTGCCAGTATCCTTTCTGTTGACAGCCATATATCAGAGGTGTAGCTTGGATTCCTGACAAAGTCTCAAGCAATTGAAGTATAACTTCTTGTTTGAGATACGCGAGACCACACTCAATGACTTCAGAGCAACTAGAAGACCTCTTTGAAGAATGGAGCCTGTATGGGGCTAAGCAACAGAGAGCTATCTTAGCTGAGTTCCTGGAGCGGGAAGATGAGGATCCGGACCTGTTTGAGTTTCTTAAGGTCAAACTAGAAATTGAAGGATACTGGAGAAAAATAGGATTGTTATGAAGAAGATCGAATACCTTTTGACTCTCATAATTTTCCTTTTGCTTCCTTTTCTTATAGGCGCCCAGACTATCACCGGTAAAGTTGTAGGCATTTCCGGCGGCGACACAATTACAATCCTTGATGCACAGCAACGGCAGCATCAGATCAGATTATACGGGATAGATTGTCCGGAAAGTAAGCAGCACTTCGGCCGGGCTGCCAAAAGACATACTTCAAATCTAGCTGCAAATAAAACTGCCCACGTGCAAATTTACGATACAGACAGATACGGCCGGGCCGTAGGTGTCGTTACAGTCGACGACGTCAATATAAACCAAAGCCTTATTGAAAACGGTCTTGCCTGGCAATACCATAAATACTGCAACGCTCCATTCTGCAACCATTGGAAGAATATAGAGGCCCGAGTTCGGGCCCAACAATTGGGACTATGGAAAAACGCAGATCCGACACCGCCCTGGCAGTGGCGAAAGGGATCAAAAAACAGCAGCTGCGTCCATAAATCAGCAAACAATTAAGTTGCCGACAATGGTGCCTACCATGGCAATGTGAAGTCACACAAGTTTACTTCGTCGACTGCCGTAAATATAACTGCAAGAACTGCATTCAGTCCTTCACCAGCAGGAAAGAAGCTGTCATGGCAGTATACGATTCTTGCGGGATGTGTCGGCCATAAAGGAGTGTCTATGTCAGTCCACAAATTAAAAGACGGTCGCTGGATTTGTCGCTATCCTAAAGGCAAGGATCTAGACAGACCAAATACTAACAAAAAATACTTTGGCCGTGGTCCGGAAGCAGAAGCTGCCGCCATAGAATACAACGCCTCACTCGACCTAGGCCACAGAATAGTTCAAAAAAGCCCCCTGTTCGTCGAATTGGTCAATACATACATGGAAGCCAAAGAGCATTCACTTGCCCCATCTAGCTTCAATAATTTGGCAATCAAGATGAATGGCGTGATAATCCCTGAACTTGGTCAAACCATGATTCACAATATCAACGCTGCACGCCTTGACAAATATGTCTCCAAAAGAGCCAGACAGGTAAAACTGACCACTGTCCACCGAGAGATTAGCGATATCAGGACTGTGCTAAACTGGGCCGTCAATAGGAAGCTGATATCATCCAATCCGATGGCCGGCTTTGAAATGCCAAAGAGGGACGACGCACGAATCCAGCCACCGACCAAAGCGGAATTTGATGCAATACTCGCCTGTGCTGTACCGCACATGAAACGGGCAATGTTGATATCCTATCATACCGGACTGCGCCCTGGGAAGGAAGAGCTGCTGCGCCTCACCTGGGATTCGGTCGATTTTATCAACAGGACTTTAACAGTGCTGTCGGCC
Organism: Desulforhopalus singaporensis; assembly: GCF_900104445.1. GTDB lineage: Bacteria > Desulfobacterota > Desulfobulbia > Desulfobulbales > Desulfocapsaceae > Desulforhopalus_A > Desulforhopalus_A singaporensis. Next base: position 22,907 of record NZ_FNJI01000036.1, on the reverse strand, counting down.
GATAAGGGAGGAATCCCTGTTCGTGTTGTCCCTCTCAATAAGACTATCATGGGGCACCTTGAGGCATGGTATGACGAAGATGGAGAGAAATCTGTACCTTACCTTGTGCACTATAACGGAAAGAGTATAGATAGCTTAAAAACTGCATGGCGTACGGCTAAAAACCGGGCCCGCGTCACAAGACGATTACGGATGTATGATATCCGGCACGCATTTATAACCACTCTGCTCGAACGTGGAGCTGATCTGAAATCAGTATCGGAAATAGTAGGACACGCCAGTCCGGACATGACGATCAAAGTGTATCAGCATGTCAGCAACCAGCAGAAGAGAAATGCCGTTGACCTTATTGAATAAAAAAAAAGTTGGGGCATATTAAGTTTATGCCCCAACTTTTTGGTATGTAAATGGTCGGGAAGAGAGGATTTGAACCTCCGACCCCAGCGTCCCGAAGGGCGTTATTCTTGTGTTTTTTTATTGTGTTTTCAAAGTATTACAAAAACTACGCTGGTCATACATTGACCAGCTATTTTCTAACAGATATACACTCATTGTCACACGATGCGACGATCTTATTAATTATATCACGCATTCCATGTTTAAGTTCATCATCTGTACATTGCAATAATTTACCACTACGCTCCCATGGCTGGTAGATACCGTAACATTTTTCACACGACGACGGACATTTATTTGTTTCTGCTATCAAAAACATAAGTCACCCTTTACGCATTTTCTCAGACAACTCTTTTGCCCTGCCACCAACCTGCCGGGCCCACTTTGAGTCAAGCATCTCGGTTGCCGCAAGATCGAAATTCTGGGCCCTGATCGCCGCCCACATCCTCCGGAATTTAAAAAGGCCCTCAACCCCGAGGTTGAAGGCCATGTTTACCAGCACATCCTGCCTTGCCGGAGACAGAGTTGCCATGTAAGGCAAGAGCTGATTACGAAGGTGTTTAACCCTCGTTTTAAGCACCATGTGTGCCTCTTCCCTGGTCAAGTAGGTGAATCCGTATCCTATGGTCAAAACTCCTGCAGGGCACCGGTACGGGTGCGAAGAAAAACCCTCGTGTCGTTTTAGGTCGTCGAGTAAGTCCATGTCAGTTTTTTGTCACCTTGTTTTTGATTAGATATTCCAGGATATCGCCGCGCAATGAATCCATTTTTTCTGTCAGCGAGGAAAGCGTTTTGTTGGTGTCTGAGAGCTCCTTTGCTACCTGTGCGAATCGTTCATTGTTCAGTTTATTGCACGACTCTTGCGTCCTGCTGCACCGGTTTTCAGTGATGAAATGCGGCTCCCCGTTTTCATTGGCAAGCATCCTGGTCAGCTTTTCTATTGCCTCGCTGTTCGCTTTGACCTGGGACCTTACTGCCTCGTCTCGTCTCACGTGGGAAACGACCTGCGCAATCCATGTAAGAATAAACGCCGCCCCGGTAAGTGCTGTTTTGCCGTCTATCTCCAATCTGCCACCTTCCATATAAACGCCAGATTAAAATTTGTTCCCTATTCCCAGGTGAGCGCCGACCCGGACCCCTGCCAGCCCGGCCACGGCACGCCATAATTTCATGCCCTCAACCTCATATGCCATGAGGAAAAAGACGATATCGGCCAGCAATCGATCAAACTTATTCTTTGCCAGTTCACACGCTCGGTCATGTCGGCAGCTGGCCTTGATCATCTTGTGAAATTTCGGAATGACGAGACGCGCCGGACCTGGTGGAGCGCTGGCCCCGTTCCATTTGTAGCCTGCCGGAACCGTGACCCCGTAAGCATGGAAAGGTTGCGTCAGCACCAGCACAGAATTGTCCTTTCCCTGCTTCATATGGATCTCTGTATCAACGTTGCGGTCAGAGAGATATTGCAGGTACTTTTCAGCGGTCTTGTAGATGATCTTTTTTGCAATCTTCAAAATTTATCCTCCCCAGGATAATAAAATCAGCCTCAGCAATCCTTTCGGCACGACTCAAGGCCATGCGTCCCGTAGTCGTAATATTTACAGGGGCGCACAAGCTTGTTGTTATCATCAAGCACCGAACAAATTTCTTTGCACTCTGGATTTTTCAGCACGTAGACTGCGCCTACTTTGCGAACCGTGGTTTCTATTGGAGTTCCTTGAGTCATTTATCTACTCCACCGGGGCAAAGTATGGCTGGGCCGTCTGCGGATTGTACGACTGGTAGTTGTAATCCCCCTGGTAACTTGGACGTCCACTGCTCACTGAATGCTTTCCAAAATCATTTAAGAAATAAGCCCCGGTTCCGAATGTCAACAAATCAACGAATTTATCAGCAGTCTGCCAGCCGCGATGGTCAGGAGGCCTTGTCTCAAGATTCTGCTGAAAGCGTGGCTCCCCGCGCACAGAAAATTCCTTCGGCAGATACGCCTTGCTGCCGTCGGCAAGAGTGATCATCTCCATCTTGACCTGGACCCCGGACTTAGCAAACATCTTTGCTGTTTGATTGTCCCGGTTCTTATGCTGATCAGTATAGAGAAGGTCCCTTTGTACTGCCGCCCCGGTGATTGTAGCGGTTACATTCCCCGCCGCATCGTAGAGCTTAATTACTGCTTTCTCAGACATCTGGGACCAGCATCCGGATAGAACTAGAACCGGCAACAGCACCAACAAATAGACAGTCTTTCTCATGGCCATACCGTTAATTTAATTTGTGGCTCGTTAAGCTCAAAGCCCGTTATCGCGTCGACAAAGCCGACCTGCGTATCATTTGTTACATAGCCCATGACCGCGTGGGTGTTTGTCACACAGAGCCCGACAGTCCAACCGTGTTTCGACAGTTCGCCGACCAGATCCCAGACAGCGTTGTCGCAGTCGTTCCGGTCCAGTTCGTAGTCGAAATTTCCCCTAGAGATGATAAAATCATTAACCGCCTGCCGGATTTCATCCCCAGTTGGGAGGGAATAAGTTCTGTCCAGCAGGAAGTTTCCGAACCTGGATTGTGGCAATATTGCCCGCAATTCTGATGCGTTAATTTTCACGCTCACACCTCATAGACTCTATGTTCTCCATTCAACGCACCACGTCCGACAATCACGCCGTCCTCAACCCTAACGCTCGCCCCGGTTGGATAATAGTCTGAGGATTGCGCCGGAACGATATTTCCGAGCACGTCCTCGACAATATACCGTGAGCCAGACAATCTCTGTTTCACGGTCCCAAAGATTGTTACTTTTCGATCAGGGTTAAAAATATTTTTCAACGCGTCGTTCATACTTCCCTCTCGATGTTGAGCGACATATTGGCCGCGTAGTGGTCGCCGGATATCGTCACAGTCAACTGGCACCACCTAACCATGCCTGCCCACAATCCATACCTGTCACCGACGCGGGCAATCGTCCCGGTCTCGATAAAATCATGCTTCGGACAATTACAGTTCGGCTCGTCGCGGTCCGTCGAGTGATAATCAATCTCACCACGGCATCTGGCGACACCAACAACATCACTGGTCAACAGGTGGTCAATGATATTTGGCCCTTGGTTGTCTGCCGGCGCCCTTTTAACCGTGATCTGCATTACACTTCCTCGTAGTCAATAATCGCAGCCGTGTAAAATTTATCCCCGGCTGAGAGCGATACCCCAGAGACAAGCCGGTGTTTATACTGTGCCGCCCGTATCGGATAACTTATATCTGCCAGACATGGGGCAGATGTGGCGGCCAACTGCTTGCCGTTCAACGTGAGCGCCGATGTTCTGCCATACCATTTCGTTACTGTCGGGTCTGATTTCGGCCAATACGAGAGCTCTACCGGTTCCGTGTCAGCAAACGTGATCTGCTGCTCTTTTATCCGTGTCACCTCGCCGATTCGCTGAATGTCGCCGCCATCTGTAGCAGCCACGCAGTTGATTTTTATCTCTGCCGCGTTGTAGTGGAGCCAGAAAAACACCTCTGTTCCTGGGGCAAATTCACTAGGCAAATTGCCGTTTGAGTCAGCGTGTTTTGATGCGTCGATTTCTGCTCGGATAAAACCGGAATCGCCGGCAACCCCGTCACCAAATGGAACAATTATTGTTGTTTCGCTCGTATTCATGCGATCTCCAAAACCTCAGGGTAAAACTGTACGTCTTCTATTTCGTTGTCCGTTGCGGTGAACGACCAGTATTTTGTTGTATACGTCACGGTCACAAGGCTATGTTGCTCGTCGTCGGCCGTCGCCGTGCCATTTTCAACAACCGACAAATTACCAAGGTCTCGATATCCCCATTCGTAGTCGATCAGCTCGAAGCACGGTTTCGATGTTTGCCCGGAGCCATTTTTAATCTCTATCTGCTCGGTGATTTCCTCGGCGACAACGCCGTTGGCAATCACTTGCACCCACGAGCCTCCCGAGTGCAGCAGGTTGGCTTGATAGCGGTCACTCCAAGGCGTGATGAAGACATGCACCTCCTTGACACTGGACGATATCTCTACGTGCTCCATGCTTACGCCGTCACTCGCAAACTCCTGATTGCTGGCGAAGAAGACGTTATGCCCTGCCCTCGGCGAAGGATTCGGTATCACAGAGGAAAAAACATCTTGGTCAGACAGTTCAATCCCCGGTTCAACGCTGCCCCAATTCGGCGGGCTTACCGGATACTCTGGGCGACATATCAGCGTGTAGCCAGAAAGCGGAGTTTGAACTATTCCCCGAGCCGCGCCGACAATGCGTTTAATAACAGATATTGCCGACTCGCCGGTCGACGTTAAAATCCCTGCCGGGATATACCAATCAACCAGTTGCCAATCGACGTCGAACGGAGTGGCAAGAGCGGCGCAGATCTCCGAGGCCATGCCGGAAAATTCTTGCGCGACAAGTTTGTTGTGCGGAGCATCGAGTAATTTTGTTGGAGAGACGAGCGGGACGATATATGTGTCGTTTGCCACTTCCGGCCTTGATATGTACGGGATCTCGGTCATAAGGTTGGCCGTAACGTCGCCAATCTGAACAGTCACCCCCCCCATCCATTTCCCGTACTGAAAGTACTCGGCCTGATTTGCGAGTTGCAGTGATCCGATGCAGTAAAATTGCGCGTCGTCCTGTTCCAGCATGATGTTTGTGGCTGACCTGTGCTCGACGCCGTTGCATGTGATAGTGATGTCAGCTTTTTGGACGACACCGAAGCCGCTGGCCAGAATGTATAGCTGATCAAGGACGGACCGCAACAGCTCCTTATCAAGCAGATCGTACTGTTGATCGGCCAGCGCCCTGACTTCGTGCGATGCGAGGCCGTATTTTTCCGCAAATATGCTGCGCAACGCCTTTGGGTAGCTCCAAATCTGATCGAATGTGGTCCGGTATCGATTAGCGTTATCAATCGCCTGGTTACATATCCTGCGCATCATAAAGCAATCGCCAAAACGCTGGTCAAACGCCATGCGGAACTGTGGCATATCGCCAATGAGTTGGCGAAAAGATGTGAGCATCCGCAGCGATATCAGTTGATTAAAAAGCGCACGCTGCGCCTCGTTGATGTCGTATTTTTGATCAAACAGCATTCGGAGCAGCGCGCCCTCCAGATCATAAACCTGATTACATAATGCCCTGAGCAGCGCCGCCGTTGTGTATATAGACGTAGGTGGAGTAAAATTTGAGGTCCACCGAGCAACGCCTTTTGAAATCCTAAATTCGTCGATGTATCCAGCAAGCGTAAATCCGGTGTAGTCACCGAGTCGTCCTATTGTTGGAGTGTAGTTGGAGTTTAGATGTGTGACCCCAGAAACATTGACAGTTGTTGCATCAAACGTGCCGTCAATGGCCACATATAGCGTGTTGTTGTAACGGATAAATGCAATATGATGCCATGTTGCAGCAGTTATACTGCTAGTGGTCGTCAGCGTGTAAACGCTCGAACCATTTCCTATCCTGAAAAATATTTGCCCTGTTGTCTGCTCTATGCGCAGATACGTGGCAATATTGGATGCGCTTGGCGATGACGGCATTTGCCCGAAGATTGACCTGTAGTCAGCAAAACTGTCTATATAGACCCAGCAATCAATAGTAAAGTCGCTTGAGCCAAAATGCACGTCATCGGTGTCAGGCAATGTGATATAATCTCCAACCGCCCCGATACGGATAGACGACGCTCCGAATTTCGCCTGATCGGTCTCGTGATGCGCTGACCCGTAAGAAGTTAATGTATGGTTAGAGGTGGAGCTATCGGTAAACGTTGTTGATCCGTCAGTGTCGTCTGAGTGGATCAGTAATTTTGTGTATTCGTCGTTTCCGGCCATGTCTGCCCTCTACTCAACAATCCAACTAAACCAGCACTGCTGGCAAACTCGCGCCATCTCGCCAGTATCTTCGTCAACTCGGTCTTTTGTCAGTCCACCGCACTCGGGGCATTTGTCAGTGTATGCCCCGGCAGGTAGATGAAATTTCCCTGTGTTGCTGGAGTGCTCGGCGTTAATGCGGTTAATCTCTCGTCCAACGTCGGCCATCCCTTGCCGCACGCTTTTATTGCTGCTGTGCATCTGTTTCAACAGTTGCAGCAGGTGTTGCAAATCCCGCTCGCTATATGCACCCAAATTCAACATTGCCACACCCATGCTTGTCTAGTTGCGCTTAAAAGATGTTCTCCGTTTATTTTATGTCCGCCGTAGGCATATACATACACGCCTACCCTGTACCCAAGATTTTCACTGCATACCGAAAAAGACGGCCTACCCACATAGGTAATGGTATTCCAGTCCATACATGGCGTATAGTCGGTCGGGTCAGGGTGAATATCCTGCCTCACGTATTCAAGGTTGGAACAGCGAGTTTCATGATCGGTGGTCTCTATTGCCCATAACCAATCCGAGTACAGGGTAGCACTAAATCCCCCGACGCAATACGGTACGACTCGTTCATTCTGCTTATACCTGCCTTTGGTTTTTGTAACTTCTGCGTCCCCCCCGGGAATTGACGAACAGTCCGCTGTAGGGCTAAAGTTTGACCAATCGATGCCTACTTCGTGCCCTGGCAACATACATTGGTCGTACCCAAGGTCGACCCATTGACCAACGTCCGACCGCAAAAACTCTGTGGCAGTGGTGCAACCATCGGTAACGCTGACTTCGGTCGACCCGCAAAAAGATGTATCGGAGTAAATCCTGATCTGCGAAGAGATTGACGTTATCGTTTTCTTGCCGTTGCCAAAAAAAGTCCCCTGCGCCGTTGTTTTAAACGTGTACGGAGCCCTGCCGCCAATCACATAAACAGCCGCGTACCCGTCATTCGGCAAAACCTCTGCGGAGCGGTCATAGTTCCATTCCAACTCAACCACTTCGTCGCAGCACGATTTGTAGTCAACTTTCTGCTGATAAACGATAAAACCGCAGTCGCCATCGGGCGGGCTAACCGGCACAAACTGGACAACATCAGCCCCGTATCGCTCTATATATTCCTGCTTAGCAACAGGGTCCAAGTCTTTCCCGCCGGTATTTTTCACATAGACTTTTTTGCACTTCGGCAACGCAATATCTGGCGGATCACAGCACACACTCTGGTAATATTCTGGCTCCGCCAGACTGCCTGCTGTTTCCTCGTTGCAATCGACGTAATCGCCAAAAACATTACGGGTGATTCCAGGAAACCTGTACTCTCCAGCCCCGACATCTGCAGGAGTCGGCTCGTTTGCGTATTCGTAGTGGTGGTGTTTCCCGCTGCATCGACATTTGTATTCAACGCGATCAGTGATCCAAGGCGGTCTTGTTACGTCGACAACATCGATCAGAGCTTCACGGCGTGGTCCACAAAATTTTTCTCTGGCAAGCTGGTCGTCATCCTTTTTGTCAGGTACTTCCAAGTCGATATCTTCAACAATACCTCGGTAAAAACCGAGTACCCTGCAATCCACAGGCTGCTGGTCGTCGTCGCCGTAGATCAGCAAGTCGACCATGGTGTATTCGGTCTGATATGATGCCGCGATAACTCCAGTTACCGGCTTGCCCCAGTACAGGGTGTTGCCGTCACGCTCGATTGCAGGGCCAGATTCAACGCCGTCCTGAGACACGACAGAACCAAGCCAGGCAAAAGAGGAATTGCAGATAACAGGTTGTTCAAGTTGGAAACTCGCTGCGTCCTTGACTGTTATTCCACGATTAACCTGCTCTCCAACTATCGCCTGTTGCAGCTCCTCGCCGTTATCGAGTCGCAACTGGAATTGATCGCCGGGAGTTGACAACCACACCTTCACCTGGCACAGCCAGTTGCCGCCATCGTCCTGATCGCATAGCGACAGGTCGAATTTTTTCTGGACAGTTTCGGTGAATTCTTCCTCTTCCGGCGCCTGTATCTCTGCCGATTCCTCCGGTTCAACGCATGGATCGATACTAAACAGCTCGTCGACCAACTCGGCAACCTCGCCGCGCGTAGCGGTCGTTTTGACACCGACCTGCTCCAGCCTGATAAATCGCCCGGCGCTGATATCTTGCGCCGTGCTGCCGTATGGGATAGGGAGTGATGAGTTGCTCATTCGTTTTTCTCCCATCTCGTGCCGAGCTCATCGCCGGTACAGACCGAGTAAAAAACTTTCAGGATATCTTGTTCTCTGTCACAATCACGCCCAGCGCAGCCGATCATCCCAACAAGGCCGCCATCGGAGCAGTCTGCAAGGAGTTCTTCGACACATGGCGGGATTTCAAAGTCAAGTGTGTCCGTTTCGGCCGCGCCGTCATCTCCGGTCCACGACGCAATTGCCGTTACAGACAGGCTGCTGATAGATGTGGCGCCTTCATCCTGGCCCTTGTCGATCTCCAGGGTCAGCGTGTATTTATAGCCGGTCGCCATGCCATTGGCCCGCAACACCGTGCAACAAGGCTGGGATAGTCGAACTACGGAGCCGTCCAGTGTTATCTGCTGCGTCGGCAAAACCTCACCGTCTGAGTTGATAAACGGCATCTCTGGCACGAGAGTACCGCTAAACATGTACGGCAGTTCGGCTATATCTGAGCCCTGAAAAGGCACCGAAAACGACACGTACTCAGTGATAATTTCCGGACCTGATAGCTCGCCCTGATTGACGGTCAGGTCATAGCGAAGATCAAGCGACGACGGCCACAGGTAAAAATCAAGCTCGATAGTCACGACCCCTTTGTCGATCGTCGCCCACGGACACGCGTCTTTGACGTACGTAAAGGCAGACCGGCCGGCCCTGGCCCGCGCAAGCATTTGAGACAAATCGTTCAGGTCTGCGTCTTGGCCCTCTGCCTTATATTTCTGCTCAAGTCGCATCCAGTTCACGCCGCGATCAGGTGTGGACGCCTCCGGCACAGCATACGTTATCGGCAACGCGGCTATCATGCTGCCTCCTCGTCTGCAACTTGAGTGCAGTAGTCCACATTTACCTCAAGCTCGTGGCTCCGCTCGGTCGGGTCCTGTGGAGTGTTGTCATCATCCACGGATCGCAGCAGTCCGCCGCCAAAGCACGTTACACCGATGGCGTAGGATTCCTCAGCCTTCGGAGGCGGTTCGATTTTCAGCAGTTCACAGCCGCCAACCCATCTAGCCCAAGCGTATGAGCAAAAAACATCTTCGACCGCATCAGCGCGGGGAGATATGCGCATCTGTCGCGAGTGCCGGATTGCCAGATATTCAACAGCAACCGAGCCGTAAACCGGTTTTGAGATTGCGATCTCGTTGCCTTCTACACTGATTGCCGGAGGGTCAGTTTCTTCACCTTCTGTCCCCCATGGAGTAGCGGCCCATTCTGATGATATGATTTTTTGTGCCGGATATTTTAGCGACTGCTCGGTGTCGAGGGAAAACTGCACTAACTCCCGCACAGTCACCTCCTGGACGACCATCTCCGACAATGAGCCGTGAGTAAGGCCGATATCGTATGTCATGGCCAGGTCATACGGATAAGCATAGAGCCCAGACTCGAAGCTGTTATCATCCTCAACACCACAATCTACGTCAGGACCTTCCGTGTCATAGAGCGACGAGGATAGCGCCTGAACAAGATTGAGCCGCGTCACCCTGCCAATACCGGACCATCGAGCCTGTTCAAGCACCATTCCGGCGCTCCGGCTACTGTCCGGCAAACCGTATGTTATCGGCAGGGCGATAGTCGGCATTACCCGGCAGCCTCCCCGCCGAGAACGGTTGTACAGACGTTATTTGCAAGGGATGCGGAACCAGCTGGGACAACAAGTAATTGCCCGATTGGGATTGTGGCCGGGTGAGTGGTAAAAGTAAGCGTGTCACCAGCAGCCCATGTCCCGGTAAAGAATCCAACTGGAATCGTAAAGTACGGCCTGGAAACATCCGAGTTTGTTTCGGTAAATTCCGTGCCAATCACCCCGGAACTGAGCGTGCCGAGCGTATCGCCTGAAAGCGTGTAGTGGGTCGCGTCGGTAAAAGTGAGTGTCCAATCCTGTTCGACCGTGCCGTAATTATCTAGCTCAATCGGATATGTGGTGTCATCAACGTCGCCGTCGCCCGCTGTTGTGGCAACTGGTGTTGTTTTGGTCGGCTCGATGTCTGCTGTTGGCTGGATCATTGAGGACACGCGAGCCCCGGACGCAACGGTATACGAGTTTGTAAACGTCCCGGATCTCGTGATAGTCACGACAAGGCCGGAATATGTCGGTGTGCCTGAAATGGTAAAATCTTCCTCGGCCCCGTCCGTTGCAACTGCTGTTGAGTGAGAACAGATGCGGCAGGCGTAACCGTCTTGAAAAATATCGTGCGTTCCACCTGGGAGAAGGTCTGCGTGTTTAACAACAACGTCAAACGTTGAATCCCCCGCCGTAATATCAGCGTCAAGATCGGCAGAGCCGAAAAGGTCTTTCGAGGCAAGCTCGGTTTTTAGTGTGCTGTCATCGTTTGCCATTCGTTGCGCGGATTCCCACTTGACGACATAGTCATCGGGGCTCAGTGTCGGCTTGTCGTGATATGTCTCAGGGTCCTGTAGGGCGTAATTGTCGGTGTTTTTCAGTCCCCAGTGAGTTTTTACCGCAAGCGTGATTCCGGCTATCCGCTCACTTGATTTTATCTTGCGAAAAACGTTTTCCGGTGAGCCGGACGTTAAAACTGTATTCGAGCGCCGCCCGTTAGATAGTGCTGAAAAAACTACTAAATCGCTTGATTGCATATATCCTCCTAAACAATTCTTCCAGTTACAGTTCCGTAATGCGGGTGGCCGCTTGGAGGATCGGACCTGTTTCCTTGCGCCACAAGGTTAATCCCGTCAAGCGGGATAACAATATTCATCTGCCTACCGTGATATTCAAACGGCACAGGCTCTCCAGAATCAGCAATAAGTCGTAGATATTCAACCTGTTCTGTTGTGAAATAACCAAACAACTTGTTGCCTTCCAGCTTCGCCGTTAAAGTGATCTCTTTCGGATAATCTCCAGAAAATCTTTGCACTATCAATGAGCCGCCCAACGTAACATGCTCGCTCCCCGCAGATCCCGGAGATGTCAACCAGTCTGGAACCTGCAGGTATTTGCTAAATTCAGCCCCGTTTATAGTGATCATCTTGATGACCCTCTCTGCATTTTCTGCAACTCTGATAAAACGGTTTTCGCCAGGACGCGAGCGTCTCCATGTGAACCGGAACCACTGTAATTTACGGTGAGGTTATAAACAGACGAACCTCCAGCAGAAACGGCGCCTGCCAGCGACACCGGCCCTGCAGGAGTACCACCTGTAGCAAATCCTCTTGCCAGTTCAACAGGGAAAAGACCACGCCTGACCATCTCCATAAAGCGGACACCATATAGCTTTACAGACTCAGTTGGTTGCACAAATTCGTGTTTTTTGAGCATTGCCGGAACGTCGTCTTTCATGCCAGATCCACGCATAATAAGAGGATTAGCAAGACGCTGGAACTTTGCCCACACGCCGCCGCCAGTATTGAAACCAGGCACCCACGGGACGGGGTTGAGCCCGGGAAAACCGCCTTTTGCTTTTCCGGCGACGGCGACAACCCCTTTCATGTCTCCGAACAACCTATCCAGCTCGCTTTGGCTCGGCCCGTTGAGCTTGATATTAATCTCCATCTCTCGTTTTTTCTTAACGAGTTTGTCAGTTTCGATATCGATGGTTTTTATCGCCGCTTTGCCTTTTTTTTCGGCGTTATCGAATACCAGCTCATACGCCTTGCCGATCTCCGGGACAACCACGCGAGCGTAACTGTCCGCGGAGTTGCTCATCTCGTCGACTTTTGATTTTATGCTATCAAAAACACTGGCCAACTCTGGAGCGTCTTTCTTTAATGCCTCAAGGAGTTTGCCGCCTGTTGACTTATTCAATGCCTCAGCAGCTTTCTGTTCCTGCTCGATGATTTTTCTCTGGTATTCCGCAGCCTGCTCGCCGGCGGCCCTTACCCCTTCCATCGCTGTCTTCAGCGCGGCCTGCTGAGATATCGCAACAGTCTCCCCATTCTTCACTTCACGATTCAGGTCGGCGTATGCGTCTTCAGCTTTTTTGGAAAACTCAACAGCTTTTTTCATGTCGCCAGCTTCGGCGGCCTGCTGTGCGGTTTTCATATACTTTTCAGCTTCTTTCTTGCGATCACGCCATGCACCAAGATCTGACATCCCGGTTCTGGACATTGCCCTGAGACGTTCAGCAAGAGACTGTTCCATCCCTGCAAGTTCCTGCTGCAGGCGCTTTACGTTTTCCGCATATTTTTTGTACTTCTTGAGCATTTCATCGGTAACTTTCTGAACCGAATCAGCCTGTTTTTTCCCAGATTGCTCTGCAGCTTCTGCAACATTTTGATATCCTTTCACAAGATCACCGCTCACTTCGTCAAATCGCAGCAAGCCCTTCTTGACGGCATCATCAAGTTCTTTTATCGAGGTAACAGTCACCCCGGTTTCTTTTGATATTTCAGCGAAACGATCAGCAAGTCTTTTATTAGCTTCGGCGTTTTCCTTGGTCTGTTCTTCTATTTCTTTCTGAATTTTCTTGAGTTCTTTCCAGCGGTCATAAAGTTTTATTGATTGGACGACAGCATTAACAAAAGCAACAGCAACACTAGCTGTCACTGCCGCCATTGCCCCCATACCAAGCGTTACTCCGGTGATGACGCCACGCAGTTTCCCAAACCATGCTATAAGACTGGAACCAGTTATCACTGCAGCTGCAGCATTAAATCCTTTTAAAAATCGAATTAAAATTCCACCTGCCGTAGTCACTCCATAAATCGCGAACGCCCATTTTCCGAGCGTGGCAACAAGTTCCTTATTTTCAACAGTCCACTTTGCAGCCTCGGCCGCCGCCTGAGCAATAGACGACACCAATTCGCCAATATCATTGGCATTCGCCTCAAGATATTCAGCAAGGTCCTTCATCACATCGACCATTTTCTCATTTTCAGTCACTGCATCGGTAAGCTTGGCCTTTACCAGATCATAAGCCCCGGCAAACGTTTTCACCGATTCTGCGGCCCGGCCCATTTTGGAGTTCGCCTGCTCAAGAAAAACCATGTAGCGAACTTGGGCTTTCTGGAGGTCGTCAAGGTTCTTCCACGCTCCCTGTGTTGCTCCAGATGCCTCATACCACGCCTTTACATAGTTTTCGTTGAGGGTAAGCCCTAAGTATTCTGACGCCTCAGCCTCACCTCTCAGCGCAGCGGTTACCCTCTCAATTCCTCCGAGCAGTGTTGTCTTGCCGGCTGACAGGTCAGCTGTCCTGGCAATCACTATTTCCATCTGCTCAGCAGAAAGACCAAGGCGCTTGGTCATATCTATTGTCTGGGCAGCAGCAGACCTGATATCTGTTTTTGAATAAATACGGAGTTTTTCAGAGAGGCTGTCGACAGTTTTTCCCCATGTCTCCATACTGCCGACTTTATCGAACTCACGGTTGGCAGCCTCGAGTGACGACTCAAGCTCAAAAGAGGCACTGTTTGCCTCTTTGATAATGTTGACCGTGGAAGACAGCAGGTTGAAACCAAGATACGCCCCGACAAGCCCGGCAACATGGGCCTTGGCTTGAGCCATCAGGGTATTACCGTTCCCAACCTCCTTGTTAAACGCCTGCAACCCCTGTCTTGCACGGTTTATGCTGTTAAAACCTTTGGCCGAAGCAGCTAAAATGAATTCAAATTTTTTTTGAGTCATCAGTTAAACCTGTGCTATTGTTAAATCATGAAAGGGATAATTCGCATATTCATAGGGCTAATCTTGCTCAATTTCGGCTACGACATGGGCCAGTGGATAATTATTATCCTTTCCCTTCTCCTACTCTTCTCCGGAGCAACTGCTGCTTTAACTTGGCTTATCAACCTTATTGCCGAGACAAAGCATCCTGACGAGCAATCTCGTCAATAGTGTCAAGAAACAGGCTGAAGCCGTAGTTCCAAACGTTATGATGGCCCCGCTCTATCAAGTTGATTGCGGCAGTTCTAATCCATTTGCTGCCATCAGATCCGCTATCTTGCGCATCTGACTCAGGGCCTTCACTAAAAAAGGGTTCTGCTTGGCTGCCTCCTTGTACAACGGCTCAAGTTCAGACGGCGCCAGTCCCTTCCCCAGGAAATCATCAACTGGCACATCAATGATTTTCTGCAGCAATGACTGCGTCATATACTCATCGGCAAACATCCAGTCCAAGGCTGTCGGCTCTTCCTGTTTTTCAAGTTCAGGAAGCATTGCGTCAATATCGGCAACTGTCAGCTCAACAACCTTGACCTTGACACCTTCGATTGTTATTTCAGATATTTTCCTCATATCAATTACGCGTCAGTTATAATAGTGAACGGTGCAGAGCCGTCCGTCGGAACATTGATCGTCACATCAAAACCGACGGTGGCCGCCTCATTGCCAACCATGGAAAAATTACCGTTCGGCTTGATTGATCCACGCGGTATTTCGACACGGGATTCCTTGTTGTTGAACCTGTTTACTCCCCGGCCCCACATTTTCAGGAATCGAGACGATGAGGTGCCTCCAGATAGCAGGTATCCGCTTTCTGCCGCATAACTATACGAAGCATGGAGAGTATCGCCGCCGGAGATAGATCCAGTAGACAGCACCTTTATGAGGCCGAGTTTTGCATCTACAATTTCGTAGTCTGTATCGAGGACATATGTTGTCGTGTCTGTTTCGTCTTTAATTACCAGATTTGATATATCGATATGATTAAGCCGCGATATCCCGTCGCTGTACGCCGTCACATCTTCCGGATCGCCTGCGTCTACAGTGCCGGCAGATGCGGTGCGCGCCGCATAACTGCCCATAAAAGCGTTTGCGAGCGTATCGATGTTGAACCGGTTTACGGAAAAAGAACATTTTGTTGGCTTGGCATCGATCATGGTGTCTGCAGCCTGCCCATAGTCTGCGTTGCCAGTTGAGATTATTTCAAGCTCTTCCGCGTCGGGGATGATCTGAAAGTCAGTGACGTTTCCAGCTGGGAAAACCTCCCCAAAATTGCCGTTTGAATCCTCAACCTGATAGTAAAGATCAAGACTTCCTCTGTAGCCCTGCATCTGTTTTGACATAACAAACCTCTTTTGTGTGTTTCAGTTAAAAAATAGGCTCCTGAGAAAACAGCAACTCAGCTGCCACAACATAAAGATCCGGCCCTGGATGGCTGCCTTCCTGATCTCCAATCTGCCACTTGAGCCCTTCCAAGGAATACGGGCTGTAATTTCCATCACGACCCAATGCCCTGATATTTGATACAATCTGTTGAATCAATGTCTTCGCCGAAGCGGTCTGGGCATCATCGGTATCTATATCTCCATCTCCGTCAGTGTCAGGGTTCACATACAGCCCGGCAACAATAATGATGCTGAATTTTGAACTGTTAGAGCCATCATCGCCGCCAACGATCCGGAACTGAGTGAATGGATAATCGTTCCCATTCATCCCCGGCATACGTTTTGAATCCAGACCTGAGACAATGATCCGCATCTCCCGCGACACACCTGACGGAGACTCAAATACAGCCCCGTTCAGTATTTCACCCCATCTGTCGACTACCTTGTCGAGAGCATCAAACATTGAAAATCACCCCAGCTTTTTTCAGAAAATAATCGGCTTCATGAGCCATGTTTTTATCCATGATTTCTTCAGTGTAGTTGTCCAGTTTCTCGTAATAATGTTCACTGTCGAGAATTCGCAGCGGGGACGGACCAAACATTTTCTCTATCCGGTTCTTTCTGAAAGCGTTCCACCAGTTACCGAGTCCACGCTCGCGACGCTTAAAAACTCCGATATGCCCAGACTCTGTCTCGGCGATAAACGCACCTTTTACGACCTTCCTGGAACCACGACGGATCATCACCTTGATACCCTCTTTCGGTGAGTAACCGCCGCTCTTGAGACGCTTTGTTGAAGGAACGCGCCTAGGAGTTGGGCGAAACTGATAGAGCGGTATGCCAGGCGAACCTGAACCGACAATGGAAGCCTGCTTTCTATGCAGGTTTGCCCTGTATATTTTCAGCTCCTTACGGACCGCTTTCTGAGTGACCGCATAATCCCTGGCAACAAGCTTCACACCATACGCCCTGGTTGAAACAATCGACTTGTTCAACGCTGAAACAGTTGCTTTCTCCAACGCAGGCTCCGCCGCTGCAATACCTTTTGTCAGCCTGCGTAACTCGTCTATGTCGCCATGAAACGTTATCATCCGACCGACCTCTCAACAGTGAGGCATGACAGAATCATACCTGACCGGTGGGAGATAACAGTCCACCGGTCGCCGTCAATATCAACAGTCTGTTCCGGAACTTTTTCATCTATTGCCCCAGGCTTGTGATAAAGCTTTTCCCGGTACACGTTCGTTAACTCAAAATCAGCGCTTTCAAGTTCAACATGAGAGACAAAAGCTTTGATGGGAACACCGTCAATTTCCTTGTCTATTCCGGTTCTCGCCAACTCACTTTCAGTATCGGCAACCATATATTCCAGCTCGGTGGTCATGGACGATTAAACGTTAAGCAAAACCTTGACCGTGGTGGCTGCACTGGCAGCATCGGCAAAGGCCTTTCCAGCAGCAGTATTGGTATCTGTCTTGTCGATCTCTCCTGCGGTATCGTCCCAGTAAACCTGGTCGCCCTGGCTTATCACCAGCGGAGCCTCCTTGGGCAAGGTCCACACCTCAGCAATTGCAACCTCACCTTCTGCACCGTCAGCGATATCCCCTAGGGCCACACCGATAAGGGTACCAACCTCGACCACATCTCCAGCCGCTACGTCGGCACTGGTACCGTTGGTCCAGGTCATTACATTGCCTTTTTGCACATGATTTGTAGCCATGATAAAATTCCTTTTTTTCTATGTTTCTTCATAAGCCGGCACGAATTACGGACCGGCTATCTATGCGTCAGTTACAATCCGCTATGTGTCAATTACGCGCCGGCGTTTTTGTAGGTACCTGGGTGGTCAACAACCCCAGCACCGAAGTCATGACGGACCTTGATAATCAGCGCGTCTGAGTTAAAATCCACCTGCTCCTCGACATAGGGTTGCTCTTCACCCTCCAGATACGCGGCCTCGATAACCGGCACCTGGTTGGGATGGGCAAAGAGATACCAAGCGGTTGCACTGGTGGCATCGAGCAGCGGATCAGAGATCGGCGTCAGTTTGCCTGCCCATGGATTATAGACGCCTGCAGACTTGTTATCGTCGGGCAGAGCCGTTGAGCGGAGAAGGACCTCGGCAGTTGTCTCCAGAGCCACCGGAGTCAAAAGGAATGCCGGAATCACGTCGATTGACTCACCATCCAACCCGGTCTGCTTGCGCATTGCAGCCCGGCCAGCGCCCAAGGTGGTGGAGCTGAGAGCCCCGCCTGATGCAGCCAGATTGGAATGATCGGCATGATAGAGGGCTGTGCCGTCGGACATGGCGCCGTTGGTGTTGATCAGCGAGTAGACAGCCGCCGACTCCATGCGCCGTGCTGCAACGCCAAAGAGCTGCGGAACCCTGGTAAAGGCCCGAAGGTCGTCATTGATGATCATCGTGCGGGTAAGCGGCACCCGTATTCCCTTGGTGATCACCCTGTAGCTCTCCTTTGCATCCGAGAATATTGCCGTCTTGTATTCGCCGTTCTCGCTGATTCCCTGCAGATCAGGCGCACCAGAGAGCTTCACCGCATGGATATCACGAAAATCGTTTGCCCCAGTGATTGCCACGAATGGCCGCCAGGTTGACGGCCATTCATCATAGGCGCGCATCAATGAGCGACCAACCAGGGAGGAAAAGATATTGGCAAAGTCAGAGGTGGAAGTGGAGGCGATAGCCCGACCGGCGATATCCATCCTGGACATGGAGCGACAGTTGACGCCGCTTGCCTCGAGCAGCTCGCGGCAGATCTCGATCATTGAGCGCCCGCGAAAATCACGTGCGCCAGCTGCCGGTTCTGCAACCGGAATCCCCTGGCGCATCAAAAGCCCATCGGTGATAGCCGCACGCAGTTTCTCCGGCGCCTCGGTGCCAACATGGGCGCCTGTGCCGATTGGCACATTGCGCTTTTTTAGCTCGGTAAATATAAGATCTGATGCCCGCTCACGACTGACATCAGGATTATCGAGCAGCGACCTGGCAAAGGCTCCGCCGTCTAGATCACCGACTCCGGCTACATCTATAAGCTCCTGCACAGAGGCACGCCTGGTTGCCTCACGGCCCATTGCCTGAACTGTGCGCTGCTCAACGATTGCCTCGAGTTCCTCCTGGCTATAGGTACGACGACCTTCTCCACCACCATTACCTGCTGCTGCGTGTGTAGTATTACCTTCCCCATTACCTGCACCATTAGCAGGCGCTGCAGCACGTTGTCCTGGATCTATTCCAGGCAGGTCTACACCATCTTCCTTTAGTTTGTCGTAATAGTCCCATGCCTCCTGCTCAGTTGCGTCGGCCCGGAGCCCGTTTTCTCTCAAGAATGCTAAAAGTTTTGGATTCATCCCTTTTCTCCTTTTATGGCTGGGATTGTCTTGTTTGGCGGGCTATGCGCCGCACAGCGAGTGTAAGTCCCTGACCTTCGCCAACACGTCGGCGCCGATCGGGGTGATTGAAAATTCCATTAGCGACCATTCATAGGTCACCCGCAGCGGCCCCTCAAAGGTCCGGCCGCGTACAGAGGCCTCGTCGCCCTCTGGGATCCAGATCGACTTGATCTGCTTGTAGCCGACTGAGCCGTCAGTGATATGACGGCCCTCTACTTTTTGTTTAGCCGCCTGGCTGTCAGCATCTTCGGCGAAATAGACGATACCTGACCTGGCCGCATATTCTCCTGCGTCAGTCTCACTGAAATCACGGACATGACCGAGAACATCCTTTACCGAGTACCTGGAATGAGAGTCGAGCAGCACAACTTGACCGTTGGCAGGAACAAGCATGCCGTCAGCCAGCAGCACTTCATAGACAAACTCCCACCGCTTCCAATCCCAGACAAGAGTAGGTTTTTCGGTTGTGAGTACCCACTCAAACCCGCCGTCCTCGGTTGGCGTTGCCCGCTTAGATTCCTGGAGATTGCCTGATCTGGCCCACATACCGGTATGGATGCCAGCAGTGCGCAGCAGCTGCTCAATCTCCGAGCGGAGCTTATAATGTGGTGTGCTCTGTTTTCTCTGCAGAAAAGGCATAGTTACTCCTCGGCACCTTCGTTAATTCCAAGCCGCTTACGGCGCAGCTCGGCAAGTTTTATGAGTTGTTCCTCTTCCTCTATTGCGTCGTCGATGACGTCGTCCCAATCAAGCCCCCTAGATGCTGACTGGTTGCGATGGGTGTCAAGGGTGAGTTCGATAAGTTTTTCAGCAGCCTTGGCATCGGCATTTGGGTCAACCCAGTGCCAACCTGGAAACTGCCCTTCGGCCATCTCATGATAGAAATCTGGATCTTTTGCATAACCAGGCATTGGCGTCGGATTCATGCCGGCCAGATAGGCTGCCTCGATAAACCAGGCAACAACTCCGCGATTCGGCTGTTCCTCTAGGAACTGCTGCTGTCCGCGATAGGAAAGCCTCTCCTCAAGCGATCCAGACCTGGCCGAAGCATAAGATGCATCTGTATAGTTATTGGTATAAGCTTCAAATGACATGCCTATCCCTGCCGACTGATACCGCGCAGAGTCCTTTGTAAACGGCTCATAATTAGCGCCTGGCTGAGTCGGGGCGTTCATCTGGACATCGGTCCCGGGCGGCAGTTTCTGGACAATATTTGAGATGATCTCTTTCGGCGCGTCCTTGGTGCCGGTGTCTGCCGGTGTTGCCGGACTGGACTGCCCGCCAAGCGTCAGCCCGCCACCGAGGTTAAAACCAGGCATTGATGATTTCAAAAAGGCAACAAATGCTGCCTGTGTTCTGGCAGCGTCATGGGTGATATGCCGGAAATCCTCCATGCGGTAAGATTCCATAACAACTGCTACAAGCCAGGCAATACCGGAATATTGCGAAATACGCCGCCGGTCCCAGACATGGATAATGTCTGCTGCTGGAATACGCCGACTGGTCGATCTTCTGCCAAGAGCGAGATAGTCTCCAGGATGATGGTCGAGGAAATGGTAAAAGAGCGGCCTTCCTGTGGATTTATCGTATTCGATGCCTTTGCGAGCGACATTGCCATTTGACAATTGGCCGTCGACCAATGCGTCGAGTTGGTCAAACTCCAGCAGCTCGAGCCTTAACGGAACGATACCAGGACGCGAGGTATCGTATACCCTGTGGATAAAATACTGACCGTCCATCCACATATGCAGGAGACCGAGTCGCTGGGTTCCGCCATAGGTCTCATGGCCGGTGATTTCGCAATATTTTGCCCAGCGCAGAAACCTATGACGCCATTCCTTGTTGGCTTTTCGGTCAAGCCTTCCGTCAGCCTTTCTGAATTTGAATTTCGGCATGATGCCTGCGCGGACCACATTGTCACATATTCGCCGCAGTGCGCCGGCTATAAGCGGGTTGTTTTCCGCCTGGTCTCGGCATCTGGCAGCAACCAGTTTGTAGGCTTTTTTGACGTTGGCATCACCTGATCGCAGCCGTGGATTAAAGTTTCGGTCTGCATCTGCGGTGGATCCGGCTGTAAATGCACGGTACATATTACGGCCATAAACCCACCGCCCGGCAAATGACGGGGATATCATGTTCAACGCCCCGCCGATAATTGAGGTATACCGGTCGTAGATCTTGCGGGTGATGGTTGTTTTGTCACCTGACATCAACGCCGCCCTCCAAAAACAAACGGCTCTGCCATATAATCAGAGCCGTCAAGGATTGCTATCTGTGCCTCGAGATTGCTGATACACCGCTGCAGGGCGTTGATATTTGCCCGGGTATAGGTCATGCCATCAGGGCTCGACCAAGACTGGTTGCCTTCGAGCACCTTGATCTCAGCATCTTTGTATAGATCCAACCGTGTCTGTAATTCTGCGAGTGTCGCCATGATTTCTCTCTTCTCTTTTCTCCAAGGTGCAAAACGTTGCTTCCGTTGGAGAAAGAATAGGCGACAAATTGTGGTAAAAAAAGAGTGCCGATACCACAGGTGGTATATTACCACTGGTGGTAGTCAGCTTCGTGCACTGGCACGAGGTTTGCTATTTATAATGATGTAAAAATAAACAGACGGTCAGGAATAGCGACAATGGCCGCTTTAGTTCGGTACATATGTTTTCATAAAAAAAAAGCGGCCCGGATTTTGGCAGGGATCCGGACCGCTGAAATAGCATTATTTCTCTGCGCAGGCAATGCCAGACCTGCTTTCAACAAATCGGGCAAAGAGAAGTCAAGTTCACTCAATCGTTTTCTGCCCGATATGCGCCGGGACCGCCCCGACGACTTGTCCTTCAGCGGCGGACCACACCGATATCAAAAAAATACTTTCGTCTTGTCGTGGTATCAGTTATTCATAACCGTTTGCGATGTAATATGATGCACTGGTACACTCAGATACAACGTCAGCAACATCATCATCTGATTGACGCGGCATCTTTGATGCCAGTTCCATACATTCTGTAAATAATTCGTGTCTGCGTTTCCCGTAATCAGATGATTTCTCCTTTTCTTCTGCGCATCCAGCAATAAGAGCTAAGCATAAAAGAACAGGCAGAATAGTTTTCAAATTCATTTCACACCTCTGTCGTGTTATCTTGCGCTATGCCTAACACTAATCTCTCGCAATCAGCCTACGGAAAGCCTCTGCCGCGCACAGTGGCACTTGTCCGTTTCCAATGGCTTTAAGTCTGTCCACCCGAGCGGCCACCCCATGAGCCACTCGACCCACGTTGGGTTCAGTTGCCCACCAGGTTTTTCGCCCGACCTCAGCAATTCCCCAGGCACCGAATCCCTGTCTCGCTGCGAGACAGGTAGCGTGCTGTTTTTTGCGTCCTGGCTGCATGGTGTTGGCCATCTTGCCGGAGTGTTGACCATCTGCGGCAATGATTGACCTGTCATCTTCTCCGTCATTTTCCCGCCGCGAGTTCCGTCCGTTGCCGATGGAGTTGCCCACAATCCAAATCCTGTCCCTTTTGTGCGGTGCTCCCACTTCTGCCGCCGAAAGCACTCCCCACTCCGCATCGAACCCCATCTGGGCCAGATCCCCGAGAATGACGTCGATTCCCCTAGCAGTGAGAACTGGCGAGTTTTCCACGAAGATGAAGCGTGGTCCCACTTCGCGAATGATCCGCGCAAACTCCTTCCATAACCCAGACCTCTCGCCTGTGATCCCTGCCCCTTTC
Organism: Desulforhopalus singaporensis; assembly: GCF_900104445.1. Taxonomy (GTDB): domain Bacteria; phylum Desulfobacterota; class Desulfobulbia; order Desulfobulbales; family Desulfocapsaceae; genus Desulforhopalus_A; species Desulforhopalus_A singaporensis. The sequence continues at coordinate 298 of NZ_FNJI01000036.1, read as the reverse complement.
CCCGCTGCCGAAATATCTTGGCACGGAAAGCCGCCTGAAACCACGTCAACAATTCCGTTCCAAGGCTTTCCATCAAAGGTGCAAACGTCATCCCAAACCGGGAAAGGCTGGAGAAGTCCGTCATTTTGTCGCTGGACAAGTACGCTTGCGGCGTAGGCGTTGACTTCAACAGCGCACACTGTACGCCATCCGAGCAACTTGCCTCCAAGTATTCCTCCACCAGCACCTGCGAAAAGAGCCAACTCATTTAATTGCTCCATTTTTAAAATTTCCTTTGACCGGTACTACTTTCGTTTTA
>NZ_FNJI01000009.1 GCF_900104445.1 Desulforhopalus singaporensis | reverse complement strand
TAGATTAAGTTCATACTTCATATTAAATGTTTACGAAAGATGATTTTACCGAATGGCGCAATTTCAATGACTTAGATTTATATCGGGAATAGCTGGTCTGATACCTAAATTATTTTACATACCACTCCAACGTAACGTCCCCAAAGTCCCCAAAGTCCACCTGCCAGTGGACTTTGGGGACTTTGGGGACGTTAATATAGCATACTCCGGGTTATGCACATTTAATCCACTTTTCTGATTTTTTGCTGATTAAACAAAAAAACACACCTTATCGTTAATACAGATTGATATACTATCACAATAGACTTCACTGCTAATGGTGAAGCAAAAGAGTATGTCACCACCGCTACAACAATATCTAAAAGCCCACCGTAAAAAAGCGGGCTTCAGCCAAAACGATGTGGCCTTTCTCCTTGGTAAGAAGTCGGGTTCACATGTTTCAAGATTTGAGCAGAGTAAAACTATTCCAGATCTCTGCACATCATTGTCCTATCAGATATTATTCAATGTACCACTTGATACGTTGTTTGCAGGTGTGAACAACGAGGTCGAAATAAACGTGTTTAGGAGAACAGCTCAACTAATCTCCTGGTTAGAGCAAAAAGGCAGAAGTCCTAAAATTATGAGGCGGATAGATTACCTTGAGGAGGTTGCAAGAAGAATTGCAGTAACAAATTTGGAGGTATGAGCAAAAACAACCATCAACAATTGTACCAGGCGCACAATAGAATTCTTTCTTTGTATCCAACGTTTCGAGGGTTTGGCTATGTGATATTTGAGGGAGCCGCGAACCCACTAGACTGGGGGAATGTATCTGTCAAAAACAAAGATAATCAATTGATTATTGATAAGATTGAAACTTACATTTCCTATTATAAACCAAACGTTGTAGTTACAGAAAATCCTACCGGTGAGGGATCTCGCAGAAATAAACGTATTCAATCGCTCGTCCAATCTATTAAAAAACTTGAGAGAGAAAACCTGGTAATCAAGACATATTCACGTTCTGAAATTACAAACGTTTTCGAGCAATTCGGCGCAAAGACAAAATATGAGATGTCTAATACTATCGCAAAATTCCTTCCTGTCTTTGAGCACCACAAACCACCTAAACGCAAACCATGGATGAGCGAGGATTCGCGAATGGCCATTTTTGACGCTATCGCTTTGGCAATGACCTACTTTTACCTAGAAGAATAAGTAACAGTATAAAATAATAATCATTTTGATTTTAATTACTTAGAAGCCCGCCTTGTTTGAAAGTTACCTTCAAAACGGGGCAAAACATACTCAGAAATAGTTCTTTACATCAGCTTGAAACTGTCTCTTTCATACAGGGAGAGTCAGCACCAAGCGGCTCTCCAAAAATCTTACTTATACGGAGGGCCTTATGTCTCAAACAACAGCAACAATTCGTGAGCTAAATGATTCTTTTAGGAAATCAGGAGCTGGAGGAAAGATTTTGATCACTGACGGTGTTGGAAATCTTGAGGAAGCAATGATCTATCAAATTCTTATCACAGTTTTCGATTACGATGACTTCACGGAAAGTAACGATCCTTACGGAGAGCATGACTTCGGAAATTTTAAAATTGGAGGAGAAACAATTTTTTGGAAAATTGATTATTACGACAATGATTTTAAATTTGGCTCTGAAAATCCTGCAAATCCTGAAATCACTGAGAGAGTTTTGACAATTATGTTAGCTGAAGAGTATTGAGCATAAAAAGCCATCCATTTATTTGGATGGCTTGAATTTTTTTCGACTCACCATTAAAGATCACCTTTACCGCTTTCAACTTTACCATGATATTGACCAAGTGTTTCCCACCTCTTTTGTGACATAAAGAAAGCAGGTCTGCCTTTTTCCATGCACCAAACAGTACTACTGGGCTCTTACATTCCTGGATTAACACGCATCTCTCGTTAAATATTTTCTCTATTATTTTATACAGTTAAACAATACACTTATTATTTTCATTACCTGTTTCATTGCCTTTTTGTAATGCTCTGGATATATTGCAAATATACGGAGGTGAAAACATGCAGGAAAAACTCAGAAAGCAAGTCGGTATATGGATTAGAGTTAGCACCGAAGACCAAGCTAAGGGAGAGAGTCCAGAACACCATGAAAAAAGAGCTCGCTATTATGCCGAAGCCAAGGACTGGCAGGTTGTAAAACTTTATGATCTTTCCGGTGTAAGCGGAAAAACTATTATCGATCATCCTGAAACAAAAAGAATGATAAGTGATGTTGCTGCCGGCCGTATCAGTGGACTTATTTTCTCAAAACTAGCCAGGTTGGCCAGAAATACGCGAGAACTTCTTGATCTGGCTGACCTCTTCCAAAAATACAACGCTGGTCTTATCTCTCTCCAGGAAGCAATTGACACAACAACTCCAGCAGGCAGACTTTTTTATACTATGCTTGCAGCTATGGCTCAGTGGGAAAGAGAAGAAATTAGTGAACGAGTAGCTGCCTCGGTACCAATCAGAGCAAAATTAGGTAAACCTACAGGTGGTGCTGCTCCACTTGGCTACAAATGGGAACACGGTGAATTAGTTCCCGATCCTAAAGAAGCTCCTATCAGAAAACTGATATATGAACTCTTTGCTCAGCACAAACGGAAGAAGACCGTGGCTCGATTACTTAATGAGATGGGGTATCGTACAAGGAAAGGTGCAAAATTCTCTGACACTACGATTGATAGACTTCTGAAAGATCCAACAGCTAAAGGGCTACGGAGAGCAAACTACACTAAAAGTACCGGTGAGGGTAAAAAGTGGCAACTCAAACCGGAAGATGAATGGGTGTACTCTAAAGTCGAACCTATTGTTTCAGAAGAGCTATGGAATGAATGTAATAGTTTCCTCGAATCTCAGCGTCAATCAAAGAAAAAAATTGCAAGAAAACCTGCTATACACCTTTTTGCAGGACTCACCTACTGTCATTGTGGAGGGAAAATGTACGTTCCCTCTAATAATCCCAAATACACGTGTCAAAAGTGTCGCTCCAAGATTCCTGTCGATGACTTAGAAGCTGTGTACCTTGAGCAATTAAAAGATTTCCTTCTTTCAGAGGATGATCTTAACACTTATCTTCATCAAATAGATGATGTCATAATGGAAAAAACCGAACTCCTGACCGTTTTGGAGAAAGAGAAAAATGATCTCCAAAAAGAAATGGATAGATTTTATAATTTGTACATGAAGAAACAGGTTTCAGCTGAAGGATTTGGAAGAAGGTACCGTCCACTAGAAGAACGCTTCGAGCAACTGGAAAAAGAAATACCGAAAGTACAAAGTGATATCGATTTCCAAAAAATATATAACATATCTTCAGAACAGATTTTTGTTGAAGCAAAAAGTCTTCACTCCAGATGGCCAACACTTTCCCGTGAAGAACAGCAACACATAATTGAAACCATAACGCAGAGCATCATTATTGGAAAAGAAGAGATCTCGATTAATTTCCATTATCTCCCCTTTTTCTCCCCCTCTCCTCCCCAAAACACACCCCCTACAAACACGAATACTTCGTCTTCATCAAATAGCGGCAACACAGCAATGAATAAACACGGATTCATGGCGGCCACCAGCATGAAATTGGCGGGAAAGCTAAGGGCCATGGTGGCCCTTGATATGGTTACGGTGCCATCTTCCAGAGGCTGTCTCAACCCTTCAAGTACCTGCCGCTTGAACTCTGCAAACTCGTCAAGAAACAGTACGCCGTTATGGGCAAGGGAAACCTCGCCAGGCTGCACCACACTTCCCCCGCCGATGAGCCCCGCGTCAGAAATAGTGTGATGAGGCGCCCTGAAAGGACGCTGTCGTCTGACCAGGGACAGATCGGAACATTTAGCCGAGACACTGTATATTTTCGCTGTCTCTATCAGCTCTTGCCTGTTCATCTGCGGCAGAATGGTTACCAGCCTTCTGGCCAGCATGGTTTTTCCGCCGCCCGGCTGGCCCACGAGCAGTACATTGTGCGCTCCTGCGGCGGCGATCTCAAGTCCCCGTTTTGCCGTCTGCTGCCCTCTTACGTCGGAAAAATCAACTGTGTGCCATTGCTCATCTTCATCTACTTCCTGCATTACTGCAGAAGCATTGACCTCGATATCGCCGCCTGCCAGAAACTCAACCGCCTGCTGCAGTCTTGTCACCGGAATAATTTCTATTTCCGATGACGCCAGCCGGGCTTCCATGAAATTTTCACTCGGGAGAACAACCCCTTTTAGCTTATGCAATTCTGCGGAAACCAGGATAGGTAGAATACCTTTCACCTTTTTTACCGTCCCGTCAAGAGACAACTCCCCCACCATACAGTACTGCCCCTCCCGTGCAGTTTTAAAGGCACCGCTTGCCTGAAGAATTCCAACGGCGATGGGCAGATCGAATCCGGCACCTTCTTTTTTCAGTTCGGCGGGAGCAAGGTTGACTGTAATACGTCTTACCGGAAAGTCGTAATGGCAATTCTTAATCGCCGCCTTGACCCGGTCCTTGCTCTCCCTGACGCTGCTGTCTGGAAGACCGACTGTGGCAAAGGTCGGTAATCCCTTGGTGACATCAACCTCAACTTCCACGGGGTGGCCTTCGATACCGATAACGGAGCAGCTTATAATCTTGGCGAGCATAGAAAGAATCAGGTAAATCAGGTTATTGCAAATGAAAAGGTTGCGGGGGGAAAGGCAGTGAAACTTTTGTCATTTCACCTGCGATCTTCCCGGGTTTAAGCAGTAGTCATGCGAATCGGCAGCAGCTGCCCTTGCCCCTGGTTTCAGGTGCCCACCGCTTTTATAGTCAGTAACCGATTAGTATAACAGCTCTTTATGACAAATATCTAAAAAAACCAGACACCCATAGCCCCCTATGGCTGCAGAAAAAAATGCGCAAAAAAAGAGGCGGCACCTTACTCCGGCGTCAGGTCATAATTTTTGAGTTTCCGGTATATTGTCGGGCGGCTGATGCCGAGTATCTTTGCCGTGCGGCAGATGTTGCCGCGGCAATGGGCCAGTGTCGCAGCAAGGGTACGTTTTTCCACCTCGGCAAGTGTTGGCAGCGATTCATTTTCCCCCTGAGAAAGAGCTGCACCATTTTGGGGTCCGACAAACGAGGGAATACCGAAATGTTCTGGCAAAATCTCGCCACCTTCGGCGAGATGGACGGCCCGCTCTATTCCGCTCTCAAGCTGCCTGATGTTGCCGGGCCAGCTGTAATCAAGAAGAGCTTGTTTCGTTTCAGGCTCTTTTATCCGTATGACCCGTTTGAGAAGAAACGATTGCCGTTCGATAAAATGGTCGGCCAGAAGGAGGATGTCACTGCCACGTTCGCGCAGGGGCGGGATCTCTATTTTCAGGGTACATATACGATAAAAGAGATCCTCGCGGAACTGGCGCTCCTCTATCGCCTGCTTGAGATCCTTGTTGGTGGCGGAGATCACCCTCAGGTTTACCGGCACGCTTCTCAGACCGCCCACCCTCTGGATCTCACCCGTCTGCAACACGCGCAGGAGTTTGACCTGCATGTCAAAAGGCATATCACCTATCTCGTCAAGAAAAAGAGTGCCGTTGTCGGCAACTTCAAATTTTCCAGGCCTGCCGCCTTTCTGGGCACCGGTAAACGCCCCTTCCTCGTACCCGAAGAGCTCGCTTTCAAGCAACTCCTTTGGGATCGCCCCGCAGTTTATCGCCACAAAAGGCTCATTTTTCCTATCGCTCTGGTTGTGGATCGCCTGGGCAAAAATTTCCTTCCCCGTTCCCGTTTCACCGGAGAGCAGAACCGTTGCACTGGTGCCGGCGGATATTCTTGCCATATGTATAGCGGATTTCAGCTTTTCGCTGGTGCCGACTATCGAGTTAAAGGTGAAATGGGCCTGGGAACCGGTCATCTCGGTTGCCACCCGAAACATTTCCCCCTTGTCGGTGACGGTAACCAGACCGCCGACAAGTTTCCCGTTAACCTGGCGGATGGGATCCAGTGAAGCAAAATATGTCCCCTGTTTTTTCTGGGTCACGAATTCCCTGGAACTGAATCCTCGTCCTTTGGCCAGGTAGGTTGCAATATCAAAGGATTCGCCGACACATTCGGCAAAAGGCTTGCCCACACTTTCCTCCGGCAGATCCATGAGAGAACGTGCCCTGCTGTTGACCTGCACAATGCATCCCTGCTGATTTACGGTGAGCATACCCTTTGAACTGGATTCCAGCAGGGCCTCCATATACTGGTTCTGAATATCAAGTTCACGGATACGCTGCCGCTCCCTGAGGTGAGCGGTTACGGTTTCCGCGGCCTGACGGACCAACCCCAGGGTGTGGACATGCATCTTTTCGGTGTAGCCGCTCAGGCTCACCACCCCGAGTACCTTTTGTCCGTCGGGTGAAAGGACCGGTGCTCCTGCATTACTCAGTTTTTGTGCCATTGCGGCAAACATCCTGTCACCGGACAAAAAGATAGGAATCTTCTCCTCCAGAGTGAGACCGATGGCGCAGGTTCCCATATCCCGTTCCGTCCACCGATAACCGGGGATACACCGTCTCCTTTTAAAATGTTCGATCAGGTCCGGATCGCCTACCACATAGAGAATGTATCCCTCGTTGTCAGCAAGAGCCATGCAGAAGCCGGTGTTTTTCAAAAGCCTGTACAAAGTATCGAGCTGCTCTCTGGCAATCTCAAAAAACTCACGCTGCTCCTCGACCCGTTTTTCAAGCTTGTCCGGGGTCAACCGGCTCGACTCGGGGGCCCCCAGCGCGTTGGGGTCTACACCGTATCCGGCTGAGCGTTCCTGGGAACGTTTTATTATCTGATTGAGATTGGGAATACCGGGAATTTCAGTTACCATGGCATTATGTAACAAAACTTTACATTGTAATCTTTTTTTACAATATTGAGTTAATTAAAGAAAAACGAAGTTAAAACAAGCCAATACCCATATTTTTTCTGTGGAGATAATCCCGAATGTAACATATAGTTACAATACCCTATTAACAACAGGGAGTGGATTACTTATATAACATACCGTTAATACTAGCAATATATATTTGAACAATTGTTGGCACGCAATGTGCTTAATGTTTGTCATGGTAGAGCTGACGATGTTTTTGCAATACAACTTACTCATACCATATGTAAAATTTTGCTACAAGACAGCTCTGCAAAAAGAGAACATATGTTCTGTACGTCTATGGCGAGATAAAATCATCACAGGTCGACCCTGAGGATCGCATCCGCAACACGGGTCAGGACCGGGAAAAAATGGATATGTCAATTAAGAGATACGGTACCCCAAAAAATGTCGGCCTGCCTTTTGCCAAAGCAGCGGGAGCTGAAGGCTGGCTATACGTAAGCGGGCAGGTACCCCGCGACAGTGAAGGGCAGATAATTTCAGGGAACATGAGCGTGCAGGCGCGGGCAACCCTTGACAACCTGAAGGCTGTACTGGAAATGGCTGGATATGGTCTCGACGATGTGGTCAGGGTAGGTGTCTGGATAGATGATCCGCGTGATTTCGGTGAGTTCAACAAGGTGTATGAACAATATTTCACCGCGGAGCATGCTCCCGCCCGGGTTACCGTCCAGGCGTCGATGATGAGTGATCTTCGGGTGGAAGTTGACTGCATAGCTTTCAAAAAAAATCCTGATACCGAGTGATACATTACCCTTTTGCCCCAATGACGACACCATGACTAGATCACGTTCAAAAAGTATTCCAGACCATGAAATCATCATTGTCGGAGGAGGAATCTGCGGCGCTGCTGTAGCTTACGGGCTCGCAGCCAGGGGTTGCAGGGTGACTTTGATCGACGCGCCGACCAGGACCAACATGGCCTCCAGGGCCAATGTGGGGCTTATCTGGTGTCAATCCAAGTTTCTTCACCTGCCCGACTACGCCCGGTGGGGGTTTCATTCGGCGCGGCTTTTCCCCGAACTTACCCGCGAGCTGCAAAAGATCAGCGGAATAGAAATACCGGTACATTATCGCGGCGGGATTATTGCCTGCCTGGGAGAGGGAGAATACGATACGCGCAGGGAGTATATTGAAAACCTGGGCCAAGTCCTGGACAGTTATCCCGGAGGCATGATTTCCCGAGGCGAGCTTGAAAAAAAGCTCCCCCATATTAAATTCGGCAAGGAGGTAAGCGGAGCGGCATGGTGCGAGGAAGACGGCATCATCGAACCGCTGGCGCTATTGCGCGCCTTCAAAGTTGCTTTCTCAAAGCTGGGCGGAACCTTTATCGAAACGGTCGCCTACGAGGTGCAACCCCGAAACGGAGGGTTCCTGGTTATAACGGAGCAAGGGCCCTTGAATTGCGAGCGGGTGGTCCTGGCGGCAGGCCTTGCAAATAGACGGCTCGCCCGTTTTGCCCTGCCGGAGTTGCCGGTCTATGCTGACAAGGGCCAGGTGCTGCTGGTTGAAAGGATGCCCTATGTCATGCCGATTCCGGTTCTCGGTGTGTCCCAGACCTTCGGCGGAACTGTTATTATAGGTTTCAGACACGAGTTTTCAGGACACGATACCGGAATCGTCCCGGAAGATGTTGCCACTGAAGGAATATGGGCCACCCGGGTATGGCCCGAACTCGGTAAAAAAAGGCTTATCCGTGCCTGGAGCGGGCTGCGGGTGATGCCAGAGGATAAACAGGCAATCTACTCCACTCTTCCGGGCCATCCGAGAGCGTTTTTGTTAAACACCCACAGCGCCGTGACGCTGGCAGCAGCACACGCCCGTTATTTGCCGGATTTTATCGTTGGCGCCGGGTTACCCGATGTTGCCGCCAGTATGACCTTAAAACGCTTTGGTTATGATTGTCAGTTATAGGTAAAAGTTATGAAAAACGGTCTACAGCCTACGGTCACCCTGACCGTAGATGACAAAGAGGTTACCGTCCCGACGGGTATTTCGGTGGCGGCTGCGGTACTTGGACATCTTCATTTGGGGTGTACCTGTGTTCACCCGGTGGATAAAACCCCAAGGGCGCCGTACTGTCTCATGGGAGTCTGTTTTGAATGCATGATGGAAGTAAACGGTGAAGAAAACGTTCAGACCTGTCTGGTGAGCGTTGAGGATGGCATGGTTGTCAAGAGACAGCTGAAGGTACCAGAGGCAAAGTGATGGAAAATCAAACCGACCTGATAATCATAGGTGGTGGCCCGGCAGGACTTGCTGCGGCATGTTCGGCCAGCAGCTGTGGGCTCGAAGTTGCCGTGGTAGACGAACAGAGCTCCCCTGGAGGACAACTGTTTCGGAATATCGAAACCCCGCTTGGCCAGTCCCTCCTCGATGACGGGGACAGACAAAGAGGCCTGGAGCTAGTCCGAAACTTTCGTGCGGCAAAAATTAAATATTATCCCGATACCGTCGTGTGGGGGGTGGAGCCGAACAGGGTATCGTGCACCGATAAAGACGGGGCCAGGCTGCTGCATGGCGCCTGCGTGGTTATAGCTCCCGGGGCCATGGAGCGGCCGGTACCATTTCCCGGCTGGACCCTTCCCGGGGTTATTACTGCAGGAGGTGCTGATATTCTGCTCCGCTCAGGAGGCACTCTGACCAGAGAGTCAAGTGATCCTGTGGTGCTGGCCGGCAACGGCCCGCTGCTGCTGCTTGTAGCTTGTCACCTTCTTGACAATGGGGTGAACATCGCCGCCTGGCTCGACACCGGTTGCTGGCCGAAAAGGTTTGCCGGAGGTGCGTTCATGTCCTGGTCTTTTCTCGATGCAGGTTACATGTCCAAGGGCAAGGCGATGGCAAAAAAGATCCTCGGCGGAAAAATTCCCTTTGTTACCGGTGTAAAACAGATCAGGGCGGCGGGCGACACCAGGGTTGAAAGAGTTGTCTATGAAAAAGGCGGCAAAAGGCATGAAATAGACGCTGCCTGCCTGCTTCGCCACGAGGGAGTGATTCCCCGGACCCACATCCTGCGTTCGATGGGAGCTCTTCATCGATGGGACAAAGTGCAGCGCTACTGGTACCCGGTAACGGACGATTTCGGGGCAACCAGCATAGACGGCATTTACCTGGCCGGAGATGCTAACTATGTTCACGGCGGAGACGCGAGTATAATCAAGGGAACCCTGGCAGGAATCGATGTCGCCAGAAAAATTGGGGTAATCACCAAGGGCGAGGCTGCCTTCAGGTCGGAAAAACATCTGAAGCAGTTGCGCAGAATTCGTATCGCCCGTAGTTTCCTGCGATATATGTTCGCCCCGCACCCCGATATCTTTGGCGTACCCGACGAGACCATTGTCTGCAGGTGCGAATCGGTTACCGCAAAAGATATCAGAAAGATAGCCAAAGAGGGCAACCGCGACGTCAACGAGGTGAAACTCCATACCCGCTGCGGCATGGGGCCCTGCCAGGGGCGGATGTGCGGGACTCCGCTTGCCGAGATTGTCGCTGCGGCCCAGTCAACCACTCCTGACAAGGTTGGAAATTTACATATAAGACAACCTTTCAGGCCGGTTTCGCTGGAAAACTATTGCCGGGTGTATACAGAGGAGCCTGCCGACACCTAACAACCACGCTTTCCATCCGAGGAACTAGCAAAATACAAGACTCTGCAGGGGAACCCAATGAACAGAAGAAAAATTGATGTGATATTATCTGCGGCGCTTATTACCGTTTCGCTGATAATCCTGACAAACGATAAGCTGGTCGAAGGGGGCATGGAAACGGAGCTTGGATCCATGTTTGTACCACGGCTCATTGCCGTATTTATTCTCATTTTTTCCGGAACTATCGGCATCCAATCGCTGGTTAAACTGAAAAAACGAGAAAAACTCACCATCCACGAGCATATTAATACCACGGGATTTGGCGGGGTGGGAATCTACTTTTCGATTTTCATCCTCTACTGGCTTGCCTCTCCCCATCTCGGTTTTCTGGTCGCCACGCCCTTTGTTATTTTAGCCATAGCGTATCTTTTAGGCGGACGCAACTGGATCCTTATCGGGATCATGTCTGTCATCGTCCCGATTCTCATCTACTACGGTTGCAGCCAGTACCTGCGGGTATTTCTGCCTACCTGGTCCCTGTCGTAACGGAGGCTGACAATGATTGAAAATATCTTACAAGGCTTTGCGACCATATTCAGCGTCGGGCCCATCGTCGGTATTATTATCGGCGTAATCGTCGGCATTATCTTTGGCGCCATCCCGGGGATTTCCGCTATCATGGCTATCGCCATCATGCTGCCGCTTACTTTTTATGTCGAGCCGGTTGTCGGCATAACCATGCTGCTGGCGGTGTATAAAGCCGGCATTTACGGCGGTTCCATTTCGGCAATTCTGATCAACACCCCTGGCGCTGCGGCGGCTTTCCTCACTGCCCAGGACGGTCACGCTCTCACCAGGATGGGCAAGTCCGGCAAGGCGCTGTGTATGGCGCTCTACGCCTCGGTAACCGGGGAGATGCTGAGTACTCTGGTCCTGATCTTTGTCGCCGCCCCGATCTCGCTTATCTCGCTCAAAGCTGGACCCATCGAACGTGTCTATCTGTTGTTTTTCGCTTTCACGGTGATCGGCTCGGTGACCGGCGAGTCGATCTCCCGCGGGTTGCTTTCCACCTGTCTCGGCATGCTCTTTGCGACGGTGGGGATGTCCTCGATTACCGGGGCGACCCGTTTCACTTTCGGAATACCGGAGTTGATGAGCGGTTTTACCTTTACCCCTATGCTGATAGGGGTGCTGGTCATGCCGGAGGTGATCATCGCCATCAGGCAACGTAACAGCGCCCAAGGCAATCTCAAGCTTACAGTGTCCCCCAACCCAGAGGACAACCGCATCAGCTGGAGAGAGTATCGTTCGGTACTGGGGACCATTATCAAATCCTCGGGAATCGGCACTTTTATCGGTTCCCTGCCCGGCCTCGGCTCCACCACGGCGGCTTTTCTTGCCTATGGCGAGGCAAGGCGTACTGCGAAAAATCCGGAGAAATTCGGCAACGGGTCCATCCGCGGGATTGCCGCCGCGGAATCGGCCAACAACGCCGTTTGCGGTGCGGCCATGATCCCGATGCTTACCCTGTCTATTCCCGGAGACGACGTAACAGCTCTACTGTTCGGGGCGTTCCTAATCCAGGGGATAACTCCCGGGCCGACAATTTTTTTCGAGCACACCCAGGTTATCTACGGAATTTTCGCCGGTTTTTTACTGACTGACTTCTTTTTGCTCTTTTTCGCCAGGATCGGTTTCAAGTTCTGGACCAAGATTGCATCGGTGCCGCGATACTACATTTTCCCGTGTGTCACCATCTTCGCCTTTGCCGGTTCCTTCACCACAAACCAGAACATCAACGATGTGCTCCTGCTGATCCTGTTCACCATGTTCGGTTTCGGCATGCGACTTGTAGGACTCAACCCGGCGGCTTACCTGATCGGCTTTATTCTGACCCCGATGCTTGAACAGAATATGGATCAGGCCGTCGCCATAGTAGGTGACAACTACTCCATGTATTTCACCACCCCGTTTGCCTGGATATTTACAGGCCTGGCAGCGCTGTCGGTCTATTCAACCATACGTCAGAGAAAAAGAGCAAAAGTGAAAAGAAACGATTCCGCCTGCCTAGAACAGGGCGAGGCGGTAGCGGATAAAGTGTAGGAGGATCTTTATTGGACAATAAAGATCATATGTGTCAACTTCGCAACCAAAAGGAAAAGTCATGATTAAATGGAGCAAAAAACTGGTTAAGGTAGCAGCGGTAATGGCGGTTACCCTTATCGCAGCATCGGTACACGCCGAGTATCCGAAAAAGCCGATAAACGTTATTGTCCCCTGGGGTGCAGGCGGAGATTCCGATCTGACCACCCGTGTCTGGGCAGATGCCGTGGAAAAGGAACTCGGTAATCCGGTGGTGGTCATCAACAAGGCAGGCGGCGGCGGTGTGGTCGGCACCACCTTTGTAGCCAACGCCAAAAAAGACGGCTACACGCTGATCAACGCGGGACTGAGCAACGTCCTGGTAACACCTAATTTCAGCAAAACACCCTATGACTTCGACAGCTTTGTGCCAGTAGTCAAGATGACCGCGGTACCGCTGGGCATTATTGTAAAAAACGACAGCCCGTTCCAGACCTTTGATGACTTCATCAAGGCCGCCAAAGAAAAAACCGTTACCCAGGGTTCATGGGGGGCGGCTTCTTCTGGCACAATCCTGGCGAGCATCATCGCCGACCAGGCCGGATACACCCCGAAATACGTTCACGCAAATACTACTGCGGAGTCGATGGTGTCGGTCGTCGGTGGCCATATCGATTCCGCAGTCTCCTTCCCTCCCGCTTTCGGCCCCCACATCAAGGCCGGACGTGCCAGGGCTCTTGTCATGAATCAGAAGATGGATGCATACCCGGGAGTTCCCACCTTTGGTGATTACGGCATCAAGGGCAGCTTTGAAGGCTGGTCCGGCATCTTCGCCCCCAAGGGCGTTCCCGAGGAAGTTGTCAACAAACTCGTCGAGGTAACCAAGAAAGTCATGAAGGACCCAAAAGTTCTCAAAGCGTATGAGAACATGGGTGCGGTAGTTGATTTCCGCTACGGTGAGGAGTGGGTCAAAGACTTGAAAGTCACCTACGATATTATGAACGAAGCAGCCCAGAAGATGAAAGAATAACTTCATATCCCGGGGGCCGTCACATCAGGTACGGCCCCTTTAAACCGTTTTGCGTTTAAAATTGAGTTGATTGCTTGCAGGAACATATTGAGAAAAACAGGAGAACAAGCCATAAATACGAAAAATATCAAAGATGGTCGCCGTTACCACGACACCCCGGTCGGGGTGCTCTGCCTCAACAGCAGTTTTCCCAAGCCAAAAGGACATGTTAGAAACCCTGAAACTTTTGATTTCCCGGTAATATGCAAGGTTATCGACGAGGTGGATATCCCCACCCTGCTCTTTAATCCCACCCCGGAGCTGATCCGTCCATTTATCGAGGGTGCGCAGCAGCTTGAAAAAGATGGCGTCAAGGCGATAACAGGCAGCTGCGGTTTTCTCGCAAGGTTTCAGTCCCAACTGGCGGAGGCGGTCAATATCCCGGTTTTCACCTCAAGTATCGTTCAGGCTTTCATGGTCCGGCTTATGCATGGGGCACATGCCAGGATCGGCATTCTGACAGCGAGCGCCGCGGCGCTCACCCTGGACCATTTTGTCCAGTGCGGAACCAGAATCGAGGATTTTGTTATCAGAGGGATGGAAGGCTATCCGGAATTCTGGGAAACCATCATCGAAGGCAAACGAAACTATTTCGATATGGTAAAGCTTGAAAGCGAAATTATCGACTCCGCAACCACAGTGGCAACTGAAAACAATCTCGACGCTCTTATTCTCGAGTGCACCGATCTCAGCGCTTTCTCCAAGCCGATCCAGGAAGCGATCACCATACCGGTTTACGATATCAATTCTCTGGTTGAATACGCTGCCTTTTCGGTGTGCAGAAAAAATTATGCGTGAGTACCGGCTGTAACCAAATCCGGTTCTGGAAACCAACGTGGTTTCTACGACTTGTAATACTCGGCGACCTCCTGTGTATAAGGGCCGTTTTTTTCGCGGTAGATATAAAGAGGATCAAGGACAACACAATCCTTTCTGCCGTTCTTGACGCATTTGATCATTACCAGCTGAGCGGGTCTGGTAATGGCCGGATAACTGTAGACGAACCTGATCTTCTTGACGCCAAACCCCAGTGACGACGCTTCCGAGATAAGGCTTGCAGTCTGTTCCGCCGGATAGATAAAATACCCGCACCCCCTGTTTGTAAGCGCAAACCTTGCCGCTACAAGAAAATCCCTCAAGCCGCCAGATTGCTGGTGCCTTGCCAGCCGTGCTTCCTCTTCAACGCTTTGCCGCCCTTGACCTTCAGTATAAAACGGCGGGTTGCAGGTGATCATATCGTAGCTTTCCGCGTCAACGAACTGTTTTATAGAGCGTATATCCCCCCTGAAGACCTCGCCGAGACAATTAAATTTGCGGTTTGCTTTAAAGTTTTCCCGGGCAAGGGTGGCCAGCCCTTGCTGCACCTCTATCGCCGACACCCGGTACAGTTCCCTGTTATAGCGGTAGGCCAGGATAAGAGCAATCACCCCGCATCCTGTTCCCAGATCGAGAACTCTACCATCTTTCTTGACCTCGGCGAAGTGAGCAAGCAGTACCGGGTCCATCGAGAAACGATATCCATCCCGGTGCTGGTAGAGAATCACCCTGCCGTTAAAAAGTGTGTCGGAGGTTACAGGTTTTTTAAACATCATAAAATTCGGTGTATTGTTCCTGGTAATATCGTAATAGCTGCCAATCATTTACAACAAATGTAACAAAAATCAGACTCGACAACCAGCCGATCTTGTCATCCCGAACCGCCAGTGCGTTTTTTTGTACTGTTTTTCTGAGGAACAGACCGTCATTATTTGAAATAAATCACCAATGATAACGCAGGGAATTGTTTTGTAAAAATAAGATGATTAATGATATGGAAAGTATTAATGTGTCAACGGCTTTTGCCGGAGCAATCCAACAGCTGCAATGACGGAGAAACTTACAGGAATATAAGGAGAATCCTGATGTACGATATATTTATAGATACTCATTTTGCCGGAGCCCATCACCTGCGCGACTATCCCGGAGACTGTGAAAAACCTCATGGTCATAACTGGAAGGTACGGGTAACAGTTCGTGCCGCGAAAGTGGATAAGTGCGGCATGGGGATGGACTTTACACTCTTGAAAAAAGTGGTCAAGGAGGTCATAGACCTGCTCGATCACCACGATCTCAACACCCTGCCCTACTTTCAGGAAAAGAACCCATCGTCTGAATATATTGCAGAGTTTATCTATGGAGAAGTCCGGGCCAGGCTTACCGACGACAATCATCGAATCTTCAGTGTCCGGGTACTTGAGACAGATACGCAGGGGTTGATATACTACGGACCAGAAGGACCAAAATTTTGACATGATACCCGCAATGCTACCGGATATCGGGACTGTTACCATAGGCGTCATCGGCCTGGGATATGTGGGGTTGCCGCTGGCCGTGGAGTTCGGCAAAAAATACCGGACCATAGGATTTGACCTCAACCCCGGAAGGATCAAAGCGTTGAGGGAAGGCTGCGACACCACCCTGGAGGTAACCGACCAGGAACTGTCTGGAGCGGTTCATCTCTCCTATAGTGCCGATATTTCAGACACCGCAAAGTGCAATGTCTATATCGTGGCGGTTCCCACCCCTATCGATGCAGCAAAAAGACCCGATCTCAACCCGTTGCAGTCGGCTTCCAGCCTTGTCGGAGAAGTGCTCGAAAAGGGTAATATGGTGATTTTCGAATCAACTGTTTACCCGGGCGCCACCGAAGAGGTGTGCGTCCCCTTGCTTGAGCAGAGATCGGGGCTGGTATTCAACCGCGATTTTTTTTGCGGATACAGCCCGGAGAGAATCAATCCGGGCGACAGGGACCATCGATTGCCGACGATAGTCAAGGTTACCTCCGGCTCCACCGCGGAGTCGGCCGAGTTCGTTGACAGCCTCTACCGATCGATAATTACCGCCGGTACCTTTAAAGCCAGTTCCATCAAGGTGGCGGAAGCGGCAAAGGTTATCGAGAACACCCAGCGCGACGTAAATATAGCCCTGGTCAATGAACTGGCCCTGATCTTCGAAAAACTAGGCATTAATACCAACGAAGTTCTTGAAGCCGCTGAGACAAAGTGGAATTTTCTGTCATTTCGTCCGGGACTCGTCGGCGGCCATTGTATCGGCGTCGACCCCTATTATCTGACACACAAAGCCCAGGAACTGGGATATCATCCCAACATGATCCTCGCCGGCCGGCGGCTCAACGACAGTATGGGCCACCATATAGCCACCTCGGTCATCAAGATGCTTCTGAGAAAATCGATTGACACTTCGTCGTGCCGGGTGCTTGTCATGGGGCTAACGTTCAAGGAGAATTGTCCCGACCTCAGAAACACCAAGGTAACCGATATAATAAGTGAACTTGCAGAATATGGCATCGACGTCGATGTCTACGATCCCTGGGTTGAACCGCAGGAGGCGGCAAAAGCCTACGGTATCACCCTTGTCGACCGGCTTTTGCCCGAAAGTTATGACGGTATCGTAATAGCTGTCGCCCACAGGCAGTTCAGGGAAATGAGCATTGACGACCTGAAAAAGCTCGGCAAGGAAAAATCCGTTATTTATGACGTTAAAGGACTTTTCCCCGTCAACCTCGTTGATGGCTGCCTGTAAATCTTTAACACAGAAATTCTCGTAAGGGTAAAACATGCTGAAAACGGTACCGGTGGAAGAAGCTGTAGGCCAGGTTATTCCTCACGACATTACGGAAATAATTAAAGACGTAAAAAAGACCACTGCTTTCAAGAAAGGACATATTATAGCGGAATCGGATATCGAACATCTCAAGCGGCTTGGCAAGGACCACATCTATGTTCTCTCGCTTGCGAAAAACGAGATCCATGAAAATGAAGCCGCCACCCTTCTGGCGGCAGGCCTTGCCGGCCCCAACATCGTCTATTCCAAAAACCCGGAAGAAGGGAAAATAGTCCTTAAAGCCGGGTGTAGCGGACTGTTGAAGGTAGACAGAGACCGTCTTTACGATTTCAATGTCCTGGGTGATGTCATCTGCTCCACGCTCCATGACAACACCCCGGTCCAGCAGAATGAGATCGTCGCCGCCACCCGTCTCATCCCCCTTGTCTGCGACAGGCAGGTCGTTGAAAAAGCCCTTTCGGCCCTGTCCGGCACCACTCCGGTGATAAATGTCGTACCGCTCAGAAAATACAGGATTGGCCTGGTGATCACCGGCAACGAAGTTTTCTACAACCGGATAGAGGACCGGTTCGAGGAGGTACTAAGGGAAAAAGTCAAGGCGTTGGGCTCGGAGCTGACCGTGGTGCGCCGGGCTCCCGATGACAAAAAAATAATAGCTGAAGAGATTCATCGCTGTATTGATGCGGGCGCAGAACTCATTGTGACCAGTGGCGGCATGTCGGTTGACCCCGACGATGTCACACGAGAAGGAATCATTGGTGCTGGTGCTGTGGATGTCACCTACGGCACACCGGTGCTGCCCGGCGCCATGCTTCTTTGCGGTTTTATAGGTCCAGTTCCGGTGGTGGGAATCCCGGCTTGCGGCATGTATCACAAGATCACGGTGTTCGATCTGATTCTTCCACGAATCCTGATCGGGGAAAAGATCGGTCGTAAACAGCTGGCAGAACTTGGCCATGGCGGGTTGTGCCGTAATTGTCCGACATGCCGTTACCCGATCTGCAACTTTGGAAAATAAAGGTTATCCGTTTTTTTCAGCTTTCAGTCTGGCAATTGTCGCCCCCCAGCCGCCGGACGAATTGTCCGGCTGGTAAAAAGAGATAACCTTGGTATTTCTCGCAAGCAGGGCGTGAACCGATCTTCGGACATTGCCGATGCCTTTGCCATGTATCAGGCGTATTTCTCTGATACCGCGTGCCAGACATTCGTCAATGTAATCGGGGATGAGAGTTTTAAGATCCTTGGGGGAGAATCCATGCAGGTCCAGCACCCCGTCGATTTCAATATGCACCGGCTGATCGCAGGTTTCAGGATCTTGATCGGATAACCTGTCGTCGCCCATCTTTTTCATCCTGTTTTGTCAAGCAACCCCAAGGCCAGCTGCGCGGCGCGGGCCGATGCTCCGGGCTTGCCGAGTTTTTCTTTCACACTTTGCAGTCCCCGGATCATATCTGTCCTCTGCTGATAACTGTTCAGGAGCAGATTAAGCTCGTGGACAATTCTCTCTTGAGTGACCTCATGCTGCAGCAGTTCCGGCACGACCCTGTACCCTGCGATAAGATTCACCAGGGAAAAAAAGGGAATTTTCACCAGGCACTTGGCAAGAGCATAGGTGACGGGAGCCAGCCGGTAGGCGACCACCATGGGCGTGGTCAGCAGGGCCAGTTCCAGGGTAACGGTTCCCGATGCGGCGACTACGCAGTCGCAGGCAGCCATCATCTCGTATCTGTCGTCCTCGATGATTTTGATATTGACAAGATTACTGTATCTGTCGACTCCAGCCTCCCCCAGCGCTTGGCGGGAGATGGTTGCCGCTTTTGGCACCAGAAAAACAAGCTCTTCTGTTCTAGCCTGGCCAAGTTTGCAGGCTGCCTGCAAAAACAGCGGCAGCAGTGAGTTAACCTCACTCATTCGGCTGCCGGGCAACAGACCGATGCATCGTGCCTTGCTGTCTATACCATGGGTCGTCAGGAACTGCTCGCGGCTGCGCTTACGAAAGACACAGTCCAGAAGAGGATTGCCCACATATTCAGCCTCCACGCCCCTTTGGCCGAGGAACTCTTTTTCAAACGGGAGGATGAGCGCCAGCCTGTCCACTCTTTTTCGGATTGTTTTTATCCTCGAACTTCGAGACGCCCACACTTTGGGACAGATATAATAAAAAACCGGAATACCAAGAGCTTTGGCACAGGCTGCGAGCTTGAGGTTGAAATCGGGAAAATCGATGAGAATGAGCAGGTCAATTTTCTCTTCTTGAAGTCGTTTGCGCAGGATGCGCTGGGCCGAGACGATATCTCTTATTTTTGCAGCTACTTCAAGAACTCCCATGACCGCCAGTTTCTTGGCGTCGAAAACGATGTCAACCCCTGCTTCCCTGAGCTCCTCTCCGCCCATTCCCAGAAAATGAAGTGTTGGATCAAGGCGGCGCATCGCTCTGACGACACCAGCACCATGCAGGTCTCCGGAAGCCTCTCCGGCAACTATCATCACATTTTTACACATTGTTCAACGTTGCCATACAAAAAAAACGAGGTCTCACCCCGAAAACATTGGTGGTGATCAGATCCCCAGGTACGCTTTCTGCACTTTTTCGTTGGTGAGCAGCTCCCTGGCATCACCTGACAAGGTGATCTCGCCATTCTCAATGACGTAGGCGCGGTGAGCCACCTGCAGAGCCTGGTTGGCGTTCTGCTCCACCAGAAAAATAGTGGTGTTGCTCGATTCGTTGATTTCTTTGATTATCTCAAATATCTGCTTGATGACCAGCGGCGCAAGCCCCATCGACGGCTCGTCAAGGAGCAACAGCTGAGGCCTGGCCATCAGCGCCCGTGACATCGCAAGCATCTGCTGTTCCCCGCCGCTGAGTGTTCCGCCATCCTGATGACGACGCTGGGCGAGAATCGGAAAGAGGTCGAAGACATATTCCAGATCCTTTTTCACGCCGCCTTTATCCTTTCTCAGGAAGGCACCCATGTCGAGATTTTCCTGTACAGAGAGCTGGGGAAATATATGCCGCCCTTCAGGAACCTGACATATTCCCATCCTCACGATTTCATCCGACCCCTTGTCCTGGATTTCCGAACCGTTAAACAATATCTTGCCTGAGCGGCTTTTAACAACTCCGGAGATGGTCATCAGGGTGGTACTTTTGCCGGCCCCGTTTGCTCCGATCAGGGTTATGATTTCACCTTGTTCTATATTGAGGCTGACACCTTTCAAGGCAATGATGCTGCCGTAGCCTGCCTGTACGTTTTCAAGTTTAAGCATAAAATTATTCACCGAGGTAGGCTTTTATCACATCGGGGTTGGTGCGAATTTCCGCAGGATTTCCCTTGGCTATCATTTTCCCGTAATCCATGACGAAAATCCTGTCGGAGAGGCTCATGACCAATTTCATGTCATGTTCGATCAGCAGGATTGCCTGACCTTCCCGGCTGATTTTTTTGATCAGCTCGTCAAGCTCTTTGGTCTCCTGGGGGTTCATCCCGGCAGCCGGTTCGTCGAGCAGCAGCAGCAGCGGTTCGGTGGCAAGCGCCCGGGCAATTTCAAGCCTTCTTTGCGCACCGTAAGAAAGATTTTCAGCAAATTCATCAGCCTGATTGGCAAGTCCCACCTTTTCCAGAAGCGCATAACTGTATTCAAGAATTTTCCTCTCTTCCCGACGAGTTGCCCGGTTTCGCAAAATTGCTCCGAGGATGAAAGCCTTGGTCCGGCAGTGTCTGCCGATCATCACATTTTCAAGAACAGTCATTCGCGAAAACAGACGAATGTTCTGGAATGTTCTTGCCAGGCCGCGCTGGGTTACCTGGTTGGGTTTGAGTCCCTTGAGGTTTTTACTTTTGTTCGAACCTGCAGGAGTGAGCATCACCTCACCTGCGGTAGGTATGTAGATCCCGGTGACACAGTTGAAAAAAGTCGTTTTCCCTGCACCGTTAGGGCCTATAAGAGCGGCAATCTCACCCTGCCGGACATCCAGGTCCACTGAGTCCAGGGCACGGATTCCGCCAAAGTCCATGGTTAAGCCGGTTACTTTTAGTATTGGGGTTGTCATGTTACGTTAACAATTCCGGTTATTCTTGTTTGAATGTATAGGTTCTGCGGATTTTGGAGATGAGTCCCTGGGGCCTGAAGACCATCATCGCCACCAGGATTGCGCCAAAGGCAAGCATGCGGTACTCTGACAGGGCGCGAAGGTATTCCGGCAACAGGATCAGAATGAGCGCGCCAAATATAACGCCCACGATCGACCCCATCCCCCCTAGAACGACAATGGAAAGGATTATGGCCGACTCGAGAAAGGTAAAGCTTGCCGGATTGATAAAGGTTGTCTTTGCTGCGAAAATAACGCCTACGACGCCGGCCCAGAAAGCCCCAAGGGCAAAAGCGACCAGCTTGGTTTTCCGCTTATCGATCCCCATGGCCTGGCAGGCGATCTCGTCTTCCCTGAGGGCAATCCACGCTCTGCCCAGCCTTGAGTTCTGGAGTCGGTTCACGATAAAAATCGTCACGATCAGGAACAAGATCATGATGTAGTAGAGATAGAGGATCGAGTGTTCAAGGGAGAGGTTGATGCCGAAAAAATAGGGCCGGTCGATATTCGATATACCGCTTGGCCCCATCGAGAACTCGTTCCAGTTTTCAAGAATCAACCGTATTATTTCACCAAAGCCCAGGGTGACAATAGCAAGGTAATCGCCGCGGAGCCGGAGGACCGGAAATCCGAGCAGGATACCGGCAAATGCTGCCAGTCCTCCGCCGATTGGCAAAACCGCCCAGAACCCGAGGCCGAAGTGGTGATTTAAAAGTGCGTAGGAATAAGCACCAACCGCATAGAATGCAACGAAGCCGAGGTCGAGCAGACCGGCCATTCCCACCACGATGTTAAGCCCAAGCCCCAGGACCACGTACATAAGGGCGGTGATCATTATATTGGTCTGGTAGGTATCGAAAACAAAAGGAAAAATGACAACTAAGGAAAGAAGCACCCCAAGCATGATGTTGCGTTTTCTGGGATCGACAAGAATGCGATGAATCAGCGCCTGCGAATCGTCGCTGCTGTTTTTTTTCTTTTTTTCTTTTTGTTGTTTTCGGTGTCTGAAAAATTCAATCAGGCACCGGATACAGAAAATTCCGATGGCAACGTACAAGGCGTTGTGCCATCGCCACAGGACAGTTTTCTCGATGGGGTCGACCTTGATTACCATTAAAGGAAAAGTGAGAAAGACGAACCATAACGAGATAAGGACTGTTTTTTTGATTTCTTTAAGAGTGAACATAGTAACCGGGAGCTTACACTTTCTGTGTTTCATCCTTGCCGAGCAGGCCGGATGGCTTGAAGATCAGTATTAAAACCAGCAGAGCAAAAGCAAAAACATCCTCATAGTCACTTGAGACGTAGCCGGTTGCAAAACTTTCGGTGAGGCCGAGAACCAGGCTGCCGAGTACGGCGCCGGGTATTGAGCCGATTCCCCCGAGTACTGCAGCGGTAAAAGCCTTGATACCGGCGATGAAGCCGATATAGAAGTTGATCTGGCCGATATGCGAGGCAATCAACATACCGCCTATGGCGGCAAGTGCCGAACCGATGATAAAAGTGGCGGAGATGACATTGTTGACGTTGATGCCTACCAGCATGGCCATGGTGCGATCCTGAGCGGTTGCTCTCATCGCCTTGCCAATCCTGGTGAACTTGATCACAAAAGTGAGAATGATCATGACGACGGTGGTGGTGATAAGTATGACCAGATCGGAAGATCCGACGATGTGGGCGATGGGTTCCATAAACGCGAAGTCGGGTATGAGCTCAGGGAAAGGGAGAAAATCCGAAGTCTGGGCGAGCAACACATAATTCTGCAAAAAAATCGACATACCGATCGCACTGATCAGGGGCGAGAGCCTCGGAGCGTGACGCAGCGGTTTGTATGCAATCTTTTCAATGGTAAAGCCGTAAGCACTTGACCATACAGCTGCCGCGACCCCGGCAACGACTATTATCGCCAGCAGCGGAAAGCCGTATATGGACAGTACCGTAGCAACGATAAAAGAGGTGAACGCGCCGATCATGTAGATTTCACCGTGGGCAAAATTTATAAGCCCGATAATTCCGTATACCATGGTATATCCGAGCGCTATCAGGGCGTAGATAGCTCCCCGGGTAATGCCGCTGCAAAAAAGTTCGATAAAATAATCCATAGGTTACCACAAAAAAAAGTACCTGAAACTGCCCAGGCAACGAACCTGCAGCAGCTTCAGGTAGATTTTAGAAAGATATCAACAACCGTTACAGTTCTACAAATTCGCCATTCTGGACCTGATACACTGAGAACCCGACCCCGATCGCATCACCTTTATCATCAAAGTAGATGGACCCTACGGGAGTATCGACCTTCTCGGTCTGGAGCGCCTTTTTTAGAGCGTCCAGATCGGTTGACCCGGCCTTTTCTATAGCGTTGAGCATAGCGAGCGCTGCCGAGTAGGCATTTTCAAAAAATGCGCCAGGATCTGCACCATACTTTTCCTTATGTTCCTCAACCGCCTGTATGGACAGTGGATTTTTGGTGGTATCCTTGGGTCCTGAGGCGTATGCGCCTTCCGCGTCTTTACCGGCAACCTTGATAAAGGTGTTGTCTTTTACCCCGTCATCGGAGATAAAATCGGTCTTCAGCCTTTTCTTGCGCATCATGGAGATGATTTTAGATGCTTCAGGGTGATAGCCGCCAAACATTACCGCCTGGGCGCCGGATCTCTTGATCTTCTGTACTATCGCCGAGTAATCCACCGCACCGGGAGTCACGCCTTCGTATAGAACAACCTCCGCCTTGCCGGAGTCTTCAAGAAATTTTTTGGCAAACTCGGCAAATCCCTTGCCGTAATCGCCCTTGTCGTGGATCACGGCGATCTTGGTGTATCCAAGATTGTTGAGTGCAAACTCGACGTCTATCTTCGCCTGGGCATCATCCGGGGCGATTGTCCTGAAAAAGTTGGGATATTCTCCGCTCTGGGTAAGAGCCGGGTTGGTCGCGGAAGGAGACATGACCAGAACGCCGGCGTTGCTGTAGATCGGCAGAGCCGCCTTAGTGGCGCCGGAGCAGATATGTCCGAGAACCACGTCCACGCCGTCGGAAATAAGTTTGGTGGCGGTATTGGTTGCAACCTCGGGCTTGCATACGTCATCTTCAACCAGAAGCTCAACTTTTTTGCCGTTGATTCCGCCGTTGGCGTTGACTTTTTCAACCACCAGTTCGGCAGCTTTAACGGTAGGCAGGCCGTAGGAGGCGAGGTCTCCGCTGTGGGCTCCGGCCACTCCGAATTTTATAGTATCAGCGGCACTGCTGAGAGCTGGCGCAGACAAAGCGATCATAAAACAGGCCGCCGTTGAAAGCAGCTTCCCACTAAGTTGTAGCTTCATATTCTCCTCCATCAATATAAAAAAATGTGTGATCTCCCCTCCATTCTTTAAAAGTATTGAAAAATACCGTAAAGAATGAGCATATACAACAAAGTCATGATAGTAGTCTTTTACTGTTATTTTTGCAAAATCTAAAACTGCTGAAAGTAATTTTTTTGTCCATTTTTTTTGCTGAAACCATGAATTTTAATCATCAATTTTTTTTCTCATGCGGCCGACCCTTCAGTCCGTTTTATGGTCTGGCGATGAAACTCAGGCAATATCTCTATTCCAAAAATATTCTCAAGCGCCACACCCTGCCGGTGTCGGTCATTTCGGTTGGCAATCTTGTGCTGGGCGGCAGCGGAAAAACGCCTATGGTGCAGTTTCTTGCAAAATATCTGCAGAATAAAGGGCATAAGGTTGCAGTGGTCAGCAGAGGATACCGAGGAAAGGCAAGTAACCGGTATAACATCGTGTCCGACACCAGCCGTGTCTTTCTCGATGCCGAGCAGGCAGGCGATGAACCGGTTCTGCTTGCCCGCTCTCTTCCGGGAATACCCGTGCTGACCGGCAAAAAACGCATTCACCCCTGTAATGAAGCGCTAAAACGTTTTCAGGTCGACTGCATTATCCTGGACGACGGTTTCCAGCATATGGCCGTTGAAAGGGACCTCAATATCGTCCTGTTCGACGCCACTTTTCTTGCTGGCAACAGCAGGGTTCTGCCGGCCGGCCATCTCAGGGAGCCGGTTTCCTCCTTAAAGAGGGCTGACTGTTTTGTAGTAACCGGCGTCAATCGCCAAAACCGGGAAAGAGCAGAGGCTTTCGGCAGCCTACTGACGCAAAAGTTCATCTCGAAAAAACTTTACTATTCATCTATATCAATCTGTAATTGCGTATCATTTTACGATAGAAAGACGATAAGCTTAGAAGGTGTGCCGATAGCTGTCTTCTGCGGGATCGCAAACCCTGAAAGATTTCGCTCCTCAGTTACCGAAGCCGGGGGCCGGATTGTCAGCTTCACCGCCTTCGGCGACCATCAGCCGTACAGTCAGAAACACTTCGACAAATTAGCATCCCAGGCAGAGTCGGCGGGCGCGAGGCTGCTAGTCACCACCGAAAAAGACGGGGTTAAGCTTGCAGGGCTCAACCTCCATTTCCCCGTCGCGCTACTGGTAGTGGAGCAGAACCCGGATCACGAATTTGAACAGTTGGTAATGGATAGGCTGGACATATTTAATTCCTGTAATATCAAGAAGCAAGCCTAGCGCGCCATGTGTCAAAAAAAAAACCGCACACTGTTTTCGTGTTTTTCTCCCCACAGGCTCAAGCAACCGAACCTCCTTGCTGACATGCGTAACTCATTGTAAATGTGTAACAATGAAGACTCGAGGCAGTTGTTGCTGAGTTTGGCACACATATTGCAAATGTTATTCAAACTCAACACAACAATAAGGAATTATTATGTCTTTGGCTATAGATCCATTTCAATATACGTTGCGGCAAACGGTAAGTTGCTGCGGAGTCGGTCTTCACTCCGGAAGGACCGTAAATCTTGCTATCAAGCCTGCACCGGTGAACAGCGGGATAAGATTTTACCGCTCAGACCTGCCGGGCGACGTCTTTCTCAACGCCCATATGGACAAGGTTGTCGGCACCCAGCTGGCTACTACCCTGGGAAACGAGCAGTTCAGGGTGTCCACCACTGAGCATCTGCTGGCGGCCATACAGGGTTTTGGTATCGATAACGCTCGTATAGAGCTCGATTCCGACGAGGTGCCGATAATGGACGGGAGCGCCGAGCCTTTCTACAAGCTTTTGAAAACAACCGGAAAAAGCAGGCAGGAGGCGTTGAAGACGGCATTGCGCATCACCAGAACTGTGAGCTACACGGAAGGAGACAAACATCTTTCCATCGAGCCTTACGACGGGTTCAAGGTTACGGGCGAGATCTGTTTCGACGATACTTTAATCAACAAACAGAAATACACCTTCGATCTTCTGGGCGGCGGGTTTGAAGAGGAAATAGCCAGGGCCAGGACTTTCGGGTATGTCGAGCAGGTAGAAGAATTATGGGCGAACGGATTGGCACTTGGAGGCTCTCTTGCCAATGTGATAGCGATACACTGGAACCGGAAATCGGTACTGAACGAAGACGGCCTGCGATACGACGACGAGTTTATCCGCCACAAGGTTCTTGACCTGGTAGGAGACCTGGCGCTGCTCGGGTGCCCTATTCTAGGTCATGTCAAGGCGTACAAGGGCGGGCATGCTCAGCATCTTGGACTGATGAAGGCCATAGCCGCCTCCCCGGAAAGCTGGGAAGTCGTGGAGATCAAGAGAAACGGTGCCTACGCGGCTATCGGCGAAATGGCACACAAGACAAGACGTGCCGGCCAGAGTATCCTGCCGTTTTTTACAGCGCCAAATATTCCGAGCTTATCCGCAGCCTGATCTTGCCGGAAAATTTCAAACAAGGGTGGACGTCGATGGCAACTTCAAGGCGTCCACCCTTGTCCGTACATATTCCTGAGCCTTTCTTTGTTGTTGATACAGTTATAAACCGCCCCCCTTCCCTTGACGTGTCTATTACCTTGTTACGAGTGCGCACCGCCGGTTACGCTAAGACCTAACCTTGACTTTACGTATGTTTTGATCTACTGTTTTGAAGGTGTTTTTTTTATCCATATTTTTCGCAGACACCTGCAAAAATATAAAAGAATAAAAGAGAATTGCAATTTCGATGTGATACCCGCACTAGCGGCTCCGTTTTAGCGACAATGGCCGCGAGGACTCCGTTCAGGCAACATTCCTGAGGGTCAAAAAGAGTTCAGTGGGATTGCTGGAGAGAAACAATGACAGTTCTGGAAGGTTTGCTTTGGCTTACACTCAATGTGTATCACGAAGCAAGATCCGAACCGCAAATCGGACAGGTTGCGGTAGCCCTGGTTACGCTGAACAGGGCAAACGAAAGTAAGCGCCCCATCAAGGAAGTCGTCCAGGAACCCTACCAGTTCAGCTGGACATTTCAGAAAGATTCATATCTTCCCGACGATCCGAAGGCATTTCTTGAATGCATGAGATCCGTTTACATTGCGCTGAGAACCGAAGATTTCACCCATGGCGCAACCCACTACCATCTCGACAATATCGCACCAGACTGGTCAAGCCAGTTCACATATCTCAACCAGTTCGGCCGACACAAGTTTTATAAGTAGCCCGCACCCGTTTAAATGGACCACCGGATATCACGAGCCACCCGATAACAGCGTGGAATAAAAAAAATCCCGCCCCAAAAGAGCAGGATTTTTACGTCATGCAGCGGTTATACACTGGCCGCTTTTTTGAGCGCATCACACAAAGCGTCCAGCCGCTCCGGCTCCATCTTTACAGAAACCGGGTAAACCAGGGTTCTTTCAAGCAGGGCGGATGAGTTTGGCAGGGCCTTGGGGTCATATATAATCCTGCGTTTACCGCCTCTTCCGATGAAGGGATATCCCGACTCACATGGTGTTTTCCCCTCAAGGAGGTGTTCCCACTGCGGATAATAGTGCCAGCTGTTTTCACTGAAATTTATTGCCCCGAACCCCTGCTGTTTGAGAAAATCACCGATCCGTCGACAATGATCTTTATCCTGCATGGTAAAGGTGAAAAATGTTGCTGAATCTCCTTTCTCGTCGATCAGGTGCCGAAAACTCACCTTATCAATTGCGGCAGCAGCTTCCTTGAGCCGGGTCTTGTGCTTCTGCTGGGAGGCTATCATCGAGTCGAGCTTTTGCAGCTGGGCAAGGCCGATTGCGCCCTGCAGCTCCATCATCCGGTAGTTGAAACCTATAAACCTGCGCCCCTCCCCTCCCCTTCCGCCGGGATTGACCTGGTGATCGTGGCCGTGGTCATGGTATTCTGACATGGTTTGCCACAGGTGTTGATCATCGGTGACGACCATCCCGCCTTCGCCGGTGGTCATGGTTTTTACCGCGTCAAAGGAAAAGGTGCCGCAGTTACCAAAGGACCCGAGACGCCTGCCGCCAATGGTGGCTCCCGCCGCCTGGGCGGTATCCTCGAGCACGTAAACGTTGTGCCGGGATGCGATTTCAGTGATTTCCTCTATTCTTGCCGGCGCCCCGAGCATGTGAACGGGGATAATGCATTTGGTCTTATCGGTTATTTTCTGCTCAAGGTCGCGGGGGTCCATGTTCAGGGTAGTGTCAATTTCCGTGAAAACGGGAATTGCGCCAACGTCAAGGATGGCCTCCCAGGTGGCAACAAAGGTGAACCCTTGGGTTATGACCTCGTCTCCCGGGCCTACCCCAAGAGCCATGAGGGCGACTTTCAGCGCCGCAGTCCCGGAGGTCACCGCCTGACCGAACCCGACCCCGCAGTATCTTGCAAACTTTTCTTCGAACTCTTTTACCTTGAAGACCCCTTGTCGCTGCTCGTTGAATTCATACCGGAAGAGTACGCCCGTATCTAGCACGTCCATTATCTGCTGCTTTTCTTCTTCTCCAAAAACTTCAAACCCGGGCATGTCATGCTCCTGTTACAAGTTTTAAAATTTCACACCCACAAAAAAAGCTGTGGCGACCGCTTCTTCTGGAATCGTGCCTAGTTATTTCTCCATGGCTTTTACATGTGCCATTCGTGTTTCGATTTCCGTCTTCGCCTGGGAAAATTCGGGATCGTCCCCGACGTCGAGAAGGAAGTTATTGTAGATGGCGATTGCCTGTTCCAGATTTCCCTGCTCCTCTTCAACCCGTCCTTTTCCCAGATAGGCTATAAGTTTATAGCCGGTTATCTCCTGGAGCATCTCGTATC
Organism: Desulforhopalus singaporensis; assembly: GCF_900104445.1. Classification (GTDB taxonomy): domain Bacteria; phylum Desulfobacterota; class Desulfobulbia; order Desulfobulbales; family Desulfocapsaceae; genus Desulforhopalus_A; species Desulforhopalus_A singaporensis. The sequence goes on along the minus strand of NZ_FNJI01000009.1, from coordinate 117,718 downwards.
GCGCTGTCGCCTCACTATACGATTTCATCGCCTCCAGGGCTTGAGCATGTCCATAAAGGGCGAGTCCGTAAAGCGGATTATCGCGGTCCACTTCATCGGTTATGGCGCTGTACTTTTGTGCCGCATCGGTATAGTCTTTGTTTTTCATGTCGGTATGGGCGAGTTCCACCTCCGCCCATAAAGCGGCGGAAGTCCCTGCATAATCGGCAATGACTTTACCAAGGGCCGCACTCCTTGCACTGTCAGCGGACGAGAGCGCAAGCGAAAGTGCCGATGAGCTTTTTTCTTTTAGCTTTTTCTGATAGGAATTATAGAGCGACCAGGAAACGACACATATGACCGCAACGCAGATAATCGCAATTATCGCTTTTTTGTTCCGACGGATAAAGGCGATGACGTTGGGCGGCAGATTGAAGTGTTCAAGAATCCCTTCAATCTTGTCCATGGTTGTTTCCGGGGCCAGTCGTTTATTAAACGCACTCTCCTGCGACATGCGATTTTCCTCCTTAGAAGTTTGTGGTATATTACTTCTCACCAATATATATGAAATCCACCAATATATACCATACAAAGAGCTCTGTCCAACTGTAACAGCACAGATCCTATCCTGAACTGCAAAAGGCCGTATCATTATGTACCAGAACGAAAACAGTGCAATCTTAACCGTCAGCGAGCTGACCAGCTCAATCAAATCAACCCTTGAAAAGGAGTACAGATTTATCAGAGTCTGTGGGGAAATTTCCAACCTGAAGACCCCTTTTTCCGGTCATTCATATTTCACCCTCAAGGACAGCTCGGCTCAGTTGCGAACCGTACTTTTCAAGCAGCAGAAAAGGTTTATCGACCTCGATATCAAAGACGGCCAGGAGGTTGTCTGTTTTGGCAGGGTCACGGTCTACGAACCCAGGGGAGATTATCAGTTCATTGTCGACAGCATCGAACTTTTCGGTACCGGGAAATTGCAGATTGAATATGACCGGTTACGAAAGAAGCTCCTGGCTCTTGGTTATTTTGACGACAAACTGAAAAAACATGTTCCGTCCTATGTCAGGACCATTGCGGTTATCACCTCACCAACCGGTGCCGCTGTACAGGATTTTTTAAAAATCGTCAGACTCCGCAGAGCGGATATTGTTGTACATGTATTCCCGGTCAGGGTGCAGGGCGATGAAGCCGTGGACCAGATATGCAAAGCTATTGGAGAAGCTGAAAAAAGAGATCAATATCAGGCGATAGTACTCTGCCGTGGCGGAGGATCGCTTGAAGACCTCCTGGCATTCAACGACGAACGGGTTGCCGAAGCAATCCATCGATGCACGGTCCCGGTGGTGACAGGCATCGGCCATGAAACGGATTTTACCATCGCCGATTTTTGCGCGGATCTCAGGTGTTCGACGCCAACCGGTACCGCCGAACGACTGGTTCCCGACAGCGAAGCTCTTTTAACCCTGGTGAATTCGCACAAGACGCGACTGGCCAGGGTGATGAGACATCTGTTGACTGTTGCCCATCAGCAGTACCGCCACAAGGTCAGGCAACTCTCGGCAATCACCGGATTACTGCAGGGTGCAGAGCACAGGGTAGAGATGAGTTCGAACTATCTGGTCTCGGCGATGGCTGAGAGTCTTGGCCGGATGGAAAGAAGAGTCAATGCGGAAACGGTTAAACTCCGCGGTCTTTCGCCGTCGAACAGGATCGAATTACAGCAAAGCAAACTGCACCATTCGAAAACACTGATGTTTCACGCCATCCTGCGCACTCTCCGGCAAAAAGAGGCGGATCTTGGCAGACAAGCCGCCATACTCAACAGTGTCAGCCCCCTTGCCACCCTGGCCAGGGGGTATGCCATCGCAAGAAAATTTGATCAAGGACTTGGTGAATACAGGGTGTTGCGGGCAAGCATTGACGTGGAGCAGGGTGATACGGTCAACGTCATGCTCCATCAGGGGGAGATAAACTGCCGGGTGGTCGACACCGGCACCAAAACAGATGAGTGAGTTTTCGGGTGGGGGCGGTAAGATGCTCCTTTCCGCCCCCGAAGATTTCAAATATTACAGTAATTCAAGTCCGGAAAAGAAATATCCGATCTCAAATGCGGCTGTTTCCGGCGCGTCGGATCCGTGGGTCGCATTTACCCCGACACTTTTGCCAAACTCTCTCCTGAGGGTGCCCTCCGCTGCCTCGGCAGGGTCGGTGGCGCCCATAAGCTCGCGCCATCTGGTGATTGCATTGTCGGCCTGCAGCACCATGACAATGCATGGACCGCTGGCCATAAAATCGGTCAACTCGTCAAAAAACGGGCGCTCCCGGTGCACATGATAGAACCCCTCCGCTTCTATCTTGCTGAGATATAGTTTTTTCAGACCAACTATGGTGAATCCTTCCTCGTAGATCCTGCTGATAATTTTCCCGGCATTACCGTCGGCAAGCGCGTTGGGTTTGATGATTGCAAATGTTCTTTCCATACGTCTTCTCCCTGTAACTGTTTATTAATAAGGTTATAGCCTGCAGTATCAATATTTTGCAAAACAGTCATCCCCACTGTCCGAAGGCAAGTCCGCATCCGATTATTATCATGACAAATATTGCGGAGCCACCGACAACAAGCCGGTTGGCGGTTTTGATATCCTCCGGGGTCAAGGTCCTGGTTTTTTCGCCGATAAACGGTTTCTCTACGATTTTATCGAAATATACGTTGGCTCCCCCGAGCCGTACGCCGAGGGCGCCGGCGACAGCTGCTTCAGGGTGTGCGGCGTTGGGGCTTGCGTGATTGAGCCTGTCGCGGAAAAAGATCCTGGCCGAATCGCGATAGTTGAGACGCAGCATAAAAGAAGCTGCTATGAGGCATAATCCGCTGAGTCTAGCCGGTATGAAATTGACGATATCATCGATTTTTGCAGCATATCTGCCGAACTCGAGGTACCGTTCGTTTTTATACCCAATCATCGAATCCATGGTGTTGATACTCTTGTAGAAATAAGCGCCAACTGCCCCGCAGGCGATGGGAGAAAGGGACAGTACAGGGGAGAAAAAAGAAAAAACCACGGCGAAGAAAAGAGGTGCGGTTATACCATCCACCATATTTTCGGCAACGGTTTCCACGCACGCACGCGCCACATCTTCTTCAGACAGCGCGCTTGTATCTCTTCCCACTATCTTGGCTACTTCTTTTCTTGCTTGTTCAAGGGAATTTTCCCGTATTACCCGATAGACCGAGAGACTGTGGCGGATAAGGTCGCGACAGGCGATTGCCGTGTAGACAATAAAAATTGCTGCAATCGCCTCGACAACCGGGCCCACCAGTGAAGCAATCGACAGCACCCCCAAAATAACAGCCAGGGTGAGCGCTACGACAAAAAAAACGGTACACCCGCCGCCAACACGTCCGGTAAGTCCTAAGAAACGGCAGATTGTTTCAAGTCGCCCGATCAGCCACCCTACCCCTCTTACCGGGTGAGGATACCAGCTGGGATCACCGATGAGCAGATCGAGAGAAATAGCGATTGCCAGAAAATAAACAAAAGTCATGACGTTACAGTTTTAACAGGCGGTAAACAGCGTTCATGTCAATATTGGCACGAACGGTATCGGCAAGACGTTCAAAAGCCGCCTCCAGGTTATAGGGCGCTACGATTTTACCGAGCGGTGCCAGGTTCTTGCGTGTTCTCAATTCATCGATAAACCAGCGTCTGAATTCATCGCTGTCAAAGACACCGTGAAGATAGCTGCCCCATACTCCCCCATCTTCAGTACCACTGCCGCAGCTGGAGCCGTCGTCAAAACTCAACAGCGGCACCCGGTTTTTCGACGATATGCCATGGTGGATCTCATAGCCGAAGACAATCTTGCCGGACTCGTTGTGAACCCCGGCCTTGCGCACAAGATTTTTTTCCTTCTCGATAACGGTTTCCATGTTGATCAGGCCAAGCCCCGATATCTGTCCCAGGCCGGATTCGATCTGGTACGGATCAGCAATGGAGTTTCCCAGCATCTGGTATCCGCCGCATATGCCGACAAGCTTGGTCCCGGAGCTCTGACATCGTCTGAGGACATCAACCAGTCCGCTAGATTGCAGAAAACTCAGGTCGTTGATGACGTTCTTGGTGCCCGGCAGGATGATCGCGTCGGGATTTCCCACATCTTCTTTTTTGTCGACAACACGAAGGGTTACATCCGGTTCGTCGAGAAATGGTTCGACATCGGTAAAGTTGGAGATGTGCGGAAGATTGATCACCACAAGTTCCACCGCATCATTTTCGCGAATGGTATTGAAGATCCCTTTCTTGAATGATACCGAGTCTTCTTCCGGCAGACCGAGATTTTTCAGGTGGGGAATCACCCCCATCACCGGTTTTTTGGTATGACCAAAGACATACCCATGGGCACTATCAAGAAGCGAAGCCTGTCCGCGAAATTTGTTGACCAAAAATCCCGCCACCAGGTTCCTTTCCCACTCCGCCAACACTTCCATAATGCCGACAAAAGAAGCGTACACTCCACCGCGGTCGATATCGCCAACCAGAATTACCGGCGACTCGGCGTAGTCGGCCATCTTCATGTTGACGATATCGTCTCTTTTTAGGTTCACCTCCCCGGGTGACCCGGCACCCTCGAGGACCATGACATCATGTTCGCCTGCAAGTGAGTCATAGCTCCTGCAGACTGCGTCCCAGATAGTCGGTTTATAGAGGTTGTATTGGTTAACCGACATATTACCCACCGGCTTGCCGTTGAGGATGACTTGACTCCCGGTATCAGAGTTCGGCTTCAACAGGATCGGGTTCATCCTGCAGTCGGGATCCAGGCGAGCAGCCTGGGCCTGTACCACCTGGGCACGCCCCATCTCGTCGCCGTTTAAGGTCACGAATGAGTTCAGGGACATATTCTGCGCCTTAAACGGCGCAACCTTCAATCCGTCCTGAAGCAGAATCCGGCACATTGCCGCGGTGAGAATGGATTTACCCGCATCCGAACATGTTCCCTGAAACATGATCGCCGGTTTTTTATCTCTTTTTCTCGCCTTTTTTGACGGATGGAAATAGTCGGTAAAGGTGTCGACCAGCTGCCCGTTCTCCTTTTCCGTACGCACCGCCACCCTGAAGAACAGCTGGCTCTGTTCAAGTCCCCGATAATTGTCGCATCTCCTGATAAGAATTCCGCGCTTTCTGCAGAAATCGGCAAGTTCACCGCTTGTCCCACGGTCAAGTCTGCCAAAGAGGTAGTTGGCGGTACCAGGATAGATGCAGATACCGTCTATCCGGCCCAGAGCTGCCGTCAATTGCTCGCGAAGCTTCTGGCAATAACTCCTTGATTCCTGGTGGTATTGTTGATCTTCAAGAGCCTTTACCGCAAACCTTTCGGCAAATGTGTTAACACTCCACGGGGGCAGGTTTTCCCGTATCGACCCGGCAAGGGATGGGGTCATGGTGGCATATCCGACACGCAACCCAGGAACCCCAAAAAATTTGGTCATGGAGTTGAGTGTTACAATATTATCCCTTGTTCCGGCAAGAGATAGCGCCGGATCGATAAAATCGATAAACGCCTCGTCGATTAAAAACAGGGTCTTCGGGTGCTGCTCGGCAAGAAAGAGCAGATCCTCACGTTTCACCATCCTGCCGGTAGGATTGTTCGGGGTGGCGATTACCGCGAGGTCGCCCGCTTTCAGTTCCTGAGACAGCCTGTTAAGATCGAGATCGAAATCGTCCTGCTCTCCCATGAAGAAGGTCTCAACATTTTTCCCGCCGATTTCTGCCGCTCTCACGTAATCCACGTAGGAGGGAACCGGAATAACAACCCGGCTGCAATCGACAACCCTCATGAACGTATAGAGAATTTCGGTGGTTCCGTTACCGGTTACCACCATCTCTTTTTCCACCCCGTTATATTCAGATACCGCCTGCAAGAACTCGGTGTTTTCCGGATCCGGATAATGGATGAGGTTTTCGATCTCACTCGACAGCAGCGACCTGGTCCATTCAGGAGGTCCCAAAGGGTTTATATTGGCACTGAAATCAATAATCTGAAAATGTTCACTGCCAGTTTCCCGCAACGCCTTGTGTATGTTTCCACCGTGCTCAAAAGTTTTCATAGATCAAACCAAAATACCACAAATAGAGTAATTAAAAGTAAAAGCAGCTGACCGATACCGCCATCATCAGTTCACCAATTTCACAATTTGCCCCAAGCGTGTCGCCAGTTGCTCCACCCAGTTTGGCCTTGCAGGCGCCGTTGAAAATCACACAGCAGCCTATAACCAGAACTGTTGCCGGAATTGCTTTTGCCGGAAGGACAGTGAGGATGACGAGGTAGAACAACAACAGCGCGATCAATGCTGTTTTTCTGCTCGAATCAGAATAAAAAAGTTTACCAAGCCCCCCTTCGGCCCGGCCATAGGGCAGAAACGCCATGGTGAAAAGAATAACGGTTCTGCCGGCCAGGGGCATAAGGAGAAGGGCTGTAGGCAGCAGCTCGGCTGAAATACTTGACAGCGCTGCATATTTACCGAGTAGCACAACGCCCACAGCGATAACCCCCATGGCTCCCACCCGGCTGTCTTTCATGATTTCAAGACTTGCTTCCCTGGGTCTTGCGCTGAAAAGTCCGTCAGCACTGTCGGCCAGTCCGTCAAGGTGCAGGCATCCCGAAATGAACGCCAGAAAAACAATGGATAAAAGAGCGACTACCGAAATGGGAAAAAGCTGGAGCAGCAGAGTGGAGATTGCGGCGGCAACGCCGCCGATGAGCAGGCCGACAACCGGAAAAAACACGAGGCTTTTGGTGAAATTTTCAGGATCTTCCCGAACCTTGTAGGAAAGAGGCACCAGGGTGAGAAACCTCAGCGCAGTGCAGAATCTTGCTGCTGTTTTCATAAAAGAAAATCTCGTCTTCTCCATACCTTTCCCCAGTCTCTCGAACCCGCTCTGTCATTTCATTGCTGTTACTTGTCGGCTTCCGCCACCGCAGCCTCTTCAAACGTCGCCACTTCCGTCAGGATAGCCACCGCGCCTTCTACCAGGTTCATGGCCACGGCGGCGCCAGTTCCTTCGCCGAGCCTGAAGTTGAGGTCAAGAAGCGGCTTTTCACACCCGAGTTTCAACTGCATCGCCTTGTGGCCCGGCTCAACCGACTTGTGCGAGAAGATAAGATAATCCCTGACAAACGGTTCTATGGTGTAGGCGATAAGAGCAGCCGCAGTGGAGATGAACCCGTCAACCACAATCGGTTTGCGGTTTGCCGCAGCCCCCAGGATCAACCCGGCGAGTCCGCCGATTTCAAAACCGCCGACCTTGGCCAGGATATCGACCCCGTCTTTAGGATCGGGCTTGTTGATCTCAAGTGCCTGCTTAATGACATTTGTCTTGTGGACCAGTTGGTCATCGTTTAATCCGGTTCCTCTGCCGGTAAGGGCTTCAAGCGGCTCGCCGGTGCAAACCGCTGCAATGGCAGTGGACGGGGTTGTGTTGCCGATCCCCATGTCGCCGGTTCCGAAAATATCATATTCAGCGGAAAGCTCGTTGGCAATATCAATACCGGACTCAAGGGCCCTTACCGCCATGGTCCTGCTCATTGCCGGCCCTTTTGCTATATTTCCGGTACCGAGCCCGACTTTCTTGTTGATGATTTTTCCAGCATCGGCAAGATCCTTGAGATCAGCGGCAACCCCCATGTCGACCACGAATATATTGGCCCCGGCTTGCTTGGAAAGAGCATTTATCCCGGCACCGCCGGCGACGAAGTTATACACCATCTGGGGTGTTACTTCGCTGGGGTACTTCGATACATTTTCGGCAACCACCCCATGGTCTCCGGCCATGGTGAGGATCGCCTTTTTTTTCACGGACGGTTTCACCGTACCGGTCATTCCTGCAATATCAAGGGCCAAATCCATCAAATCGCCCAGTGCCCAGTGGGGTATTGCCAGATTGTCCAGTCTGGTCTTTGCCTTTTCTCTTGAAGAAGCATCCTGGGGATATATTTCTTTTACGGTTTTCTCTAGTAAGCTCATCGGATTATTTTATTATAGCAACTGAGGGTTATGACAGGGCTGGCCTGTCTTTTATGTGAACAGGAATACCGCAACTGACAAGAGTCACCTGGTCTGCGGCCCTGCCAATGACCTGATTGACCGTTCCCACCAGATCCCGATATCTACGCCCGAGGGCGTTGTCGGGGACAATACCGAGACCAACTTCGTTGGTTACGCATATCACGGTGCCAAGGGTGTCGGGAACAGCCTTGATCCAGTTCTGGCAGCATTCTCTGACGGCACCATCGGTTAGAATTTCACCCCGCTGTTCACTGACATAGAGAAGATTATTGACCCACAGGGTAATGCAGTCGAGCAGGACCACGTCATAGCCGCCAACCGCGGTACGAAAAGCTTGTTCAAGCTCGGTTTCGCACTCAAGAGTCTGCCATCCCCTGCCTTGGCGTTCCTGTTTATGTCGCATCACCCGATCTTCCATTTCCGGGTCCAACTTTGGGCACGTGGCAATAAACAGTCGCTGCTCAGACAGTGACTCGGCAAGCTCCAGGGCATAACTGCTTTTACCGCTGCGTGCGCCCCCGGTAATCAGTACAAGTCTGGTCATATCCTTTCCTAAAAATTCAACCCGGTCAAGACACCACCTTGATCGTGGAGCCGTATGGCGGTAACCTGTCCCGGCTGTACGTCAAAAAGAAGATAATTTTTTTCCGGTATCCCAAGAAACATGCACAGCAGGTGCCGTATTACTCCGCCATGGGTAATAACCAGCACATTTTCGGCATCGATACCTTTTATTTCGGTATAAAAATCATGGATTCTGCGGGTAAACAGGTGGTAAGATTCGCCTTCCGGGAAGACAAAGTTCTCTGGTTCCATGACCCAGCTGTCCACCAGTTCCGCATCATCTTTTACAATTTCGGCAAAACTTTTCTTTTCCCACCTGCCAAAATCTATCTCCGTCAACAGTGTCGAAAAAGCGACATTTTCCTTTCTGTCCAACAGTTCAAGGGTCTGCCTGCACCTGAGCATCGGGCTACAGAAGATAGCGTCGAACGCAATAGAGCGCAATCTCTGCTTTGTTGCGAGCACAACACTTCTGCCGTCTTTTGTAATCGGCACATCGGAGGTTCCGATATATCTTCCCGAGAATCCGGTATTGCCGTGACGGACAAAATAAATTTGTTTTACATCCATAAGCAGCTCCCGTTCAAACAGACACCGAATTCAGTTTCCCCGGCTCAGACGTAACAGAGATGAATACCCTAATTTTGATTCAGATTCAAAACAAATATTGTAATTAATTCTTCTGTAAATCTTGTAAAAAGAAGCCAGAACGGTCAGCCGGAAAACAGAGCACCGCAACTCTGTTTTCATCCAAGAGTTGCGGTGCCAGCAGGAGACAAGCTATTTTTTGACGATTTTCGCAAGCAGATTGGTTGCAAAATCAAGACTCGGATCGAGGGTGAGGGCTACTGTCAGATATTCTGTTGCTGCCTCGTTGTTGCCGATCCTGTGGTAATTCACCCCAAGATTTGCATAATCAATTCCCGAGGCAGGATTAAGCTCCACGGCTCTTTGAAAATGGACTATCGCCTTATGGAAATTTTCAAGCTTAAAAAAGCATACCCCGAGACTGTTGTGCAGGTCGGGTCGCTGTTCGTCTTCACTCAGCCCTTTAGTGAGCACCTCTATCGCCTCTTCAAACCGCCCGAGATCCTTCAGACTGCTTCCCATATAGGAGTAGATATACGGTAAATCCTCTGCTTGCGGATTGAGTTCGAGAGCCTTGCGGAAGTGGTCCAGGCCGTTTTCATAAAGCCCCATGTTGACGAAGTTGCGGCCCCGGTAAAACTCGAGGTAATAGGCGGATGGCAGCAACTGTTCCATCTGGTGCAGCTTGGCCTCGAGCAGGTCGGGGTCGTCAACCAGCTCAACCAGGAGCTTGGCCGCAAAGAGACCGACATCCTTGATCATCGACCTCTCACGGAAATGGGCTCCGGGGATGATGGTATAAAGAGCGGGTATTCCCAACTGTTCGTGGGTAACGTCTATCATGAGGACATCCATGCGATTGGCACGGATGGCCTCCACGCAGCGCTCAATTTCTATGCGGATATTGTTGTCGGCAAGATTTGCCATCCGGTCGACTGCCACGCTGGTTGTGGCTGAGGTTAAATACTCGACCTCTTCCATCGTTGCAGGTTTGGGCAGTCCGGAGGCTACATAGTTGGAGCCGGAGTTGAAATCTCCGGCCAGCTGGGCGATTTCGGTGACCGCCCGGATAAGTGCCTTCTGGGGATCGGGGGTGGTCCCGGCAGTATAGACGATTTCGCTGGTTTCAGGAAATGTCGATCTGTCCACGGCCAGGGCTCCGACGGAGCAGATTCCGGTATCAAGGCTGAAATCGTTGAGGTAGAGTTCGATGTTGTTTGCCGCAAATTTTTCCAGCAGCTCTGTTGCCACCGGGTCAGTTACCGTTTGCGGATCAATTTTCGGGGTAACTATTTTCTGGTTGTTGATCAGCGAACAAACGTGGCGCTCAACTATTTCGCAGATTCCCTGGAGAGCCGCTTCCTCTCTGGTGTTGCCGGCTGAAGGTCCGTTAAATTCATTGATCGCGAAAAACCAGGAAAAAGGAATAAGGACGTTTTTGCCTGTGGTTATGTTTGTTCCCCATGCCCACTGCATCGGGATATTTTCCAGAAGCCGGCCAAAGACTTCGCTCTCTGTAGTGTCGTCGTGTACGGATTGCAGCAGGTAGTCGAGTTCGAGGACCGGATATCCCTCATCTCTCATTTGCTGGTAATCCCCGGTGACGAAATTGTTGGGATCGTTTTTATAAGAGAAAAAAGAAAACCTTTCGGCAAGCTCCATACAGGCTGAAGCTTCTGCCTGTATCGGCGAAGCTCCTTTTCCCATCTGTTTCTTGGTCCCGGTCATGGCTCGGGCGTCGTCACCGCAGACGCTGAAATAAACCGGAATATCCAGTCTCCCGTTGTCTATTCTCTTTACCTCGCTGAGAATTTCTAGATTGAGTGATTTAACCTTCGTGTAGAAATTCTCAAGAGTCTCCTCCGGCGTTATCGCCTTGTCCTGATCGACGGTGAACGTTTTGAGGCAGTCTTTAAATTGAATTGTTTTTTTCTTCATGCAAGGTGGATTAAAATCTCTGGTGTTGATTTTTTCGTGATAAGGTTGCCGAATATCTCTATAGTTACGGGTGGGTCAGCCCAGATTACTGCCGGTGTAAATTTTAGAATTTTTCCGGGGCAAATTGAGAAAACTCACATAATCAGATATCAGTGGTCATGGTAACGAAATTTTCCCGTATTGCCAGGATAAACTTATTGTCCGGGTCGCCTGCGGCGCCACGCACTGTTCGCGAAAGGTCCTCTTCAAGGGTGAGTTCGAGGATGAGCCTGTTTTCTGGCAGGAGTTCCGCAGCTCTTGCCGACCATTCTATCACCGTCAGTCCCTGGCCGTAGATATATTCCAAAAAACCCAGATCTTCTACTTCAAGGCTGTCTTCGAGGCGATAAAAATCCATATGATACATCACCATTTTCCCCGGATATTCATGGAGAATGGCAAATGAAGGGCTGGTAACGTAACAGGATTTGTCGACCCCGACCCCTCTGGCTATCGCCTGGGTCAAGGCGGTCTTGCCCGCTCCCAGGTCCCCGTCAAGGCATATGACATCCCCGGGAACTGCCAGCCTGCCAAGCAGATTACCTAGTTTTTCGGTATCATCCAGCCGTTTTAATACAAATTCTATCTTTTGCAAGACCTTAACTCCCACAATGTAGCACCGCAAGGGGTATTATTAAAAGAACTACGGTAAATGCTCAACGCAAATTTTTCCACAAAAAACAAAACCCCGTTTCAGGCAGTCACTTTTGCCCGAAACAGGGTTGGTAAAGAAGGTGCTTTACCTCATTTTACCTTGCACACATTTTCCGCCTGCAGCCCCTTGTCGGTCTCAGCGATTGAGAACTCGACCATTTCACCTTCCTCCAGACTCCTGAATCCCTCTCCTTCAATCGCGCTGTAATGAACAAAAACGTCAGATTCTCCGTCAGGTCTTTCTAAAAAACCATACCCTTTACTCGCGTTGAACCATTTAACTTTTCCTTGCACACGATCAGACATCCCAAAAGCCTCCCGTAATAGACAGGTCGGACCAGGCATGACCGGAATGAATAGTCCTCCCTGCATTAATAATTATGCCCTGAATTATATAGGGCATACTCGATTGGTAGCAAAAAGGAGCGGTGAAAGTCAAGCAAAAACAAGGCGTACGCTTGCAGCGTTAAACGATGCAGCCCAAATGATGGAGGGCTATTTTTCCCACCAAGTCATGAGCAGTTGAAAGGGAGAATAGTAGAGGGGCAGTTTCTCAGGTTGCGAAAAACTGTTGGCATAACTCAGCCTGTGCACCGGCAGATACCAGTTAGGCACCAGATAGTATCCGTACCACAACACGCGGTCAAGCGCCCTGCAGGCAGCGATGAGATGTTTCTGGTCGTCGGCGTAGATGATCTTTTCAACGAGCAAATCTACCACCTCTGATTTTATTCCTGCATAGTTCCGCGATCCGATCTTGTCAGCGGAACTGGAATGCCAATAGGAACGCTGCTCGTTTCCCGGAGACTGGGATTGCCCGTATGTGGCTACAATCATGTCGAAATCAAATTTTTTCACACGATCGACATAGAGCGTGGCGTCAATGGTTCGATAGCTCGCCTGTATGCCAAGCTTTGCCAGATTCCTGACATAAGACGCCATTACCCTCTCAAACGTCGGGGAAACCAGCAGTATTTCAAAGGTGAAGGGGTGTCCGGCATGGTCGACAAGAATGCCGTTTTGCACTTTCCAGCCAGCCTCCTCCAGTAATTTTTTGGCTTCCAGCAGGTTTTTCCGCAACCCGAGCTTACCGACAACCTGGGGGGCTGCAAGAGGTGTGGTGAACACCTCTTGGGGGAGAGTGCTGCGAAACCGGTCAAGGTACGTCAATTCGATTTTGTCCGGCAATCCCCGTGCCGCAAGGTAGGAATTGCTGAAAAAAGAGTCGTTTCTTCGGTATTGATTGTGAAACAGCGACTCGTTGGCCCATTCAAAATCAAAAGCGAGTCCCATTGCCTTTCGTACCAGGATGTCGCTGAAGATTTTTTTCCTGGTATTCATTACAAAACCCTGGATTCCAGCATTGTTTGCGTGGAGGAAAGTCTTTTTTATCAGTTTTTTCGACGCAAATTTGGGACCGACAAGATCTCTTGCCCACTGTTTGGCAATGTTTACCGCCATGAAATCGAACTCTCCGGCCTTAAATGCTTCTAAGGCAACGATCTGATCCTTGAAATATTTCACCTCTATCTCGTCGAAATTAAACATATATCGGCGAGTTGGGTGATTGACTCCCCAATAGTCGGGATTTCTCTTGTATAATATGGTCTTGCCAAGATCCATCCGGGCGACGACATATGGGCCTGAACCGATGGGCACGCTCAACAGATCGTCACTCGTCCCATTTCCCCAGAAACCTGTCTTGTCAATACTTCTGGGGAAAATCCTCATCTGGGCGGTAATCAGGTGAAGCTCACGGTTGGGTTTTTTGAAAAAAATTCGGATCCTGCGGGAGTCGACAATCTCGTAGCCGGCGATGTCTTCGTAATAGTAGTTATAGGCTGGATGAGCCTTGTCGCTTTTCAGGATATCGACCGTGTAGCCAACGTCCTCTGGCGTCACCGGACTTCCGTCGGAAAAACGGGCGTCACCGGAGAGGGTGAAAAGAACTGATTTTTTATCGTCGGCAAGCTCGATGTCTTCAGCCAGCAAACCGTAGAGGGAGAACGGCTCGTCGAGGCTGGAGACCGCCAACGGCTCGAAAACCAGCTGCTCTATGCCAAGCGGTGCTTCCCCTTTAAGACTGAAAGGATTCGTTTTATCAAAACTTCCGATATCGTGCAGGGTGAGCCGGCCGCCTTTTTGGGCCTTGGACGACACATATTCAAAGGAGGTGAACCCTTCGGGATATTTCAATTCTCCGTCGATCGACACTCCGTGGGCCCCATTTACGTCAGATGGCCGGCACAACAGCATAAAGAAAACGAGCAATAGCCTCCATATGTTCGCTTCGCCACAGCCGGTCACCGCACTCATCACAACCCGCACATTTGCAGTTGTTCAATAACTTTTTTTTGCTCCTCACTCAGGTTTTTCGGCACTTTTACGCCTATTCTCACATAAAGGTCGCCACGCTCGCCCATGGGGCCGGAGGGCAGCCCGTATCCCTTGATCCTGAGTTTTGCGTCGTGGGTGGTACCGGGCGCGACTTTCACCATGAATTTCTTGCCCTCAAGAGACTCCACTTCGACCTTGGCACCAAGACACGCCTCGCTGTAGCTGATCAGTCTGTTGACAATCAGGTCATCCCCGTCCCTTGAGAACTTGCCGTCTGAGACGATATCTATCTTCAGGTAAAGATCGCCTGGCGGCCCGCCGTTTCGTGAAGCGCCGCCTTTACCTTGAAGCCGAAGCTTTTTGCCGGCCTCTATTCCCTTGGGAATTTTCACCGAAACGTTCTGCGGCGTACCGTTTTTGCGAAAGGAGATGGTTCGCTCAGCGCCATTGAGCACTTCCTCCAGCGTGACCTTGATCTGATAAGTCATATCCTGCCCTTTTTCCGGTGCGCTCTGGCACCCCCCTCCTCCGCAGCCGGTGGGCCCGCTCTGCCGGAAAAAGGAACCGAAGGGATTAGATCCGTAGCTGCCGCCCATGCCGGACTGGAATCCGGAGGCCGCCTGAGCCCGCTGGCCGAAACCGAACTGTCTCAAGATATCGTTGAGATCGAAACCGCGGAATATGTCTTCCTGTGAGTAGCGCTGATGAAAGTTCGCTGATCCGTAAGTGTCGTATTGCCGTCTTTTTTCCACATCGGAAAGAACAGCATAGGCCTCACTGACCTCCTTGAACTTCTTCTCCAGTTCCTTGTCGCCTTTGGTCTTGTCAGGATGATACTTCAAAGCCAGCTTTCTGTAGGCTTTTTTGATCTCCCTCTCCGAGGCATCTTTGGTTATTCCAAGCGTCTTATAATAATCCATATCTGTTGTTTTTATTGAACAAGATTAACAACAAAGCTTTCTTCTTTCGTGACTGAACAATATGAACTGTTGGCGGCCCAGTCAACTTCTTTTACGACTGAAAATAGAGCTATCTATTATTACCTGTCGCTTTAAAAAGATAATTTTAAAGCACTGGAGCCACGACATTCGCCCGCCATATTGCCTGTCCGACCGATAGAGTTATGCCGCTATCTCCGAGCACCGCTGTGAAAAGTGGTTTTTATAGCAGTTTTCATTGTTGCATACAAACTATTTCACATGCAAAGCCATCGCACCGATACGTCATTACTTCCGGCAAGTTGTGTCATGCCAACGAAAAAGAGGCAATATCAATCACAATGATATTGCCTCAACTCTGCCTCCAGGGGGGGGGGCGATAGCCGGTGGGGACAGCCGCTCAGAAAGGAACGTCTTCCCCGGTACCCCCGTCACCAAATCCACCTGAACCTGTAAAAGAAGATTCGGGAGGCAGCGGCGGTTGATCGTATCCTCCAGATCCGTCACCTCCGCGGGGACTCAGGTTCTGGACGGTATTGGCTATAATTTCCGTTGTGTAACGATCATTGCCGTTTTGATCCTGCCATTTGCGGGTCTGCAATCTTCCCTCAACGTATATTTTGGATCCTCGGGAAAGATAATTGCCGCAATACTCAGCACTCTGTGCCCAGACCACCACACGATGCCATTCTGTTTCATCTTGAGTGTTGCCGTCCCTGTCCTTCCAGCGACGGTTGGTTGCCAGGCTCAGTGTTGCAACCGCTGTTCCGCTTGGCGTGTAACGGATTTCAGGATCAGCCCCCAGATTGCCAATGAGAATAACCTTGTTTACCATATTGTAATCCTTTACTTTTTATGATTGAACTTGAATTTTTTATTATTGCACACCTACTATACGACACTGACTGCAAAGAACAAGCGCAAATTTGCTTTGGCGGCACGCAGCAAAACAAAGGTCGGGATTCCCAAAATTTATTGAGCCCCTTTTACCGCATCATTGAGCATTTGTGGCAGCCCGCCTTTTTCTTCCGTCCTGAACCCGGTAACTTCCTTCCATATTTCGTCGCTTTCCATACAGAAATAGATGCATGTGTTTGATGCGGCCTTTTTTTTCAATGTCTCATACAGGAGCGAATACATCTGCACCCTGCGCGGGCGGAAATATCTCTGCTTGTTGTCAAGCCCGACAACGAACTCGTTAAAATAGATCCTGGAAGCGGGAAACCGCTTAACTCCCGTTTCTTTGAGGCTGGGCAGATAACGCAGACACCCCAGGGATATCCACACGATACTCTCCGGCGGTACCGAGTCGTAAAGTTGGGTTATGGTGTCGACATATCCTTTTTGCCACCCGGGATAATCAATTATCGGATCAAAGTGAAATGCAAGTTTATACCCCCACCCCGCGCATAGAGCCGCCGCCTCAAGCCGTTGGCTCAGCGTCGCCGATCGCAGTTCATGACTGCGCATGATTTCCGGGCTGTTCAGGGACCAGGCGATGATGGTCTTGCCGTTATGGTCAAGGTCCTTGAGATTCTCGATGACAGCGCTCTTGGTCTTGAGCTCCAAAACGGCATTATCGTACCCCGCAATCCTCTCAACCAGTAACCTGCTGAGACCGGTCAGCCGGTCTATTGCCAGGGAATCGGTAAATTCGCCGGTGCCGATCCGGTGCATGATCTGCTGGTTGGTCCCAAGGGCTGTGTCCAGTTCGTTAAACAAAACGTCGAGGTTGACGTAATGGGTCAGCCACGGTGTATTCAGGTACGCCTGAAGTATGCAGTATACGCAATCGATCGGACAGTTTGAACCGGTGTTGAGGATCTGGTAGTCGCAGCACCGATATTCTTTGGTACCGGGACATGGCTTGAAAAACTGGCCCCTGTTCTTGGTAAGAAAAAGCTGTCTCTTGCCACGGGTAAGATTTGCAGCGAAATCGAGGGCGAGATCGTTCGGCTGCTCTCTTTCAGGCACAACCGTAAAAGGCAGTTTTGTCCTATCGAGAATTTCCCTGGTATAGGCAAAATCCATACAGGATTCATCAACATAAACCTTATTGATATAAGAGGAGGGATCCTTCCAGTTTGTCTCTTTCACTTGACCTGCCTGTATTGCTGTTATTGTAATCCGGCTTTGCGGATATATTGATTTTTTATCTCCATATACAATCTGCCTTTTGTTTCCAGTCCATGCTTTATACACCCCCCGGCAAATATGTCTATTTTTCTTTCCAGCTCATCACAGGCGGCAGCATAATAGTCAGGGGACAATACATTGCTGTCAAGAATTTTCCTGATGCTTTTAATGCGCCACTCGTCCATGCCGATTCTGTACTGGAATGAAACCTGATCCTGCCTCCCTCCCTCTTTGACGGTAAGCGGCGAGTCGATCAACAGAAACGGGTATCGCGCACTCGCCCTCAGCCACAGGTCGTAATCCTCGCAGCACCTCATTGTTTCGTCAAACATCCCGATCCTGGCAAAAATCTCCTTTGTAGCCATCACGGTTGACATCCCGACTCCACACAACATCAGGCAGTGGTCAAAGATATGCCCATGCCGTGGAATATGCTTTTTTTTCTGATTCAGGTGTTCTCCCCGACGCAGCCACTTCTCCCTGGTATGGCTTATCAGGTATTTACCGCTGTCTTTAAAAACCGGATATTGACGCTCAAGCTTTTTTCTGTGCCAGTGGTCGTCTGAATCGAGAAAAGCGACGATATCGTTGGTCGCCGCTTCTATCCCACGATTTCTCGCAGCCGCGGGCCCACGGTTGGAGGTGGTGATGATTCGCATGGGAATCCCAGAATGTTTCTGGAGCTTGACCAGAAGTTCGGGGGAACCATCTGTTGAACCATCGTCGACGACGATGAGTTCGTTGCAGGGCAGCGTCTGGCGAAAGACCGAATCGATCGCCCGGCCAACCATGGTTACACGGTTAAAGGTCGGAATAATAACGGATATTGGACATCCACTCATGTTCGATACACCGGTTTTATGAAATTAAAAAAAATATTAAATATGGCAATTTAATGTTGCTATAATGTATACTACAAAATTCATAAAAAAATACACTTTCCCTCCGGAAAGTTTACATTTTGTACTATATACGGTTTTTTAGGATGACCACTGAAATATTAATTAACGCAACAAGCTATGAGGTGCGACTTGCGCTTGTAGAAGATGGAAATCTCAGTGAATATCACATGCAGAGGCCCACTGAGAAGGGGCTCATGGGCAACATATACAAGGGACGGGTCGTACGTGTTCTGCCCGGCATGCAGGCGGCTTTCGTCGACATAGGTCTTGAACGGACAGGTTTTTTGTATGTCGACGATGTCTGTGTTCCATCCAACTCGCCCAACTTCGATCCCTGTATAACTGATTGTGCCAATACCCATGTACGTTCCCAGGGACTGCATATTGAGGATCTTATAAGCGAAGGCCAGGAACTCCTGGTCCAGGTCAGCAAGGACCCTATCGGCACCAAGGGAGCCCGCCTGACCTGCCACATCACCCTGCCTTGCAGGAATCTGGTATTCATTCCGCAGACCGATCACATCGGGATTTCCCGCAAAATTGAAGATGAAGAGCTGCGCAACAACCTCAAGCAGGTCATTGAAGAGATTCGACCGAAAAACTCGGGGTTTATAGTCCGCACGGTGGCCAAGGATTCCTCCATCGAGGAGCTTGAGGCTGATATGGAGTTTCTCATGCTGCTTTGGGAAAGCATCATCGACAAAGCGGAAAACATGGAGACCCCATCTCTTATCCACGAGGATCTCGATATTACCCTGAGGTCCATACGTGATTTTTTCACCACGGATGTCGACAGCCTGGTGATTGACGACCCGGTGGCGCACCGGAAACTGCTCGACCACGTAAAAACATTTGCTCCGCAACTACTCGATAAGATAACACTTTACCAGGATTCCACCCCCCTCTTTGACGCCCACAATATAGAAGTTGAAATATCAAGGGCTATTGAAAAGAAAGTCTGGCTCCGCTCCGGGGGATATATCATCATCGAATCCACCGAAGCACTGTCGGTAATAGACGTGAACACCGGAAGGTACGTTGGAAAAAATGATCTTGGTGCCACAATTTTCAAGACCAACATGGAAGCAGCCGTAGAGATCGCATACCAGCTGCGACTGCGAAATATCGGCGGCATTATAATTATCGATTTCATCGATATGGAGGACGACACTCACCGTGAACAGCTTTTCGAGACGTTCAGAGAAGCGGTGAAGAAAGACAAGAGCCGGATAAACATCCTCAAACTTTCCGAGTTCGGCCTGGTGCAGATGACCCGGAAGAGAAACAGCGAGAACCTGCATCAGCTGATGTGTGAGCCCTGCCACTACTGCTCCGGAGAGGGAATGATCAAATCAAGAAGAACCATCTGCTATGAAATCTTCAGGATGATCAGCCGAAATAGCCAAAAACACCGGGGCCACACTATCACTCTCAGGGTCCATCCGAGAATCGCCGATCTCCTGCAAAACGAGGAGGAAAAAACCATGGCGACCATTGAAAAAGGTGTCAACAAGCGTATCGTGGTCGCGCCTTCACGAGATCTGCATATTGAGAAATATGAAATTATCTGGCAGAGTTAAATACATACAACCCGTTATTATAATAGAGAATTGATTCATGGTATTTGGCAAAAGACGAAGAAGGTTACAGGGCAATAGCAAAAATAAGATCTGGTTCATCCTGGTGGTACTCGTTGGTATTGCGGCGGGAATTGCAGGCGTTCTGTTTTTCGAAGGTGAAAAGCCCACCGCATCCCTTGAAGGCACCGGACATTTCCTTGGCAAGGACGGAGCTGTAACGTACACTGTTTCAGATGACAAAAGCGGAATAAGAGGAATTTATTTATGGGCGACCCAGGGAACTACCAAAAAATTGCTTGATTCCAAGGTCTTTCCGCAAAGCTCCTATAAAAACCCGGTCGGCCCGCTCAGCGAATCCGGAACTGTCAGCTTTGCCCCGCTAGCCGAGGGTTTTAAGGACGGAGCGGTTACCATTACCCTTGAAGTATACGATTTTTCCATGAGAGGCTGGTTCAAGGGCAACAAGAAAGTGGTAACTCAGGAAGCAACCATCGACACCAATCCTCCCCGCATCCAGATACTGCACGGTGAAAAATATATATCGCCAGGCGGTACCGGGATTGCCATCTACCGGGTATCCGATGCGGATTCCGTCAGCGGAGTCTTGATTAATGGCAGGTTTTACCGGGGCTATCTTGTGGGTGACGGAAGAGATGATACCTACATCTGCTATTTTGCCCTGCCCTACGATGCGGCCAAGATTGAAGAGCTGTCGATACGCGCAACCGACAACGCCGGCAACAGTACGCTTGCCCCATTTGCCACCGTCTACAAGAAAGCTGACCAGAAGAATGACAACATCACCATAAGCGATGGTTTTCTCAACCTCAAGATACCGGAGTTTCAGCTGCATTACCCGGAGATGACGGGTGAGCTTATCGATCAGTACGTCTATATCAATAACAAAGTCCGGCAACAAAACAATGCTCAGATCCAAACCATATGCAATTTGTCTGAACCTGATCGCATGTGGCGCAACAGGTTTGAACGCATGGCCGGAAGCTCAAGAGCCGGTTTTGCCGACCACAGGGATTATCTCTACAACGGCCGGTCAATAGACCGGCAGGTGCACCTCGGCATGGATATCGCCTCTATCAGGAGGGCTGAGGTCAAGGCTGCAAACAGAGGGAAGATAATTTTCGGCGACTATCTCGGGATCTACGGCAACATGGTCATCATGGATCACGGCCAGGGAGTTTTCAGTCTCTACTCGCACCTGAGCCAGATCAACGTATCCCCTGGCGACACGGTGGACCAGGGAACGGTAATCGGCCTTACCGGCACCACAGGAATGGCAGGTGGGGATCACCTTCACTTCTCCATGCTCGTCCAGGGAACGTTTGTAACCCCTAAAGAGTGGTGGGATCAAAACTGGATCGAGGCAACCATTGAAGAACCGCTGACCGATTCAAGATTTTAATTCCTTTAAATTACCGAGAATCGAACCCGCCCGGTACAGATTTTACGCCGAAAGACCTGGTAACGGCTCACTTAGCCGATTCAACGCAGCGCCATGAAAAAAGTTTCCAAAATGCCGCTTTTGCTCTACAGCTACCTTGCAACGGAAATGCTGGAGCCTTTTTTTGCGAGCTTTCTGATCATGAACTGCGTTTTTTTTCTCGTCAGACTTATCCCCTTCCTCAATTTCGTCCTCGACCTCAACATCGGGCTGGCCGATTTTACACGGCTCATCTCGTATATGTTTCCGAACATATTTCTCTACACCATACCCATGGCGGCCATGATGGGGGTCACAATCGGCTTCGCCAGGTTATCGAGTGATTCGGAAATTCTGGCGTTTAAGGCGAGCGGGATCAGTATGTACAAGATAATTCCTCCGGTGGTGATCGTCACCGCCCTCATAGCGCTGTTTACCAGCTATTGTTCAACAAGGCTTATCCCGCTCAGTGAAGCCGCCATGAAGCAGCTCACCTATCAACTGCTCAAGGAAAAAATCAACAATGGTATTAAGCCCCATGTCTTCACTGAAGCTCTGGGCGACGTGGTGGTCTATGTAGAAGACGTGGATAAAAAAACCGGGAGATGGTCTAAGGTTTGGGTATCCGATATGAGGGACGGGGCAAACCCGACCATCACCATGGCCAGTACCGGCAAAATGATAAGCTCGGTAAATAACATGAACGTATCGATAATTCTCGACAACGGCAGCCTGCACCGTCCCGACATCGCGAACGCCCAGGTGGTCGAATTCGACCGCTACCAGATCAACATTCCCCTTCAGCCGCCCGATTCGAAGGCTACCAGAGTCAAGCAGAAAAACGTCCTTTCCCAGAAAGAGCTTTTACTGGAGGCGCAAAGTATAGAAGGAGATACCACCCACAAGAGAAAACTTCTCATTGAATTCCACAAACGGCTGGTTCTGCCGGCGGGCTGTCTGCTGATGAGTCTTCTCGGGTTGCCCCTCGGCCTGCAGGCAAGGCCCGGCAAAAAGGCGATCGGCATCCAGGCGGGTCTTGGCATCTTTATCTTCTATTATATCCTTTTCACCTTCGGCAAGCAGATGGCGGAGGACGGTGTTCTTCCGGTAATGGTGGCGATGTGGATTCCCAACCTGCTGTTCTTTTTACTGGCTGTTTTCTGGGTATACCGAATAGCCAACGAACAGCCCCTGCTGCCAGCCACGGTCTCAGAGAAAGGAAAATATTATTTCACCCTGCTGCAAAATGGAATAAAAGAAGGTTTCCAGCTTTTTCGTACCAAGACCGAGGAGCAGCAGCAGTGGGTACCGGACGACCGCCAGCCCAAGGGGCTTCTCATCAGCGGAAACCCTAAAAAGCGCCAATTTCATCTGCCAGGGTGTAAAGACTACAGGTGTAAAAGTTGCACCCTGGTGTTCAAAGACGTCAAAATCGCCTTGGACTCCGGGTTTTCACCATGTCCGCAATGTCAACAGAGGTTAACCAGAACCGCAACAACCCAGCACAGCCAGGAGTAAGGCACATGAAACTTCCATCCGCCAGCCAAATGCAGCAACTGGACCGGAGAGCCAGCGAGCAGTATGGCATCCCGACTATCGTTCTCATGGAAAATGCCGGGGTGGGAACCGTGCGGATGGCCCTTGACGAACTCGGTCCGTGCAACAACACTTTCGCGCCCATCTTTGTCGGTCCCGGTAACAACGGCGGTGACGGACTGGTCATAGGCAGGCACCTGCACCAGCGTGGTTGCGAGGTTATGTTCTTCTTCCTCGTCAATCCCGAAAAACTCTCCGGAGACCCGGCCACTAATTTCAAAATTGTAAAACAGCTCAAACTCCCCTATCACGTTGTCGACACCGTTGAGCGAATTGGAATGATTCCTATGCTTATTGCACAAAAGGAATCAAAGGGTCTTTGCTGTTACGCTGTTTTCGATGCAATCTTCGGCATCGGTTTGTGCCGCGAACTCTCCGGTCATTTCAAAAAAGCAGTCGAACTCATCAACTCAGCAGCTTTCAAGACCAAGGGTCCGGTGATAGCTATCGACATCCCCTCGGGCCTTGACTCAGACAGCGGTAAAACCCTGGGATGTTGCGTTACGGCCGACTATACCGCTACTTACGGCTGCGCCAAACCGGCTCACTTTTTACACGGATCCGGTTCCCCCGCCGGCAAGGTCGCCGTTATCGATATCGGCATTCCTCCCGCGGTTGTTAACAGCGGCGGAATCGATACAACCCTGGCCACCGACGCGCTGGTAAAACAAAGGAGTACTTCTCTGCACCGTGCTATCACCTCCCACAAGGGGGATAATGGCCACCTGTTTATCCTGGCCGGTTCCGCCGGGAAAAGCGGTGCGGCGATTCTTGCGGCAAAAGGCGCACTGCGCGCGGGAGCAGGACTGGTCACCCTCGGCTGCCCGATCCAGTTGAAGGATATATTCGGTTCTGCCCTGCCCGAAGCGATGACCTTTTTGCTCTCTGGCAGCGACACCTGTTTTTCCATCGACGACCTGGCGGTCATAGAAAGGGAGCTTGCAACAAAAGATGTACTCGTGGTAGGCCCGGGGATTGGTCAGGACCAAAGGACCGCCGAGCTGATTCTGACGCTGTACGAAAGAGCCAAATGCCCCATGGTGATCGATGCCGACGGGCTTAATATCCTCGCCTTGGCAGCTGAGTCGCTCCCACAGCCCGGCGGCCCCAGAATATACACCCCCCATCCGGGCGAATTGAGTCGCCTGATCGACATGGACAGTGGTGCCATCAATCAGGATCGCCTCGAAGCGGTAAAACTGGCCGTCACTAAATTTGCAGGCAGCAAGGATTCTGTTGTCGTGCTCAAGGGAGCGGGTACCCTTGTCGCTGACGGCAGCGGGCAACGATATATCAACACCACCGGTAATCCGG
The DNA here is from genome assembly GCF_900104445.1 of Desulforhopalus singaporensis. Lineage (GTDB taxonomy): Bacteria > Desulfobacterota > Desulfobulbia > Desulfobulbales > Desulfocapsaceae > Desulforhopalus_A > Desulforhopalus_A singaporensis. The sequence continues at coordinate 93,644 of NZ_FNJI01000009.1, read as the reverse complement.
GGATGGCGGCTGCAGGGATGGGGGATGTGTTGAGTGGGATCATAGGGGCGCTGCTTTGCCAGGGGTTGGCGCCGACCGATGCGGCCCTGTGCGGAGTGTACCTGCACGGCAGTGCCGCAGATATGCTTTTTGCTGCACAGGGTCCCGGTTTTTTTGCCGGCGACGTGGCCGACAGGATCCCCTGTGCGCGCAGAAAACTCCTCGTCGTATAGCTTACCAGGATATCGGCTGCATACCGTGAGCTTTTAAATATTCGTTGCACTTCACGAAAACATCAGAGCCGAGAAAACCGCGGTGCGCGGACAGCGGCGACGGATGGCTTGTTGTCAGGATGAGATGTTTATTACCATCAATCAACGGTGCTTTCTTCTGGGCAAAGGCTCCCCACAACATAAATACCACGTTTTTCTTGACCTGGTTTACGGTCTCGATGATGTTGTCGGTAAGCACATGCCACCCAAGCTTCACATGCGAATTCGGTCGTTTCTTCTCCACCGTGAGGCTTGCATTGAGCAACAAAACCCCCTGAAGTGCCCACCTGGTAAGGTCGGTATCGACGCTGACCTGTTTTCCGCCATATATACTGTTGTTCACCTCCAGCAGGATATTTCTCAGTGAAGGCGGGACAGGGCACCCTGTCCTGACGGAAAAACAGAGACCGTGGGCTTCGGGGCCGACACCCGGATGTTCGTTGAAATAAGGATCCTGGCCGAGGATGACAACCTTGGTGCTGCTGATGCTTGTCTGGCGCATGGAGGCAAAGACGTTTTGTCGTTCCGGGAATACCTTGCCCCCCCCGTGGACGGTATCATAGGCTTTTCTTACCAGTTCCCTGTGGAAACCTTCTTTCATGAGAGGCACGATTTCCTCCCAGAGCGGTCCTTCTTTACCGTTGTTTACTGCACGTTCAGCCATTTTTTTCACGTTGCGGTATATACAGCCCTTTTTTCCTGATATATGCCATCACTTCAGGGTCGAGTTCAGAGGTTATTGTCAAGGATTTCGAAGCAGCCCTTATTTCCGACGAACTGAAGCCTTTTGGAATTTTTTTCAATATCCGTACCGTCTTGAACCTGGCTCCTTGCCATACCTCCCGGTGCCTTGTATACCCGAGACTGGTCAGCAGCTTTTTCAGCATAAGCTCGCTGACCCCCACCCTTTTTGACAGCAGGATATGAACATACGACAGAATTTCCCTGTAGCTTTTCCAGGATTGAATTTCAAGAAACGCGTCGGCGCCGATGACAAAGTAATAGCTGTGGCCCAGACGATCATCGCCGATCATCTCCTTCAAGGTGTCTATAGTGTAAGAAGGTTTTGCAAGCCGCTCTTCTATGGTACAGCATGAGAATTCGTTGCGACTGCTGCAGGCTATTTCCAACATCCTTACCCGATGGGCAAATCCCGCGATGTCTCCGCTTTTGTGCGGCGGATCGGCAGACGGAATAAACAGTACCCGGTCCAGGCCGGCTTCGGCAAGTGCTGTTTCGGCCACCTCCATGTGGCCCCGATGAACGGGGTTGAAGGTACCGCCAAAAAGACCGATTTTCAGCCCCGGAGCTCCCATCATTTCCTGGTCTGTCCCTCACCGTACACCACAAATTTCCTGGTAGTCAACTCCGTAAGCCCCATCGGTCCATAGGCGTGCAGCTTGGTGGTACTGATACCGATTTCAGCGCCCAGGCCCAGCTGGCCTCCGTCGTTGAACCTCGTGGATGCATTGACCATCACCGCCGAGGCATCCGTCTGGGCGATAAAGCGCCGAGCCGTTGTATAGTTTTCGGTGACTATCGATTCGGTATGCTGAGACCCGTATTTCCTTATGTACTCCGCCGCCTCTTCAAAGCCAGAGACGACCTTGATGCAAACCCTCAGGTCGAGGAATTCGGTTCCCCAGTCGCTCTCGTCGGCCACCTTGATTCTGCCGTCTATTGCCACACTTTTGGGACATCCCCTGAACTCTACGCCAAGTTCCTGCATAGCCGAGACGACTTCAGGAATGAACCGGTCGGAGACATCGCGGTGAATGAGTATGCCTTCCATGGCGTTGCAAACTCCGGGCCGATGGGTTTTGGCATTTATCAGGATCGGAACCGCTTTAGTAAGATCCGCGTCCTTGTCGACGTATACGTGGCATACTCCCTTGTAGTGTTTCAACACCGGAATTTTTGACTTGCTCACCACCAGCCGTATCAATCCTTCCCCGCCTCTTGGTATGACCAGGTCTATGGTATCCTCAAGCTCCAGCAGGTAACTTACCGCCTCCCTGTCCGCTACGGGAACCACCTGCACCGCGTCGGGGCTGATCCCGTGTTCTTCCAGTGCTTTTTTCAGCACCGCCCCCAGTGCCAGGTTGGAATGGATGGCCTCGGAGCCTCCCCTGAGAATAATACCGTTACCCGCCTTCAGACACAGAGCCGCACCGTCAATGGTCACGTTGGGTCTTGATTCGTATATCATGGCGATGACCCCGAGAGGGACGCGCATTCTTCCCACCTGTAACCCGTTTGGTCTGGTGGTAAAATCCTCGATTGTTCCAACCGGATCTGGCAGTGCGATGAGCTCCCCGAGTCCCTGCACCATCGAGTCGATTACCGCATCGGTAAGGGCAAGCCGGTCCAGCATCGCCTCGCTCAACCCTTTTTCTTTTCCGTTGCTCAGGTCTTTGGCGTTTTGTTGCTGGATATACTCCTTTTCCCTGATAAGAAGATCGGCTACGGTCTTCAGTACCGCGTTCTTTTTTTCGGTAGATAGAATTGACAATGTTGCCGATGCGGCTTTTGTTCTTGCCGCCATCTCTGTAATGGTCTGCTGAAGTGTCATATTATCCTCACGGTTGGCACGGCTGTTCAAGGAGCAGGTTTTCTTGACGGTTTTTATTTTTAATCATTGGCCGTCCTGCATTTTCTCCAAAGTATCTACAATAAGCTGTTTGAGTTCTGAGAGGCCATCACCGGTCTGTCCGGAAACCGGCAGCACCTTGTCACAGAATTTTGCAAAGACAGTGTACAGCTCTTTGAGACGATTTTCATCAATCAGATCGATCTTGTTGAGCACCAGAATCTGAATACGGCCAGCCAGCTCCTCTTTGTAGCGAAGCAGTTCGTCGGAAATTATCCGGTAGTTGTTCTCCACCTCCTCTTCCGCTGCGTCGACAACGTGTACCAGGATACTGGTACGCTCTACATGTCTGAGGAAATTGTGTCCCAGACCGACACCCTGGTGCGCGCCCTCAACGAGACCGGGGATATCCGCGATAATACACGGTTCAAAATAACTATACTGCAATACCCCCAGCTGAGGCTCAAGAGTGGTGAAAGGATAAGCACCAATTTTGGGGTTTGCCGCGGACAGTCTGGACAGCAACGTTGACTTTCCGGCGTTTGGCAGTCCCACAAGACCCACATCGGCAATGAGTTTGAGCTCAATAACGAGCCAGAATTCCTCCCCACCCTTACCCTTGGTGGCGATGCGGGGGGTCCTGTTGGTGCCACTGGCAAAGTGGGTATTGCCCAGGCCGCCATCTCCACCTTTGGCAACGATGAACACATCCCCGTCCATGGTCAGGTCGGCCAGGCATTCGCCTGTCTCGGCGTCTTTGATAACAGACCCGACAGGAACATCTACGGTGCACGATTTCCCGCCGCGACCGTGCATATCCTTGCCCTTGCCGTGTTCGCCTCTTTCCGCCTTGAAGTGGGATCGATACTTGAAATCGATCAGCGAGGTCAAAGCGGAAGAAGCCCTGATAATGACATCTCCACCCCTGCCCCCGTCTCCACCGTTTGGTCCGCCCTTGGGGACGTACTTTTCACGACGAAAACTGACACATCCATTGCCGCCGTCACCGGCCTTCACATAAAACTTAGCATAATCGACGAAAGCCATGTATTTCCCCCGCCCTTGTTTTTAAAGCAAAAAAAAGCTCGACCTTCAATCAGAATTGAGGTCGAGCTCCATCATCTCCTGCCAAGCTGCCTGGTTGCAACTTCAGGAACAGTATAATACTACGTAATTAATCAAGCAGCAGGATATACACTGACACGCTTTTTGTTTTTGCCGAAATCTTCGTACTTGACGACACCGTCAACCTTGGCGAAAAGCGTGTAATCACGACCACAACCTACATTTGTTCCGGGATGGATTTTGGTTCCCAGCTGCCGAACGAGGATGTTACCGGCCTTAACCACCTGGCCTCCGAATCTCTTAACTCCCCGACGCTGACCCGCACTGTCACGTCCGTTCCTCGAACTACCACCTGCTTTCTTATGAGCCATCTTCTACTCCTTTTGTCAGCCGTTCACCAGGCTGGATTCAACTCTATGTTAATATCTGTAACGCATTTACGCTGATATTTCTTCTATCTTCAAAGCGGTATAAGCCTGTCTGTGGCCTCTTTTCAAGCGATATCCCTTACGGCGCTTCTTCTTGAAGACGATTACCTTTTTGCCTTTACCCTGCTCTGCGATCTTGGCAGTGACCTTTGCATTATCGAGCACAGGCTGTCCTATTTTCACCTCGTCTCCGTCGACGACCATCAATACATCATCCAGATCTACACTGTCGCCAACATTTCCTTCGAGTTTTTCCACCCGAACCTGGTCTCCGCAGGCAACCTGATATTGTTTGCCGCCCGTACGTATAATCGCATACATATATATACCTCTCTGAAAAGTACTACTCAGTTTTTAGTAAAAAACTACGTTATGAAATATTGCAAGAACCCCGTATTTAACAGTTTCTCCAGGCCACTGTCAACATAATTCAACACTTAACAGCTTTTTAATCCTTCTTTCAGAAAAACAAAAAACCCCTTTAGCGTCATAGTCTGTCCGCTATAGGGGTTTGAAACGCCCTCTTGTCTCCGAAGGAATCTATCCGCCGTAAGACAGCCGTGCTTTTTCCTTCTCCGCTCGAATGGCACAGGCTCTTGCAAATGCGGCTTTTTTGCCGTGCTTGGCAATAGACACGGAGGTCTTGCCCTGTTTCCCTTGGTGGGTGACCCAGCTCACTTCGTAGCGATTGAGTTTCTCATTGAGTCTCACCCCTACCACTCCGGTTCCGGAGTTGGAGACGGTGACCATGTGTTTGTTGGTCCGCACCTTTCCCAGCTTTTTTTCGGTCTTATCTCGCCAGCTGATTGCGGAAAGAAGGCTGGAATATCTCCCGCCGCACTTCCTGTCGGAAAAGAACTTCGAGTGGGTTTTACCAAGAAAGCGAACCCGGACATACCAGCCGTGCGTTCTCTTCGACTCCTGGTCGATCCTAGCTATATCCTTGTGTTTTTCCAAAAGTATTTTCTGTTTCTTGTCTTCTTCCATCATAACCCTCGACAATGCTTGGTTAATTTGTCGACATTCAAGTCGCCGAAACACTCTCGGCGCCAGCCGATATTTTATCCTGGATTTATGTATAAAGTGCCATGTAATTGACACCGAGCTGTAATGCTGTACTGTAGGGGAGGGGGTACACCAAAGCCTGACAACAGCTTCTACTACAAGAAATATCTGCAACGGAGCGCCTTGTCAACCTTTTTTACTACAACGTGGCAAAAAAAACGTGTTATAAATTCGATGCCTTTACAAAAAACAACCCTCGTCAGTAAACTCAACCCACCTAACAATTTATACTAGAAATGACCCAAACAAACCAAAACTTACAATCTCTTCTCGAAACTATCAGGATCCTCAGAGGTGAACACGGATGTCCGTGGGACAAAAAACAGACAGCCCTCTCAATGGTGAAATATCTCAAGTCGGAGTGCCAGGAACTGACCGAAGCACTCGAGCAGAACCAGCGCGTCGGGATACGCGAGGAGCTTGGTGACCTGCTCTATATAATCCTGATGTTGTCAGAGATTCACGCTGGTGAAAATTTATTTACTCTTGACGAGGTAATCAATGATATAAATGAAAAATTAATCCGTCGTCACCCCCACGTGTTTGCAGGCACTACCTACAGCGACGAAGCCGAACTGACCGCCCAGTGGAATGCAATCAAGGCAGAGGAAAAGAAAAAAAAATACATTTGACACAATTATTTGCTCCCGGTATTATATCCAGTTTTTACTGTCAGGGCTGAACTTTTACAATGAACAGTCCGCTAAGTATACACAACGACAGGGGTTGTTGTGTCCCTTCTCGCTCTCTGCCATAAGCAAAGCGCGAGGGCCGAAAACTATGGAAAGAATCTTTCCAGAAAACCATGAGTCCACGAGGAGGAAATCATGAGAAGGTACGAAACGATCTTTATTCTAAGACCCAATGTCGGGGAAGAAGAGATCAACAGAATTATCGGTTATACAACTGACATCATCACCGATGAGAAAGGTTCCATTATTGAAATCAACAAGTGGGGCCTCAAAAAACTTGCGTATCTCATTAAAAAAGAGAGTCTCGGATTTTACGTCTACTGCGATTACGCCGGCACCCCGGCTGCTGTTGCGGAGATAGAACGTAAATTCAGGATCGACGATTCCGTCATGAAATACATGACTGTCAAGACTGCGGAAACGATAGATGCTGAAGAAATCGAGCAGGCTCTCGCAGCCTTGTCGGAGAAACAGGCTCTCGCCGCAGAGGCTGCAGCTGATGAGGAAGGTGAAGAGGTTGAGACGGCGGATGAGTCCGAGTTGGAATGATAACCAGATAATTTTTTGATCATATATAACCCAAGAGGAGGGTAAACCATGGCAGCAAGACCTCAGAAAAAACTTTTTTCCCGTAGAAAAACCTGCAGATTCTGCTCTGACAAAGAGCTGGTCATCGATTATAAAGATGTTAAGACACTACGGAATTTTGTCAGCGAACGCGGCAAAATCATTCCCCGCCGCATAGTTGGAACCTGTGCAACCCACCAGCGGCAGCTTTGTGAGGCGATTAAGCGGGCCCGGCAAATTGCATTTTTGCCGTACTCCGGTTCGTCCCAGGGGTAACCTGAAACAATTGCCAGGAACATATTGTGGTGAACCAGGAACAGACCGGACCGGAACTGACCCAAATCCTTCAGACGCTAGCGATATCGTGTCTGGTCATTATTCTGCCGGGTATATATTGGTCAATGTTCGGGTGGACGCATATGCTGCTGCCCCTGCTTTCGTTCTATATCCTCAGCAGGTTCGGAGAACATACCGGCAAGAGGTTCCTTGTCACCGCTGGTATTCTTTCAGGGGTAGTCCTTCTGTTGCTGAACCATTTCGACCTGATTATTTTTTCAGCAATACTTATGCTTGGCGGAGGCGTTCTTTTCAGCGCTGCAAAAAAAAAGAACTCTCCGGCACTCAGCGGTCTGAAGGCCTGCGCGACCCTCGGTCTGAGCTGGATTGTTGTTATCGCGGCCTACTCCATCATATCAGGAGGGTCACCCTACGCCGACCTGCTGGCCAGTATTGACAGCACTATAAACGAGACCATTCAGTATTACCGGCAAAGCGATGAAGTTTCAGCAGAAAGCCTGGTGATGGTTGAGCAGTTACTGCTCCAGGTACAGGCTGTTGTTCCGCTTGTGATGCCCTCTATTCTCGGCGGGGTGATCATTACCCTCACCTGGTTTACCATGGTGGTCGGCAACAACCTGCTGCTGAGGCATCACGACAAGGCTCCGTGGTTGCCCTATGCCATGTGGCAACTGCCTGAACGGCTCATCTGGATGGGGATTATTTTTGGTGCATGTGTAATAATCCCCATCCATCTGCCAAGGGCAGTCGGTATAAACGGACTTTTCCTGCTAAGTATCGTATATTGCTTTCAGGGTCTGGCCGTAGTGGTGTTCTACCTGAACAAATGGAAGGTTCCCGTTCTTTTGAAAGCATTCTTTTATGTGATGCTGGTGCTGCAATCGTTTGGCACCGTGATTCTGCTCTTTTTGGGAGTAACCGACATATGGTTTGACTACAGAAGAATAAAGCGCAACAAGGCGATCACCCCCTAACATACAACTAAAAAATATAAGCTGCTGAAAATACGCTTATCGATTCATATAGCCAAAGGAGTTTAAAAAAATGGAACTCATCTTAAAAGAAACAATCAGTTCTCTCGGATTTGAAGGAGACGTGGTAACTGTTAAAGACGGTTACGGCAGGAACTATCTTCTTCCTCAGGGCAAGGCGGTAGCCGCCACAGCGGAAAATCTTAAAATACTTGAAGAAAACAAGGCTGCCATCGAGGCGCGGCGCGCAGCGGACCAGAAAAATGCCGAGGCCATCGCCAAGAAGATATCCGGCATCGAGGTTGTGATCGAACAGCTGGCCGGCGATGACGAAAGACTGTTCGGTTCGGTCTCCAACACCGACATCTGTGCCAAGCTTGCCGAACTTGACGTCAAACTGGACAAGCGCCAGATCCTTCTGGCCGATCCGATCAAAACTCTTGGGGATACCAGTGTCACTGTCAAAGTCGGCTTTAACGTTTCCGCAGAGATTTCAGTAAAGGTTGTCCCACTGAAAGCCAAATAACAGCAGTCAGTGTAACCTGACTAAAAAAAATCTGTCACGCTTGGAGTTTTATCAAAGAAGCGACAGAGGCTTGCTGAAAACACACCAAGAGGGTTGACCTTCCTGGTGTGTTTTTGTTTAATGACCCCTTGGTATAAACCCCACAACACAACTTATATATATTGGCCCCAAAGAGCCAGCCCATGACCAGAGACGCCATCACCACCGGATCGACACCGTCTGCTATGCCTGCAAAACTGCCTCCGCAAAACGTTGAGGCCGAACAGGCCGTGCTGGGATCCATCCTGCTCAAGGACAATCTACTCGGCACCGTACTTGAAATAATCAAGCCGGAAGACTTCTATAAAGATGGCCATAAACTCATTTATGAAGCGATAGTTGATCTTTTCGAGAAAAATGAACCGCAGGACCTGCTTACCGTTTCCAACCTGTTGAGCAACACCAACAGACTGGAAAAAGCCGGCGGCGCAGCCTATCTGGCAATGCTCACTTCAATGGTGCCGGTCACTTCGAATATCCTCAGCTATGCCAAGATCATAAGGGAAAAATCGATCCTCAGAAGATTAATTCTGGTCAACAGCGATATCGCCCAGAGGTGTTATGAGGAGCAGAACGATATCGGTCTGCTGGTCGATGAAGCGGAGCAGGCTATCTTCGATATAGCTGGCAGCAAGGGAGAGCAGCACTTCACCCATATCAAATCTATTGTCCCCAAAGCTTTTGCCACGGTGGAACAGCTGTACAAACGCAAGGAACTGATCACCGGAGTACCTACCGGGTATTTTGAAATCGACAAAATGACCGCCGGACTCCAGCCTTCCGACCTGATCATTCTCGCAGCCCGACCTTCAATGGGGAAGACCTCATTTGCCATGAATATAGCGCAGCATGCAGCGCTCATCGAGAAGACAGGGGTTGCAGTCTTCAGCCTTGAAATGTCCAAGGAACAGCTGGTAATGAGGCTTCTCAGCTCCGTCGGTCGTATCGATTCGCAGCGCATACGTACCGGTAAGCTCCGCAGCGAGGATTGGCCAAAGCTCACCCGTGCCGTGGGCATGCTGAGCGAAGCCCCGGTATTTATCGACGACACCCCGGCCATAACCGTTCTCGAGATGCGCGCCAAGGTGAGACGACTCGCATCCCAGAACGATATCGGCCTTATCATCGTCGACTACCTGCAGCTCATGCGGGGACGCACCACCGAAAACAGGACCCAGGAGATCAGTGAAATTTCCAGATCCCTCAAGGCCCTCGCCAAGGAACACAATGTACCGGTGATAGCCCTTTCCCAGCTCAACAGGGGTCTTGAGAGCAGAACCGACAAAAGGCCCATGATGTCTGATCTTCGCGAGTCCGGTGCCATTGAGCAAGATGCCGATGTGATCTGCTTTATCTACCGCGACGAAGTGTATAACAAGGCAGAAGACAACCCGGAAAGAGGAACGGCGGAGATAATTATCGGTAAACAGAGAAACGGGCCGACCGGTGTCTCCAGGCTTGCGTTCATCAAGGAGTACACCATGTTTGAAAATATGAGTACCTTTGACGAACCTGGAGATTACGAACAGTAAAATGGTTGCAGCAACACCGAAACAGCATCAATAACAGAGTACACAATACAGCATAAAGTTACGACAGAGGCGAAAAACCATGACCAGAGAGAGCGATGCTCCCAGTAAGTACGATTTTAAATCCATTGAGCAGAAGTGGCAGAATCAGTGGGAACGAGAAGAAACCTACAAGGTGTTTGAGGACGACGACAAGGAAAAATACTATGTCCTGGAAATGTTCCCCTATCCTTCCGGCAGAATCCATATGGGGCACGTTCGCAATTATTCAATCGGCGATGTAGTGGCACGCTACAAGAGAATGCGCGGCTACAATGTGCTTCATCCCATGGGCTGGGACGCTTTCGGCCTTCCTGCCGAGAATGCGGCGCAGAAAAACAACAGTCACCCTGCGGACTGGACCTACTCCAACATCGACTACATGCGCAACCAGCTCAAACAGCTGGGGCTTTCCTACGACTGGTCCAGGGAAATTGCCACCTGTAACCCCAAGTACTATGAGTGGGAACAGCGGCTGTTTATCGAGATGTATCAAAAAGGACTGGTTTACCAAAAGGTGACCACCGTCAACTGGTGCGAATCATGCCAGACTGTGCTGGCCAACGAACAGGTCATCGACGGGGTATGCTGGCGGTGCGACGAGCCGGTTACACCGCGAAAAATGAACGGCTGGTTCTTCAAGATCACCGACTATGCCGAAGAACTGTTACAGGATCTGGACACCCTCACCGGCTGGCCGGAAAAAGTTGTGACCATGCAGCGCAACTGGATCGGGAAATCGACCGGTCTCAATTGCGAATTCAAGGTTGATCAGTCCGACACCAAAATTGCCATCTTCACTACCAGGCCCGACACCATATTCGGCGTCACCTTCATGTCGATTGCCCCGGAACACCCCCTTGTGGAAGAATTGATCAAGGAAGTACCGAACAGGAAGGAAATCAGCTCGTTTATAACCGACATCATCACCGAGAAGCAGCGGCAGAGAATAGACGAAGAACCAGAAAAGAAAGGGATTTTTACCGGACGTTACTGTATCAACCCCTTCAGCGGCAAAAAAGTGCCGATTTATATCGCAAATTTCGTGCTGATGGAGTACGGCACCGGGGCGGTCATGGCCGTGCCCGCCCATGACCAGAGAGACTTCGAATTTGCCAGGAAATACGGGCTCGATATCGAACCGGTGGTTGTCCCGGAAGGAACTGTCCTTGACCCGCACAGCATGGAGGAAGCGTCTACCGTCCCCGGGCTGCTGACCAACTCCGGCACGTTTGACGGCATGGATTCGCTCAAGGCGCAGCAGGCAATAATCGATTTTGCCACGGAAAACAGCTTCGGCTCCGCCCATGTAACGTACCGGTTGCGCGACTGGGGAATCTCCAGGCAGCGGTACTGGGGGGCGCCGATCCCAATGATCCACTGCGACAAATGCGGAGTTCAGCCGGTGGCAGATGATGAATTGCCGGTCCTGCTTCCCGAAGACCGCGACACCAACACCACCTGTGTTCCCCTGCATCAGCGGCCGTCCTTTATCGCCGCCAAGTGCCCCGCATGCGGCGGGGATGCCAGACGGGAGACCGACACCATGGACACCTTTATGGAGTCTTCGTGGTATTTCGCCCGGTTTGCCTCTCCCCGGGACACCAACAGTCTTGTGGATAAGGACAAGGCATCCTACTGGCTCCCCGTCGATCAATACATCGGCGGCGTGGAGCACGCCATTTTGCACCTGCTCTACTCACGTTTTTTCGTGAAAGTTCTCAGAGACCTGGGATATCTTGACTTTGACGAACCGTTCTCTAACTTGCTGACCCAGGGAATGGTTATCAAAGACGGTTCCAAGATGTCGAAATCAAAAGGCAATGTGGTTGATCCAAATGACCTTATCATGGAGTACGGGGCCGATACGGTACGGCTTTTCAGTCTGTTCGCCGCCCCGCCGGAAAGGGACCTGGAATGGAGCTCCCAGGGGGTTGAAGGCGCGTCCCGATTTCTTAACCGGGTACACCGGTTCATCCTTGCAAATGTCGATCTTGTCGACAACCAATTCACCGAGATTCCTGAGAATTTAAGCGAAGCCGGCAAAGCTCTGCACCGCAAGACCCATCAGACGATAAAGAGAGTGACCGACTCCATTGAGCAGAATTTTCATTTCAATACCGCCATTAGCGCGATGATGGAGCTGTTCAACACCTTGAGTTCGAGTGTCGGCGACAACAACCGGGACAACCTCGAGCCGGAGGTAGCAGCGGAAGCGGTTTCGGTACTGCTGCTGCTCATGTCGCCCATGGTTCCACACTTTGCCTCGGAAATGTGGCAAAAGAGCGGCAAGACCAGCTCAATCGAGGATCATATCTGGCCCCAGTTCGACCAAGTGGCCGCCAAGGAGGATCTTTTGACTATCGTCGTTCAGGTAAACGGCAAGGTCAGATCCCGGTTGGAAGTAGAAGCCGATATCAGCGACGAAGCCCTCAAGGAACTCGCGCTGGCCGATGCAAAAACAATTAAATTCATTGACGAAAAACCGATTAAAAAGGTGATTGCAGTCAAGAAGAAACTTGTTAATATTGTCGTTTGATACTACTATTGGTTGCCGGTAACGCATTATAACCGGCAACCGTTTTCTTATTTTTCATCCCCATGAGTAGAGGAGATCAAACGTGAAATTTATTCTGCGAATGCTTCCGCTTGTGCTGGTGCTCCTTTTGGTCAGCCAGTGCGGTTACAAGAACCCCAATATATACAACGGCCCTCACAAGACAATCTACGTCGCCCAGTGGAAAAACCGGACCAGCGAACTGGAACTGGACCAGAAAATATACCGCTCACTTACCGAATGGTTTGAAAAATCGGGATCGATCTCAACTGTGAGACAGAAAGGAGGCTCCGACCTGATCCTTGCAGGAGAAGTCATATCGATTGAACTGCCGAGCCTTTCATACTACAACAGCAGCAATGCATCGGAAGTTAAGGTCAGGCTGAGGGTACGGTATATCCTGAAGGAAATTGCAACTAACAGAATTCTTGTCGAGGTCCCTGACGAAACGTGGACCGAGGAATATTTTGTGTCTTCCAGCTCAAGCACCAATATGGACAACGAAGAAGACGCGCTGGATATCATTGTTGAAGATCTTTCTAAAAAAATCTATCAACGAACGGTCTCCCTGCTCCCCACCCTGTAACCTTACCCAGGGATTATCCCAGTACCCGGCCTTTTAACGAGCGGCGACCGTTGCTGCCGCCAAAAGGGTCGGGGCCTGCGCACAACAGTTGCCAAAGATGTTTTCGATAGCTCATCACCGTTTTGAATCGCCCTTTATACTCGCCCCCCTTGCCGGATACACCGATCTCCCCTTCCGCCTGCTGTGCCGCCGGTACGGGGCGTCGTTTTGTGTTTCTGAGATGATCAGCTGCCACGGGCTGGTGTACAACCAGTCCAACACCTTGCGGATGCTGGAGTCGGTGCCCCAGGAAAAACCGGTTTCCTTTCAACTTTTTGGTGCTGAACCTGAAGCTATGGGGGAAGCGGCGGCTATCCTTTCCGACAGGAAACCGGAAATGATAGATATCAACATGGGCTGTCCGGTCAGAAAGGTAACCAGAAAGGGTGGCGGTGCCGCGCTTATGACCACTCCGCAAATCGCGCGCCGAATCATTCTGGAAGTGGTGAAAAACGCGTCGGTTCCGGTGACGGTAAAAATGAGGTCCGGCAAAGATCAAGCAACGATAAACTGCGTCGAATTTGCCAGGATGGCAGAGGAGTGCGGCGCATCGGCGGTCACCATTCACGCAAGAACCTGGTCCCAGGGTTTTTCCGGAACCATTAATCCCGACCATATCCTCATGGTCAAGTCGGCACTGTCGATTCCTGTCATCGGAAACGGTGATATCGGCTCGAGACGGGAAGGGCTTGAGATGATGAAACGCACAGGGTGTGATGCGGTGATGATCGGCAGGGGTGCCCTTGGCAACCCGTGGATTTTCAGTGATCAAGGACGACCGGCAACCCTTGCGGCAATATCGGCGGGGGCAAGGGAGCATCTTTCGCTGATAGAGGCCTACCTGCCTGCTGAAAGGATTCTTGGGTACGTCAAAAACCAGATATGTCGCTACTTCCGGTCTCTGCCGGACTGTTCCGCGCTGAGAAAAAACATCTTTGGTGCCGGAGACCTCCCCGCGCTGAAAAAACTCCTTGAAATACCACCAGATCCTGGGCAACAGTAATTCTATTCCTGCAGCTTCCTGATTCTGGCAAGAAGAATCTCCGCCTGTTTTTTCATGTTCTCCGGCAGACTTTTGTCCTGCAGCGCATTTTTCAGACTGAAGGTTGCAAGGTCAAACTTGCCCTCGAGCATATGGAATTTCCCAAGGTAGTAGTTGGCCGTCCCGGCTTTTTTCTGGGTCGAAGCAAGTTGTCCCAGCTCATAGTACACACTTGCGTACTCGGGCAGTTCATAGGACACTGTTTTAAACAGCTGGCCGGCCTCATCAAGCCTGTTGCTTACGGCCAGAAGCTTGGCCAGGGTGTAGACGGCGTACATCAACTCGCCGTCTTTTGCGATGACTTGCCGCAAAAGCTGCTCGGCACCGGCGAGATCCCCGGACTCAAAAAGCATTACCGCCTTATCGCAGTAAAGGATGTTTTCTTCTGGAAACTGTTCGATAACCGTGTCGATAAGCTCAAGGCTTCGCCCATAATCCTTTTCACCGGCGTAAAGTTGCGCAAGGCCGTATATGGCCATTGTTTTTTCCGTTGCGCTCGAGTTTTTTGCCGTTTTTATACTGGCATAGTACCCTTTTAAGGTCTGGCTGTTTTCCGTTCGTAAAAGAATTCTGTATTTGAACCGCAAAAATTCGAACTGATTGCTCGGATTTACATGGGTCTCGTCCCGAACATTTTCAGAATCCATCAACGACTCTATGGCATCAAGCCTCGCCTCGGGGTTAGGGTGGGTCAACAGGTACTGGGGCAGCTTGTCGCTCCGGTACCTTGCTATGCGCCTCATTGTCTCCAGCATCTGTACCTGTCCGCCGGTATCCATGTGCAGCTTTTTCATCCAGTCGTAGGCAAGCAGGTCCGCTTCGGCCTCATGTTCCCTGCTGAAATGAAGATTCATGCTCTGGCCCGTTGCCAGGGCTCCTGAGAACAGTACCGGGGTGACGGCTCCACCAAACGCGACAGCCGCCAGCGCAAGGCCGAGAGATGTCATCGAACTGTAGGTGCCTTTTTCCATCCTTGAAGCGAGGTGCCTTTTTACTATATGTCCGATTTCATGGGCTAAGACAGAGACGAGCTCTTCCTCGCTCTGCATCGCTTTTATCAGTCCGGAATGGAAAAAGATCAGTCCGGAAGGAGCAGCAAATGCATTAAACTCCTTGTTTTCGATAACAAAAAAGTGGTAGTCGAAATACTGGATCCCGGCCACATCTAGAACATCCTTGCCGAGCTTGGTTATATACTGGGTAATATCCGGGTCATCAATGAGATCAAAGCTGGACCGAACGGAGTAGAGAAGGCGTTCTCCCACCTCACGCTCTTCCGCTATGTTGAATCCATAGCCGGGAGAGACGGCTGTGGACAGGATAAAAAACAGGGTCATTGCCCATGTAACTGTCTTTCTGTATAAAGATTTCATCGCTTCATCAACCAGTTGACTGTTGTTTGCAACCCCTGCTCGGTACTGACCGCGGGGGTATATCCCAGCAGTCGTTGCGCGTTGCCTATGGAAAAGTAGTGAGACCTGGCAAGCTGCTCGGCAAGGAACCGGGTCATGCGCGGTTCCGAGTCAGATCCCATCAGTAAGTACAGCTTCTCCATTATCCAGCCAATACTATAGGCAGTCTTGTAGGAAACCGCTTGTTCCACCTTTGGTATGTCAAGCCGTGAAAACAGATCGTTTATCCAATCCCAGAGATTCACCGGTTCCCCCTGACTGATAAAAAAAGCCTGTCCGCTGGCACTGCCTGAATCTGCAAGATTTTGTGCTGCGAGAATGTGCGCTTCGGCCACATTGTCGATATAGGAAATATCGACTAAATTGTCACCGCTACCCACCCGTTTCAGTTTTTTCTCTGTTCCTGCGGCAATAAGTCTTGGCAGCAGGTGAGGGTCGCCGGGCCCCCAGATCAGGTGCGGCCTGAGCGCGCAGCATCTCAGGTTGTCACCGGCCGATGCCAGGACCTCTTTTTCGGCCATGATCTTGCTTTTGGCGTAATGACATAAATGGGTGGATCCGTACGGTAACGACTCGTCATCGCCTTCTATACTTTCACAGTTAAAGACCACCGACGGCGACGAGGTGTGTACCAGTATCGGCACGTTGTTTTTCCGGCAACCGTCTATGACGGTGCTGGTACCGACAACGTTGGTTGTGTAATAGTCGGACCATTTTCCCCATATACCGGCGAGAGCTGCGGTATGAAAAACCATATCGACATCTTTTGCAGCCGTTGCTACCACGTCCGGGTCCGCCACACTGCCCCTGATGCATTCAACCCCCAGAGCTTCAAGCGCCGGGTAACGGTTGCGACCGACAACCCTGGTGTTGACCCCTTTTGCCAGCAGTCGATTGACGATGGCCCTGCCGACAAACCCGCCGCCACCGGTCACCAGCGCTTTTTTACCTTCGATATCTACAACTTCTTCTGTGCCCATATCGCTAATTTTTCCCGAAAAATTTTTGCATTATGCCGGATGTCCACCGGAAAGGAAGGGTGTACAAAAAAATGTTCGACTCTTTCGGTAAGCGTGTTTTGCTTGGCAAGCGCCTCCACCTCCCGGAGAAGAGTGGTGTTGTCGATCGCTTTGTCTTTAACCGGTTCAACAATCAGAGCGGGGAAAGTATCGCCGCCCGGAGAAGTCAATCCGACCAGTGCCGAACGATAAACCTCGGGATGTTCGTTTATCAACGCCTCACAACATACAGAATAGTAGATTCCATCTCCGGTTTCAACCCGGTGGGCTTTACGTCCGCAGAACCACAATCGTTGGCTGCCGTCGAGATAGCCGACATCACCCATCCTGTGCCAGAAACCATCGACATCGGCTATCTTGGCAAGCCTTGTCTCCTCATCGTTGTTCATGTACGCCCTGGTAACGACTTTTCCCTTCACGACAATCTCACCGATCTCAAAAGCACCAAGTTCCTTGGCATCATCAATCCGACCGATCTCCCCCGGGCATGGTTCGATTATCTTTAGCCGGATTCCAGGAAGGGGGCGGCCGACGCAGGTGCCCTTTCCTTTCCTGCTGGCCAGGGCGGTCTCAGTTATTATCTCCCTGCTTTCAATCGACACTGTGGGCAAACTCTCGGTAGCGCCATAGGGGGTGTACACCTGGGCATGGTCCGGCAGAATACTCAGTACCCGCTGCAACAGTTCGTATGGAACCGGAGCGCCAGCCATCAGCACCTTGGTGACGTTTTCAAGGACAATCCTGCGAGCGATGCAGTAGTTTGAAACTACGTTCCATATTGCCGGCGAACCAAATGAATAGGTTACCGAGTGTTGCAATATCGAGGCGACGAATTTTTCCGGATCGACCTGCGCCGGCCTGGTCGGATCCATGTCGGGAATCACCGACCTTGCCCCGAGTGCAGCAGAGAAAAGGGCGAAAAGAGGAAAACCGGGCTGATCGGTATCCTGATCGCCGAGTTTATAATATTGTCGTATCAACTCCAGCTGGGCGCTGAAGATTTTGTGTTCGTACCGTACGCCTTTTGGCGGACCGGTGGAACCGGTGGTGAAAATTATGGCGGCCAGGTCATCGGGCCCGGGATGATACACCGGATAGGGAGCGGCCGTTCCATCTATCTTGGCGGTGATGTCCGGTCCCAGTAAGCCAAATGAATTTCCGACACAAAATTTTTTCTTTACCGACTTGAAAGAACTACCAAACAGTCTAGCAAAAAGCAGAGCTTTCGGTACGCCGATCAGATAGTCGGGAGAAACTTTTTCGATACATCTTAATAGGTTTCTGTATCCCATGCCGGGATCAATCATAACGATCGGCGTACCCAGTTTGAAAAGAGCCAGGGTTATCGATATGAAGTCAATCGACGGCAGGACCATCAGCATTACAATTTTTCCTGGAACCAGCCCGTTGTTGCTCAGGTATGCCGCAAAACCGTCTGCTCTTGCATTTAACTCGGCAAAAGTGACCGACCGATTGGTGGAGGCTTCTGTGACGGCGGTTTTCCCTGCGTTTCTCAGTGAAGTTTCAACAAAGGTTTCAGCGATATTGACAGTCATTGTTTCAGGGACTCACCC
Source organism: Desulforhopalus singaporensis (assembly GCF_900104445.1). Taxonomy (GTDB): domain Bacteria; phylum Desulfobacterota; class Desulfobulbia; order Desulfobulbales; family Desulfocapsaceae; genus Desulforhopalus_A; species Desulforhopalus_A singaporensis. The sequence goes on along the minus strand of NZ_FNJI01000009.1, from coordinate 75,356 downwards.
TCTGCGTAAAAAATGATAAAACCAGCGGCTCCACCTCGTCTTTTTTATCCTCCAGAACATAATGGCCGCCGTCTTGAAAATAGTGGTGTTGTGCACTGGGAAAACGCTGTTTCCATTCCTGGTAAAAATAATCGTTAAAGCAAAAATCCCTGCCGCCCCAGACGATCATCATCTCTGTTTGAGCCTGCTCAAGACTTTTAAGTCCAAGCTCGATTTCAGTAAGCGTCTTATAGCTGGGATGGTCCGGTGCAAGAGGTATGTCGGCCACGAAACGGTGTATGGCAATCCTGTTGGCCCAGTTGTCATACGGAGAAATATATGCTTTTGCCACCGCTGGTAACATTTTTTTATTCACCGCCATGAAGGTGGCAGGCCACGCAAAACCATTGAATAACCTGACGAGAATTTCACCAATGACGGGAAGTTTGCACACCCTTATCCGCAGCGGTATTCTTGTTGAGCGAAATGCGGCAGTGTTGAGCACTACTATCTTGTCAATATCCGCCACCCTGCCAACGGCGACCCCCATGCCGATGGCCCCTCCCCAGTCATGGACCATCAGGGAAAATTTCTCGATTCCCAGATGGTCAAGCAGACAATTGAGGTTTTTTATATGCTGGGACAGGGTGTAATTATAATCCTGCGGCTTATCGGACAATCCGCAGCCGATGTGATCAGGAACTATGACCCGATGGGTAGCTTTCAGGGCCTGTACAAGATGCCGATAGTAGAAAGACCAGGTCGGATTGCCGTGTACCATGACCACCACAGGCCCCGATCCTTCATCGAGATAATGCATTCTGTGGCCGTCAAGGGTTATATGGTTCGACGAAAATAAATAATCGGGGTACAAAAGACCATCCCTTAAAAAGAAATTAACAGTGATGGGTGTCAACACCGCGGACAAGACCGGAAACCACTTTTATGGCCTGGTTTTCGGTACTGCGACCCTGCCCTCCGGTTGCCGGCGAAAAAACATAACACGTAGATACAGCAATAAAATATCAAATGTGCACGGATTTCGATCTTAAACTCCACGGGAAGCTGCTGTCAACTATTAAAGGGTTTTCCGGGGACGAACCGTCTACTGTCATTTTGTCGAGTGACGCCAAAGTACCACATTGTGGTTACCGAAAGCCCGTTATCAGAATTTTTTTTTGTTTTCTGCACGATCTAACAATTAAAAGTATAAACATCTTGCTTTTATCAAAGCGATATGCTAAACGAACCATGTTGTGTAATATAACAGCTTAATTAACAAGTGATTTTAATATGCACAGCGAATTCAGCCGGTGCATTTAAGAGACATTATGCAACACAACGGATGTCTGGCCAGTGAGTGGCCGGAACTTTATTAACGGTTCCGCAGAGAACCGAGTACAAAAGGAGTAGTTCAATGGCAGAAGGTACAGTGAAGTGGTTTAATGACGCAAAAGGTTTTGGATTTATCGAACAAGATGGTGGGCAAGATGTTTTTGTACATTATTCCGCTATCCAATCTGAGGGATTCAAGTCCCTGGAAGAAGGTTCACGGGTCACATTTGAGATCGTTGATGGCCCCAAAGGCCCTGCCGCTGACAAAGTACAAAAGCTGTAATCAGGTAGTGTAGTATAAACATTGCAAAAGCCCCGATGAACGGTCTTCGTTCATCGGGGCTTTTTTTATTGGTAAAATTCTCCTATCACCCGCGGTCACAATCACATCGGAACCAGCGACAGGTATTCCGGTTTCCAGCGGATCTTATCAATGAGTCTGGCCATTCTGGCCTGGTCGTCACCGGGTTGAAAATCTGAATAGACACAAGGTCTGTTAATACCTTTTTCCACTGCACACATAGCCACGGCAAGCGCAATTTTCTTGGCCACGGCCCGGATGTCTCGCAGTGGCGGCATCAGGTTTCCTTCCTCCAGCTGTTCCGGTGAAAGCAGCGCCGATGCCTGCTCCGCAGCAACGGTAAAGAACTCTGGCAGCACCTCGTTTGCCCCGGAGGCCAGAATCCCCAGTACGACTCCGGGGAAGATGAGCGCGTTGTTGCATTGGCTTATGCCGTAAGCGCTCTCGAGCATCTCGCTTGTGGAACAGGGATTTCCCGTGGCGATAAGTATCCCTTTCTCACTCCACTTGCCTATATTCTGGCAGAACAGTTCAGGCGCCAGGACATGATGAAACAGAGGCAGGATGACCGGCCGATCGGTATTCTTTTTGATTTCGGCCACGGTATCGTCGTTGAAGAAATAATCCTGCCCGGTGGTGCCGATGAGAACGGTTATTCCCGCTTCTCTGATGATTCCGGGAATATCCACCGGATCAAGGTCCGCGATCCACGGATGGAGTCCCTTGTCCTTGGCAAATTTTTTCTTGTGAAAATCATTTTCTTTGTGGCGGGTTATAAGACCGCCAGAATCGACTATGAAAATCCGCTGACAAGCTTCTTCTTCGCTCAGGCCGCGGTCTTTGAGGTTTCTGGTGAGCTGTTCTGCTATGCCTATTCCGCCGCAACCGGCGCCATGGATGAGGAAACGTTGATCGATAAGTGATTCCTCCTTGATTTTCATGGCCGAGAGAAGGGCAGCAGCAGCAACAGCTCCGGTTCCCTGGATATCGTCGTTAAAGGAGATCAGTTCGTCACAGAACGCATCGTTTATGGAGAACGCGATCTTCGGTGAGAAATCTTCCCACTGGCACAGCGCATTGGGAAAAACGTTGCGGAACGCCCGGACAAAGCGACCGATAAAGGAGAGATATTCCTCGCCTTTAAGACGCCGCTGAGGCCACCCGAGATATTGCTTGTCCGCGAGCAGCTTTTCATTATCCGTTCCGACGTCAAGGGAAATAGGCAGACAGTGCCACGGGGCAATGCCCGCACCCTGGGTGTAGAGCATAAGTTTCCCAAGACAGGCAGCGATTCCTCCCGCCCCTTGGTCACCCAGCCCCAGGATCCCGTGATTGTCGGTTACCACGGCGACCCTGATATCACGATGAGCAAACCTTCTGAGGATATCTTCGGCACGGTCTATGTTGCCGGGATAGAAATGCAGACCGTTCGCCTGTCTGAACATCGACGAATAGCGCTGCACGGCATAGCCCACGGTTGGCGTATATATAATCTTCGCGTATGTATCGATGTCGCTTTTTATAAGAGCGTGAGCGAGAGTGGCGTTACGATTAAAAAGAGCTCTGATGAAGATATATTTTTCAATGTCGCCGACTTTTTCCTGAACCTTGACACGGGTAGTCTCCAGCTGATCATCAAGGTTTCTCACGCCCGGCGGCAACATCGCGTCCAGGTTTAGGCTCGATCTCTCTTCCAGGCTGAACGCGGTTCCTTTGTTTATATAACTGCACGACCGCGCAGGCGCACCGCTTGCGTAAACAATTATCTCTTTTGTGTTTCCGTATTCATCGTATTTAAACCGGTACAGATTTGCAGACATGTTCAGGCCCCTTTTTCTTATATATAAAAAAGTATAATTGACAAGCAATGTCCTTTCCCCCATAATGGGGCGCTATGGAAAACTGGCAAGAAATCTTACAGCAGAGCATAACGACACCCGAAGGATTGGCGGAACGGCTGGGTTGTGATATTAACGCATTACCCGAGGTAATTGCAAACTTTCCGATGCGCATCAATCCTTATTTTTTGAATTTAGTCACAGCTGCCGACGACCCCCTGGGCAAACAGGTGATTCCGGACAAAGCCGAACTCGATGATCGGGTGTGTATCCCGGATCCGCTCGGTGAAGAAGAGCTGAGTCCCGTCCCCAATCTGGTCCATAAATATCCAGACCGGGTACTGTTTCTTGTCAACAACAGTTGTGCCGTCTACTGCCGGTTCTGTACCCGAAAGAGAATGGTCGGCACTCCCAGGATGCGTACTTCAAAAGAGACCCTTGAACAGGGTTATGAATACCTCAAGAGCCATCCTGAAGTGCGTGAGGTGCTGGTGTCAGGTGGAGACCCGCTGCTGCTGTCCGACACCATGCTCGATGAAATTCTCGGCAATCTGCGAAAGATTCCCTCGATCGAAATTATCAGAATCGGCACCAGGGTGCCGTCGGTACTGCCGATGAGAGTAACTGAAGACCTCGTCGCCGTCTTAAAAAAATATCATCCGCTCTATATCAACACCCACTTCAACCACCCAAGGGAAATTACGGAGCAGTCGAGCCTGGCCTGCACCATGCTCGCCGACGCCGGCATACCTCTTGGATGCCAGACCGTGCTGTTAAAAGGGGTCAATGACAACATCGACACCATTAAAGAGCTTATGCGGGGGCTTTTGCGCATAAGGGTGAAGCCCTACTACCTTTTTCAGGCCGATCTCACCAGGGGCGTAGATCATTTCCGGACAAACACCAGGGTTGGGATCGATATCATGAAGCAGCTCTACAGTCACCTGTCAGGAATGGCTGTACCGACTTTCGTTCTCGATGCACCTGGAGGAAAAGGCAAAATACCGCTTACACCAGACTATATTGTCAGCAGCAGCGACAAGGAATTGGTATTTGAAAATTATCAGGGAAAACTCTGTGTTTACCCCGAAGCCGGCTGTTCCTTGTAACTTTACATCATCGATTCCGGATCGACGTCGATTACCAGGTTGCACTGGCTATTAACAAGTTGCCTGCTGCTCTCCCGCAGCCGCTGACAAAGCTGGTGAAGGTGGTGCGGACTGGGGCTCTTTAGCAGTATCTGCCACCTGAAATTATCCCTGACCCTGTCAAGGGGGGCCGGTGCCGGACCGAGAATTTCCATGCGGTTTTTCGAGTCCGCTGCAAATTTTCGGCAAAACCGTGCAACGTCCAGACAGGTGGTTCTCACCGAGCTTTCGACTCTTCCCTGTATGCGCAAAAGGACAAGTCTTACAAACGGCGGGAAAAACGGGTTTTTCCGAAGCTCGATCTCGTGGTTGTAAAATTTTTCATAGTCATGGCTCTTGGCATACTCTATGGCATAATGATCGGGACGCATCGTCTGGATCAACACCCTGCCGGGAGCCTCTTCCCGCCCCGCACGGCCGGTGACCTGGGTGATAAGCTGGAAAGTCCGCTCCGCTGCCTTGTAGTCCGGCATGCTCATGCCTCCGTCCGCCCACAGCACACCGACCAGGGTTACTTTGGGAAAATGATGGCCTTTGGCAATCATCTGGGTGCCGATGAGGATATCGATATCTCCATTATGCATTTGTGACAGGATGGTAATAAACTTTTTTCTGTCGGCGGCGATATCCGAATCGATCCTTTTGATCCGCGCATCGGGCAGCAGTTCGGCTAACTCGTTTTCCACCCTTTCCGTTCCGAATCCTACCGGCTGCAGATCCATTGACCGGCACTGACCGCAGACCAGACTGGCGCTCTGGGTAAACCCGCAGTAGTGACACATCATGCTCTCCCTCTGCTTATGATAGGTCAGGGAGATATTGCAATGATTACAGGAGACCGGGGTACCGCAATCCCTGCACACCAGCGCCGTTGCAAACCCTCTCCTGTTCAACAGCAAGATGACCTGTTTTTCATCGGCCATGGTGTCTTGCATCATCTGCAGCAGCTCCTGCGAGATGATCGTTTTTTTCCTGATCCGGTTTTTACTATTGAGATTTAATAGCGCCGTCCGCGGCAAGGAACTGCTCCCTACCCTCTTGCTCATTTCCAGAAGGCGATACTTACCGATCCTTGTGTTGTAATAGCTGGTCACAGACGGCGTGGCAGAACCAAGAATGACGGTACAGTCGCTGTGTTTAGCCCGCAGCACGGCAAGATCTCTTGCGTGATAGCAGAAACCGTCGTCCTGTTTGTAGCTCGAGTCATGCTCTTCATCTACGATTATCAGGCCCGGCTTAGTGAGCGGTGCAAAAATTGCGGACCTCGCCCCGATCACGATTTTTGCCCTGCCGTTAAGAGCCATAAAGAACTGATCGTACTTCTCCGCTGAACTCATACCCGAATGCAACAGGGCGACGTTGTCACCAAATCTTGAAACGAAATGCGCCTCAAGTTGTGTGGCAAGCGCTATTTCAGGAACGAGAACGATCACGTCCCTGCCCAGCTCAAGTGTTCGTTCTGCACTTCTCAGATACACCTCGGTCTTGCCGCTGCCGGTAACCCCGTGCAAAAGAAATGGAGCAAATTTTGTCGTGCCAATGGCCGCTGCAATCTCTGTTACTACTGCTTCCTGCTGGCTGGTCAGCTCCTCGGGCCTGGGATAATAACGCAGCTGCTCTCCGAGGGGACTTCTATATATCCGGTGCTGGGACTCATATATGAGCTGCTTGTCGATGAGTTCTACAATTCTTGTCCGCGCATTAGGGTAGAGATCCAGAACCTCTTTGTGACTGATGCGGAGGGTCTGTTTTTCATTTGCCAGCCCACCAATGACCAGAAGTGTTTTAGCCTCTGATTTCTTTAATACCATCCCGCAGGTAAGCTCTGTTGTCTTTATGCACAGCGCTATCTGTTCAGCACAAACGGCAAAATTTTCAAAGCGGTCAAGAACATTGGTGCCAAGCGGGGCTAATTCGTAGCATTTCTCTTTTTTGGCGCTGACCCGGTCCTTTGCAACTGAATTAGCTATTTCCACCACGCCCGAATCGGCAAGCTCAGCGATTGTTTTTTTCCAACGGCTGGTGGTAAGGATTTTTCTCGATTCGCGGGCAGAAAGTGTTTTTTTTGCGACCAGCTGGTCAGCCCACGGTGGCACCTTGTCACCGAACCTTTCCAGGAACTCCACAGAGCTGGCTTTAAGAACTATCCGTGTCACACTTTGCTGGGTCATACCTCCCGGCAGCGCCGCCTTTATCACCAGCCCCAGGGGGTACTGATAGTAGTCGGCCGCCCATCGGAAAAAACGAACCATCGACTCATCGAAAACAGCCCGGTCGTCAAGAAACCTGTTAATCGGCTTTATCCTAAAGGGTAACTCCCCTTCTGTTTCCACCATATCGTCAACCACATAGCCAGTAACCTGCCTGCCCCCAAGCGGTACCAGCACCCGTCTGCCGACAAGAGAGAATACTTCCCCGGCTACCGGCACCACTGCAAGATCGTCTGGGCAACTGTAGGTTAGAACCGTGTCCAGGGGGACCGCCAGCGCCACTTCAAGGTAAGTCATCGGGTTTCATCACTGGGTTGTGGGTGAAAAAGCATGGTTAAACTCATATCTCTTTAAAAAATATTGGGGAATTTCGATCCATTTTCCGGTGGCAGCTGACAACATGCCCGGTTATGGTGTATATGTCATGACAAACGACAATCTGAAACCATTAAACCCTGTGCTGCTGCCAGGTCGCCCCGCGGGGCAACCTCATCGGCTGACAGCAAGATGTAACATACTTCCAGCATCACATCTATTTTTTTCATGATTTTTAAATACCCCGCCCATCTGCCTATTTCACCGGAACGAAAACGCATCATAACCACTCTAAGAAACAATCAGGTCGTCATCGTCGCTGGTGATACTGGTTCTGGAAAAACAACCCAGCTCCCGAAAATGTGTATTGAAGCATTTCCCGACTCCAATCTCGTCATTGGATGCACCCAGCCAAGACGGATTGCCGCTACTTCCGTCGCCGGTCGGGTCGCGGAGGAGTTGCAGGCAGGACCGGCAACAGTCGGTTACAAAATCCGTTTTCACGATCATACGTCTAAAGAGACGAAGATCAAATTCATGACCGACGGGGTGCTGCTCGCCGAGACCCGAAGCGATCGGCTGCTGTCACAATACGGTGTCATCATCATCGACGAAGCCCATGAGAGAAGTCTAAATATCGACTTTTTACTGGGCTACCTCAAAAAACTGCTTAAATATCGTCGTGACCTGAAGGTCGTAATCAGCTCGGCGACAATAGACACTTCGGCTTTTGCCAAACATTTTGACGACGCCCCGGTTATCTCAGTTTCCGGACGCACCTATCCCGTCACGGTAAAATACCGCCCCCCTGAGGATGGTGACAACGACGAATCCGAGAGTCTTGTCGAACACTGTGTTGCGGTGGTTAAAGAGCTCTTTGATCAGAGGGTTGAAGGCGATCTTCTCATTTTTCTTGCAACCGAAAGAGAAATCAGGCAGTGCTGCAAGCTGCTTCAAAGCCATTTTCCCCACTGCGTGGTACTGCCACTGTTTGGCAGGCTACCCTCCGGCGATCAGCGCAAGATCTTTCAACCCCAGAAAAAAATAAAGATCATCGTTGCCACCAACGTTGCCGAGACATCGCTTACGGTTCCCGGAATACGGTATGTGATCGACAGCGGTCTGGCAAGGATCTCCTATTATAATGTCAGGGCCAAAACCACAAGTCTGCCGGTTACCAAGATTTCACAGGCAAGCTGCGACCAGAGAAAAGGCAGATGCGGGCGGGTGGGGCCGGGAGTCTGTATTCGCCTCTACTCAGAGGAAGATTACCTGGACCGCCAGCAGTTTACCCTGCCCGAACTCAAACGTTCGAACCTTGCCGAAGTCATCCTGCAGATGATCTCACTCAAGCTTGGAGATCCTGCCGATTTTCCATTTCTTGAACCGCCGTTTAACACGGCAATCAGGGAAGGCTACCGGTTGCTGAAAGAACTCGGTGCGATAACCGGAAGCAGGAAGCTGACCGGATACGGAAAGATCATGGCGGACCTGCCCATCGACCCCTGTATATCCAGGGTTATACTTGAGGCCAGACAGAATAACTGTCTTCGTGAAATCAAAATCATCGCCTCGGTTCTCGCCATTGCCGACCCCAGGGTACGGCCCGCCGACAGCGAGCAGGATGCCGACAACGCGCATAAGACATTTGCCCATCCCCATTCCGATTTCATGTCGTTTTTGAACCTGTGGAATCTCTATCACGATCAGGCCGGCTCCCACAAGTCATGGTCAAAGCTTAAAAAATTCTGTAAAGCTTCCTTTCTCTCTTTTCAGCGAATGCGAGAATGGTTCGATCTGCACGACCAGCTCACCCGAATGCTGTCAAAGCGCCAGGGGTTTTCCGATAACAGCGGTGATGGCGACTACCTGCAGATCCATAAGGCGCTGATCACCGGCTTTGCCAGAAACCTGGCAATGAAAAAAAACGGCCGTATCTACCAGGGTTCGCAAAACAAGGAACTCATGATCTTTCCCGGCTCTGGTCAATTTGCCAAAAGTCCTGGCTGGATACTCGGTGCCTCTTTTCTTGAGACCAATAATCTTTATGCGCTCACCGTGGCATCAATCGACCCGGACTGGATCAAGCAGTGCGTTCCGCACCTCTGTAAATATTCATGGAGCAACCCGAGGTGGCAGAAAAAAACCGGTCAGGTGGTCGCCGACGAGACAGCGTCCCTTTTCGGCCTGGTCATAAGCAGCGGCACCAAAGTCGATTTTGTAAAGCGGCACCGGAAAAACAGCAAGAGTGCCCGGGAGATTTTTATCCAGGCCCTCATTGAAGGTGAATTAAAAGGTTCCTATTCGTTTCTTACACACAATCTCTCGCTGATTAAAAAATGGCAGAATTCAGAAGACAGAATGCGGGTACGTAACCTGGTGGCAGATGACTTGATCCTGTCGGAGTTCTATGACAGCCGACTCCCTGATTCTGTATGCGACCAGCGCAGCCTCAACAAATTTTTAAAACAACACTCCGACCCCGAGCTGCTGGTTATGAAGGATAGAGATATCCTTATAAGACAGATCGATGACAGGGAACTTGTCGATTTTCCTACCAGAACAACCATCGGCTCAACGGAGATCCGTCTTGAATACCAATTTGCGCCGGGCACTGAAAGAGACGGGGTGACCTTTCGTATCCCCCTTCAGATGGCAAAAACCATGTCGCCTGAAAGATTCGACTGGCTGGTGCCCGGATTTATTGATGAAAAAGTCACCTACCTGTTCAAATCACTTCCCAAAAGCTTAAGAAAAAAGCTGGTTCCGGTCAACGAAAGCGTAGCCCGGGTGCTCGATGATATAGAGTTCGGCAAGGGTTCTTTGCTGACAGCTCTTGAACAATCGATTCTCAAGCAGTTTCGATTTCTTGTCGCCCGCGATCAGTGGACCAGGGAACTTCCACCACATCTGACCCCGATTTTTTTGCTGTTCGATGAACATGGGGATGAAATATGCAGTGGACGCAACCTGGCAGAACTGATTCACCAAAACAGCCGCGCCATGGAGCCGGACCCATCTCTGGTATTAAGAGGCAATGCTGAAAAAATCGTCGGAAAATGGCAGCACACTGAATATGTCACCTGGGATTTTGCAGGTCTTCCTTCCAGGGTCCCGATTTTCACCAAAACCGGTGAAACAGCAGGCTATCTCTATGGTGCTCTGCAGGCCGACCAGCAGAAACAAACGATCCAGGTAGTATTTGAGAATGATCCGGAAAAAGCCAGTCGGATCAATCGTGAAGGCACCCTTTTTCTGTTGCGCATCCCCTTTAAAGACCAGTACAAGGCGCTGAAAAAACTCTGCAGCACCAGTTTTTCAGGCCCTTCAACGTTAATATTTGCAAAACTTGGCCTTGATAGAAACGAATTGGTCAGGCTGGTGCTCGACTTTATCGTCGCATCGCTGTTTGCCCCTCTTGACGAAGGGATTATCGAGGAATCGGCCTACCTGTGCAAAATCGAACATCTCCGCAAGACCGGTTTTTTCAAAGAGGGCAGAAATATTCTCGAGCAGATTCTTGCATCCCTGCGACAACGCCGTGAAGTGGAATCGCAGCTAACCGCCCTGTTTGAAAAATCACGAAGCAAAAAACATTTCCTCCCGCCCCTGGAACAGGAATTCATGGCAGAGATCGACATGATTCTGCCCCACGACTTTCTGCTGTCAGACTTCGCTCTCGATTTCAATCAGGTCGAGCGGCAACTGCGGGGAATCTCGCTGCGGGCGCAACGGTTCTATGCAAATCCGGATAAAGACGCAAAAAAGAAGAGGCAACTTGAACCGCATCTGTCGAGGCTCATCGAGGGGCAAAAGAAGAAAAAGCTTCTCTCAGCCGATGCGCTGCGGGAATTTGTACTCTACCAGTCAATGTTCAACGAGTTCAAACTGCAGCTTTTTGCTCCGGAGCTGACTGGCAAGAACTCGATTTCCAGCAAAAAACTCGATCACCAGTGGAAGACGTTCTGCAGTACAAGCTAGCGGTGACCGCCACCCTACGCGATGTGGGGTAATCCTTTTTGCCATTCATGTACTGCCTGCACAATCTGCGTCATGTCCAGAGGTTTGGCGAACACTCGCCAGGCACCGAGGATCTCCGCCATCTGCAGGTACGATTCCGAACCGATCTGGCCGCCCCCGGAAATAGCTATAATTCCTACCTGGGGATAATTTTCCCTGAACAGGGAAATTGTCTCTATTCCCTCCTGAACCGGCATTATCAGGTCGCAGATGAGCATGTCAGCCCGATGTTTTTGCTGCGCTTTCATCCCCTCCAATCCATTGGCCGCTTCAAGAACTTCAAAATTCTCCTTTTCCAGCCAGATTTTGAAAAGATCGCGAGTTCTGTGGTCGTCGTCTATTATCAATATCTTCATCTTGTTTTCGCTGTTTCAGTCGATCTTACGGTTTGAGGTCACCGTAAAACACAACTTCTCGGAAAAAATCGACCATTTTTCGTCGACGGTCAGCCATGCGGACCTGCTCGGGTATCAGGTCCGACTTTCTAATTTTCATGACGGACATCTTGTACTCGATATGCGAAGCGAGCTGGTTGTCAACATACCAGGCATACATGAGCCCCATCAGCAATCCGGGCGGGGTGAACCCCTCCCCTCTGTTTACCAGTCGTGTATAGTGATTATGATCCCCTGTATCACACATCCTTGACAGCGACAAAAAGGTCTTTATCTGGTGTGTGTCAAAATAACAACGCCTTTGGGGCTCCGCAGCCAGGTACAGATGGTATACGCGGCCAAGCCCGATTCCGTCTATCACCACGTCCTCCATTATCTTTTCCGCTGCATAATTTCCCAGCAGGGACTCACCAAGCGCCACCATAAAGGCCACTTCGAGATTGCGGCGATCTCTGAACTGATCTGCTCGTATCTTTATGCATCCGTCAGCGGGATCAAAAAAGGAGAAAACGTTGTCCCACTGTTGGTCGCGTTTCCATAGCTCGGAGGAAACGCAGAATATATCCCTAAAAAATCCCAGATGGGCGATCGGTATCACCGGATGATCGCACAGGATATCGACGATCATGCTCTTAATATGAGATAGGTCTGGTTTTTTGTCAAGTCCGATGCAGCAAATTTTAAGCGAATCTATCTTCTCACTTATTTTGCGATATTTAATATACGGTTTGATCGTCTGTCTCAGCTTCTCGGGACACTTCTCTGTCGACCGATTTTGGGGTTGCAGATTTTTATCAGCGCTCCCTCCGGTTCCGCCCTCCCGGGAGGCAACAATTCCTTTTTCCCAGCATTTACGGCCGTTATAGAGAGCTTTAATGGCAAGGGCCAACCGCTCCTGATCATGCTGGATAACCCCTCTATCGTTCAAGGCAGCTGTGGAAAATATATCGCACTCGACCGGAAAAAAGTTTGAGCCGACCAGCTTTTCCTTGTCCAGGTAAATAGGCACCTTGCCTTCGACACCATATCTTTGCAAGACCGATCCCGGGATATCTTTTAACGACACGCACAAGACTTCATTGAACAGGTCCCTGGTACCTCCGGGGATGTTTTCTTCATAGGCCCGGATCATGTCGGAGACATGAAATTTGCGTTCGGGGTTCACCAGTGAAAGATCCGTCTCGCCCGCCTGGACCCAGAGATTTGAAATCAATATTTTCATGGCCCTGGTGTTTGACCTGACCGCCTCGGCAAGCCCGGGTACCTTGAATACCGGGATTATAGAGGAATAGAGACTGCCTGGGGCGAACACCACTATATCAGCCCGTTCGATGTCTTCTATGATCTCATCATAAGTTCTGGCCTCACCACAGTAATCGACATGCACGGAATCCACCGGAACTCCACGGGTGGCCGTGCTCAATTTATGTTCACCGGTAATTTCCACACCGTTGGTGTAGAGCACCCGCAGCTGCGCAGGCGTAGAAGTGCAAGGCATTACCGCCCTTGGTGCAGCCCCGATTATCCTGCCCAGACGATCCAGGCCGTCCCTGATTGCGCAATGGGCGGCGATATCGGAATCATCAACCCCGCTGGCGCCATAGTTGTCCTGTTCGCGGAAAACGGCGGCGGCGATGAGCAGATTTCCCATGCAGTGGGATCTTTTGAGGCTCTTGCCAAGTTTTTTACTGACAAACAGGTAATCCATCAGAGTGCGGAGGTAGCTGGCCATATCCTGGGGCAAACTCTCCACCTCCTTTTTTATCTCTTGAAAATGAGGATGTTGCCGCGTAAGGGGGCCGGTAAACCGCCAGTTAAACAGTCGCCACAGCACACCGGCAACCCGGTGGGCTTCGGTCTTGCCTAAATTGTACAACTCCCAGAGTCGGTTAAGCTGAACCGAAGACAGCAGCACGTGACGAATATCTCCCACAGCTATCAGGTCAATGTCCTTGAGCAATTCTCCCGTTGATCCGCCATCGTCGGTTACACAGACCACGGAACGGGTTCTGGGGAAGAGTTCCTTGAGGCCGTTGTAAGGACGAGCGCACCAGCCGTAAAGTCTCGAATCTCCGCCGATGATGTTGGAAAGTCCGGTTCCGCCGCCGAAAACCACGACCCTGACATTTTCAACTCCGGTTTGCAGCAGTTCTTCTCTTATGGTTTTAAGATACCCGCTGAGGTGTGCGGGAAGCTGTGCAGGGACTCCCTGCAGAACAAGATCGACCAGTTTTTCGCGGATATCCTGGCCTGGCTGGAGCTCCAGGGGAGAAAACGTAAGATTTTTTATGGAAGAAAAATGTTCTTTAATCACGGCTTATAGCAGAATAATAGAGCATTACTGGCACAGATGATGCTCCCTGTTTATCAGGCGGGTTTTTATATTTATTTCCGGCTCAAAGAGGTTTCGACCCTTTTAAGGTCCTCAGGGGTATCTACTTCGATTGAGTCGTGACCGGTGAGGACAACCTTGATCTTATAGCCGTACTCCAGCGCTCTCAACTGCTCAAGTTTTTCAAATTTTTCCCAGTTTCCTTCCGGTAGAGCGACAAAAGTAAGCAGGAAGCCCTTCCTGTAGGCATAAAAGCCGAGATGTTTATAATAGATCGGGGTTTCCTGTTCATCCGGGTTTCGCTGAAACGGGATGGGTGCCCGCGAAAAGTAGAGAGCGTAATTATCCCTGTCGAACACGGTTTTCACATGATTCGGATCGTTTATTTCCTCTTCACGGATTATCCGGTATATAAGCGTTGCCATCGGCAACGCCGGATCTTCCACCAGCGGTCTCGCCACCTGTTCTACAACCTCAGGGGCAAACAGCGGCTGATCGCCCTGGATATTCACCACTATATCGTGCTCCGAGATCTTTAATATCTCGGCAGCTTCCGCCAGCCTGTCGGATCCGGATACGTGGTCCTTGCGGGTCATGACGTACTCTCCGCCAAAACCGGCGACACACGCTGCAATCCGCTCATCGTCGGTGGCCACCACAACCCGTGAAAGTATGTCGACGCTCCGGGCCCGCTCGACCACATGCTGTATCATTGGCTTGCCGTCTATCAGCGCCAGAGGTTTCCCCGGGAACCTGTTTGAATCAAAACGTGCAGGAATAATTGCAACTACCGAAGAATTTATATTTGTCATGAATATTTTCCCGATTATAGTATGGACCCAGTTCGATAACCTCAGACTGACCTTCTCTTTACTATGGACTACACCCCGACCCCGGCAGCACCGACATCTCTGTGCGTCACGGTTGACGACCCTGCGCTCCAGCAAAAAGGAGAAAGTCTGGCCGACCGGTTGAATCTTAATTTTGCAGGCCAGACGGACTGCTGCACCACCGATCTGGTACTGTTTTATACCCGTGAAGGACTCAAGCTCGGCCACTTTGTCAAGGATAAACTCAAACCCCTTGTTTTCATAGACTTTATAACAGGCAAAAAAGGGTTTCGTCACGTCAAAAACTACACCATCAGCCAACCCCTGGCCAGGGCCGTCGGCGTAAAACCGGGATACAGGCCCAGAATCCTGGATGCCACGGCAGGTCTTGGCGCAGATGGTTTCGCCCTTGCCGTCCTTGGATGCAGCGTCACCCTTTTTGAGCGAAATCCCGTCCTTTACGAGCTGCTCAAGGATGGTCTTGAGCGCGCTGGCAAGCAGCCGGAGTCAGCCGCTATCATAGCAGAAAAAGTGCAATTGATCCAGACTGATATCATCACCTCCCACGAAAGTCTCAATGGCCTCTTTGACACCGTCTACCTCGACCCGATGTATCCCCACAGAAACTCGTCGGCACTCAACAAACAGGTGATGCGGATACTCAGGCTGCTGGTGGGCGATGACGAGGACAGCCACCGGTTGTTTTATGCGGCAAGAACACTCGCTCCAGCGAGGATTGCGGTAAAAAGACCAAAAGGAGCGCCCTGCATCGCCGATCTTCGCCCTGACCACCAGGTGAAAATGAAGAGCGGTCGTTTTGATATCTATTTCAAAAAATGACAGGTGCGAAAAAATCTGCAAGCTTACTTGTGATACTTCTCCCCAGCCTTGATGGTGTAGGCCCGATAGAGCTGTTCAACCAGGAGCAGACGTATCATATCGTGGGTGAAAGTCATTTTAGAGAACGAAAGCAACATGTCTGCCTGGTCGATCACCTTTTGCGCATGTCCTTCGGGACCGCCAATCAGATAGCAGATATGTTTCACCCCATTCATTTCCCAGCGGGTTATCTGGTCAGCAAATTTCTCTGAACTGAGCTGTTTGCCCCTGCTGTCAAGCACTATTTTCATGGCTCCTGCCTGAACGGCACCGAGAAGGACATCGCCTTGCGCATCGACAGGATTTGATGACTTTCCCGGATTTTTCTCCTTGAGGGTGGAGATGGTAAAGTTGGTATAATGGCCGAGCCGACCGGTGAATTCATCGATTCCTTTGCGCAGGTAATTATCCTTTGTCTTGCCCAGCAGCAGGATCTCGTGTTTCATGAAAGTATCAGTAAAAAAAAGTGTTCGTTTTGCTCTGATCACCCCAACCACTGTCGCAGAATCAGCACACTATTCTGCCGCTTTTCACCAGCTGGAGTAAAATCTCACAAAATTTCTCATACCCTATCTCCCTGTTGATGCCAGGGCAGGATTCGGCGATGGTGGTGAAGTTGTTTCTGTCGCTGACAATCGATGGATGCAGGGGCCACTGCGCACAACGCCAGGGTCTTCCCTCGTGAACGGTGCATCCTTCATCGTAAAAGATACAGTGGCCATCAACCGTTTTCATCTGGACTACCGATCCGGTTACCCGCCAGTATCTTGTTTTGACCTGATCCCGGCTAAGCCTGAGCGTCCGGATCATGTTTTCCTGATCTTCTTGGTCAAGGGAGACGGTGGTGTTGCCCTGGCAACAGTAACCGCATCTTTTACAGGTAAATATATCGGAAATTTTAACCATTTATTATCTCCGGCGTCTTTCACAAAGACCCATGTTACAGTATAGTGCGATGTACATAACCGCTGGAAAAAAAGACAGACCCGGGCAGGACAACAGGGTGACAGCTTCACCAATCATGCGGGGTGACGACTTTTATGCGTAGCCGATTTCATCTTCAAACGTGGTAATATCGATTCCGTACTGCATAGCCGCTGCCTTCCACTTCTGCTCATCGGCCATATTGAATATAATTTCATTGTTTGCCGGAAGGGTCAGCCACCCCTGTTCGACCAGTTCCCGTTCGAGTTGCCCAGGTCCCCAGCCGGTATAGCCAAGGAGGAAAAGATAGGTTGCAGGCCCCTTTCCCAACGAGATATCTTCAAGAACCTTTGTTTCCCTGGTAAGGGAAACCGAGCTTGTCACCTCAAGCTGATGTTCGGTCTTGTAATCAGACAGGTAGAGGATAAAAGCTGACTCCAGCTCGACAGGGCCGCCGATATGTATCTGTGGAAGAGTGTTTTGCGGCACCGGAAGATCTGCTCCCTTGAGGATCTCGGCCATGGTTATGGAACTGTTCGGTCTGTTAATCGCCAGCCCCATCGCTCCATCGGCATTGTGCGCGCATATATAGATGACATGTTCTGCAAAACGTGGATCGGGCATCTGGGGGGTGGAAACCAGGAAATGTCCCACGAGGGAATTGAATTCTTCAGTCACAGATTATTCCTGTAAAATAGCATTTTTCTTGTTTCCGTACCAACACTGTCTCAACTCTTTCCGGCATTGCCATGCCGTGTCTGTGCCACTTTATACTGAAATCGTTTTTTTTTCTTTAATTAAATTCTATCAAACTATTTTTATCGGCGTCAAGACGGCAGGGCCAGGCTACGTACCGCCTGTTTATATTGACGCGACCACAATTTGGGTGGTGACAAACCAGTTGTGATAACATACTATGAGCGTAACACGTTATCTACATACCGAAACCGTTGCATTATGGATGACATAGAAAAGGTAATAGCTGCTTGCCATCATGACCCCGCTGCGGTGCTGGGTGCCCATTTCGGAACCCCCGACAGCGACCAGGTGACCGTGCGCACTTATCAGCCGGACGCGCTGCGCGTCGAGTTTGTTCATAACGGACAATCCCGCGATATGCAACGAATCGGCACCAGCGGCATGTTCAGCATAATAGTGCCGCAGGCGGTTTTGTCCGACCGCCGACTGCCCCCGTTTACCTACCAGTTCAAGGTTCATTTTCCCGGCCAGCCCATCAGCCTCACCAACGACCCCTACCGATTCGCGGTACAGCTTGGAGAGCTTGACCGACATCTCTTCAGCCAAGGGACCAATTACCGGATCTACGAACATCTCGGAGCCCACTGCACCGAGGTCGAACATGTATCGGGCGTGATCTTCAGGGTGTGGGCCCCGAACGCCAAGGGTGTCTCAGTTATTGGCAACTTCAACTCATGGGACCATAGAATCCACCAGATGCGGGTCATAGGATCATCGGGGATATGGGAAATCTTTATTCCTCATCTGGGGCGGGATGAAATCTATAAATTCTCTGTTTTGACAAAACAGGGGGAGAGGATCGACAAGAGCGATCCTTTTCAGTTCTACGGTGAACTACGACCGGCGACCGGATCGATCATACATTCAACGAACAACTTCAACTGGACAGACAATCTCTGGCAGCAACAGAAGACCAGGACGTCGCCATACCCTAGTCCGATGATCGTTTATGAGGTCCACCCCGGTTCGTGGCAGAGGGATCCCGCCGCACCGGACAGATTTTTCACCTTTCTGGAACTGGCCGATAAGCTGATCCCCTACGTTAAGCACATGGGCTTTACCCATATCGAACTCCTGCCGGTAATGGAACACCCTCTTGACGAGTCCTGGGGATACCAGGTAGCTGCCCCCTTTTCCCTGACGAGCCGCTACGGCACCCCGGAAGAATTCCAGGAATTTGTTAATCGAGCTCACGCCAGCAATATAGGCGTGATCCTGGACTGGGTCCCGGCACATTTCCCCAAAGATGCGCACAGTCTCGGCAATTTCGACGGCACCGCTCTGTACGAACACGCCGACCACAGGCGCGGCTCCCATCCGCAATGGGGAACTTACATCTACAACTACGGCCGTCGCGAAGTGAGCAACTACCTGATATCAAACGCTCTTTTCTGGATCGAAAAATACCACATCGACGGGCTGCGGGTCGACGCGGTGGCCTCGATGCTCTACCTCGACTACGCCAGAGACGACGGAGACTGGCTGCCCAACAGGTACGGCGGAAAAGAGAACCTGGAAGCCATCGAGTTTCTCAGGCACCTCAACTCCATAGTGTATGAAAAGCATCCCAATTGTCTCATGATCGCCGAGGAATCGACCAGTTTCTACGGTGTTTCCCGGCCCGCAGACCATGGCGGCCTCGGTTTTGGCTTTAAATGGAACATGGGCTGGATGAATGATATTCTCGACTACTTTTCCCGAGATCCCGTCCACAGAAAATATCATCACAACAACCTCACCTTTTCGTTGATGTACGCCTTTTCGGAAAACTTCATCCTTCCGCTCTCCCACGACGAGGTAGTACATGGTAAAAGATCCATGCTGAACAAAATGTTCGGAGACAGATGGCAGAAGTTCGCCAACCAGCGCCTTCTCTTTCTGTTTATGTGGATGCATCCGGGGAAAAAACTCATTTTTATGGGCATGGAATTCGGCCAGTGGAACGAGTGGTATTGCAAACGGAGCCTAGACTGGCATCTGCTCGATGACGCCTGCCACCGGCAGCTGCAGACGTACGTACAGGAATTAAACGGTTTTTACCTTGAAAACAGCGGAATATGGGAACGCGACTTTGATCATGAAGGATTTTCCTGGCTCGATTTCCATGACCGTGACAACTCGGTGATCTCCTTTGCCAGGTTTGGCCGGGATCGTGACAATCATCTCATCTGCATCCTGAATTTTACGCCGAACAGACTCGACAACTATCAACTAGGACTTGTCAGCAACCAAAAATACAGGATCATCTTTAGTTCAGATCAGGAAAAATACGGAGGGACAGGGCGCTGCGACTGCGAGACGCTGATCTCTCCGATACCTGCTCCCGGCGGCGGCGCAGATTATCATGCCAGCCTGACCATTCCCCCGCTGGGGGGACTTGTTTTGAAGCCGGAGGGACAGCAATCAATCAACATTCAGCATACACAGTAGGGATAAATGACACCTTCCACGATGCACCCTCCCGGGGAGAAAATGAAAAAGGCGATCAAGGAGTTCTGCGAACAACTTGAGAAAAAAGGGGAATCTCAGAGAAAACGTATCCTGCAGAACGTGGCGATCAAGTATGACCTTTCCCCCAAGGAATTTGATTTTCTCGAACGCCACTGTCTTGACGACAAAACAAAACAATAGCAGCAGTCCCCTGCACTCAAGGTGCCTGCAGGGAACTTTGGCGGGGTCACATACGACCACTGGACAGTAAAATGTATAAAACCTTTACCCTGAAGCCTGGATGACTCAGCAGGTAAGCTCGATATTTTTCTTTGCCAGCAGCAGTTCTGCGTAAAAATCCAGGGTCTGCTCGCACATGGCATGTGCCGTAAAATTGGATTTTACCCTTGCCCGGTTTTTCTCGCCTATTAATTTCAGTTTGTTGCGATCGGTCGCCAGAGCCTCTCCAATGGCCCTTGCCAGCTCGTCCGGATCGGAGGGTTTTACCAGCCAGCCGTTTTCTCCTGGAATGACGGTTTCCAGGGAACCCCCGTGTGCGGTAGCGATAACGGGACACCCCATCGCCATCGCTTCGACGGTCGTCCTCCCGAACGCTTCCGGCTCAAGTGACGAAGCCGATATAACAATATCCGACAGGTAAAACGCCGCCGGCATATCCCCACAGTGGCCGACCAGCTTCACCTTACCTGCCAGGTTGTTTTTGTCGATGAACTGCCTGAGTTCCTCCACGTATCCCGGATTACTCTCTACATCTCCCACGATAAGTGCCTGGTAATCGAAGCTATTCACCTGGCACAGGCTTTTTAAAAAGACTTCCTGTCCTTTCAGGCGGGTAAGACGGCCGGGGAGGGTTATTACAGGTTTTTCCGGCTCTACCCCCCAACTCCGGCGGAGCCTGGCGACCCTTTGCAGATCGATATTGTCCGGGTCAAAAGACGACATCTCCACTCCGCGGAATATCCGCTTGACCCGGTCGGTCCTGCCGTACTGCTCTTCAATATGTTTTTTTATCGAATCAGAGACCGCGATAACCCCGTCTCCTTTAGTCATTATCGCGCTGTAGCTGTTCACCGAGTAGAAACCGTGAAAAGTCGTAACCAGCACAGGTCTTTTGCCTGGTGGAATCGACAACCACGCAAGGTAGCCGACCCAGGCGGGTACTCTCGACCTCATGTGCAGGATGTCTACGTTTTTCAGAATCTTCTGCCTGAGCGGCAGAATCTGCATGAGGGAGATGGGACTCTTGGACCCTATCTTCATCGTATGGTGAATGCTCCCTTCCTTGGTCAGTTGCTCAACAAGCCTTCCGCCGCCGGATACCACCTGGGACTCATGATTGTTCAGGGCGAGAAAACGCCCCATTTCAAGGGTACCCCTTTCCACCCCGCCGCTGTTCAGCATGGGCAGCAGCTGCATTACGTTGACCTTGTCTTTCTTTATCGGCCTGGTCCTCTCATCATAACTGGTCTGATAAAGTTCGACGGTCTTCTCACACATCTGCCTGGCGGTAAATTTTTCAAGCACCCTCTGCCGCCCTTTTCTACCGAACTCTTCGCGTTTTTTTCGATCGGACAACGCGTCGATAATTGCATCCGCCATTGCCACAGCGTTCATCGGCGGTATCAGCCAGCCTGTCTGGCCGTCTATAACAGTTTCAAGGCTCCCGCCATGGGCGGTGGCGATAACCGCCCTGCCCATGGCCATTGCTTCGATCGCCACTTTACCGAAAGCCTCCGGCTGGGTGGAAGATGCCGACACCACCACATCGGCAAGCATAAGAGCGGCCGGCATATCGTCGCAGTGGCCGACAAAATATACCTGTTCCGTCAACCCGTGGGACTTCACCTTGTCCCCCAGTTTCTTGGCATAGCCCGTTTTCTCTTCAATATTGCCAATCAGCAGGCATATAAAATCAGGTCTCTTCTGTTTTACCAGCGTAAGGCTCTCGATCAGTATATCCTGCCCTTTCCACAGCGTGAACCGACCGGGTAGCATGATCACCGCCTTGTCGGCTGTCGGTAAATTCCACTGTTTTCGCAACGCGTCGGTTCTCGACTGTTCTATTTTCTCCGGCGCAAATTCACTTTCCTCAAAACCTCCGTGGATCAGTTCGATTTTCTCCCGGTCCACCTTGTAATGGCTCAGGATATGCTTTTTGATCGTCTCGGAAACCGCCACCACCCTTTCTCCCCTGGTCATAATGGAGGAATAACAGTTGACCGAATAAAAACCGTGAAATGTTGTGACCAGCGAGGGCCGTAAATGTTTTGGCAGACCTTTCCAGGCAAGATAGCCGATCCAGGCCGGCAGCCGTGACCTCAGGTGAAGGACGTCGATATCTTTTTCAACGAGGAATTTCTTGAGTTTTTTAATATACCTGAGACACCTGAAACTCTTTTCACCGATATATTTCCACTCCATGTGGTGACATCCGCCCTGCTCAAGCAGGGGTACGAGCCGACCTCCACCTGAAATTACTATGGATTCATGGCCTTGCTTAGCGAGATAGAGCGCCAGGTCGACAGTTTCGCCCTCTACGCCCCCCTCCTCCAGTTCCGGCAGCAGCTGGACTATTTTGAGTTTTCTGGAAACCATCTCTTCAGTATGTAATCAGCTATCCGCTGCGCTTCGTTTAATTTTTCAACACCGCCAGAAGCTGTGTCGGTCCTATCGTATTCAGGAAAAACATTCACTCTTTTCTGTTGTGAAAGAATTTCCTCGTTTCTCTTGAACTTCTTCTCCTTACTGCTCCACTCCATGGGAAAAATATTGACCCTGCAGCCGGCGGTCATCGCTTCATAAATCATGGAGATCGAATCGGAGGTTACCCACACTGTCTCGGCCCTGTCGTACTGCGTCTCAATCCACCCCGGCCAGGTGTCCTTGAAATCGACGAAATCAACATTGGCCATGTTTTGGTCAAACATTTTCAAGCTTTCTGCGGTATGCGCAGGTGTTCTTGGCGAGGAGGCGATGACCCAGTGGGTTCTGGTGTCTCGGGAGATCACTGCTTGCACCATCGACACCACTTTCTCCTCGATCCAGTAATGCTCTCCCTCAGAAACTCCGCCGACCAGGACCAGCCCCTGGCCCGGCATGTGTTTGCCTTTGTCGTAACACATATTTGGGGCCCCTGCGGTCGTTACAATATTGTCTCCTTTTTTTCCATCATGTCCGGGGACAAAACAGCAATCGAAGAAAGAGCGAAGAATGGAGCCTGGATGCATGCAGCAGAATGCTGGAATACCGAGCTTTTTTTTCAGCGTAAGCGCGATAAAATGAGTCGAAGAGCCGGTGCAGAGCACCAAGTCCGCTCCCTGCAGTTCTTTTTTTTGCGGATACAAAAACGGCACTGCAACAGTGAGGCCGTTGACAATTCTTCTATAGGGGGAAGGACGGGATGTTCTGACCACAGAAACGTGAACCCCGGTTCGCGCCTTGAGGCCTGCTATTATCCCCAGGGTCTGTTTTTCATGACCGGGGCGGCCATCCATTACGGCAATGATATGCAACAACACACTACTCCCTGTTCTGACAAAGGATCACGGGTGAAAAATCTTTCCCCCGCCTCACCTCAATTCTTCAGCATGCGTCTTTGCGTACCGATTCCGGGGCCAGGTCCTTTTACAGGACGTCTCTCTTCGGCAAGTTTTACAATGATCTGATTTGTCCTGTGCAGACGGTTGGTCATTGAACCGAAAATATGTCTTGAGATTTCCGGATATTTCTCAATTATTTCTTCCAGCTTATCCCCCGGATACCTCTTTACCGAGGCCCGACCGTCGGCAATGACGGTTGCGTTCCTTTTTTCGCCGGTAATTGCCGCCATTTCTCCAAAGAAATCTCCGGGTTCCGTCAGTTCGGCAATTTTCTTCCCCTTCTTGACGACCGTCAGCGATCCGCGTATGAGCTTGAAGAAATCAATATCGCTGTTGCCCTCGGAGATTATCTTATCGCCGTCTTCATAAACCTCTTCGTCCGGGTTGACCATATACGCCGGCAGACTCTCCTTATGCGCCACGGTACGCCTCAGGACTTCCTCAAGGCTGGTGACACCGTTTCTCACCTTTTCAAGCGCCGCTTCGCGCAGCGGCGTCATCCCTTCCTTGATGGCAATTTTTCTCAGTTGATCCTCGGGGACTTCAGCATTAATAGCCTTGGCCACTTCATCGGTGACCTCCATCAACTCAAAAAAACCCACTCTGCCCTTGTATCCGAGATTGTTGCATTCGGAGCAACCGGCAGGGCCGTACAGGGTAAGTTGATCGAGCTCATCTTCATGGAACCCGGCCTTGAGCAGTTCTTCCGGATCATGGGTAACTTCTTTCTTGCATTTCTGGCACAGTCGTCTTCCCAGGCGCTGGGAAAGTACCATTGTCACCGACGAAGCGAGCATGTACGGGGGAATTCCGATATCCACCAGACGACCAATGGTCGCCGGCGAATCGTTGGTATGCAGGGTCGAGAACACCAGGTGGCCGGTCATGGCCGCCTTGATGGCGATCTCCGCAGTTTCAATATCTCGTATCTCGCCCACCATGATAATGTCCGGGTCCTGCCGCAAAAAGGCCTTGAGCGCGGCGGCGAAGGTCATACCCACTTCCTGGTGGACATTAACCTGATTGATGCCCTTGAAACTGAACTCCACCGGATCTTCGGCGGTGAGAATCTTGATGTCTTCGTTGTTGAGCGAGTTCAACGCCGAATAGAGGGTAACGGTTTTTCCCGATCCGGTGGGACCGGTAACCAGCAAAAGTCCCTGGGGTTGATTGAGGCAGCGCTTGAGCATTTCAAAGGTTTTCTGCTCAAACCCGAGATGGGTGAGATCGACATTAAGAGACGACTTGTCCAGAATACGCAGAACCACCGACTCACCAAAAAGTGTAGGCAGCGAAGAGACGCGAAAATCAACGGAACGATTGCGTCCCATTCTCATCTTGATACGTCCGTCCTGCGGCACACGGCGTTCGGTAATGTCAAGCCCGGACAAGATCTTGAGTCTTGCCACCAGCGCATTTTTAATGGTCAACGGCAAGTTCATGGTCTTGAACAGCGAACCGTCCTTACGATACCTGACCTGCATGGTCTTCTCATAGGGTTCAACGTGGATGTCGGAAATCCCGTCCTGAACCGCCTTGACAAGTATACCGTTCACCAGCTTGATGATCGGGGCGTCTGAGGCGGCAAACTGGTCGTTGCCTTCCTCGCCGTCATCATCTTCTATCTCGAAGTCATCGGCCGCTTCGGCGACTATCGACCCGAAGTCATCGACCTGGGTGATATCCAGCTCCTCTTCCACCTCCTTGTCCTGAACCCCGAAACAGGACATCGCTTCTTCTTCGCCTACGCCATAGTATTTTTGATAGGCATAGACAATATCCCTTTCCGTGGAAACACAAACCGAGAGTTCTTTGTTGACGAGATTCTGTATTTCCTCCACAGCGCCGGCATCTGATGGCTCGGCCATGGTGATCTGGAGGGTGTTGCCGGCCATCCGCAACGGAAATGCCATAAATTTCTTGGCATATTCATAGGGAAATATTTTCAGGGCATCTCCAGCCGGGTGTTCGCTTTTTAAAGATACCCCGGGATAATTGTGCTGCCTGCTGAGGAAGTTGTAGACAGTATCTTCATCTATAAATTCCAGCTGCCTGAGAATTCCGCCCAGCCTGCCGCCATGCTGTTTCAGATGTTTTTTGGCCGTTTCCAGCTGTGAAGGAGTTATGTAGCCTGCCTTACTGAGCAGTTCACCGATCTTGATTTTTCCGGCTCCGGACTGGTCCTTTACGGTCCTCTTCATCGACGACTTGCGCTGGGGTACAGAACTTCGTGTTACCATTTTACGAGACCATTATTGAAATCTTGATGTTAGAAGGAGAAGCAGCAAGCGTACGCTTGCTGCTATCTTTCACTATACACTATCAAGCCCGGTCAGGCACTTTCTAAGTATTTTCCCGCTGGATATCCGTCGGGGTTCATGATGGCTGCCGTTGAATTGCAACGACCACCATTTAACGTAAGGTATCCAAATATACGTAAGTTTACTGGAAACAGGCTCTATATAACACAAAAAAAATATCCCGGTATAAATAAAAATACCGGGATATTTTTTTTAAAAAGCCCAGGAGAACTACACAAAAATGGCAGGGTATCTCTTCTTGAATTCCTCCGCAAGGGGATTCATGACCTCACGCATCGACGGCTCAGCCGCCTTGGTGGTGCGCAAGCTGAAAATATGCGTCCACTCCTCAAGGTTGCAATATACTATAATTTCCGTTTTGCAGGAGTTCGGCAATACTGTCCTTGCCGCCTGAGGGGTGGAGGATTCAAGCAGTTTGAGGTATCTTTTCTCCGTCATCTCCATAGCTTCCTGCCACAGCTTGTATTCCTCGCTTCCCTCGGCAAAAAACATTGGTTTGATAAACGTCACCTGATTATCGAACTTGTCCTGGTTGTACCGGCAGTAGCGCTGGCTTTCCTGAAGAAAGGAACATGGGCGGTGACGGACGATTTCATGGGTTACCGCACGGTTGACGACGAACAGCACCCCGACATAGCGGTGGCGTGCTTTCAACTCTGCGGGCAGAGCCTCCACTTGTTCCAGACTCATTTTCCTGATGGTAAGGCCCGGGTCGACTTCCAGGGCTTCATGGCTGTCAAAGACCGACTTGAAAAGGTGCGGTTCTTTTTGCGCCAGCCCCGTCACCAGATCGTTTACCAGCTGATTATAGGGATGTTTCTTGTAAAGCTCTCTGAAGGTGCGAATGGAACCGGTAACGATCATACCCGTATCGGTTCTATCCACTTCGAGATATTTAGGCTGACAGGACAATAGCTCAAGCACATGATCGGCATGGCAGGTTACCTCAAACGAGACCACTGCCATCTCCAGAACCGAATTGTGGCCGTGGGCGGCAATCTTCGTTACAAACGGCAGAGCGGAGTCTTCAGTTATCGAATCCTCGCTTTTATAGCAGATCCGGCCGCACTTCTCCAACCTTACGGTTACCGAGCTGTTGTCCAGGTCATCCTGAATCTCAAACGAAGGCTCTACTATTTTCATCCCTTTTTCTCCCAAAATGGTGACATTTCTCTTAGCGAAGCGATAATCGCCGGCATTTTCTCCAGTACGAAATCCACCTCCTCCTCGGTGTTGTAAACACTCAGGGAAAATCTGATCGATCCGTGGGCGGCGGTAAAAGGAACCCCCATTGCCCGCAACACGTGGGAAGGTTCAAGGGAACCCGAGGTACATGCCGAACCTGAAGAGGCGCAGATATTGTAGCGGTTCATGTGCAGCAGTATCGCTTCCCCTTCAACAAACTCAAAACTGATATTTGCCGTATTGGGCAGCCTGTTGGTCTCGTGACCGTTACGCATCGAGCTGGGTATCGATTTCAGCAATCCTTGCTCAAGTTTATCACGTAACGCCTTGACCCGCACGTTTTCCTCTTCCATTTTTTCGGCGGCCAGCTCACAGGCCCTGCCAAGACCAATGATCGAGCTGACATTCTCTGTCCCGCCTCTTCTGCCGTGCTCCTGATGGCCCCCGGTGAGAAAAGGCACAAAAAAGGTACCCTTTCTTGTATACAGCACCCCCACTCCTTTGGGCGCATGCAGCTTATGTCCCGACAGCGAGAGAAAGTCGATATCGAGTTCACCGAGATTGATCGGCACCTTGCCGACGGCCTGCACCGCATCCGTATGGAAGAGGATATCTCTCTTTTTTGCCATTCTCGCCATCTCTTCAACGGGATAAACGACTCCCGTCTCGTTATTGGCCCACATTACACTTACGATGGCGGTATCTTCGGAGAGTGCGGCCCGGTATTCCTCAAGATCCAGCAGACCTTCGGAGTCAACCTTGAGCCTGGTCACCCGGTACTTGTTGCCGGTCACCATCTCCAGATTTTCGCACAGGCTTTTTACCGCAGGGTGTTCGACTCTGGTGGTAATTATGTGGCGCTTGTCGGGATAGGTGCGCAACGCCGACAGTATTGCCGTCGAGTCGCTCTCGGTGCCGCAGCTGGTAAAGGTAATCTCTTCAGGTTCAGTGCCAAGCAGGTTGGCCACCTGGCGGCGCGCTTTCTTTATCGATTCACTGACAGCTCCGCCAAAAGTGTGCATTGAGGAAGGGTTGCCATACAGTTCTGTAAAGTATGGCTTCATTGCTTCAAACACTTCTGGAGCCACTTTGGTCGTGGCATTGTTGTCCATATAGACTACTCTTTCATTGGCTGCACCCATGTCAGTTCTCTTCCTCCACAATCAGGCTTTCAAGCACCAGTTCCCGAAGCTTTTTCTCGACATAATCCTTGATGGTCGTCTGTGATTTCTGACAACTCTTGCAGGCACCAAGCAGTGAAACGGTGACGAAATCTCCGTCGACATCCACAAGCTCGATATCCCCGCCGTCCTTTCTCAGCGCCGGGCGGATTTCCAGATCGAGTACTTCCTCAATTTTCTTGATTTTCTGCAGTACCGTCATACGCTTGGGTTGCGCTTTGACCATAGGGATATCGAGTATCTGGTTCGAGCCCTGCTTCAGCAGTTCCCGCAGGCGATCTTCGCATTTACCACACCCCCCTCCGGCTTTGGTGAAATTGGTGATTTCCTCCACCGACCGGAGGTTTGACTCCTTGACCGCACGCAGTATTTCCAGGTCAGTGACCCCGAAACACTCACAGACCAGCTCCCCCTCGGCCATGGGTGGCACCAGACCGCGATAATCGGCGATGGCAGCTTCCAACGCTTCGCGTCCCATTACCGAACAGTGCATTTTCTCCTTGGGCAGGCCGCCCAGGGCTTCGGCTATATCCTCGTTGGTCACCTTTGCCGCCTCGTCCACTGACATGCCCTTGATTATTTCGGTCAAGACCGACGAGGATGCAATCGCGCTGGCACAGCCGAAGGTCTTGAACTTGGCGTCGACAATAATGTCGTTTTCATCTATTTTAAGCGTCAGCTTTAGGGCGTCGCCGCAAGCAAGGGAGCCGACATCGCCGGTTCCACTGGGATTCTCTATTTCACCTACATTTTTTGGTTCAAGGAAATGTTGTTGAACCTTATCCGTATACTCCCACATAAACCACTCCTGAATTAGTTACATGATAATCGGTATTTTTAACGTACAGCTGACAATAATACCTTGCATGGAAAAAGCAACGTGCAAAGCTCCGCCGTACGGTTCTGATCGGTTGTTATATCTTTTTTGCTTGCTACGAACAATTCTTTACTTGAGAATTCCGATTTCCCGCAGCATATTTTTCGCCGTTTCAACCAGCTCTGCAGCACCGTCTGCGCTCCTCGACTCCACGTAAAAACGGACTTTTGGTTCGGTTCCCGAAGGGCGGATCATCAACCACGAGCCGTCCGCCAGAATCATTTTGTAGCCATCAACATCAATCACTTCTGCAATGGCAAGAGATTGTTCCCCCACCCTCACTTTCTTTCCCGGCCTGTATTGATCAAGTTTACTGAGCGTCTGTTCCAGCTGCCTGCCCTGGATTTCCACCTTGACCCCGTCCCGGTGGGGATAGTACCCGCCGAACCGGGCTTCTATTTTACCAAGATATTCACCCAGGCTCATCCCGGTCGACACCATGATCTCAATTGCCAGCAACAACCCTATATAGGCATCTTTTTCCGGAGTATGTCCGATAATGGAGATGCCGTCCGACTCCTCGAAGATCACAAGCGCCTTGCCGATTACCGGCTTGAAATACTTAAACCCCACCGGCGGCTCAAATACCGATTCGCCGAATCCCATGGCGATGCTGTTGACAAGGTTCGAGGTCGCGACGGTTTTCCCCGCCATCCCCCGTTTTCCTTTTTTTTCATGGAGAAAATGGTAGGCAATGGCACCAAACCTGTTCATGTCTATTTCACTATGGCCGTCATAGAACCTGATCCGGTCGCCGTCGGGATCGATTATCGCTCCCAGCTTAAGAGGTTCTTTTCTTTGCTCAAGCGTTGCAGCTACACCCTTGAGATTTTCCCCCGACGGTTCGGGGGACACGCCGCCAAAAGTTGTATCCCTGGTGTTTCTCAGCAGGACGAGCCTGGATTTGTCACACCCCTGAAAGAACCTGTCCATATGAACCCGGCTGGCTCCGTGGATACAGTCGACGGCTATGGCCATCCTGCCGGCCTTACTCACTTCTGCCAGGGTCTTCTGCAGATTGAGACCATGCTCCGGCTCCCCCTGTTTTACCAGTTCCATCCAGCACTGGAGCGAGTCGAAGAACTCGACCGACGGGTGAACCTCAAGATCGCTCAAGCTCCACAGTTCAGGCGGTGCATCAAGAGCTTCCCGCTCCACTATGGCCTGCGCGTTTTCGGTTATGATCGAAGTGACTTCACCAGGTGCCGGTCCCCCGTCGCCGCCGTTGAATTTATACCCGCCGTATTCCATCGGGTTGTGGGAGGGGGTAAGGTTTATGGAAAAGGCGCAGTTACGGCGTATCAGCGATGCCGACAACACCCCGGTGGTAGATTCTCCTGCGTAATGAACCTTAAAACCTGCCTGGACCAGAACTTTTGCCGCCTGAATGGCCAGGATCTCCCCGCCGAACCGGTTGTCAAACCCGAGTACACACCCCCTTTTTTGCGCGTCTTTGAGGTCTTTGACCTCCAATATCCGGCAGAGCTCGGAACCGCCTTCAAGCCCCCTGTACATGGAGACTATCGCCCTGGTAACCTGGGTAACCGACTTTACGAAAATCTCCTTTCCCAGTACCCCCCGCCAGCCGGAAGTACCAAAAGAGACCGGTTTTTCAGGCGTTCCGGAGTTTTCGATAATTTCGCTGTAGAGCATCTGATACGCCTTGTCGATTCCCTGCTGCCGCAGGTCCTGGCCGCCATAGCCTTTTTTAATCAGTTCACGTATCAGCCCCAGATAATCGCTTTTTCGGTGATCTCCGTTTACAACAAACCGATCAAAAAGATCCCGCAACTGGTTGCGTTCCGCCATAATAAGGTCCTCAGGTCAAAATGGATATAAGAGCTTTTTGCGATACAAGGACGAAAATTATTCTTCGGCTATTTTTTTCGCTTCCTCTATAAGCATTATCGGAATATCGTCCCTTATTTCATAGAGCAGCATGCATTTTTCACAAACCAGCCCCTTATCGTTTTTAAGTTTCACCGGCCCCTTGCATTTGGGGCAGGCGAGTATCTCCAACAGGTCCTTGCTGATCATATCTTCTCTTTATTTTAAGGTTAGCGCGGTTGATACACTTTTTCTTGTGTTGTATTAATGTCACGAATTTGATATTTACCTGAAACCGATTATGATTGCATAGTAAAAGTGGTTTTTATTCATTCAAAGAGTCAGGAACAACATGAGTCAGAAAATTGGTTTTATCGGCGGGGGCCAGATGGCCGAAGCCCTCATCAAGGGAATTATAGCATCGGGTCTCTACAAGGAAGAAAATATTCTGGTCGCCGAACCAAACAGCTTCAGAAGAGATCATCTTGAGAGTAACTACGCTGTAAAAGCCTATTACAGCAATCTCCCGATCTTTGAGAACTGCAAAAATATCATTCTCGCCGTGAAACCGCAAACCATGAAGACCCTGCTTGAAGAGTGCAGAGAGCGGGTCCAGATTCAGCACATTCTGATAAGCATAGCCGCCGGTCTGCCCATATCTTTCTATATCGACACCCTCGGCAAGCCCGAAACCAAAGTGGTCCGAGTCATGCCGAACACCCCGGCCCTTGTTCTCGAAGGCGCTTCAGCCCTGTCGCGGAACAGGAATGTAAGTGACAGCGAGCTGCACGAAGCCGAAGAAATATTCATGGCGGTTGGCGAAGTGGTAATTCTCGACGAGACCCACCTGGACGCTGTCACCGGCCTGAGCGGATCCGGCCCCGCCTACGTCTTTTCTTTTGTCGAAGCGCTGATTGATGCCGGCGTTAAATCAGGACTGACAAGAGCCGTCTCGGAAAAACTTGCCCTGCAGACCGTTTCCGGATCGGTAAAACTCCTGCGGGAAAGCGGAGAACACCCGGCAGCCCTGAGAGGTATGGTAACCTCACCGGGAGGGACCGCGATAACAGCTCTGCACGTTCTGGAAAAAGTAGGTTTTCACGGCATTATCATGGACATAGTAGAGTCCGCGGTAAACCGATCCAAGCAACTGGGCGAAGCTCAATGAGTTCCACAGTTCAATCTTTCAGGGTAAAAAAGCTTCTTTCGTTGAAGAGGGTGGCGATCATCACCAAACTCGACGACGAAAGATCAGACAAACACGCAGCACGCGTTTCCCAATGGCTTAAGCAGCGAAACATTTCCTCAGACCTGAACCATATCGAAGCAGGGCAGGATATGATCATCGTGCTTGGCGGGGACGGCACCCTGTTGCACATTGCGGAAAAAGCCGCAAGATACGCCATACCAGTGCTGGGGATCAACCTTGGCAACCTCGGTTTCCTTACCGAACTAAGAGAAGATGAGACCTTTGCCGCTCTTCAGAAAATTCTCAACACCAGTGTCACCATCGAAAACCGGCTGATGCTCAAGTGCAGCCTGCTCTCCCAGGGCAACCGGTCCTCCTCCAGGTATGCCCTCAACGACATTGTCATCTCCAAACACGTGCTCGACCGGATTCTCCATCTCTCCACCAGGATAGACGAGGAATACATAACCACCTATAAAGCCGACGGGCTTATTTTTTCCTCGCCCACCGGCTCAACCGCCTACAATCTCTCCGCAGGCGGTCCTCTCGTCTACCCGGGCCTTGCCACCATCACCGTCACCCCCATCTGCCCCTTCATGCTGAGCAGCAGACCGATACTGTTGCCGGCCGACAGACAGATAGTGACCCGCTTCGATTCCGACAATTACACCGAACATGGCCAGGTCATAATCGACGGCCAGGCGCTGTGGGAGATGAAAGACGGGGACGAACTGGAGATCGTTACTGCAACCCATGGACTGCAACTGGTGGTATCCTCCGCCAGGGATTACTTTACAATCCTCAGAAACAAACTGCACTGGGGCGTATCCGCACCAAAACAGTAAGGTCTGGAAAAAAGGGATTTCCGAGAACTGAATAATCACCTCTGGGTGGCCAGCTACTGTTTTTTCTTCTTGATGCGGTATTTTTTCATCTTGTATTGCAGCAAGCTCTTCGTGATGCCAAGCTTTTCCGCGGCTCTGGCCTGCACATAGTCGGTATCGTCAAGGGCCTGCAGCAACATTTTTCTCTCAACGGCGTAGAGCACGTCGTTAAGGCCAGTACCCTCGGGTATTACACCCATCAGGTCCAGGCTCTGGTCAAGAAACGAGTTCTGATCGCTGTGCAGGTCGTCCGGCTGCACATCTTCCGCCTCTATTACATTGTTGGAACAGAGTATCGCCGCTCGCTCGATCGTGTTCTCCAATTCCCTGATATTCCCCTCCCAGGGCAGTTTCATGAGCAGTTTCAAAGCGTCCTGGGAAATAGTGAGATCAGGTTTTCCCAGCTCCCCTTGGTATTTTGCGACAAAAAAATCAGCCAAGAGGTGCATGTCATCCATCCTCTCGCGCAGCGCCGGCAGGATAACGGGAATGACATTGAGACGATAGAACAGGTCTTCGCGGAACCGTCCGGAGGCGACTTCTTCACGCAAGTCCTTGTTCGAGGCGCTGATTATGCGTACATCGACTTCGATGGTCTTACCGCCGCCGACGCGCTCAAAGGTTTTCTCCTGCAGGACCCTGAGTAGTTTCGACTGCAGCGACAATGGAATCTCGCCGACTTCATCGAGAAAGATGGTGCCCCTGTCCGCCAGTTCAAACCGCCCTTTACGCATCGCCACTGCACCGGTAAACGCGCCCTTCTCATGTCCGAAAAGTTCACTTTCAAGGAGATTTTCCGACAAAGCGGCACAATTCACAGCAATAAAAGACTCAGATTCCCGGGGGCTGTTCATGTGTATGGCCTTGGCGACCAGCTCTTTTCCGGTACCGCTCTCCCCGGTGATCAGCACCGACGCATGGGTCGGTGAAACCTTCTCTATGAGTTGGTAAACCTCGAGCATTTTTGGGTTTTTGCCGACCATTCCGCTAAAGCCGGTTTTGCCTTTTATCTCGCTTCGCAACCGGGTGTTTTCCCGGATGAGAGAATAGTGGTTAGCCGCCTTGTTAAGAGTTATGATCAGCTCATCGTTGGAAAAAGGTTTGGCCAGATAATTGTATGCGCCCGCCTTCATCGCCTCCACCGCTTTGTCCACTTCGGCAAAAGCGGTGATGACAATTACCGGCAGGTCGGCGAACTTGCCTTTAGCCCTCTTCAGGAACTGGACACCATCCATTTCCGGCATCTGCATATCCGTTATAACAACATCGAGGTCAACGTCGTCCATGATCTTCAGACCCTCTATGCCGCCGGGCGCCGTAAAAACCTCAAACCCCTCGTCCTTCAATAGCTCCGATAAAACGACCAGGTAATTCGGCTCATCATCAACTACGAGAATTGAATACATTTTCTCCCCTTGCGTTAAGCAACTACATTAGACGTTCATTCCATCTAGCTGATTTTTCATCGCTTCCAAGACACTGTCCGGAACAGTGATATTTCTTCCGCCGGCCAGGCCGGTCCCGGGACGAATATCGCCGTGATAGTCGCTGCCTCCCGTTACAAAGAGCGATCTCTGTGCGGCGATCTTGCGTAATTCCTTTTTAAATTTTCGCGGATGACTGGGATAGTATACCTCGATTCCGTCCAGACCCAGGTCGGCAAGTTCCTGCAACAATCGGTTTACTTCAACATGTTGCTGAACCAGATTGTAGGGATGGGCGAGCACGGTCAGCCCACCGGCGTTTTTTATAAATCCGGAGGCTTCGGGAAACTGGTAGATGAAACGGGACACATAGGCGCGTCCGTGTTGGCCGAGCAACTCGGTAAAAGCCTGCTCCATAGTTGCCACATAACCTTTCTGGATCAGATGGCGGGCAATATGCGGACGTCCCATCTGCCCGTTTCCCGCAGTCGATATGAGTTCTTCCAGATCGACGCTGATGCCGAGATCGTTTAATTTTTTCACTATTTTTTTGTTTCTCTCGACTCTTCCCTGCTGCAGCCGGGTCAAGGCTTCAAGGAACACCTGGTCGGTATGGTCGAAAAAATAGCCGAGAAGATGAATATTCTGCTGCTTGTATTTCACGCTGAGCTCTATACCAGAGATCACCTCGACACCACATTTTTCTCCCGTGTTCATTGCCTCTTCCACCCCGTCGGCCGTATCGTGATCGGTAAGTGCGATCGCCTTAAGGCCCCTGCTGGCGGCGAGCCGAACTATCTCGGTTGGAGTCATCGTTCCATCCGACATGGTAGAATGAATATGCAGGTCAATTGACATGTTATTTTTTCTCCGCAGCTTTCGCAGCCTAATGCTGAATGTTTGTTAAATTCGAACTGCTCTTTTGACTGCCTTTAAAAATGAAAAAGCTCCGGTTCCATCACCACCGTCCGTACCAGTATCTTACCATGTTGCCTGCAGAAAAACTTCCCGGACAAAACCGTATCTCAACATTTTGCAGACCGTTGACGGTTTTGCCCGAATTCACTTGGCAATACCGGTCTGTTCCAATAAGATTGAACCATTGGTGCATTACTCTATCGTCTCAACCTTACAATAGAACCTATTCCGCATCTTATTGGTATTCTTTATCATGGAACTCGAAGGAAAAACAGCACTTATCCCCGGAGCTTCACGTCCCGTCGGCCGTGCCATCGCCAAATGTTTCGCCCGACAGGGCGCACACCTTTTTCTTCCTGTTTTCGACTGGCCTGAATCAGTTACCGAACTTCGGGAGGAATTTACTGAGAACCGCTTTTCGTTTGAACTGGTCCAGACCGATCTCAGAAAGACATCCGAGGTGAAAAAACTGGTGCAGACGGTGGCCGCCAGGTCGGGCAAGCTCCACTACCTGATCAATAACATCGAGCGCGGAGGCATGCCGATTGTCCACGGAGGCTATGACCTTGCACACAACAGGGACCAGTGGGATCTCGAGTTTGCCACCAGCCTGAAAGCTAAGTGGTTGCTTTTTCATCACTGTTTAGATCTGATGCAGAAATGTCATGGCTGTTCAGTGGTCAACATTTCGTCAGTTGCCGGGGTGACCGGCCGTTCCGGCCCAGGAGCCCTTTTGTTCAACGACGGATACAGTGCCGCCAACAGGGCAATCAGTAGCCTGACCGAGACGTGGGCCCGCGAAACGGCTCCGCTGGTCCGGGTAAACGAACTTTGTCTCGGCCTGATCAGGGGGCGACATGGAGAAGGCACCAGGGGGTGGTCGTTGCTGAGCGATGACGATAAAAAAGAGCTGACCGGCCAAATTCTCCTGGCCAGGACCGGACGCCCCGAAGAAGTTGCCGATGCCGTTTATTTTCTCGCTGTTCGCGCCTCCTACCTTACCGGGGCGGTGATCAGGATGGATGGCGGATTCTCATTGGGTGCAACCAGGGTACCGCCAATGCCGGACGGGGTATTGTAACTCCATCCTTAAAGTCATCTCCACGGGGCAGCCCGGGTTATGCTCTGCTCTTATGGCTCTGCGCCAATGGTCAGGAGCTGCCGTGCCAGCCCGCTTACGGTGACAGTGGTAAAGGTACCGTCATCGTAGACGGACAGCTCAACGGGAGAGCAGAGGAATTTTTTCAGTCTCCCAGGTCCTAGCTTGGCGCCAAGGCGCACCAGGGCCAAAAGGGCAAGCCCTGAAACGGTATGATCCCTGGAGTCGAGATAATTGGCAAGATCGCGTTCAACACCGCGGTCAACCATTTGTTGCCGATAGCTGCTGCACAACCTGGCGATTCCCCACAACAATCCGCACTGAAGCATTGGCAATTCCAGATAATTACCATCCTGGAAAAGCTCATCACCATCTTCTCTCATATAGGAGATAAGCATGTGGACATACTCCTCCATAATCCCCTTATGGCAGCACATGATCTCCGCCATCGCCTCGGTACATCCCCAGCCGATCCCCCCGGACTCATCATTGAGACTCCAGAGAAAACGCCGCATGACGACCCTTGCCTGTTCCATGTCTTCTGCAGCAATGGCACAGACTGTTCTTCCCAGGCAACTGACTGCATGGTAGCGTATCTTTTCCCCCGGGTGACACAAGGCGCTAAAGAGAGGGTTCAGTAATGATTTTGGCGGATAATCAGCTATTTTTCGCAGGACTATGTCAAGATCATCTTCCTGCAGCAACCGCAGCACTTCTTTTTTGTACTTTATTCTGCTCATAGACGTTTTCGACAATTGTTGCCCGTAATTAGCTAAACTCAGTAATCACTTTGACTTCTCCGTCAATCAGCAAAATCAAAACAAAGCAACAAACCGGTCCGCTCCCCCGGAGCCGACCGGTGTCAACCCGGCCGGAGCTATTCATACTCTCCATCGTCAATTCTCTTCATGCCTTCCATGATCATTCCCATGAATCCGCCCAGGATATCGAGATTTTTTTCCTGATCGTTCAATCCCTGGACATACCTGAATCGGCCTCTATCAATGGCAATGAGACGATAAAAAGCCTCGACTCCTGTCAATCCTCCGATTTCGGCATGGACAACTTCCCCTTCGTTAAACAGCAGGCGGCCGATCTGGTGGTTATGATTGATCAGGATTTTTCCGGTTTTCTGGTTGACGTTTATCATCTGGCAGAGCTCAACCGTCGAGATATCGGACAACTGTCCCACGAGATCGGAAGAGATTTCCTCCGCCCGCAACTTGTTGATCTTTTCGATCCTGCCGATCAGGAGTTTGTAGAGAAACACCTGGAGGGTGGAAAATCTGCGCAGGATATGCCTGAAATTTTTCTGGCTCATAACAGCTATCCGGCATTTTTCAAGAGCAACGACGGTCGAGCTGACCCGCTCCCCGGACAGCAGACTCATCTCGCCGAACACATCACCCTGGTGGAGTTCTGCAAGGGATACACCTTTTTCGTCTACCACTTCGGCTTTGCCCGAAAGGACGACAAAGAGCCTGTTGCCCGGTTCCCCCTTGCGCACGATTTCGACGTTCTGCTGAAATTCCTTGAAATCGAGCAGTATCGCCAGGTCGATAAGCTCTTCATCGGAAAGGGTGGCAAACATGCTCACTTTTCGCAGCATCGTACTGTACGGGCTGGCTTCGACGGTTTTCTGGTGTCTGTCAGCCGCCGCCAGCAGTTTCATCTGCAGCGTGGCGTATCTTCGCTCCTTTTTCAGCTCAAACCTGATAAGCCCCCTGCAGCCGCCGCACTCGAATTTGGTTTTATCACTCCCAGGCCTGGAAGGTGTCCCGGTGTCATCTTCCTGAGTGAGGATCTCCAGCACGTCTCTGGTCAAGACAAGACAGGTGGGTTTGCCAACCGGCAGATTCAAAGCCCCCTCTTTGACTTCAAACTCTTCCCCAGCGTGATACAGAGGACACTGATTTTCTTCAGTTATTACAAATCCACCATTTTTAATAATCATTAATTCCCGCTCAATCCGAACGACCAAAAAGAAGGTATATAATAAGCCCCAGAACTGCGGCGCCGCCAAACACTACCGGAAGGATCTTATCAATCTGGATCTCTCCGTTTCTGATCAGGCTGTTCATGTAGGGCGTGCCGGAAACGTACCATACTCCGATACAGAGCCCTATTATGATCATGTCTTTCCAGCGCTGTTTATACAGCATGTAAATAACAAGCGTGACAAATGGCACCATAAACCAGGGATTAGTGAACAGCCCGGTAAAATCGACCTCCATAATCTGCTCATGGATGTGCGTCGCAATAAACCAATCTGCAATTTTTGAAAAAATTTCCATAGTACTACCTCTTGTTTTTAAAAAAAAGTTTCCTTTCCCATTAACCTCAGGAAATGTTACAGCTTTGGTATAAAGATTTCGAGGGATTATTTCCCCATCTGGTCGGTTCATATTGACATCGGTGTATAATACGGAGCACTGGCACGACTATTCTCTTGTTTCATACCTGGCTCAATCCAGCAAAAAAACACTCATTACCACGCAACTTCTTACCTTTACGCCAATGACTTCAAGTATCACATCCAGGCCGATATATCTTTACCTGCTGGTCCTTTCACTCTGCGCGACGGGTGGGCTGCATGCGTGGCGGACTCTGTTTGATAATTTCGGTGTACATGTCGCAAACCTTGACGGTTATCATATCGGTATTATCCAGTCCGTCCGTGAGCTGCCCGGCCTGCTTGCACTTTTGTTCGTCTATTTCCTGCTGTTCATCAGGGAACACAAGTTCGCCCTGCTGTCGGTGATGATCATGGGAATCGGTATAGGTATAACCGGATTTTTCCCAAACTTTGGCGGACTGCTGTTCACCACTCTGCTAATGAGCACCGGTTTTCACTATTTTGAGACCGCCAACCAGTCCCTCACCCTGCAGTATTTCTCCGCAGCACAGGCTCCGCTGGTTTTCGGTCGCCTGCGAAGTCGGACTTCCGCCTTAAACGTAGGGATCGGGTTATTCTTCATCGCGGGTGGTCCATATTTAAGCTACGACTTTTTGTATATCTTTTTTGGATCGTTGATGGTGTTGGCGGTGTTACTGGTATCTTTTATCGACCCAAGCTCTACGCAGATCCCCGTCCAGAAAAAGAAAATGATTGTGAAAAAGAAATACTGGCTCTTTTACCTGCTCACTTTTCTCGCCGGGGCAAGGAGACAGATTTTCGTCGCTTTTGCGGTTTTCCTTATGGTGAAGAAATTTGACTTTTCCATCCAGGAAATCGCGCTCCTTTTTCTGCTGAACAACGTCATCAACTACTTTCTTGCACCCCGGATAGGACGCTGGGTAAACAGTTTTGGCGAACAGAAGATTTTAAGTGTGGAATATGCGGGGTTGCTGCTTGTGTTCTGCGGTTACGCCTTCGTCACCCATCCGCTGGCGGCGGCGGTGTTATATATCATCGATCACCTATTGTTTAATTTTTCCATTGCAATTAAAACATTTTTTCAGAAAATTGCGGAACCGGAAGATATCGCTCCATCCATGGCCGTAGGGTTTACCATCAACCATGTCGCAGCTGTATTTCTCCCGGCCCTAGGTGGGTTGCTGTGGCTTTTGGACTACAGACTGGTATTTCTTTCAGCATCACTGCTGAGCCTGATATCCCTGGTTGCGGTGCAGTATATCAGCGGGCAAATTGCCCAAAGATGTGATCGGCAAACAGTAAATTCCTGATCGTCTGGCGATTGATCATTGCCACGGGTTTCTTTTTGTTTATCTTTTATCAAGAAAAACCGATCACCATATCAACTATCAGCCAATGAAAAAATCGAACATAATTCTTATAGGAATGCCCGGCTCCGGGAAAAGTACGGTGGGCGTAACGCTTGCAAAACTTCTGGCAAAGCGTTTTCTCGACACCGATATCCTCATCCAGAATCGGGAGAAAAAGACGCTCCAGGAGATAATAGATGACCGGGGACATCTGGCGCTCAGGCAGATCGAGGAGGAAGTGCTGCTGTCGGTTTCATGCAAGGGGCATGTCATAGCAACCGGAGGCAGCGCTGCCTACAGCGACCCGGCGATGGTGCACCTGAAAAAAGACGGAATCACCGTATACCTCCAGGCGAGCCTTGAAGCCCTCAGATCGCGTATAACCAACTACGAGACCCGCGGGGTGGCCAGACGGCCCGGGCAATCTTTTCAGGAGCTTTTTGAGGAGCGGGAGAAACTGTACAACCACTATGCCGATATCGCCGTGGAATCATCAAACCTGACCCAGGACGAGGTCTCCGATATCATCGCCAGCCGATTGTCGGTCATGTGAGATAATTAATTTTCCCAAAAAGCATTCACCAGGGTGCCCAATATGGCAAATAAACCCTCGCCCAGGCTCAAGCGCGAGCTCAAGACAATTGACAGCATGCTGAAGATCTATTGCCGCAATCACCACAAAACCGGCGAAGAACCGCTGTGCAGAGAGTGTCAAGACCTTCTCGAATATGCTGAAAAACGCCTTGCTCGTTGCCCGTTTGGCCGCAACAAACCAACCTGCGGCAACTGCACCATCCATTGCTACCAGCCTGAAAAAAGAAAAAAAGTCAAAGAGGTGATGCGCTACTCAGGCCCCAGGATGATTACCAGACATCCCATACTTGCGCTGATGCACCTGGCCGACGGGTACAAAACGGTTGCCAAACCACCGGTTACAAGTGGTGCTTCAGCAAAAAAGAATTGTGGAGAATTATAGATATGAAGACATTGATAACCGGCTGTTCCGGTCTTGTCGGCAGCGCTGTTGTGGAAGAGCTCTTTGCCAAAGGCTATTCACTCCACTGTCTGAAAAGAAGTTCGGACTCCCGGGCTGAACAGTTCTGGGATACCGCCAAACTTCCCGTTGCCGGGGAAAACATGTGCGATTCGGTGGTTCACCTTGCCGGAGAAAACGTCGCATCCGGCCGCTGGAGCAGTCAAAAAAAGAAAAGAATTCTCGACAGCCGCGTTGAGGGTACCCGAGCCCTGGTCGATTACATTGCAACCCTTGAACAAAAACCCAAAGTCTTTCTGTGTGCATCGGCAGTCGGTATCTACGGCAATCGCGGCGAAGAACGGATGGACGAAAAGAGTAGTCCCGGCGAAGGTTTTCTGGCGGATGTGTGCTGCCAGTGGGAACAGCAGACCGCACGTCTTTCCCGGATGGGAGTGCGTACGGTGAATCTTCGGTTCGGCA
Organism: Desulforhopalus singaporensis; assembly: GCF_900104445.1. Lineage (GTDB taxonomy): Bacteria > Desulfobacterota > Desulfobulbia > Desulfobulbales > Desulfocapsaceae > Desulforhopalus_A > Desulforhopalus_A singaporensis. The sequence goes on along the minus strand of NZ_FNJI01000009.1, from coordinate 33,954 downwards.
TGATCCTCAGTCCCCAGGGAGGCGCGCTGCACAAGATGATCCCCCCATTTAAATTGGGGCTTGGCGGGGTGATCGGCACCGGCAGGCAGATCGTCCCGTGGATTTCAATACGCGATGTCGTTGAAATCATAGACTTTATCGTTACTCAAGAGAATTTGTCCGGCCCTGTCAACGTGGTATCGCCCAACCACACCACCAACCGCGAACTGACCAAGCTTCTGGGCAAATCCCTTGGCGTCCCGACCTTGCTCAAGATGCCGGCATTTGCGGCAAGAGCTGTGTTCGGCCAGATGGCCGACGAAATGCTCTTGAGCAGCTGCCGTGCCGTTCCTTCTCGTCTGACCGAAGCCGGATATCAGTTCAGGGATCCGGTTCTGGAACCGCTTCTCGATTACTGCGTCAACGGGGTGTGATGGGGCGGTTGCAGCTTTAATGGGGAATGATGCTGGTCCAGGGCGAGCCGCCCCTCCCCCCGGAGTATATCCGCTGCCCGGATAAGGTTCATGGCTATGCGCGAGGCATAAGCGCCGTCGTTCATGAGTGACGAGGCCATGTTGTCATCTATTTTGCCTTCACGCAGCAGAGCACTGAGCCTTCTGGCCGAGACCATATCAAGGCGTGCGTTGCGTTCACGGGCTGCCTCAAGGGTTGCCACCCCGCCCTGGCCGTCTCCGTTTTTCTGAAAATTTGTTATGGTCCGGATAAGCTCAGCCAGGTTGCGCCGCAGGAAATTGTACTCGTTCTTGATATATTTATTGTTCCTGCCCATGTAATAGACAATATTTTTCTGCAGTTCCCTGATATCCTTAATCGCTTCGATCAGCTCCCGTGACGCAAGCTTGATCCTGTAAACTTTTTCCCGCAGCGGCTTCTCCATATTGCTTTCCGCCATGGCGCAATACCGCAGAATATCGCTGTACAGAAATTTTATATCCTGCCGGTACAGAAGATCGACATCAACACCTTCACCCCTGATCGTTTTCACGACCTCATCCATCCGCAAAACGGAAAAGACCTGGTGCCGGTGCAGACGAAGTGCCTGCACGATAACCTCTAGGACGCTTTCAAGCAGGGACTCCGTCTCCCTGTAAAGAGCTGCAATGGCAGGTCCCGCGGTTTTGACGACCTCGTCATCTAGGTATCTTGTTTTTTTCCGCCGCTCTTTTTCGGCCACGAAAAGAGTCTTGAGAAAAGTAACCAGCCTGCCGATAAACGGTGTAACTAGCACAACCCCGGCGATATTGAAAATAGAATGAAACAGCGACAGCTTGATTGCCGCGTCCTGATCGCCAATACCGGTTTTGACACTGATGAAATCAACCAGAAAAGCGAGCTGGTTGATGAAGACAACGGCGAACAGTGCGGTTGCCACATTGAATATTACATGGGCCACTGCCAGCCTTTTTCCATTGGCGTTGGAGGTAACGGCGCCGATGATTGCGGTTACCGTAGTCCCGAGGTTTGCACCGATGGCAAGCGACAGAGAGTTGATATAGTTGATCTGCCCCGTTGCCACCGCCGTAATGATAAGCGCCATGGTGGCGCTTGACGATTGAATAATTACGGTGGCAACAATACCCAGCAGGATATAAACCGCAATTCCAAGGTAACCTTCAACAACAAACCGGGAAAGATCCAAATAGCTCTGCAGGGTCTCAAACCCTTCCTTCATAAATGAGATCCCGAGGAATATGAACCCCAGGCCGAGCAGGATATTACCAACTCCCTTGTACGTTTTTGCCGAAAAAAAACTGAACAGTACCCCGAAAATTATCATCGGCAGGGCAAATTCCGCGATTTTTATCTTCATGCCAAACGCCGCGACAATCCAGGCAGTCGCCGTGGTCCCGATATTGGCCCCGAAAATTATGCCCACCGCATGGGAGAGAGCTATAAGTTCAGCGGAAAGAAAAGATATTGTAATGACGGTTACAAGCGATGAACTCTGGACAAAAGCGGTAGCAGTAAAGCCGCTCACAATTGCCTTGAACACGGTGTCGGTGGTTTTTCGCAAAATTTTTGACAGCACCCCGCCGGTAAACAACCTGAAGCCGTCTTCCATGGAAAACATCCCGACCAAAAATATCGCAATACCCGAGGCGATGGTGGCGAACTCTCTGCTTGCAAGTACGCCAGCCGCAAAGACAAGCAGGATTACCACCAGCAACATTTTTTTCAACGCCATAACCGGCAACTCCATTTCAGTAAAAGGACCAGGCAACGACCCGGCCTGTAACTAAAAAAGCCATTATCGCCGATCACAACGACCAGAGAAAATGGCTTTTCAGGCAAAGCGCTGACTGCTTGGTTCTACACCACGCCCGCTATACGAATCGGTTACGAGCAGATCCGGTCGACTGCTTCCTCATATCTTTTCTTGGTTTTACTGATAATCTCTTCAGGAAGCTTGGGGGCCGGAGGGTTCTTGTCCCAGTCAAGGCTTGACAGGTAATCCCGCAAAAACTGCTTATCAAAACTGGACTGGGATCGCCCCGGCTTATATTCGTCTTCCGGCCAGAACCTTGACGAATCAGGGGTAAGCACTTCATCAATCAGGATAAGACGACCATCGAGTTCTCCCAGTTCAAACTTGGTATCGGCGATGATAATGCCCTTTTCCCTTGCATAATCGGCCGCTTTTTTATAGAGAGCGACACTTATTTCGCTGATCTGTCTTGCTTTTTCACTGCCGACGATTTCTTCCATTTTTTCAATTGAGATATTCTCGTCGTGATTCCCGAGCTCGGCCTTGGTGGACGGGGTGAAAATCGGTTCGGGGAACTTGTCGGACTCCTGCAGTCCTTGGGGAAGCTCAAACCCACAGACGACATTGCTCTTCTGGTAAGCGCTCCAGAAAGATCCGGAGATATAGCCCCTGACAATACATTCCACTGGCAGCGGCTTGGTTTTCTTGACAAGCATCGACCTTCCCTGCAGATCTTCTTTATACTGATGGCATATCTCGGGATATTCCGCAACATCGGCACTGATCAGGTGATTCTCGACAATCCCTTCGAGCAGCTTGAACCAGAACAGCGACAATTTTGTCAGGACAGCCCCCTTGCCGGGAATGGGAGTGTCCATCACCACGTCATAGGCCGAGATCCTGTCGGAAGCGACCATGAGCAGCTTGTCGTCATGGCCTGGAACTTCGTACATATCGCGCACTTTGCCGCGATGAACAAGTTTTAGTGCTGGAAACTCTGTGTAAGTAACCGGGGTAGTCATTCTATTTTCCTCCATCAATTACGTTGTTGCTGTCGTTTTGTATTAAATTGTTACCTACCCTGAAGTATCTGGTGCAGGCTCCGTTCTCATATGCGGATAGTCTTGCGGTCAGGGAGCCTATGGCAATTTTCGAACGTATCTGCACAGGCACCCGGCATTCGTCGTCGGTGTACCAGATAACAGTATCCCCTGTTTTATCATAAAGCCCCCGAAACGTCATGACCGGCAGTACCACCACGGTTTGTACCGGACCCAGGATAGTATCCTCCAGGATCTCCTGTTTAAGGGGATGCACCGCAACCTCGACCCTTTTCTTGTCGGCGAAAGTCGGCACGGTAAACGGCCGCCCCACCTTCAATCTCATAAGTCTGCTGTTAAAAAACGATGAAAATTCGTTATTCACCTCTCCTTTCAGCTCATACTCCCCTTCCAGCCTGCCGTTTTTGGTATAACAGATGCGATTATTTTCTTGATCGTATTCAAATATCCGGTGGGCTTGGTATCTGTATCCTTCCTTTTGCCAGACTTCATAATAAAATGGGAGTTTTTTTTCACCCCTTACCCTGGTGACGTGACGATCGCTTACCGGATAGATATAGTGGATCGCACCTCTTTCCGTAGTAATAAACGCCCTGATTTCATAACAGCCATCCTGTTTCAAGGCCACGGTCTCAACATGTATTTCGCCAAGTTTTATCCCTCCGCTCCACGACAAATCCCAAACAATCTTTTCTGCGCCTGAATAGCCCACGGCGGCAAGCGTTTCAATCAGTTCGCCCTCGGGATAGACAGAGGCAAAAGACTCGGTTATCCTCCGTGCTTTATCACCACATCCCCCGGGTTGAGGTAGCAAAACAGTGATTGCGACGGCAGCTAGCAGCAGGATGCGCATTGTTCTATAACGTGGCCAGCGACAGCCAGGTGGCAAAAAACAGCGTAATACTGATGAGGCCGTTCATCGAAAAAAAAGATGCGTGTATTCGCGACAGATCTTCGGGCCTGACCAGCATATGCTGATAAAAAAGAGCGCCGGCGGTCAATACGATACCGAGATAGTAATAGATATTGAGTCCTGCCTGGACCCCGGTATAGGTGAAAAACAAAAAAGCAAGGAGATGAAACCCGCCTGCCAGCCGAAACGCCCTCTTCTTTCCCAGCTTTGATGGCAAGGAATAAAGCCCTGCCCGTTTGTCGAAATCAGCATCAAGACATGCATAGATGGTGTCAAACCCGGCGACCCAAAAAATAACCCCCAGAGACAGCGGTACCGGATATCCGGCAAAGCTACCGGTAACCGCAACCCATCCCCCAAGCGGCGAAAAAGCAAGCGCTGCTCCCAGTACCAGATGGCACAAAGAGGTGAACCGTTTGGTCACAGAATAGACAAGGGTCAGGCCCAGGGCGAACGGAGACAGCATCAGGGCCAGCTGGTTGAGCTGGTAACATGCAAAAAAGAACAGTAGTCCGGCACCGACCACCATACCCCAGGCTTCACCCAGTTTAATATCTCCGGCAGGAATGGCTCTTGTTGCAGTCCGGGGATTGTCCTTGTCGAATTTCCAGTCGACGATCCGGTTAAACCCCATGGCGCAAGTCCTGGCGCCAACCATCGCCAGTACAACCCATAAGGCGGTAATTGCGTCCGGCACCGACCTGGCTCCGAGAAAAGCACCGGTAAAGGCGAACGGCAGGGCAAAAACGGTCAATTTAAACTGGATCATCTCCAGAAAGATCTGAATTTTTCTATACAACTTTTCCACAGACACCATGCTTACCCGTTTTCCCATCGTTTTCTCTCTTTAATCTCAATGCCCAGCTGATCGGCAAGGCGCCATGCATACGTCCTGGCGGCCTCCTCAAGACTCTTCGGTTTCAGGTAAAAGCTCGGCATCGGGGGACAAATCACCGCCCCCGCATCGTGCACCGTGAGCATATTCTGCAGGTGGGTGCGGTTCAGCGGCGTTTCGCGGACCGCTAGCACCAGGGTCCGGCGCTCTTTGAGCATCACATCCGCCGCTCGGTGTATCAGGTTTATCGTCAATCCCGAGGCGATTGCCGCAAGAGAGCCCATGGTACAGGGCAAAACAACCATCGACTTATAGTCGGCCGACCCGGAAGCGGGAGACGCCCCGACATCTCTAACGTCGAACCATTTGGAAAACACCGGCAGCTGCTGGTAACCGATGCCAAGTTCCATCTTCAGTACATCAGCCCCGGAGTCCGAACAGATCCCATGCACGGTCACGTCGATATCTTTTAAACACTCAAGAAATCCAGAGAGAAAGAGCATCCCCGTAGCACCTGTGACGCCTATGAGTATCTTTGGTCTTTTTGCTTTATCCATAGCAAGAACCCGCTCAGTCGCAATCGTTTAAGTCGACATATATTTTCAATGGCAGACTGTTTGGGCTGATGTCCCCCCTCTTGATGAGGATCTTGAAAAACGTTTCAAGCGCCCGCCTTTTGGGGCCGGAGAGATCATACTCAATACCTTCGAGATATTGGTGACACTTTTTCTTAGCCATCGGAATCCGCGAGGCACACAACGTGCAGATAGTATCCAGGTCGGCCTTGCCCTCGTCACGACACCGCAACAACTCCTTGTGAATTTTCGCAAGCGCTTCGGGATGCTCTTTACAGAACCCCTCCCTCACCGCACAAACAGCAAAGACGAACGGCAGCCCGGTTTCTTTTTTCCAGATATCGCCAAGATCAAACTCGTAGAGGTAGCTCGACGATTCCGCCATCTTCAGAGCCTCGTCGCCTATGGCCAGTACCGCCCGGTATTCGTTTTTATCGGCAGCCATTACGTCACCGCTTGAGTATACCGGTTTTACCTTGCTGAACTCCTCCAGGATGATCTTGACCAGGTGTACCGACGTTTCCGATTTTTCAGTCAGCAGCACGGGAGCCTTGTCCAGTTGTTCGATGGGTACGTGTGAAAACAGAAAAATAGAGCCCACGGGACCGTTTGCACTTATGGAGAGGTCGGCAAGAATTTTGTAGTCGTCGGGATGCTTTCCATATTCAAAACTTGACACAAATCCCATATCGACTTCGCCGGCGGCCAGTTTCCTGTTGAGATCAGCGGGGCAGGCTTCGACGAGCTGCCAGTTGTCGCAGGTTACGCTTGCCTTCCATTTTTCATGGATCGGTGCGGTATTCAGATAGCTTACCATCCCGATCTTAACGTTGAACGATTGTGAGTTTTCCATACAGGTCAACCTCTAGCACTATGAGGGTGCTCGTAATATAACTACATGGTAAAAAGCGGGCAATGTCACCTGACTGGTGTCACATGCCCGGTCCATTTATCTATTTCATCCGCCACATGCCTTATATACCCAGGCCTGCCTTTTCGCACCAGACCCGCAATCAACTCTTCCCTGGTCCGACACTTTTTGAGATGCTTGGAATTTACGTGGATAAAGTCCGCGCTCTTGCCGCGACCAAGAGCACCGTAATCATTGCCGCGCTGCAGGGCCCGTGCACCGCCGCGGGTAGCCATGGCAAGGATCGTATCGCACGACAGTCCGGAATTGTTGACAGCCAGCAGCTGCATCTCCCGCCACATATCAAGGCTGGTGTTGGATGCAAGGGAGTCCGTGCCCAGGGCCGGCAATATATCCATGTTCACCATTTTTTCAACCGGCGCTCTTCCAACCTTCAAGAACTCATTGCTGCCGGGACAAAGGCAGATGTTCGCCCCGCTGTCCGCGATGATTTCCAGCTCCCGGTCTGAAACGTGAATGCAATGGACGAGCAGGGTTTTCGTATCCAGTACCCCGAGTTTGTTCAGGTATTCTACAGTTCCGTCGCTATGTAAAGGACCAAAATCAAGTGTGCCGTCCCAACTATTTCTTTTTTCGAGAAAATTTCTAAAAGGCCCCAGATTTTTCCGGATGAACTCCACTTCATCACCGGATTCCGCAACATGGATGGAGAAAGGGTGTCCCAGCTCGCGGCTTCTTTTTTTCAGCGCCTGTATAATGTGAGGAGATGTCGAATAGGGAGCGTGTGCAGTGGCGACCACACCCTGCTGCAGAGTATCTATTGCCTGGGTGACCAGATCGCACGCCTGTCTGGTGGGAGCAAGAAATTCAAGCATCCGCACCACGGTTGGATACGCCCTGCAATCATCGGGTTGTTCACTGCCGTCATAGCGGGAGTTGGCGATATCGCCAAGGAGCACAACACCTGAAAGATATTGCTTGGCAAGCGCACTGTCACTGGCACTGGCAATCTCCTGTTCACTGTTTTCCTGGCCTCTTCGGGCAATCAAGGATTCGACCCAGTCGACAAACAACTCTCCCTCGTGGAGCTCACTGCCGCCTGCAAGATGTGAAAGTTCCAGGTGGGTATGCCCGTTTACAAGCCCTGGCATGAGAACACCTTCCAGTTCCACCCTGACGGCATTTGGGAAACGCTGGCGGATATATTCACTGCTGCCGACATCGACGATCACCCCCTGGCGGATGACCACAGCTCCATTGTCAATGACGGGCTGTTCTACAGGAACCACCCATGGTGCGAAAAGCGCATGCATCGCTTGGCTCATCTGAAGTTTTCCCGGTCTCAGGGATTGACAAGACTGTAGTCCATATACCGCTGGGCGGGAGTGAATCCAGCGTCTGATACCAACCGGCGAATCTCCTGTTCGGACAACCTGAAACTCACACCGGCTGCGGCGACCACATTCTCCTCGATCATGGTACTGCCGAAGTCATTAGCCCCGAAAAACAGCGAAAGCTGCGCAATTTTTGGGCCCTGAGTAACCCACGAGGCTTGAATATTGTCGAAATTATCAAGATATATACGAGAAAGTGACAGCACTTTCAAGTAATCGTGGCCCGATGTCTTCCTGACCGAGTCGAGCACCGTGTTGTCGGGCTGAAAGGGCCAGGGAATAAAGGCGGTAAAACCACCTGTCTGATCCTGCAGTTCTCTTAACCGTCGCAGATGTTCAAGCCGTTCATCTCCGGTCTCGATGTGACCGAACATCATGGTCGCAGTGGTACGCAACCCCTGATTGTGAGCCTCGCGCATCACCTCTATCCACTCACCGGCAGAACATTTCCGCGGGGCAATCTGCTGCCGCACCCTGTCCGACAATATCTCAGCGCCCCCGCCGGGTATCGAGTTGAGTCCGGCCTGAATAAGTCGACCGATTACAGTTTTTATATCCAACCCGGAAATAGTCGCAAAATGGCATATTTCAGGCGGGGAAAAACCGTGCACATTTATTTTTTTTGAACGGATGAAGCGAACCATCTCCTCGTAATAGTCCAGGGATTTGTCCGGATGTAATCCGCCCTGAAGCAGAATCTGCGTTCCTCCCAGTTCAATGGTCTCGTCTATTTTGCCGGCTAGCTCGTCAAAGCTCAGCAAATATCCGCCGCTCTCTTCCGGTGACTTGAAAAAAGCACAAAATTGACACGCAGAGATACAGACATCGGTGTAGTTGATGTTCCGGTCAATGACATAGGTCACAGTCTTTTCCGGGTGTTTTCTCACCCGCACTGCGTCTGCCAGAATTCCGAGCTGAAGCAGGTCCGCCTGTTTTTCAAGCTCAAGGTACTCCTTGTCGGTTATCCGCTCACCGGCCGCAACCTTGCCGTAAATTTTATCAAAATCCACCCGTATTCCCCTGACTGTCAGTTATATTTCCTCAATACATTGTAGAGCGTATCCCGCTCAACCGGAACGCGGCCCGCTTCCTTGATAAGCCGTACCAGAGTGGTACTGCCGATGGCCTGGTCGGTATCGGCTCCCGCCATATGGGTAATAACCTCTTCCTTGACCGTACCGTCCATATCATCCGCGCCAAAAGAGAGCGCCACCTGAGCCATCTTCGGCCCGATCATTACCCAATAGGCTTTGATATGCGGGAAATTATCGAGTATCAGACGGGAAACGGCAATATTTTTCAGATCGTTTATCCCGGTTGTCCGTGAAAGTTCTGACATCGCAGTGTTTTTGGGATGAAATGCCAGCGGAATAAAACTTAAAAACCCGCCGGTTTCGTCCTGGGCTCTGCGCAGGGCGACCAGATGTTCCATCCGCTCCTCCACGGTCTCGATATGACCGTAGAGCATCGTTGCGTTGGTATTGAACCCCTGGCGGTGAGCTATTTTAGCGACCTCAAGCCACTCTTTTCCCGGAAGTTTGTCTCTACAGGTCAGCTCGCGTATTCGCGGGCTGAACACCTCAGCCCCTCCCCCCGGCATTGATCCAAGCCCTGCTTCACCGAGAATACCAAGGGTATCCTCAATAGATTTTCCCGAGAGGTTGGCGAAATGGGCGATTTCGACACATGTAAACGCCTGGATGTGGATTTCTGGCCTTATCTCCTTGATACCGCGAAGAAGTTCTACATAATATTCAAACGGCAACTCCGGATGGATACCGCCGACCATATGTACCTCGGTTATGGGTTCATCCAGCCGCTGGCGAACCTTTTCCTTTACTTCCTCAACACTCATTTCATAGGCAAGGTCCGCCCCCTGCTCTTTACCGAACGCGCAGAATTTACAAAGATTGGTACAAATATTAGAGTAGTTGATGTGCTGGTTGTAGATAAAAAAAGTATTATCGCCGTTCTTGCGGTTTCTGACGATATTGGCAAGATAACCCAGGGCGATAATATTGTCGCTGTTGTAGAGTCTAACGCCGTCGTCATAACTCAAACGCTCATCGCCTGCTACTTTTTCAAGAATATCGCCTAATCCGCTTGCTTTTATTATTTTTTCCACAGTAAAAAAAAGGCCGGGTTGTTAACCCGGCCCTATCCCGTATCCTCGCAAATTTTAATCAATAAAAAATTTCAGTTTTTCCCTTCGACTAGAATGGCGCAGACGATTCAATGCTTTTTTTTCTATCTGCCTGATCCGTTCTCTTGACACATTGAACAACTTGCCTATTTCCTCAAGAGTATATTCCGCTTTTTCACCGATACCAAATCTGAGCCGGATAATTTTTTCCTCTCTTTCACTCAGCGTTTCAAGAATATCATTTACCCGCCCCGACAACTCCCTTGTCTGCACCGCATCGTAGGGTGATTGGGATTCCTGGTTCTCAAGGAAATCCCCCAGGGTGGAATCGTCGTCACCGACTGGAGTCTCAAGTGATATGGGTTCCCTGGATGCCTCCAGGATAGAGAGAATTTTATCCATCGGAAGAGCCGTGGCCTTGGAAATTTCCAGCGGGGTCGGCTCTCTTCCCAACTCTTTAAAAAGAGCATAAAAAGCTTTAAAAAACTGACTCCTGAGCTCAAGGAAATGTACCGGGAGCCTGATTGTCCTGGTCTTGTCGAGTATAGCCCTGGTAATTGCCTGTCTTATCCACCAGGACGCGTAAGTGGAGAATTTATTGCCCTTGGTGTAATCGAAACGAAAAACCGCCCGCATCAACCCGAGGTTGCCTTCCTGGATAAGATCAGCCAGGGTCAACCCCTGATGCATATATCTTTTGGCTATCGACACCACCAGCCTGAGGTTGGCCCTGATCATCGTATCCTTGGCAACTTCGATCGAGCGGCTGTACGCTTCAAGTTTTGCCTGAAGCTCAAAAAGCTCACGAACGTCAGGATACTTCTTGGCGGTGCTGATTACATTGTATCGCATGAAGTTGAGCTGCTGCTTCTTTGGCTTCAGGGTCGGGTCTCTTTTTTCCCAGAGATCTATCCGCTCCCTGAGCAGTACAATCTCCCTGACGCCGGAAGTGTCTTCACGAATCGCGCTGATTATAGCTTCAAACCCCTGGCGGATGGTCTTGCTGTATTTTGCCTCCTCTTCCGGAGTCAGCAGATCAAACCTTCCCATTTCCCTGAGGTAGGTGGTGGTGGTTTCTTCCGCTTCATGGGTCTCGTCTTCCCCCACTGCGGATTCCTTTGCAGAAGAAATATCATCTTGCGAAGAATCGTTTTTTTCCCAAACCTCCCCAGAGAGCGTTCTTTTTTCGCCGTCTTTTTCAACAGTAACGATCTCGATAGAGTGGGCGCCCAAAAAATTAAAGATCGATTCAATCTCGTTAGGGTCCTTAATCTCTTCAGGTAACAGTTCATTGAGATCGTCAAAGCTAATACAGCCTTCTTCCTTTCCAGCTTTTAACAGATTTTCTTTCAGTTCAGGCAGCACCAGACACCTACTCCATATTGAATTTTACGGACTCTCTGCTGTGCAATAGCCCATCAGGCCTGCTCACCACAGATAGCTTGAAGAAACACAGGGATAAAATTAAATTTTTGACAAAAAAAAAGCTGACGAGAAAGTTCTCGTAAGCACGTAGTAATTGCAGAAGCTCGTACTATTAAAACATTTCGAACAAAATTGCAAATTTTTATCGATTCGTTCAACCATTCTCGGCCTTTTCCTTGTCCTCTGCACTGTAACCACTATAATATAGCAACAATAAGCTGACTTTCAAGGCGACCATAACAATTTGTTTGCCATTTCCCCAGGACCATTTAAATATTCTATGATTTCAAAACGTTCAAGCGGTATTCTTGCCCATATATCAAGCCTCCCCTCACCGTATGGGATCGGCGATATCGGATACTCCAGCTACGATTTTCTCTCTTTTTTGAAGGAATCGGAACAATCCTTCTGGCAATTTCTACCAATCGTGGCCACTGATGCGGTCTTTGACCATTCCCCTTACATGAGCTGTTCCGCCTTCGCCGGAAATCCGCTTTTCATCTCATTGGAATTACTTTTTGAAAGCGGGCTGATAGACAGGGACAGTCTGCAACCACCCTCTTCTTTTTCTCCGTACCTCGTGGATTTCCAGGCGGTTAAAGCCTTCAAAGACAAACTGCTTGAAGAAGCGACGACAAGGCTTGCTCTCGCAGAACCCGACGATTTTCAACCGTTTCGCGAAAGTAATCCGTGGCTGGATGATTACGCCCTCTACATGGTAGCCAAGGAGCAGTTTGCCGGCAGCAGCTGGAGCCAGTGGCCCGGTGAGATAAGAAACCGCGACCGAACCGCCCTTGACAACCTGCGCGATCGTAACAGAATACGGTTCAATCACTATCTTTTTGAGCAATATCTGTTTGCCAAACAGTGGCAGGCCCTGAAGAAGCGTGCCGCCGACCTGTCTATCCACCTCTTCGGCGATCTCCCTTTTTATGTCAGCTACGACAGCGCCGATGTCTGGGCCAACCAGGTGCTTTTTCTGTTAAACGCAACTTCGAAGATCCCAACCGAAGTTGCCGGGGTCCCGCCCGACTATTTTTCAAAAACCGGCCAGCGGTGGGGCAATCCTCTTTACAACTGGACATCAAAGAAAAAAAACATTCGTGAAAGCCTCCTTGAATGGTGGAGCAAAAGGCTGCGCCACACGTTCTCGCAGATGGACCTCGTTCGCATAGACCATTTCAGGGCGTTTGAATCTTACTGGTCCATCCCGGAGTACGAAAAAACCGCGATCAACGGCAAATGGGTCAAGGGACCGGGTGCATTTTTTTTCAAAGAAATGGAAAAACGCGCCGGCAAGCTCAATATAGTCGCCGAAGACCTGGGAATAGTCACCGAGGAAGTCACCAGGCTCAGGGATGATCTGCAATTTCCCGGCATGAAAGTTCTCCAGTTTGCTTTTGACGGCAACCGGGACAACCCTTTTCTGCCGCACAACTTCACCTCCGATAATTGTGTGGTATATACAGGAACCCATGACAACGATACCACCCTGGGGTGGTTTTTAAGCGACGCTGTAAACGATGAACAGAGAACCCTCATTAAAAATCTCGTCAACAGCGGTCTCAACGACCAGAAACCGATCCACCACGACATGATCTACCTTGCGCAATCATCTATTGCCGGACTTTGCATCCTTCCGCTCCAGGATATTCTGGGATTTGGCAACGACTGCAGGATGAACAGGCCGGGAATAGCCGAAGGAAACTGGCGCTGGCGCTGCGCACCGCAATTTCTTACCGAAGAGGTAAAAAACTATCTCAAACGGGGCACCACCCTTTTCAACCGCTCCAGGAACAGACTATGACTCGTTGCTGCCGCACATTTTTCAGCAAATCCCGATCCGGCTTTTATTTTCTGTTGACAAGGCACCGGAGGTCAAGTATAAACGTGCCCACTGGCCCCATCGTCTAGCGGTCAGGACGTCGGCCTCTCACGCCGAAAACAGGGGTTCGATTCCCCTTGGGGTCACCATAAGGTGCTGATTTAAGGGTGTTATTTTTCTTTGTATCCAGGAAAATAACACCCTTTTTTTGTGATGTTTTCCTGTAGGACAAACCTGAAGGAAAACATTATGGAAATCAAACCATCCTGCAAGAGCCAGTTCCTCGCCATCAAAGAAGAAGCTATAGAGCTTCTTGAAAAAGGCTACAGCAAAAAAGCCGTCTACCGGTATTTTCGTGATAAAAAGAAGATCGCAATGAGCTACACCTCGTGGCGAATCATTGTCGACACCCACAAAAAAAGTTCTCCGTTTGCTGCGTTCCACAAAGCCAACAGACAAAAACAAAACTCCACAACTGCTCAAACACCAACAAAAACTTCAACTGCTTCTCGAAGTTTTAAGCATGACCCAACCCCCCTACCGGTTGATTTCAATTTCAACCAAAAGAAGAAGGAGGGTAAGTGATGGCGACTATACATCTGATCCTGCAGGGCAAGGGCGGTGTCGGCAAAAGCTTTGTCAGTTCGCTGCTGGCGCAATATCTGATAGACCGGGAAGAGAAAGTTGCCTGCTTTGACACCGATCCCGTAAACGCTACCTTCAGCGCCTATAAATCACTGCAAGTCCATAAACTGGATATTCTCGAAGACGATAATATTAACAGCAGGCTTTTTGACAGCCTCATAGAACAGCTTTTGCAGTTACCCGAAGACAGCAGCGCAGTGATCGATAACGGTGCAGCATCTTTTATTCCTCTGGCGTCATACATCAGCGAAAACATGGTCCCGGACCTTCTCAAGGAATCCGGCCATGATCTTATTATCCATACCGTGATCACCGGCGGCCAGTCTGCGGGCGATACCCTTAAAGGTCTCCAATCACTGCTGGGTGGTTTTAACACTCCACTAGTTGTTTGGGTAAATCCATTTTTCGGCTCCAGCGATTACTTCACCGATCACAATCTACGACAAGAGGTTGTCCAAGGCGGCGGTAAATGTATCGCTCTGCCCACCTACAAGAAAGACACCTTCGGCTTCGACATCGAAACGATGCTGAGCCGCAAGCTGACGTTTGACGAGGCGATCCAGACACCGGAAATTAACCTTATGGCACGCCAGCGTCTCAAGATCGTTCAGCAAAAGATATATCAGCTTCTCGATGAAGCGCAGATAGTGAAGGAGAAAGACGATGCTACTGAATAAAAATTCCCTTGATAAGAACATAGGAATAGTAAGCCAGGTAATCCTAGATCATCTGGTCACGAGCAATTCCCAGACCCAGGCACAACTTGCCAAGGAATTGGGAGTAAGCAGCAGGACTGTGGCCAACCATATAACCAAGTTAAAAAAGCTTGGGCTTTTAAAAGTCATACGACGAGGGAGGGGGAAGACCGCAATTTATAAGACAGTGTAAATGAAAAGGGCTTTTTTCAGTTGCAGCTGAAAAAAGCCCGTAATCATAGGGCGCTAAGCGCCGGATACTACAAGAGTTAGTAGTATCAAAGTACTTGATTTTAAAAATAGAGTCAAGTGCTAACAGGTGTTTTGTGCCCATTAGACGAGTTTTCCTAGGAGACTGTTTTTATGGGAACTTTTGGATACAGCAATGTATTTCTGAGCATCGACGACCCTAAATTCCGACAACACGTTAAAGCGTCAGGACTCAAATCATCCGTCCAGCATACTTTTTCGCTGCTTTACTGGCTGAGCAAAAAAGAGGGATACGCGTTCGCGCGCCAGACAACTCTTGCATCTATGCTCGGGATCAGCAACCGAACGGTGAGCAGCCATATTTCAAAGTTGAAGAAACTGGGGCTTATCAGCGTTGTAAGGCGTGGAGCCGGACAAACCGCAAAGTATTTTGTGAAGAGCATTAAGAAACTGAAACAACTTATTTTTTCTTTGGCGCTATCCAAAAAACGAAGAACTGCCTTACCTATAAAATCCGCAGAAACTGCGTATCAAAAAACGTTCACTAACTATAAAGGAAAGAACAAGGTTACTCCCCCCCTCCCCCCCTCCGGGGGGCAAGACCAGTTTGCACTTTTGTGTGAACACTACCCCAACCGTGAAAACCTCCACAAAGCCAGGAGGACTTTTTTCAGGCTATTGCGCAAAGGCCGCCTCCCGGATCTGGAAAGTCTTATCAAAACCATTGGCGTATTCAGAAGAACCGACAGCTGGCAGCGGGGATACATCCCGCAATTGTGGCGATTTCTGCGGTACGAGCGATACAGCGAAGCCCTTGAGGCTGTGCAAACAGCAGAAGCTGCAAAACGTGAAGCAAAAGTCCGGCTCCAGAAAGAAAAAGAGAAAGAGGCCAGGCTGCAGCAGGAAGAGGAAATGAAAGACCGATCATTTGCCAACTGGCTTGAATCCCAATCTTCTTTTTTTCTGGAGTCTTTAAAACCGATCAAAAAATCAGGCGATACAGCCTGGAAACTGATGTCGTTTGATTTATGGCTCAGGTTTATCTACTGGCCGAACTATGCGCTTTAACAAACTGAAAGAAGAGATAGCTAAAAAGCACCAGGTCGCGATTACCGACGACGATCCGGTGATGCTTGTGGCGACGATCTGCCAGCTCTTTCTTGATGAAAGCAAAAGGCTCCTTGAGCGGATGGAAGAAGAACAACGCGAACGATTTGAACAAGAACTCCGGAAACGGGAAATAAAAAATTCCCGGTATCTGGCAACAATAGCCGCCCTCGCAGGTATTGCGGCGGGCATATTTTTAACCCTGATCATATCGAGGTAACGCATATGAAATTCAGAAGCATCATATCTTTATCAATGGCAATTGCAGCTCTCACCCTAGCCCTCTGCGGTCCGGACCTGGCTCTTGCCGACACAATAACCGAGTTTGAGGGTCCCATGGAAAAAGTGATGAACACACTCACCGGTCCCTGGGCCAAGGCAGTAGCCATCATCATGTTTGTCACGGCTGCTTTCATTCTGTGGTTTCGCAAGGAAGAGCTTGACGGCTTTGCCAAGGGACTCTGCGTGATCGTGATGATCATTTCTACCCTTGCTTTTGCGCAAAGCATAATTGGCGCCATGTTCTCTTTTGGCAGCGGAGCCCTGATCTGAGATGGCCCGCAGACGAATATCAATCTTCAGGAGCCTGCACCGGGCCAACCTTATCGTTGGGGTTGAACGCGACCTGCTTTTTCCCATAGCTATTGGTGGAGGACTGGTGATCATCACGTCAAATGGCAACTGGCTCAAACTGCTGTTTGCCACCGTGGCGATCATCGGGGCACTCACCCTGGCCCGTATGTCAGGCAAGGCGGACCCGATTATGACAAAGGTCTGGAAATTTCATATGAAACATAAAGAGTTCTATCCGGCCAAGGACAGTCCGTTTAGCGCTCCGTCAGGTGCCGCATATAGAAGTCACCGGACAAAAGAGCCCGGTCTGCAATCGCTGCTGCAGTATGCGGTGATGATCGATAACGGCCTGATACTCTGCAAGGACGGCTCGTTTTTTGTCGGTTACCAGCTTACAACAAGGGATACGGCAAGTTCCACGGAATCGGAGCTTGCTTCTTTTTCCTCATCCATTTCCACCTCGACAAAAGAGCTTGGCGACGGCTGGTCACTGCATTTTAACTGCATCCGCAGCCCCGAAGAGTATTACCCGGGTTCAAGTGAAAGCTTTTTCCCAGATCCGGTGACCAGGGCGATAGATGACGAGCGAAGAGAGCTTTTTCGCAAAGAGGGAAAACATTTCAGGACCAGCCACTATCTTTTTCTTTCCTGGCGTCCCAACCTTGCAAGCGAAAAGATAAACAGCTTCTTCTATACCGAGACAGGAGGTGAGACGCGGAATCGCAAAATCAGGGCAGATGAAGGTGAAAAAGCCCTGGCCCGCTTTAAGGAGGAACTGATCGAGATCGAGGACCGGCTAAAGATCTCTTTTACCCTGCATCGTTTAAAAGACATACAAACCCAGAGCGCAACCTGCTCGGAACTGCTTGAGATAATAAGCTACTGCATCACAGGAGAGCGCCACCCGGTCTTGCTGCCGCAAGTACCGATGTATCTTGACGTACTTCTCAGCCGAGCGGACATAACGGGCGGCGTGGTTCCAAGAGTCGGCGAGAAGCATATCGCCGCACTTGCGATCGACGGTTTTCCCCACGAATCCTTTCCCATGATGCTGGACACCCTTGACTCGCTCAGTATCCCCTACCGTTTTTCCAGCCGCTTTATCTGCATGGACCCGTATACGGCTTCCCGGCAGATCGAGGATTATTCAAAAGCCTGGTCACAGAAAATGGTGGGGTTGATTGACAAGCTGTTCAACAAACGCGATCCGCGTGTCAACCGGGATGCGGCGATGATGCATGAAGACGCGGAAGAAGCCAGGTTCGCCAACCAGCTGGGCGATGTCGGTTTTGGCTACTATTCCGGCAACGTGATTCTTTTAAACGAAGACAGGGATACGCTTGCCGGAAATATCAGGGATATACGCAAGACCCTTCTCACCCAGGGGTTCGGCTGCAGACTGGAGACTATCAACAGCCTGGAAGCCTGGCTTGGGACACATCCCGGCAACAACTACGCCAATATGAGGCGGGTAATCCTGCATACGCTTAACCTTGCGGACATCCTGCCCTTATCAACGGTCTACGCCGGACACAAACATTGTCCATGTCCCTTCTACCCGGAAAACAGCCCTCCCCTATTATATGCGGCAACTCAAGGGTCTACGCCCTTCCGTCTCAACCTTCATTTCGGTGATCTGGGCCATACCCTGATCTTCGGTCCGACCGGCTCAGGCAAGTCGGTCCTGCTTGCCACGATCGCCGCACAGTTCAGACGGTATCGGGACGCGTCAATCTATTGCTTTGACAAAGGCGGATCGATGTATCCGCTGGCAGCGGCTGCAGGAGGCACCCATTACGAGATCGCGGGTGACGACAGTAAACTGGCGTTCTGCCCCCTGCAGCAAGTTGACACCGACAGTGAACAAGCCTGGGCCGAAGACTGGATCACCACCCTCTGTGCCATCCAGAAAGTCGACATCAAACCGCACCATCGGGCAGCGATCCACGACGCCATGACACAGATCAGGCATAACCTGCCCAGCCACCGCACCATGAGCAACCTGTACCACTTCCTGCAGAACCAGGAGCTCAAGGAAGCGATCAAACACTATACGGTAGAGGGAGCAATGGGGCGGCTGCTCGATGCGGAAAAAGACAACCTCGATATATCCGGAAATAACTTTTCCGTCTTTGAGATTGAGGAGCTGATGAACCTTGGTGAAGAAAATCTTATCCCGGTGCTGCTCTATCTTTTTCACCGGATAGAGAAAAGTTTTACCGGCCAGCCTTCCCTGCTCATCCTTGACGAGGCGTGGATCATGCTCGGCCATCCTGTATTCAGGGCCAAGATCCGGGAATGGCTCAAGGTGCTGAGAAAAGCAAACTGCGCGGTAGTCCTGGCTACCCAGAGTCTTTCCGACGCAAAGGATTCAGGCATACTCGACGTACTCTACGAATCATGTCCTACAAAAATCTTTCTTCCCAATATGGCAGCCGACAAAGACACACAAAGAGATCTTTACAGGGCGCTTGGTCTTAACTCAACTCAAATTGGTCTTGTCTCCAAAGGGGTAGCCAAAAGGGAATATTACGTCACCAACCCTGAAGGGTGCCGGATGATAAATCTCTCTCTTTCTCCCTTGGCGCTCTCCTTTGTCGGGGCCTCGGGCAAAGACGATATTGGGGCAATCAAGGATCTGCAGCGGGAACATGGTTCGTCATGGCCTGAGATCTGGCTTCAAAAACGAAACGTTGCAAGGAGGCTCTCATGAAAAAACAAAGCCATGTCGTCCTCGACAGCCTCAGACATAACCTTGGACCGGTTGTCACCGAAGCGCTTGGCAATCCCGATATCATTGAGGTGATGCTCAACGATGACGGTCGCTTGTGGCTCGATTCTTTTTCAAGAGGACTGGTGGAAGCCGGTCGAATCGATCACAACCAGGCCTCCTCGATCCTCAGAGTGATCGCCTCGATGCTCGGAAATGTAGTTACCCAGGAAAACCCTATCGTGGAGGGTGAGCTGCCGCTTGACGGTTCCCGTTTTGAAGGCATTTTCCCTCCGGTTGCCGCAAGTCCCAGTTTTACGATAAGGAAAAAAGCGCTGCGGATCTTCAGCCTTGCCGACTATGTGGAGTCCGGGATCATGGAACCCGTCCACAAGGAAGTGATCCGTGAGGCTGTCAAAAACAAGAAAAACCTGCTTGTAGTCGGCGGCACCGGGTCCGGCAAGACCACCCTTGCCAACGCGATCCTGGCCGAGCTCTCCGCGAGCTGCCCAGGGGATCGGCTGGTCATTATCGAGGATACCTGTGAGCTGCAGTGCACAAGTGAAAACAAGCTGCTGCTCAGGACCAACCGCACCACAACCATGCGCCAACTCTTAAAGGCAACCATGAGGTTGCGACCGGACCGGATCATAGTCGGCGAGGTACGCGACGGCGCGGCGCTCGATCTTTTAAAGGCATGGAACACCGGTCACCCCGGCGGGATCTGCACGGTACACGCAAACAGTTGCGCAGGCGGACTCCTGCGGCTTGCCCAGTTGATTTCAGAAGTCTCAAGCTCACCGATGGAAGAGCTGATCCGGGAGGCGGTCGACCTGGTGATCTTTATCGCAAAGACTCCGGACGGAAGGCAAGTAAAGGAACTGGCAATGGTTAACAACAATCGACTCGAAACAATAAGCAAAGAGGAATGAAAAATGAAAAAGATCATTATCACCACAACCCTTGCAGTCTCAATTATGTTCGGTCCCCAAAACTCCTCGGCGTTATTCTGCTCAAACTGCTCGACAGTTTTTACTCAGTTGTTCCAATATGTCGAAGACATTGAATCCGTGGTCCAGCTCACCAAGCAATACTATTTACAGCAACAGCAATATGAACAATCCCTCAACGACTATATCGAGTTTATCAAACAGACTACGGAGATGATTGAGCAGACCAAACAACTGACCAACCAGACCGACAACATGATCCAGAACACAATCAACCTGCCAGGACATCTCAAGGACAGGGTGATCATTGAATCCAAATATCTGCTTAAGGCTCTCGGAAAACTCAAGAGCTTTAAAGCGGACCAGGAAGTCTTGCAGGAAATCTATACGGAAACGTTTCCGGGACTTGAAGAAATTAAAATTGAAGGCCTTCCGGTTGAAGAGAGGATAGCTATTTACGATGAGCAGTACAAGAACGCGACTCTAAAAATTGACGACGTACTGAAATCCTCATTCGGACTCTCCGGCGAGCAGTTGGAGCAGCTTGAGCAAACAGGCGAATTTGACGCCTATCTCCGGGATCTGCTTTCTGAAAAAGAAGGCAACCTGGATGCTATTGAAGCGGGTAACCAGGTGATGGGATTGATAGCGCAAGAGCTGCGCGACCAGCGAGCTCTCACAGCCACCTATTACCAGGCCCAAAGCGCTTGGAACGCCCAGGAACGCCAGGGAAAAAAGAACCAGCAGAAAGAACTGGAGAATTGGTTCATTGAAGAAGTGGAAATATCAGACATTCTTATGCAGCCGGGCTCATGATCACTTGTTGTCATTAGTCGGTGTCTTATCACCAGGTTGTATCAATATGTCTTGGATATCAACAGGTTCATCCATCCAAGATTCGTCATATTTATGTTTTGACTCAAATAAAAAATAAGTGCCTCCGACCATTCCACCGGCAAGGCAAAAACTAAGGATAACCAAGATGATCATTTTCGCAGACACAACAAACACTCCTGAAAAAAATATTATTACAAGACAAATAGTTACAGTCATAACCACCCTACTCACCCTAACAACATCAATGATTTTTTGCAATGAAACTTTTGCGGCAACACCAGACCTCAACATTACACAAAATCTGGTTAATTTATATAAAACCTTGGGTACAAAGTGGGGTAGTAACGTCAAACCCCATGCCATCTGGCTGCTTAACTGCCTGCTCGTAATCGAGGTCGTTTTTCTTGCAATCAGGCTAGGTCTTCAGAAAGCTGATATCACGGATGTGATCGCCGAGCTTGTCAGGGTCGCGATCTTTGGAGCCACTTTCTACTGCCTCATAATCTATGGCCAGGATCTCACAGCAAAGATCGTTGACGGCTTTATTGGTTTAGCCGAAGACATTCATAAGCCTTCAGAAAGGGTATCACTGTTTTTCAGAGACAGCATTACCACTGTCAAAGCTATGGAGAAGATCGCCACGATCTTTCAACCTGGCGTTGCCGTTATGATCGCCCTCTGTGCCGTAGTAAGCTTAGTCTGTGCTGCTCTTACCTATGGGATGTACCTCATTATCCTTTGTGAAGCTTGGATCGTGATGAACGTCGGCATTCTGATACTTGGTTTTGGCGGCAATCGACATACCAGAGGATGGGCCACCAACTTTATGCGTTATTCGCTCGCAGTAGGTTTGAAGCTCTTTATAATCCAACTCCTCATAAATGTTATCTATACCCTCGTTCACACAATAGTTGCATGGGAGTTCAGAACCCCTACGGATGTCTTTGTCGTCACCGCCAATTTTGTAATTTGCGCATTTCTTGTCAAAGCCCTGCCCGACTCTTTAGCAAGTTTTGTTTCAAACTATTCCGGATCTTCCGGAGGGATGATGGCAGGTGCCATGGCCGCAGGCGTTGGAACAGCTGTCGGAGCTGCCTCCATGGGTACCGGCGCTGCCATCGGCGCTTCCGGAGGCGGTGGACTTGCCGGTGGTATCAGTGGTGCCCAGAAAGGAGCGCTTATGAGCCTTTCCGAAGCGGCACAGGCTCATTTGAAGAAAGAGGAAGAACAATGACAAAAGAAGAAAAAAACAATCACTATCTCGCCGGGAAAAGAGCCTGGGCGGAAGTATACGGCTCTTTTATCGAAGAACGTAACAGGTGGCGTATGATCGCCCTGGTTGCTGTGACCGTTACCTTGCTGCTGGGAGTTGCCAATATCTGGCAGCTCACCCAGGCAAAGATAATTCCCTATGTCGTCGAGGTGGACCGAGCCGGACGGGTCTCGGGGGCTTCCGCAGCTACAGCGATCGACAGCCGGGAAGAGGTAATCCAGTACAGCCTCGCAAGTTTCATCAACGCCTGGAGAACAGTTACCGCCGACATATCACTCCAGGAAAAATACGTCAAACAGGCAAGTTTTGTCTCCGTCGGGGCTGCCAAGGGAACGCTCGGCCAATGGTACACCCAAAACAACCCGTACAACAGTTCACAAAAAAAGCTGGTAGAGGTGCGGATCACCAGGCTTCCACTCTATGTCTCAGGTGACACCTGGTCGGCAGAGTGGGAAGAGATCACCCGAAATCATCAGGGTGAGATCCAGGTCAGAAAAACCTATACCGCAAATCTCGTAATCAAGAGGAAAACACCGGAGACACAAACGGAGATCCTCCGCAATGCGGCAGGGATCTATGTCTCGGAGGTTTCCGTCTCGGAAAAAACAGGAGGATTATGAAAATGAAAAAAACATTTGTACTTATCACGCTTGTGCTGTTTGCAAACCCGGCTGCAGCCGCAGAAAACGCACCGCTGACCGTCACCATCGACGAACCCGGCCAGGTCACGACACTTGAAGTCGGCAACCTCGGCGGAGACCCGCTCGATTTATCATTTATGGATGCATCCTACGTATCGCCCGCCCCTGCGATCCTGAGCGACCGGGAGAAAATGCCGCTTGAGCTGGCACAGGAATGGAAAGAAAACGCTCTTAAACCTGCACTTGGAGGAAAAGGCAAAGTCAGCTTTGTCTATGGCCACACCATCCCGACCATTATTGTCGCACCGTATCAGGTCGCAGACCTTGAAATGCAGCCTGGCGAGAAGATCAGCTCAATCGTCCTTGGCGATACCGCCAGGTGGCATGTTGAGGTGGTCAACTCAGGCACCGGCAGCTACAGCACAAGCCATATAGCGTTCAAGACTATTGATTCCGGCATTTCAACAACTGCGCTGATCACAACCGACAGAAGAGCCTACCACATCAAGCTCAAATCCGACCGAAAGGAGCATATGGCGTATACGGGATTCTTATATCCACACGATACACAGACAGTTTTTTCGTCAGCCGTTAACCAGGAGGAACCAAAGGACAAGGACACCAAAAAACGTGGGTTTGATCCCGTCGACCTTGACTTTCAGTACACCATTAAGGGCAAGGCACTGTGGCGACCTGTACAGGTCTATAACGATGGGAAAAAGACCTATATCCGCATGCCGGAAATTCAGGAGATGCCGGTACTGCTCGTTAAAACTGCAGCGGGCCAGGGTCTTGTCAATTACCGGGTGAAAGACAGCACCTTTGTGGTCGACCAGGTCTTTGAGGAAGGCTATCTGATCGTCGGATTAGGCAAAACCCAAGAGAAAATAACCATCAGACATAAGGAGGCATAGCATGAGATATCTTCCCTTACTTTTCCTGGCGTTTCTTACTTCCTGCGCTGCATCCGTGCCTGACAGATCTTATGTGGCACTTACTCCTGCGGCAGATCCCAAAACGATAACAGAGTTTATCCTGGATCGGCTGGTAGCAGAGTATCCAAGCTCCAGTGAGCAGAGCATTTATTTTAAACCGTCAGCTAACAGAAATTTTAATGAAGCTCTTGAAAGCGCAGCCCGCGAGGCCGGATTTCAGGTCGCCGCCACCCCATCCCCCGAAGCGGTTACGGTGCGGTACGTTATCGATTCCGTCCAAGGGACAAACGCCAGCTATATCTCCCTGAAGACAGACAAAGGACTCATCATTTCAAGGACGTTTGATTCCAATACATACGCCCTCAATACTACATTTTTACGACAGGATACACAAAATGAGTGACAAGGCACCGCAAGGACTCTCCCGACCTTCAGTCGTGGTAACGACCTTGAGCAGAAAACCGGTAGTTATCATCGGACTGCTTGTACTTATCATCATCGGCCTGGTCGTCTCCGCCATCTTCACCAAACCGGATTTCACACAAGAGGAACAGCAGGAGGACCTGGTTGTAAGACCCTCGGAAGATTTCAATACTTCCGTCGGGGCCGGACTTAACCTGCCCAAGGCACCCGATGTCAAAGGCGTCACCGAAAACAAGGAGGTGGAAAAAGATCCAAGACAACTCCTGCCACGGCCAATAACCGTAACACGTCCCCAGGTCGACCCGATATTGCAGATGCGGCAGCAGGAGCTGCTGGAACTCAGGCGCTATAAACGTGACCTGCAGAGGTCGGCACTTCACTCAAAACCTCTTGCCTACACGCGACCGAGCGTTAACCGGGACAACGGTGAGAGCACGCCTCCGGATTCAAGCCTTGCTTCTACCGGTACAGCAGCTGCAGATTCTCTGCCATCACCAATTTCCTCCAAGGAGCGTGACCTGGAATACGCAAAAGCAATGGCTGCTGCTGCAGCCAGGGGTGAAGATCCATCCACCGTACCTTACCCAGCTGCTCAAGGGGAGCAGACAATAGGTGCCGTAACAGATGACTGGGACAACGGATTCAGTATGCAGGGTACCAACCCGCTTGCCCTCCGTACCGGCGCGGTTATCCCTACGGTGCTTATCACCGGGATAAACTCAGATCTTTCCGGCCAGATTATCGGTCAGGTCAGCCAGGATGTCTACGACACCGCCACCGGTGACAATATGCTCATTCCCCAGGGCACCCGTCTTGTCGGCCAATACAAAAACGGGGTTGCCCTCGGTGCCAAAAGACTTTTTGTCGCCTGGACACGTCTGGTTTTCCCGGACGGCAGGACCATGACGCTCAACAAGTTTCCAGGAGCGGACCAGCTCGGCCAGAGCGGATTGTCCGATAAGGTCAACAACCACTATTTCAGGATATACGGCCATGCGCTGCTCATGAGCCTGATTACCGGAGGAACAGCATATTCCATCGATACGCTGTCGGATAACGACAGTGACGTGCCAAGCTTCAGCCAGAGCATGGGAATGGCCCTTGCCACCCAGATGAGCCAGGCCAGCCTTACGCTGCTGCAGAAATTTGCAAACATCAGCCCCACCCTGACCGTGAGGCCCGGCTACAAGCTCAACGTCGTAGTCGTTAAGGACCTGCAATTTACCGAACAGTACGAGAACAAACTTTAAAGGAGAAACACCATGTGGACGAAAGAAAAGATGCAAGAATACGCGTTCAAAAGAGCAATGACAGTTGACGACTACCAGGTATGGCTCGACGAAAGGCTTTTCGGCGAAAGTGCAACAACCGACCGACAGCTCGAACCCGACGAGGCAGAGTATCTCGCCTATATGAGCGGAGCCATGATCTCCTCCGCCGAGGA
Source organism: Desulforhopalus singaporensis (assembly GCF_900104445.1). GTDB lineage: Bacteria > Desulfobacterota > Desulfobulbia > Desulfobulbales > Desulfocapsaceae > Desulforhopalus_A > Desulforhopalus_A singaporensis. The sequence continues at coordinate 8,263 of NZ_FNJI01000009.1, read as the reverse complement.
AATGGACCCCGAAGAAGAGCATGGAGGTTGATATGTCATACCAGGATAAAATTCAGACTTTTATTGATAATACCATACAGGCCATCGAAAGCTCTTCCGCACCCTGGCAGGTGCCCTGGAAAGAGGGAGAGCTGTTCGAGCTTCCCAGAAGTTTTGTTACAGGCAACGATTACCGGGGAGTCAACCTGGTCGAATTGGCAAGAAAAGGATACAACGATCCCAGGTGGATGACCTATAACCAGGCAAGAGAACACGGCCTCCATGTCCGGAAGGGAGAAAAATCCACTCCGGCGCTCTACTACAGCCCGACACGACTTGTAAAAGAACAGGATGAAAACGGCAACACCCTTGTCGACAAATCGACCGGCAAGCCCCGGATGAAAGAGGTTGGCGCTCCTGTTTTCAAGACATTTTCTCTTTTCAACGGGACCCAGATCGAAGGACTGGGGCCCTATTTCACGCAAACTCCGGAATGGAAGCCCGACTGGATAGCGGACGATATTATCAACAGTTTCAAAAGAGACATATCGATAACCGAGAGTCAGCGGGAAAGAGCTTTTTATTCACCTGCAAAACATGCAATCGAGATCCCCGCGAAAGCGAGTTTTAAAAGTCAATCGGAATACTATTCCACCATCTTCCATGAACTGGCCCACGCGACCAAACACCCCGACCTGCTCGACCGGCAGACAGGCCCCGCCTCCGATAAAAAGGAGTACGCGAAAGAAGAGCTCAGAGCCGAGATCGCGGCATGGTTGATCTGTACCCAGATCGGCGTGGGATATACGCCTGAGTCGGAAAAAAACAACGAAGCCTATGTCGCCGGATGGTTGAAAAAGCTCCCGAAAAACCAGAGGCAGAAAGAGCTGCTGGCAGCGATCCGGGACGGAGAGAAAATCAGCGAATTCGTTCTCAGCCAGGACAAGGAGGTGATGCTATGGAAGGAAAAGCTTGCCCAACCACCAATTCAGGGAAAGGACACAGGCCATATTGTCCCTGATAAAGATTCCGGATCAGCAGAAAAAATTCTCCTGAATGTTCCTTTCGAGGAAAAAGACCGGGCCAAAGAGCTTGGCGCCAGGTGGGACCGCCGTCAGAAAGCATGGTTTATAGAGCCGGACCAGGACCCGGAGCCCTTTAAAAAATGGCTGCAGACAGCTACTCAGGAGGAACCTGCAGCCCAGAAAGTGAAGCTGGATGAATCGAGCTGGAATATCGGCTATCAGGATGGCCTGACCGGAACCAGGGAGCACGAGCGTGAAGTTATAGACGACCTTTCGTACAGCTCGGGTTGGATCGAAGGTGATGGGGCAAGGGAGTTGAGTGTTAAGAGGAACCACGACACAACACTCGCAGCTCCATCTCCAGATCCTGAAAGAACCTATCTTGATGTTTCCTTTGAGGAAAAAGACCAGGCCAAAGAACTTGGCGCGAAGTGGGACCGCCATCAGAAAGCATGGTTTATAGATCCGGATCAGGACCCGGAGCCTTTTAAGAAATGGCTGCAGGCAGAGAAAACAACTTCTTCCGTCCTCGATTTTGCGGAAATCGAAAAACAGTTTCGGGACCATGCTGCCGGGCTGGGCCTTAAAGTCGATACCCTGGTGATGGACGGCACGATGCAGCGGGTCCCTGTGGATACCGATAAGGCCGGGAAAAAATCAGGAGCCTATGTCATCTACCCCGACGGTCGGCCAGCTGGTTTTATGCAGAATCATAAGACCGGAGAGAAAATAAAGGTGAAGTATGAGGGAGAGCTACCCAGGGACGCGGTGAAGCAAACAGGTGAGATCTCAAGAGAGGAAGAGCTGCAGGCAAGATACGAAAAAGCCGCAAAGACCGCCTTTGGCATCTATGTTAACGCCGCCCCGGCCCCGAAGGATCACCCGTATCTGCTGGCAAAGAAAATAGAACCCGAGGATGGAATCAGGGTCGATAACAGCAACCGTCTTATCATCCCCTTAAAAAATCCAAAAACAGACAGGATAGAGAGTCTGCAGTTTATCTCCGAAAACGGCGACAAGTATCTCCTAAAAGACGGCAGGAAATCGGGCAACTGCTGTGTCCTTGGAAAACTTGACGCGAACAAGCCCATACTCCTGGCCGAAGGATACGCCACCGGGAAATCCCTCCAGGATATTGCCCACCTTCCGGCGGTGGTCTGTTTTGACGCAGGCAACATGGAAAACGTCGCACACTCGATCAAGGAGCTGATGCCGGATGCGGAAATATTTATCTGCGCAGACAACGATCACTCCAAAAAGAAGAATGTAGGGCTTGAAAAAGCAAGAAGAGTAGCCAAGGCCATTGGCGGCGAAGTCATCGTGCCCGAGTTCAGCGAACAGCAGAAAAAGCAGGGATTGACCGACTTCAACGACCTGGCAAATTCAAGGTATGGCAGGGCTCGGGTAAAAAAGGCTCTCGAAAGGAAAATTCCGTTTCTTGGAAAGGCAAAAGAACAGGATCACGGCCTGGGACTGGAGATGGGACGATGAAAAAACAAAACTACGGTCTCAGGTCGGGGAACCGGGAAAGAAAAATACGATGGTGGCTGCCGATAACAATTGCGCTCTGGGCGGTTGCGGCAATGACCTTCGCGACGCAGTTCTTTGCAATGGAAGTGGGTTTTCATCCGGCAATAGGGTCACCTGTTGTCGCTCACTGCTATTTCCCCTGGAGTATCATCCTGTGGAATCTTGACAGCATCATAGCCAGTCATCCAGGCCTTACAGAGGCAACGGAACTTGGCATGGCCGTATTCATGGTGCCGTTGTCGATAATCTTTATGGTGATCCTTACAAGACGCCCCAAGGGCAACCGGAACCTCCACGGAACAGCAACATGGGCCAAAAAGAAAGATCTTGGTCCAATGGGGCTTACCAATACCACAGGCGTATATGTCGGAGGTTTTGCCGAAAAAAACAGGATTCAATATCTTCTGCACAACGGGCCGGAACACGTCCTGGCATTTGCCCCCACCAGGTCAGGCAAGGGGGTTGGCCTTGTCATCCCTACCCTGCTTGCCTGGGAGGGCTCCACCATCGTACTCGATATCAAGGGAGAGAACTACGCCCTGTCATCGGGGTACCGCAGGAAGAAATTACATCACACCGTCTTCAGGTTCGATCCGGCAAGCCCTGACGGATCGGCCAGGTTCAACCCTCTTGCAGAAGTACGTCTTGGCACCAGTTACGCCATCTCCGATGTACAGAATATCGCCTCAATGATCTGCGATCCGGACGGCAAGGGGTTGAAAGACTATTTTTCCCAGGCAGGATATGCTTTTCTGACGGGTCTCATACTCCACGTCCTTGTGGTAAAGGATGACGCAAGTCTTGCCGACGTGGTGGATGAGATCACCAGGGATGAGTACGCCGATGATATCAAGGGCCTCTTTTATCATATGACGGACACGCCCCACGCCGAGCTGCTGCAGGCCCGGTATCCCTTAATGGAAACGGATCTTGCGGCCAACATAGAACGGGCAATCCACAGCTACGCAGGAGAGTGCGCGATTAAAGCCGACCGCGAACTGTCAGGGGTTATTTCAACGGCTGTAACCAACCTCTCACTCTACCGCGACCCGACCGTTGCAAGGAACACCAAAACGTCTGATTTCAGGATTGACGATATCATGAACTCTGAAAAGCCAATCGACCTGTACTTGGTGGTGAGTCCCGCAGATCTCGACCGGCTGCGCCCGTTGCTCCGGATATTTTTCAACCTGGCCCTGCGTAAGCTCACGGCGACGATGGAGTTTAAGGACGGCAGTTCCATTGCCAACTACAAACACCGCCTGCTTCTTATGCTCGATGAGTTTACAAGCCTTGGCAGGCTTGAGATTATGCAGCGGGCACTCGCCTTTATGGCAGGCTACGGGATCAAGGCGTATATCATCGTCCAGGACCTCACCCAGCTGCAGGAAGCCTATACCAGGGATGAGTCCATCACCTCAAACTGTCATGTGCGGATAGCCTACGCCCCGAACAAGATCGAAACGGCAAAGCTGCTTTCCGACATGACCGGCAAGACCACCGTTGTAGATAAGAAAACATCCATTTCCGGCAAGCGATTCGGCCATATGGGCAGCGCCTCCGTCTCAATTTCCGAGGTGGCAAGGCCCCTGCTCACACCTGACGAATGCATGCGCCTTAAAGGGCCGGTCAAGGACTCTTCCGGGGAGAAGATACTCGAACCGGGCGATATGCTCATATTCGTTGCCGGATTCCCGGCGATCTACGGGCGGCAGATGCTCTATTTTCTCGATCCGGTCCTGTCGGAGCGGTCAAGGATTTCAGCAGGTATCTAGCGGAGAATACAGATGAGACTTGTAAAATCCATCGTCTTTAGTTTTGTGGTACTCGGTCTATGCTCTTTCATGGCACAGTATTGCTATATAAACACCACCGCCAGCTTGCCCTATGGACTTTATTTAAGGACCAACCAGCCAATCGAACCTGGCGTCCTGGTCGCATTTTATCCACCAGCATCCAAGGCTGAATTTGTATCGAGATACACAGAGCCGGGTACCCCGCTTCTCAAGAAAGTAACCTTCATTGGTGGTGAGAAGTACCATCTCCCTCCAGCTGCTGAAAAAGACTCAAGGGGCCAGCTGATTCCTCCTTACACTCCAATAAGAGGAGTTGTGCCCCGAGAACACTTGATCGTAGAGGGAAAAACGATACACAGCCTGGACAGCCGTTATATCGGCCCGATACCGACAAGTCTTGTCATCACGACCATCAAACCTCTTTGGACCTGGTGACTATGAACAAGCCGAAAAGAGAAATATGCCTGAAGGCATACATCACCCAGGATGAGCATGACCGAATCAAACAGCTTGCCGAACAAACGGGTCTGTCGATATCGGAATACGTGCGCAGGGTTTTATCCGGCAGCCGCGTAGACTCAAGAATCGACCAGACCGCGTTTCTGGCTGCTTTAAAAGTCAACGCGGATCTCGGCCGCCTTGGCGGACTTTTTAAACTCTATCTCTCCCAGGACAGGACAATTGTCGATCCGGAAAAGATACGAAAAGTACTTTTTGAAATCGAGGACCGGCAGGACGAGCTCCGTCCGATCATACAGAAGATCAGGGAAGCTATCTGAAATCAATTCAATACAACCGCGAGGAAAACAACCATGAGCCATGAACGTATACTGAAAAACAGGGCAAATCTAAACAATCTAAAAGAGCCGGGGCAGGATGCCTGGTGTGAAAATTGTGATGAAAGATTGATATTCTCTTTACGGGATGACCACCATGAATTCTCCCTGGGAATGAGGACCATACTGGAATGTCTGAAATTTGCCGAGGAACAGGGGGAGATCCCAAAAATTCCAAGAAAATGGTGGAATAAAATCTCGGTCAGACATGGAATAATATCAAGGGAGTAGATATGAAAGTCTATAAACTGCGAGTAACGGATAGAGCAGACGCCAGGGAGCTCACCATTTGATCTCAAAAAGAATCCACTGCAAACCGAAAAATGACAACTACAGGCGGTTGGCTCTCTATATTGCCGATGCCTCCCACAAAGGGGAAAAATGCCTTCAGACCTGGACCGCAGGATGTTATGCCGGGCAGGATTACCATCTAGCGATCGATGAAATCAAGACCACCCAGAAACTCAACACCAGGAGTCAAAAAGAAAAGACCTATCACCTGATCATTTCTTTTCATCCGGAGGATATGCAAAAGCTCTCCGGGGACGATTTCCACCAAATAGAGAAAGAGTTCGCAAACGCCTTGGGATTCGAGAACCATCAGCGACTTTGCGGGGTGCATATAAACACTGATAATCCCCATATGCATGTCGCCTACAACATGATCGATAAGGAGAAGTTTACCAGGCACGATCCCTTCTACGATTACCACAAACGGGACAAACTCTGCCGTGAGCTGGAAAAAAAATATGGGCTGACTGCTGATCCAGGTGTAGAGCAACAGTTTACCGATTACCTGGAACAGAAAAAGTCCTATATAACTGAAGCACTGCAATCCGGTAGTTCATGGGATGAGCTCCACAGGCAGCTGGCAGGACATGGGCTTGTCATTCAGAAGCGAGGCAACGGTCTTGTGATCGGCGCTATCGGCCACAAGCAAAGCGCCGGTTTTCATGTCAGGATGAGCAGCCTGGGAAAAGACTTCTCCAGGAAAAAACTGGAAAACCGGCGGGGAACCTTTGTAAAAACCAGCGGCGACCATGCGATTATAGAATATTTCAGGAGGATACCGAAAAATTCGAAAGCTTCAGATTTTCAGGCAAAGAGCGGTATGAAATCCTTTGAGTCCTATATCAGGCAAAACCTGGAAAGTGTCAAGCAAGCTGCTGCTATTGCCACCACCTGGGAAGACTTCCACCGTGACCTCGCCGCTCTGGGAATGGAAATAAAGCCTAGAGGTGCAGGTTATGTTCTTCAGGACCTGGGCAGTAAGGTAAGAGTCCCCTTCTCAACCACCGGCCTACGGATCGCGCAGCTTAAAAAAAAGCTTGGGGAATTTGAGCTCTCGCGTGGAACCTATAAACCTGAAAAAAGGTACAAACCGACCAGGATACGCTCCGGCGTCTCAAGAAAAAGTTACTTACCGACCCGAAAGAAAAGGAAGAACACCATCAACAAAATATCAGGACATCTGGAAGATTTTTTTGCAGACGACTATGATTCGTAAATGATTCTGTTCACATTACTTTGGTTCCACTTTTTTCAACTTACCTCAATGGAGTTATAGTCAGTGCTTGAGAATGATTCTTCGAACATCAGACTCGACTATAACTCAAGGCCAACAGGCTGGAACCGTACAAGTATCTCCGCTACCTCTTTGAACAACTTCCATTTGCTGCAGCTGTGGATGATTACAGAAAACTGATGCCCAGTAATCTGACTCCGGAGATCTTGGAGGGAGCCCCTAACGTAAGTTCTGTCTGATTGCTACAGCAGCAGGCTTAGAAAGTGTGTCTTTATTGGTGTGCTTGGAGAAACGCTTACGTATCTACTGATTAACGTTCGGATCAATACGGGCTTACAGGCTCGGTGAGTTCAAGGGAGACCATGGCAAGCATGGATAACCTGGCTGAAAACTTGAATAACCACTTTACTGATGGTATTATTAAATATATAAGGCAGTTAGAGCAGTTGATTTTCTTCTCTTTCCATTGAGTTCGAATTATTTTTAAGAAGGGTAGCCATGGGTATTCTAAACAAATTGTTTGGTAGAAAGCCTCCTCCTTCGAAGCGGTATGAAGAGGGCTGTATTAAATGTGGAGAGCTTAGTTTTACATACGATGAGTACCATAAAGAATACTATTGCAATGATTGCGGTTGGGTGGTTAACGAAAAGCCTATAGGAAAGATAGAGATTACTGAAAAGTATTGTGAAGCAGAGGCAGAAGAGAGCGAAAATACAGACTCCTTAGTTCCATCTCTAGGGGAAATTCAAGAGATTGTCAAAGCATACGGTTATTGCATGGAACAAGAAATACCAAATCCAAGTTGTATAGCAGATTCTAGTCAGTTACCCTACCCCAAGGCGACGATAAAGGCGGCTTTGTTGGTAGCACTAAAACTAGAAGAAGATGAGCAGATGAAAAACGCCCTAAAGCTAGGATACATTTCGCTTGCAGATTGGCAAGATGGAGTGGGACCAACTCCGTATGGTGTTGATACAACAAAAATAAATCTCAATGGTGATATACAAGAAGCTGTAAAAACAATTACTGATCAAATGCAAGGTGATAAAGATTGGTTAACCATTGCGAAAGCGGAAAGTGAGCAATTGAGACAAGATCTTATAAATGCAGGTCTTTGATCTTGTTATTAAGACGAAACTTGATTACCAGACATAGATCCAAGAACCTTGATCACCAAGCTGTTGAATTTCGGTTCATTAGCGTTCAATATCTGTCGGGTAATCAACGTACTTCTTAATAATTCGTTCCATTGCTGTCCAAAACAGGACAGAGTTGAAAACTGTTCGTTGATTTTACGGGGATCACAGAGTGCAAAACCCGCATTTTCAAAACCAGGTTGCTCTTTTTCATTTTGCTATCCTTGTCGGCTGTCCAAATCCTGGCAGTCGAAGTTGCACCCCTGGAATATCTGGTGGATGGCCGAAAGGATCATGTAGCCAATAAACCAGGTCCCTATAAGTGAAGAGATTCAGGCGCAACATGGTTGCCAGGTTTGACATTGACCACCCGAATTTCGACAGATGATGGAGGTACTTCAGTAAAAGCAAGGCGATAAGGGCTGTCCAAATTTG